>JBDTVS010000199.1:0-101237 GCA_040007095.1 Acidobacteriota bacterium
GAGGGATGCCCCGCCCGGAAGACGTCCTAAAGCGTCGGACGCAGGACACTAGCGTTCGGGGAGAGACCATGGCGAAGAATCGTCGAATGCCGCCCGTTCACCCTGGAGAGATCCTCCGTGAGGACCTGATGGTGCCGCTCGGGTTGAGTATCAACGGACTGGCCCGCGACCTTCGCGTGCCAGTCACGCGGATGAGCGAGATCGTGAACGGGCGGCGCAGCATCACCGCGGACACGGCGCTGCGTCTCGCGCGCTATTTTTCGACAACCGCTGCGTTCTGGGTCAATCTGCAGAGCGCCTACGATCTTGACGTCGCCACGCGTGCCTCTGCCGAACAAATCAAGCGCGACGTGCATCCGCGAGAGGCGGCGTAGTCGACCTCGTTGCCCGCCGAACGGGGCCGGCAAGTCGACGTTCGGCGAAACGTTCGTGGGGCCGATTGGGCGAATCAGGCTGTGCCGCGAACGCCCCATATCGGCGCAGCGCTCTGCTCCGACCCTGCGGACTTCGCGACGCCGCGGTGAATGTTTTTGGGTTACCGAGGTGTCGCTTCGCCGCCCTCCACGATCACGTTCTCGACCACTCCGCCGCCGGCGCGACGAAAGGCGGCGGCTTCCTGATATTCCGGCGATTCGAAGCAGGCGACGGCCTGCTCGAGGGTTGGAAATTCGATCACCACGAACCGGTGGAAGGTCTCCGGTCCTTCCATGATTTGATAGCGTCCGCCGCGCGCCAGGATCGTTCCCTGATAGCGGCTGATGATCTCGGGCACAAGGTCGGTGTATTTCTTGTAGGCAATCGGATCGGTGATCTTTGCGCGGGCAAGCCAGTATCCGGGCATGGCGGAAGGGACCTCGCAGAAAAATGGGGCTGATTATCGCACGTCGTCGGTCATCGCTTGCTGGCCAGACCGCCGCGCTTATGAAAAAATGACGTGGACACGTCGGGTTGGGCTAGTCTACGTTTGGCACCATTCGGCTGAGACTGTGGGACTCTGCCGTTGGCAGACTGCAGTTCGACGAGATTTTCGGCACGACATGCAGAAGGAGCGGCGATGAAAACGTGGTGGATCGCAATCGCGGCGGTAGTGCTGTTGGCCGCCGTGCCATCGGCGCAATGGATTAAATATCCGACGCCAGGAATCCCTCGAACGGCCGATGGCAAGCCGAACCTCGCGGCGCCGGCTCCCAAATTGGCTGACGGAAAGCCGGACCTCTCTGGACTCTGGCTGACCCAGGGCATCTACATCGGGAACATCGCGAAGGACCTGAAGGCCGACGCGGTACCCTTCCAGCCGTGGGCAGCGGAGTTGTACAAGCAGCGGCTGGCAAACCAGGGCAAGGACGACCCGACGGGGCGCTGCGTCGTGGGAGGTGTGCCACGGTCGACCGCCGTACCGTACCCGTTCAAGATCCAGCACGCCACCAGCGGGATCGTGTTGATTCTGTATGAGGCGGTTCACTCTTATCGCCAGATCTTCACCGACGGCCGACCGCTGCCCAAGGATCCGAATCCGGCGTGGTTCGGGTACTCCGTCGGGCGTTGGGAAGGCGAGACCCTGGTCGTCGAATCGGCCGGCTTCAACGACAATGTGTGGCTCGACAACAGCGGCCACCCCGCGGGCGAGAGTCTGCGCGTCACGGAGCGATTTCGACGAAAAGACTTCGGGCATGCCAGCGTCGAGATCACGATCGACGATCCGAAAACGTACACGAAACCGTGGACGGTCACGCTGCCGCTCATCTTTCAGCCCGACACGGAGATGATCGAATACATGTGCCCGGAGAACGAAAAGGACTACGACCGCCTGGTCGGGAACTCACCGGGGAAATGAGGAGCGGGCGGGGGCAGGTCGGGCCGACCCGCCCCCCGGAATCTGGACTCTATTTCCAGCTGTCGATGGCCTTGCCCTGCGGCGAGCCAGGACCGAATTCGAACATCTCGATTCGAATGCCGTTTGGATCGGTGGCATTGGCCACCGACGAATCGTCTGGTCGAACGCGCACTTCGTCGACCATGACCCCGCGCTCCTTCAGCGTCGCCACCACGGCCTTCAAGTTCTGGACGTGCAGACCGAAATGGTTGAGACCTTTCGGACGGTTGGCATTGGCCTGCTGCAGTTCCACGAACGTATTGCGGTTGGCCTGCACGTACGCCAGCGTCGGCTTGCCGGCGGCGTCTTTTACGGTAAAGGCTTCACGAAACCCCATCTTCTCCGTGTAGAACTTGAGGGCCTCGTCGAAATTCTCGACGGCCATCCCCACGTGATTCACGTAGTTCTCCCCGGTCAGCCGGTTGCCCTGCGCGAAGCCGGTCGCGATCACCGATCCCAGTAGAACACCCGTGAAGAAGACCACTGAAGTACGCATAGGTACGCTCCTCTCTGCGAGCTGTTTGACGGGCGGCTCATGGCACGAGAGAATCCTTGACAACCCTCGAGCCGCAGCGATAATCGGTGCCGGGCGTAGTCTGCCCGAGCCTAGACCCGTTGGCAAGTGCAGACAGGAGGACGACCATGACTTTTCACCGGCTCATGATCGCGGCGGCATCCGCCGTTCTGATGACAACCGTCTCGGTCTCGGCACAATGGCTCAACCATCCGACCGCTGGCATCCCGCGCAATCCGGACGGCACACCGAACCTGTCGGCACCCGTTCCGCGGACTCACGACGGCAAACCGGAGCTGGCAGGACTCTGGCGACCATCACCGGGGTTGACCGGCGATATCGCGAGGAACCTCAAGCCCGGTGAAGTGCCGTTCCAACCGTGGGCCGAGGAACTGTACAAGTATCGGCGCTCGACGCAGAGCAAGGACGACCCGACCGCCAACTGCATCGTCGGCGGCGTGCCGCGATCGGATCTGGTCGGATATCCCTTCAAGATCCTCCAGGTTCCCGGCATGGTGGCGATCCTCTACGAAGCCGTGCACTCGTATCGCCAGATCTTCAGCGACGGGCGCCCGCCTCTCAAGGATCCCAATCCCTCATGGTTCGGCTATTCCCTCGGCCACTGGGAAGGCGACGTCTTCGTGGTTGAGACCAGCGGCTTCAACGACAAGGGCTGGCTCGACAACGCCGGCAAGCCGGCGACCGACAAGCTCCATGTCACCGAGAAGTTCATCCGCAAGGACTTCGGGAACATGGACATTCAAATCACGGTCGACGATCCGAAGGCATACACGAAGCCGTGGACCGTCACGCAGCCGCTGGTGTTTCAACCCGACACCGAGCTTCTGGAATACATTTGCAACGAGAACAACCGGTACTTCGAACTGGTCCACGACGTGAAGCGATGAGCCACCCCGACCGGCGGGAATAATTTTGAACCACAGAGAGCACCAAGCTCACAAAGCCCCCGTGGGAATCCGGCGTGTTCTTCGTGTCCTAGGTGGTTCAATCCAGGGTCAAGCAATAGGAGATCGACCAGTGATCCGACTGAATTTGCGCGTCCCGCTCATCGGCGCGCTGCTCCTCGCCTCGGGCGTATTTCCGCTGCGCGCCCAGCAGGCAGCGCCAGACCTGATCCTGTCCAACGGCAAGATCATCACGGTCGATGAGCGCTTCACGATCGCGCAGGCGGTCGCCGTCCGTGGCGACCGCATCGTCGCCGTGGGCACGACGCAGGATCTGGCCCGGCTGGCGGGGCCGAACACGAGGCGTATCGACCTGCGGGGGAAATCGGTCATTCCGGGATTGATCGACAACCACATGCACCTGCTCCGTGCCGGGCAGACCTGGCTCAAGGAGCTCCGTTTCGATGGAGTGGAGTCGCGAAAGAAAGCGATCGAGTTGATCCAGGCCCGGGCGAAAGCACAGGGGCCCGGCGAATGGGTCTTCAATATCGGAGGCTGGGCCCATCAGCAGTTCGCCGACGATCCCAAACCCTTCACCCGCGAGGAACTGGATCAGATTGCGCCGAACAATCCCGTGTCGCTGCAGGAGTCGTACTACCAGATCTTCCTGAACAGCCGCGCGTTGAAGGCGTTCGGGATCGAAGCGGGCGCGCCCGATCCGGCGGACTTCGTCAAAGGGTCGATCCAGCGCGACGCGGCGGGCGCACCGACCGGCATCATCAAAGGCGACATCGCCGCGACTCGTCCCGTCGCCGCCAGACTTCCCAAGGTGGCGGCGAACCAGCTCGAGGCGAGTAGTCAAGCGCTGGTCTCCGACATGAATCGCGCCGGCCTCACCTCGTTCGGCGTGGCCGGTTGCAACACTGATGTGCTGGACATCTTTCAGAAATGGAAGACGCAGGGCCATCTGAACGTCCGCACCTTCTGCATCGGGGGAGCCGCGGCCGGCACTCCGGAGCAGGCGGACCGCTCGATTGAACAGATCGCCCAGATGAAGCTGTTTCAAGGCGATGACTACATCGACAACGTCTTCTTTGGCGAGAGCGTCTACCAGCCGCTGCACGATCCGATGTTCGCGCTCAAGTCGAACCCGCCGCCCGATCAGCTGGCGCAGTGGCGCCGCATGGCCATGGCCCTGGCCAAGGCCGGTCTGCCTTTGCATGTGCACGCGGAACTGCACAACACCATCGACGCGTTTCTCGACCAGATCGAAGCGGTGAACAAGGAACACCCCATCAAGAACCTGCGCTGGACGCTGGCCCACGTGAACCAGATCAACGCCGCCCAGCTGGAGCGCATGAAGAAGCTGGGCATGTACGCCGCCGTGCACCCATGGGCGGTCATCAACGGCGGCATCATGCACGAAGGGTTCGGCGATGGCGCCTACGACATGCCGGCGCTCGCCACCATTCAGGCGAGCGGCATCATGTGGGGGTTCGGCACCGACGCCACAGCCGCCAATCAGTACCTGCCGTTCACCACGTTATATTTCGCCGTGACCGGCAAGATGCCCGGCGGCCTGAAAGTCATCAAACAGACGATTGGCCGGGAAGACGCCTTGATCGCGCACACCCGCAAGAATGCGTTCCTGGTCTTCCACGAGGACGATCTGGGGGCGATCCAACCGGGCAAGCTTGCCGACCTGGTCGTGCTCGACCGCGACTACCTCACGATCCCCGCGGACCAGATCAAGGACATCAAACCGACGATGACGATGGTGGGCGGGCGAATCGTGTTCGACTCCGCCGCTCAATCGTCGATCGCGTCACGATAGCCCGCGCAGACTGCGGGCCTGTGAGTCGAGGGCAATGCGCACGCTATCCGCTCACAGGTCCTCACGAAGGAGCTCGCCGATGGATCGGTCACAGCGTTTCGCGCCCACGATTGGCGGCTTGATCGGGTTCGCGTTGTTCGCAACGCTGACCGCGACGCTGGTCGCGCAGGCGCCGCCGGCCGCCGACGAGCGAACGGCCGAGCAGGCATACAAGAACATCAAGGCGCTCAAAGGCACGCCCGCCAGTCAGTTGAATCAGTCGATGCACCTCATGAAAGGCGCCCTGGGCGTCGACTGCTTGTACTGCCACATCGAGCGCGAATGGGAGAAGGACGTCAAACCGCCCAAAGCGGTGGCGACCCAGATGATCTCCATGGTGATGGACATCAACCGGACACAGTTCGGCGGCAAGCAGGTGGTGACCTGCTACACCTGTCACAACGGGCGTCCAGTGCCCGCCGACATGCCGGTGTTCCCGGTGCTCGAGCCGGTGGAAGCGGCCAAGCCGGTGTTGCCCGCGGTCGACCAGATCTTGACCAGATACGTACAGGCGTTGGGCGGCGAGCAGGCGATTCGAAAGGTCACCAGCCGGGTGATCACCGGGACGCAGTACATTCCGACAGGGCCCGGAGGAACCACCCCGATGCCGGCGATGGTCGAGCGGTCTCTGAAGGCCCCCAATGTCAACGTCACGACCTATCGGACACCAACATACGCGATCTCCCAGGGGTTCGACGGGGCAACGGCGTGGTCGCAGGATCAAGCCGGCCGCGTCGCCGACGCCGTCGCGCTGGACATTTCACGCGCCAAGCGGACGGCGGATTTTTACGAGCCGCTCAGCCTGAAGCAGGAGTACGCCCGGATGTACGTCTCGGGCATCGAGCGCGTGAACAATCACGACGCCTACGTTGTCGTCGGCGTGCCTCAGGGCGACGCGGCGGAACGGCTGTACTTCGACACCCAATCGGGCTTGCTGCTACGCAAGCAGACCGTGTTGCCGACGCCGGTCGGCAACAGTCCGTTTCAGATGGATTTCGACGACTATCGGGACACGGGCAGTGGCGTCAAATTTCCGTTCGTGATTCACATGAGTCCGGCCAACGCGCGCACCGAATTGGCGCCGGACGCGACGCTGCGTGTCACCAAGGTCGAGGACAACAAGCCGATCGAGGACGCCAAGTTCGCGAAACCGGCCGCCAGAGCGGCCGCGCCCCGGTAGAATTTCAAATGCAACCACGAAAACACGAAAGCACGAAAACTCAGGTTGGGACTTCGTGATGAGGTTCGGGTTCTTTGTGGGTCAAAAAACTCGCGGCCTGTTCGAGAGAAGTATTACGCGCGTGTCAGGCGACCGTGACCTGTTCCGCTGGTTTGTAGACTCGAATGCAACCCGAAAACCAGAAAGCACCAAGAAGAATCCATTGGGGTGACTTCCTGTTTTCGTGCTTTCGTGGTTGCGTTCTAGAAGAAGTGACCACTCCCTGGAGGACGCCATGACCCGTCGATACTTGACGATTCTGCTTTTCGCCGTGCTGATTGCATCCGCTGCCGCGCGATCGATGCTGCACGCTCAACAGGACTCTCCTGATCTCATTCTGTCGAACGGCAAGATCATCACGGTCGACGAGCGATTCACCATCGCGCAGGCCGTGGCGGTCAGAGGCGAACGGATCGTGGCGGTCGGCTCCAATCAGGACATCGGACGGCTGGCCGGGCCCGGCACCAGGAAGATCGACCTGAGAGGCCGGGCCGTCACCCCCGGCCTGATCGACAACCATATGCACCTGCTGCGTGGCGGAACGACCTGGCAATGGGAAGTGCGCTGGGACGG
The DNA here is from genome assembly GCA_040007095.1 of Acidobacteriota bacterium. GTDB lineage: Bacteria > Acidobacteriota > Vicinamibacteria > Vicinamibacterales > CAVVIG01 > JBDTVS01. The sequence continues at coordinate 6,958 of JBDTVS010000199.1, forward strand.
AGTCGGCACGCGCAAGCAGGCGCTCGAACTGCTGCATACCCGGGCGGCGGCCGTGAAGCCGGGTGAATGGATCTTCAATCTCGGCGGCTGGGCGATCGAGCAATTCTCCGACGACAAGCGGCCGTTTACCCGCGAAGAACTGGATCAGATCGCCCCTAATAATCCCGTGCTGTTGCAGGCCTCTTATCGTGAAGCCTACCTGAACAGCCAGGCACTCCAGGTTCTTGGGATTGCCGACAGCAAGCCCGGCGACGCGGCCGTCGTGCGGGACGCCGCCGGAAAGCCGACCGGAAGAATTCTGGAGGCGGGGTTCCGCCAGCTTGTCAACAAGCTGCCGACGCGGACGAAGGCCGAGGTCGAAGCCAGCACAAAGCTGATGATCAACGACCTGAACAAGGCGGGCCTCACGACGTTTGGCAGCGCCGGCTGCGAAGCCGATGTGATGCCGATTTACCAGCAATGGGCCGCTGAAGGAAAGCTCAACGTCCGGGTGTTCTGCATCACGTCTCCCGGAGGGCAGGGGGACCAACTCCTGACGCGCATCGGGCAGATGAAGCTGTTTCAAGGCGACAGCTACATCGATCAGACTTTCTACGGTGAAAGCGTCCTCGGAGCGCTGCACGATCCCATGTTCGTCCGCACCTCCGACCCGAAGCCCGAGCAGTTGGCGCAGTGGCGCAAGATCGCAACCGAGATCGCAAAAGCGCGCCTGCCGTTGCACGTCCACGCGAATCTCACGAACACGATCAGTGGTTTTCTCGACCAGATCGAAGAGATTCACAAGGAGTATCCGATCAAGAACCTGCGTTGGACGCTGGCCCACGTCAATCAGTTGAACGCGTCGCACCTCGAGCGCATGAAGAAGCTCGGCATGTATGCCGCGGTGCACCCGTGGGCCGTCATCAATGGCGGGATCAACCACGAGGTCTTCGGCGAGGCCGCCGACGACATGGCGGCGTTACGCACAATTCAGAACAGCGGCATCATGTGGGGCTTCGGCTCCGATGGCACGCGCGCCAATCAGATTCTGCCGTTCACGACGCTCGCCTGGGCGGTGACCGGCAAGATGGTCGGCGGCGCGCAAGTGCTCCGTCCGGCCCAGACCATCAGCCGCGAGGACGCGCTGATCGCGTTCACGCGCAGGAATGCGTTCTTCGTGTTCCAGGAGGACAACCTCGGCTCGATTCAGCCCGGCAAGCTCGCCGACCTGACCGTGCTGGATCGCGACTACCTGACGATCCCGGCCGAACAGATCAGGGACATCAGACCGGTCATGACAATGGTGGGGGGAAGAATCGTGTTCGATTCCGCAGCCGCCGACACGACACCTGGCAAATCGACCCGCTGAAATACTGCCCGGCCAGATAAGCGTCCTCGGCAAGCGGCTCGACGGTCGCGTGATTGATGGCTTTTCCAGCCCGCGACCGGCGTCCGCCGACCGGCCGTCGCTCCGCTGACGTCGTATCGGTTGCCATGTCGGAAAAGCGACTCATTCGTGCCGTCAGCTTTCCCTTCACTCTCGGACGCGGTGCACGCGAAGGACGCCCGCCGACCGCCGCGTGGGGCCTGATTCAACGCGTACCCTGACCGTGACCATGCCGTCAGTTCTTGACGGCGTGTCGAGCCCAAATGCGATTTGCTCCGATTTCTCGCGTTTGCTGCATCGTGGTGGTGTACTGCACACGCCTGAGCCTCCGACTGCTCATACCTGCCTGTGGCTTACCCATCCGTGCCGCGCGTTCGCATGACTTCCTCAGGCGTCTGCTGAAACTCTCGCAAATTTGCGAGGAACTTTGGCGGGGGCGTCTCGGTGAAACCATGGCACCGCACTTGCTATAGAAGACAGCACCACGCTCGTCGCCCACTCTGGGCTGCGACAACAAACCTTTCACACACTGGCGGGAGGCGCACTTGGCCTCCCGACACGCCTTTCTCAGCAGACACGGTTCGCCCACTAAAGCCGAACATACGTACAGATCGACATCGAGCTGTTATTTCCAAGCGACGCGAAGCGGTTTCCCGACGAGAAACGCCGGGTTCGCACCCGCCCGGGGACGGTATTTCTGCGCGCCGCCGTTGTCCACCTCCGCCACGTAGAAGTTGCCGTCCTGGTCGGTGCTCATGCCGTGCACGCCCCACATCCCTCCCGGGAAGTCACCCCATGTGCCCCAGGAATATTGGAAATTGCCGCTGAGGTCGTACTTGAGAATCCGGTTCGTGCCGCGGTCGGCAGCCCACAGGAATCCATCGCTCGTGATGTTGAACATGTGAACGTCCGACGGCGTATCGCCGAACCGCCACGAGTCGAGGTACTTGCCGTTCTCGTCGAACACCTGCGCCCGGTGATTGCCGCGGTCGTTGACGAAGATCCGGCGCGTTTTTGAATCCACCGCGATGCCGTGGACATTATTGAAATAGCCGGGCCGCGTGTCGTTCTGGTTGGACCCCTTTTCACCCCAGGCCATCAGATACTTCCCATTCTTGTCGAACTTCACCACGCGTGTGCCGTTGTAGCCGTCAGCCACGACAAAGCTACCGTCTGGTAGCCAGTCCATGTACGTGGGCCGGTTGAAGTGCGTGTCGTCCGCGCCGGGGACGCCGTAGGTGCCAATGGTCTGCAGCTTCGTCTTACCGTCGTGCGTGAACTTGTAGATCACGTGCTTGTGATCGTCGACGAGCCAGACATTCTTCTCCGGGTCGTATGGGCTGATGGCAATGAAATGCGGCCGCTGCAGACTCGCGTCCCACTGCATCCAATTGGCCGTCTCGGGCAGCAGGTTGCCCTGGCCGTCGAATACCAGGATGCAGTGCTCCCAGCGGGCATCAACGCCCATCTTGTTCTGCCGTCCCCAGGCCTCCATGCCTCCTTCAGCAAGCTGCCCGCTGCCGCCGTTGCCCGGAGGGCTGGCGGTGGTCGCATCCCGCCATGGGAGCCGGCCGATCGGGAAGCCGATACTCGGACCGAGATCCGACAACTTCTTGGTCATCGGACGCGGAATCTCCGGCAGTTCCCCGCGCTGCACGACGTAGATGCGGTCGGGGCTCTCGGCGAACACACTTTGGCCCGCACCGAAGGTCCAGGGCCCGTGTCCCGGAATAGTGGACAGCTTCTTCGGCCAGCCCGGGACGGCCTCATAGGCGCCGAAGATGTCCTGGCCGCCTTTCTCGCTCGGCACCGCCGCGACCCTCGTCGGGGCGTTCTGTCCGCGCTGTTGAGCGGATACGAACGGACGGCCGGCGATGAGCGCGGCCGTTCCTGCCAGACTCAGCACGATCATCGTTCTTGTTAAACGCATTGAGGTCTCCCACTCTGCGAGCCTGCGAACACCAAGGGAAATGCCCGGTGCTTCTGGGCCCTAATTCTGAGGTTTCCTGAGATGATTGGCCATTCGTTCCAGGACGAGGCACACGGCGGCGGTGTCGTCGTGCGGGCTGGCTATCGCGTTGGCGGCCGCATAGATCGGAGCGCTGGCGGCGAACAGCGGTGTCGGGCACCCCACTTCCCGGGCGAAATCGGCGATGACGTTCATGTCCTTCTGCCACACGTCGAGCTTCATCGTCGCCTCGGAGTAGTCTCCCTTCGCCATCATCGGTCCGCGCACCTGAAACATTCGCGAGCTGCCCGCGCCGTCGCCGATAACCTTCACCACCATCGCCGGATCCAGCCCCGCCTTCATCGCGAGGACGAGCGCTTCGGCGGCGGCCACATTGTGCACCGCCACCAGCAGGTTGGCGACAAATTTCATCTTCGAGCCGGTTCCGAACGCACCGATGAAATAGTGGGCGCGGGAAACGGCGTCGAGCACCGGCACGACCCGGCGATACGCTGCGCGGTTGCCGCTTGCGTACACGACGAGATCTCGAATCTTCGCCTGTGCGCCGGTGCCACTCAGCGGGCAATCGAGAAGAATCGCCTGATGCGCCGCCAGACGACGACGGGCCTCCTCCTTGACCGAGATGGGCAACGTGCTGGTTTCCACGACAATTCGTCGCCGGCGCGAGGAGGCGGCGATCTCTTCCGAGACCTGCAGCAACGCATCCGACGAAGGAAGCGAGCACACGATGATGTCGGCCTGCTGGCCGAGACTCGCGGGGCTCGAGGCAATCGTGCCGCCGGCTCTCCGGTGATCCTGGCGGCGTCGCGCGAGCACGTCGTATCCGACGACGCGGAATCCAGCGCGCAACAGGTTGCCGGCCATGGCCGAGCCCATGATGCCGAGGCCGACCACGCCGACAGGGACGGCCACGGGAGACTTCTTCACTTGGGTCGGTTGAGCACGGGCACTCGGTCAGCTGTCACGGCGCAAGCGAGGCCAGGTACGCCGACACGTTGAGGATGTCGTCGTCGGTCATTCTCGCCACAGGCTTCTTCATCAACTGCGCGTCGCCGCCGTTTCGCGTCCCGTCCTTGAACAGATACAACTGACGCGCGATGTAGATCGGATGCAGTCCCGCCAGCCTCGGCACGTTGCCAAGACCTTTCAAGCCGTCGCCGTGACAGATCGAGCAGGTCACCGTTCTTCCGGAGGCACCGGTCTCGGCGATCGCCTTTCCTTTGGCGATGCTTCCCACCGGGACGTACGCAACGAAGCCCGAATGCGGATCGCGGAGACGTGCTTTGGTCTGATCGAGCGGTACGGTGATGATGCGATTGCCGATCGGCTCCATCTCGCCTCCCGGTTGGACAAAGCGCATGCGGCCCTGCCCGACGAAGGTCTTGGGCGCCATGGCCGCCTCGGTCACCTTGGTCCAGACGGCCGGCTTCAGCCTGGCGAACCACTCGGCGGCCTGTCGGACCTCCTCGTCAGAGAGGTCCTTTGCGATCGCGTTCATCCGCGCCGCGTCCTTTCTCGCGCCGCTCTTGAAATCGGCCATCTGCCGCACGATGTACTCGGCCGTGAAGCCGGTCATGCCGGCCGACTCGGGGTGCCCTTCCCCGGACATCAAATGGCAGGCACCGCAAGCCAGCGCCGCTCCGTGCCCTTTCTGAACGATCGACGGCGCCGGCGGATGCTCGTCCGGCAGCCAGTCGGGCGGATTCGACAGATCGTCGATCTGCGCCGGCGTATAACTCTTCGAGCTGCCCGGCAGACTCTTGGGGCCCGGATCTTCAGCCGGGGCCGCGCCGTTGATAGCTGGAAATGCCCAGGCGGGCTCCCTGCCCGGTGCTGGCTGTTGCGGCGCCTGAGCCGCCAGCGAGAGCGCACACGCGAACGCGCCAATCAGAACGACGAAAGCTTTACTCATGAACGTCTCCAAGAGGAGTGGAAGCGCCCGATTCTAGGGTTCACCAACGGGCATGTCAAACCGATCTGGCGCACGTCGTGTGTCGGGTTGACGTTTACCACCGAGCACGCCGAGTGCACCGACGTAGGACCTCAGAATTTTTCTCGGTGATCTCGGTGACCCCGGTAGTTGACCTCGAAACTGAGACGCTACCTCACCCGCCGATCCAACGGACGGCCCTTGCAACCGGAATCGATTCACTCCGGCATCAAGGCGAACGTCCACATCGAACCGCCGGTGGGCATCTTGTCGGCGGCAAAACGCCTGGCCAGGCCGCCACCGAGACCCGACGCGATGGTCACGTACTGCCGCCCTTTGTGCGTGTAGGTGATGGCCGTCGAATTGATGCTCGAGCCGGTCCTGAACTGCCACAACGTCTTGCCGGTCGCCTCGTCGAGCGCCACGAATTCACCGCTCAGCTTTCCGGTGAATACAAGGCCGCCGCCCGTCGCCAGCATACCGGCCGAGCTCGGAAAATCGGTCAACGGGACCTCCCATTTCTTCGCGCCGGTCAGCGGGTCGAGCGCCACCAGATGACCGAGAACGTCTCCGGGCTTGATCTCGACCAGCCGGCTGACGATGCCCGTGGTGTCCGAACCGAGAACGAGTTCTGGTTTGGGCGGCGCGAGCTTCTGAATGCGCGGCAGGTTCCACGAACTGGCATACACCAGCCCGGTGTTCGGATTGAAGGCGATCGGCACCGCGTTCGTACCGCGCTGCGGCCAGACTTCGACTTCCTCACCGTCGAGGAATCGCCGGTACACGTCCGTCAAGACCGGTCGCCCGGTGCCAAGGTCGACGCCACTCGCCCAGTTGACCTTCACGAAGGCCTTGGCGGCGATCGGCTTGCAATTGGTCCGATCCAGCACGTACATGAAACCGTTCTTGTTGGCCTGGATCATGACTTTTCGCGGCCGTCCGGCCACCTGGATGTCGGCCAGGACGTTCTCGTCGGTGCCGTCGACGTCGTAGACGTCGTTCGGCGTGTACTGAAAGTGGCAGACGATTTCACCGGTCTTGGGCCGGATCGCCAGCACGCTCGAGGTGTACAGGCTATCGAGCTCCCCACGCGGCTTGGGGTTGTACGGCTCCGCATTGCCCGTCCCCCAATAAACGAGATCGAGCTGCGGATCGTAGGAACCCGAACGCCACGTCGGCCCGCCGCCCCTCATCCAGGCGTCGTCCTTGGGCCAGGTCTCGGAGCCAGGCTCTCCGGGCGCGGGAATGGTGTATCTGCGCCACAACTTCTTGCCCGTGGCGGGGTCCCATCCATCCAGAAATCCGCGCGTGGTGCTCTCGCCGCCGGCCATTCCTGAAATCACCACGCCGTTTGCGACGATCGGCGCGCTGGTGGCGTAGTAGCCTTCCTTCCAATCGGCGAACCGCTGGTTCCACACCTGCCTGCCCGTCTTCATGTCGAGCGCCAGGATGTGGTTGTCGATCGTCACGCGAAAGAGCTTGCCGTCGTAGATCGTCGCCGCGCCCCGGGTGATCGCCGTGCGCTGTACGCCTGGCTCGAGCTCGACCGCGGTCCGCCAGATTTGCCTGCCGGTTTCGACGTCGATCGCGAACGTCCACTTGCCATTGATGGCGTACAGGACACCGTTGTAAATGGTCGGTGCGGCCAGCTCGCCTGCGTCGTTCATCAGGCTCGTACTCCAGACGGGAACGAGCCGCTTGACGTTGGCTTTGGTGATTTGCTTGAGGGGGCTATAACTCTTTCGGTCGTAGCCCATGCTCTGCGTCGTGACGTTGTCGGTGTTCTTGCCGTCGTTGACGAGCTCGTCCGCGGTCTGAGCCGATGCCATGGCGGACGACAGGCCCAGGAGCGTGGCGAGCAGCAGGACTTTTCTCATGGCGTCCTTCCTTCGATGGACAGATTATTCCGCCGACCAGCATGCGGCAGCGTTCTCACTTCTGGAAGTGCCCGCTCGATTTTTCGTTCTCGCCGCACACGAACTCGATCAGTTCCTCGTCCGGCAGCAGGCGGTGGTGCATCTTCACCGCCGTCCACGGCCTCGTGTACGCCTTGGAATCGTCGACGGTGACGTCGATTTCGATATTGCCGTAGTTCACTCGGCGGAATCGTTCGGTCAATTTCGCCGCGTCGGTCAGCGGTGCGCCGTTCACATCCAGCCACCCGCCATCTCTGAAGCCGACCGTCTCGACGACCAACGTGTCGCCCTCCCACCGGCCGACAGAATAGCCGTACCACCACGGCTGTGGATCGTTGGTCGGCAGCGGCCGGCCATCCATGAAAATCTGCCGGATCCCTCCGTTGGCCTCATACAGCATGACGATGAGCGTCGGGGTCTGGATGATCTTCCGCGGCTGCGGATGGTTGTGAAGCTGGGTGAAACCGATCGGCAGGCAGTGGGCGTCCGGATTGTCCTTGCTCAGCTCGGCGACCCGCTTGCTGCGCAGCTCCGACGCCCACGGACGAAGCGGGAGGTCCCCCGCGAGGCCCGCGCCGATGTTCCAGAACTGGCTCGTTCTGCTCAGCGGTGGAGGGTCGACGCCCACGATCTGCTGCCCGCTCCCGGAGCGAACGCTCTCCCACAGTCCCGAAAAATCTGGCTTGCCGTCGGCAGTTCGCGGAGTAGGCGCCTCGAGATTCACCCGTCGATCGGCCGTGCGCGGCGCTCCGGATTTGGGGTGCGAGGCCCACTGCGCCGAGAGCGCCGGCGAGACCACGGCAACGATCGCGAACACGCCAGACACACCGATCCTCATTTTCATTTTTGCCTCCGCCGCCACCTACGTCTCACGACCACGAGCCGACCTCGTGGTCCCACTGATTTCTAGAGCCCACATGCAACCACGAAAACACGAAAAATCAGTATCTTTGATGCCCTCGTGACTTCGTGCTTTCGTGGTGACGCTTTGGAAATGACGAATGCCCTCGCTGGATGCCGCACGTGTGAGGGTCCCCGTGTCAGTTCCCGTCGACGCCCCGTTGAATGTGATCCAGTTGGCGTCCGAGGACGCGGTCCACGTGCAACTGCCGGAGGCCTTCGTCACCGTGACCGCGAAAGAGCCCCCTCCCGCCGGTGCCGCTTGGGTGGCGGCCGCGAGACTGTACCCGCATGCCGTCGGCGTGGTGGTCCCACCGCTGTTGTCACTGCGGCCAGCGGCAGCCAAGACCAAAAGGAGGCTCAACACACGCCCAAGCTTCATGATCTCCCCTCCACCCCCTGCCATCGATCGGTCTGATTCTAGCGTCTAATGTCGCCCATCGACCGCCGAGATTCGTCGTCCTGGCGCCGGCATCGTCAGTGTGCACGCTGACCCGTCTTGCGCCGCGAAACCAGTAGCATCCTGAGGGCCGACACGATACCTTGTCATCTTATGAATGCATCCTCCTGGCTGTTCGTCAAAGGGGACGAGAGTATTCGCATCGCCTGCCCGAGCCCGACGGTCCTCAGCGTCAGTGGTCCTGGCACCACCCGCGCGCGCTACACCTTCGACGGCGTGGATGCGGTTCAGGCCTACCAGATCGAACTGGCCGAGGAATTCTCGTCCGGCGGGTGGGTACTGATGGGCGAGAATTGCGACCGCCGCAGCGGACGCGAACGGCGAACGGTACGCCGCGGCGATGAGGACCGACGCGTGAACGCGAGCGCCGCGACTGCTTGAGCTCACGCCCACCCTGAGCGGTCCAGGGAACTAGCGTGTCACGTCCGCCTCCCGCGCGCGGAGCGCGATCAATGGATCTACCGACGCCAGGCGAGTGAGCCAGACGCTGAGCTGCGTCATCGGCCCTCCGCTGACGGATTCGGGCGATAATTCAGGAGCGAATGGCAACCGAGAGAGCTCCGCGCGCGGGTCGCGTCACCGTGCGCCGATTCGCATCTGCGGCCGAGGCCGATGGGCACGATCTCGAGTACTGGATGCAGGTGCCCGAAGCGGAGCGCATCCTCCACGTGTGGCGGCTCAGTCAGGAACTTTGGCGTCTGCACACTCACCTCCACGACGACCTCCACGACGACCTCCCCGATGACCTCCCCGATGAATCCGGACTTTCTCGATCTATTGCGCGCATTCGCCGCCGCTGACGTCCGCTTCCTCATCGTCGGCGCCTATGCGCTGGCCCTGCACGGACGGCCACGCGCGACGGGCGACCTCGATGTCTGGGTTGAAGCCACTCCCGAGAATGCGAAGCGCGTACTGCGCGCGCTGGACGAATTCGGAGCTCCGCTCGCCGACATCTCCGACGCAGACTTCGCCACGCCCGGCGTCGTCTACCAAATCGGTGTCCCGCCCGGCCGAATCGACATCCTTACCGACCTCACCGGAATCACGTTCAGCGAGGCGTGGCTCGATCGCGTACAGCGTCCCTTTGGCGACGTCGAAGTCGACTTCATCGGACGGGCCTCGTTCCTGCGGAACAAACGCGCCACCGGACGCCTCAAAGACCTCGGCGACATCGAAGGGATGGAGTGAGCTAAGTCTCGCTTGGCGCCAGGAACCGCGCGAGAATTTCGGCGGTGCCACTGTCTCTATTGGAATGCAATAGGGAGGTGACGCGGTCGGCGTCGATTTCATCCTGACGCCGCCACGGCGCTCGCTGAAATCCCAGCCGCCGTAATAACATGGCCCGCACACGCGATGCCCGCACTGCCGGACGTTCAAGACGACCAGTACGAGTACATCGTTGTCGGCTCCGGCGCCGGAGGCGGCACGCTGGCGGCGCGCCTCGCGGAATCCGGGCGGCGCGTCCTGCTGCTCGAGGCGGGCGGAGATCCCCAGGGCTTGTCCGGCGGCGACCCGATCGCGCCCGCCGCGCCGCGCCTGCCGGGCGACTACGATGTGCCGGCATTTCACGCCTTCGCGTCGGAGAACGACGCGCTCTCCTGGAACTTCTTCGTCCAGCATCATGCCGACCCATCGCTCGACCGGCGCGACTCGAACTACACGGCGCGCGTCGGCGACCGCGACGTCGACGGCATCTTCTATCCGCGGGCCGGCACGCTCGGAGGTTGTACCGCGCACAACGCGATGATCTTCGTCTACCCGCACAACGCGGACTGGGACTACATCGCGGAGCTCACCGGCGACCGCACGTGGGCGGCCAGCTCCATGCGCCGCTACTTCGAGATGCTGGAAGACTGCCGTCATCGACCGCTCTACCGATGGCTGGCCCGCCTCGGCATCAATCCGACGCGGCACGGATGGGGAGGCTGGCTGCCGACCGAACATGCCATTCCCCTCGAAGCGCTCACCGACCGAAAGCTCCGCCGCGTGGTGATTGAGTCGGCCGCCGAAGCATTCGCGGAAGCCGGCAATCCGCTGCAGCGCCTGCGCTGGTTCCTTCGAGGTCTGTTCGATCCGAACGATTGGCGCCTCGTCACCGACAATGCGTTCGGCATCAGGTACCTCCCGCTCACCACCAAACGGCACAGCCGCTACGGCACGCGCGAACGCGTGCTGGACGTGGCCGGGCGCCGCCCCGACCTGCTCACCGTCAGCCTCAACACGGTGGCGACGCGCGTGCTGCTCGACGACAATCGACGCGCGTACGGCGTTGAGATCCGCAAGGGTCCGCGACTGTATCGCGCGCACGTGTCGCCGAATCCGGATTCCGGGGAGCCAGGCGCCGTCTACGCGTCGCGCGAGGTGATTCTCGCGGGCGGGACGTTCAACTCGCCGCAGCTGCTGATGCTGTCCGGCATCGGTCCTCCCGACGTGCTGCGCGAACAGCGCATTCCAGAACTGGTGGCGCTGCCGGGGGTCGGCCGCAACCTGCAGGATCGCTACGAGATGGGCGTCGTTTCGCAGATGGATTTCTCCGAGTGGGACATCTACAAGGGCGTGACCTTTGGCTCTGACGATGAGGCGTATCGAAAGTGGCGGACGCGGCGCACGGGGCTGTACGCCACCAACGGATCGGTGCTCACCGTCTTCACGCGCTCGTCGAAGGCGGGTGCCCTGCCCGACCTGTTCTGCATGGCGCTGCTGGCGCGATTCGACGGCTACAAGCCCGGGTACTCCGCCGACTTTGGCAGGGAGCGAAATTTCCTGACCTGGGTCGTGCTGAAAGCGCACACCAGGAACGCCGCCGGCCGGGTGACGCTGCGCAGCGATGATCCGCTCGAGCCGCCGAACATCAATTTCAACCAGTTCACCGGGGGCGGCGACGAGGACGTGCGGGCGATGGTGGAAGGCATACGGTTCGTGCGTCGCCTCAACGACAAAGTGCGTGCCCACGGCATCGGTTCGACCGAACACGTGCCCGGTGCTCACCGGCAGAGCGACGAGGATCTCGGGCAGTTCGTGCGCGAGCACGCATGGGGACATCACGCGTGCGGGACGTGCGCGATCGGCCCGGCCGACCGCGGCGGGGTCGTCGGCGGCGATTTTCGCGTCCACGGCACGACCAACCTGCGTGTCGTCGACGCGTCGGTATTCCCGCGCATTCCCGGCTTCTTCATCGCGAGCGCGGTCTATCTCATCGCCGAAAAAGCGGCCGACGTCATCCTTGCCGGCCGGTAACCCGTGCCGAGCGATCGCATCTGGATGGACTTCGAGTCGACGACCTGACCGACGTCGAGACCATCGCCACCGGGAGGAGCATTTCGTGGGCTGCCGAGGCTGCGGCGCTTGTATGGCAAGGGCCGCTGGAGGAAGATGAAAGGCGTCGCTCGAATCCGAATCAGAGATGGCCGGGTTCGACTGGCCGAACTGCACTGGTATGAAGCACACGGCATCGGCAAGAAAGAATTCAAGCGCAAGAGGTTCCTCATGGCCTCACTCGAGCGCCACAAGATCTATGTCGTCCTGCCCGACAAGAATGCCGAGAAGGACGGCGACCTCCGCGTCGTCGACGAGAGCGGCGAGGATGACTCGTTCCCGGCCGAGCGTTTTGTAGCGATCGACGTCCCTGCAGCCGTCAGGGTATCGCTTCTGAAAGCGTCGTAGCGCCGCGCGACGAACCGTGCTGGTGGATGTGCGACGTTCACCGGCGGAACGGTGTCCTCGGTGGCGACCCCCAGCGGCAACGACGGGGTCGAGTGGTACTGCTTCAGCGGATACGGGCCACTCGCTCGTTCCGGATCGACGGCAATGACGTTTACCTTTCTGAGAGGTGCACTGATGGCCTGGGACGTCCCCATGTTGCTCTCGCAAACAGCGGCGCAGCTCGAGCAACTGTTCGGGCAGTCGGAGAGCGGTCCAATTCCCAACGGTCCTGCCAAAGGCACGGCGATTGTCGCGCCCGGCACCGTGTACACGCACGACATCGCGGAAGCGGTCAATCTGTTCGTGTGGCAGGGCAAATCGTTCGACGGCCCGCACGGCGTCCTGCGCAATCGGATCCTCGCCTTTGGACTGAACGCCATCGTCGCCGAGGTGTACAAGGGACCAAGCCTCATCGATGGCCGGGAATGCATCGTGATCGACTATTCAAAGACGTCTCTTGTCGCCAAGTGGGTTCGCGACGAAATACGCCTGATCGGGCCGGGGATCTACCTGGGCCGGGTGTATTGGGACAACAAGCCCGCCCTCTATTTCGCGCTGCAAACCGACTGAGTTGATCGCGCGGTGGCGCGATACCGGGCCTCCCGTTGGCTGCGCCCTGCATCATGAGCAGCCGCGATACGACGCGACGAACGAGGCAGCCATGACCCGACCCATGAGCGGCAGAATTGTCCTTCGTCTGGTGCTGGCGGTGGCCATCGCCGGCGCCCTCGGCTTCGCCTGGTTCAAATACGGGAAGTCGGAACACATTCTGGACGAGGCCCTGTCCGCCAATCCCGCTCGCGAAGCGGCGTCGTTCCACGCGGCGGACGAAGACTATTTCCACGACATGGATCAGGACCGGAGCGGCCCGATCAAGCTGTCTCCGGAAGAAATCAAGGGCCGCAACACCTGGTTGGTGTGGACGGGCGGCGATGACCGACTCTGGAACACGCTGGGTGTCACGAGCGTGGGCGCCGTCGACTTTCTCAAAGTCGTATCTTCCCACCCGACGCAGAAGTACAGCCGCGCCTGCGAGCCGGGCCGACTGGCGGACAAGAGCTGTCAGAACCGATGGGAGTATTTCGGGCTGGTCAACGAACCGTGCTACGAAAAAGCGACCGGCCCAGACGCGAAACGTTGGGGTCTGTGGCTGGACCAGCGAAAGCCGGACTGTGGACCGGACCCGTTCGAAAATGCGGAGAAGTACCCCGGCGTGAAGATCGGGTCGCGCGGTCAAACGCTGAAAGGCAAAACGTTCGACACCGGCTCGTTTTACGGATACGGAACCGGCATCGTCGGGTTCCGGCTGTTTCCGAACCCGGAGTTCGACGAGCGCGCGGCCGAGCGGTGGGACGCCGAGAAGTTCTATACCGATTCGACTTACTCCAAGGACAAGAACCTCGTCCGTCCCTACCGGCTCGGCATGTCGTGCGCGCTGTGCCACGTGGGGCCCAACCCGATCAACCCGCCGGCAGATCCGAACAATCCGGCGTGGGCCAACTTGAGCTCGAATGTCGGCTCACAGTATTTCTGGGTCGATCGGATTTTCTTTCAAGAGGCGGACGACACGAACTTTGCGTTTCAGCTGTTTCACACGTCGCGGCCGGGCACGCTCGACACCTCGTTCGTCTCGACCGACAGCATCAACAACCCGCGCACGATGAATGCGGTCTACCTGCTCGGCCCTCGCCTGTTCGAAGCCAGGCGTTGGGGGAAGGAGACGCTCAAGGGCGGGGAGCTGGACAATCATCAGTTCAACGACTACCTCACGGACGGTCCGCTGCTGCCGCTGTTCGAGAAGCCTGACACCGTCTGGACGCCTCGTGTCCTCAAGGACGGATCGGATTCCGTCGGCGCGCTCGGCGCGCTCAACCGCGTCTATCTCAACATCGGCACGTTCAGCGAGGAATGGCTCACGCATTTCAACGCGCTGATCGGCGGCAAGCCGATTTCGCCGATCAAGATCGAAGTGGCACGCAAGAACTCTGCGTATTTCAAGGCCACCGAAGCCCAGACCCTCGATATGGCGCGGTTCTTTCTCAGGACCACGTCTGCGCATCATCTGGCGGATGCGCCCGGCGGCACCGCGCACCAGACGAAGGACGACAAGGTCCTGACGCGCGGCAAGGTGGCGTTCGCCGAAACCTGCGCGCGCTGCCATTCGAGCAAGCTGCCGCCGGCGGCGCCCGGCCTCGATCCCGCAGGGTGCGCCGGCAAGGGCTACATGGACTGCTGGAACAGCTACTGGGCATGGACCCAGACGGCGGAGTTCAAGCAGAAAATGCGCGACATCGTCGCGGCGCCTGATTTCCTCGAGGACAACTATCTGTCGGCCGAATTCAGGGTCCCGGTCACGCTGCTGCAAACCAACGCCTGCAGCCCGCTCGCGACCAACGCGATCCGCGACAACATCTGGGACAACTTCTCCTCGGAATCCTACAAGGAGCTCCCATCGGTCGGTCAGATTACGTGGTACCAGCCGTTCACCGGGGAACCGCGGACCTACGACATGCCCGCCGGCGGCCGTGGTTATACGCGCCCACCCTCACTCGTCAGCCTGTGGTCGACGGCGCCGTTCCTGCTGAACAACACCATGGGACGTTTCGAGGAGAGTCCGTCGGTCGACGCGAGGATGCGATCGTTCGACGATTCGATCCACAAGATGCTATGGCCCCAGGATCGCGACAAGGACTCGGTCCTCGGCGACAGGATTCCCGGTGTCATCGATCGTGTGGGCGATCGCCTGGCGCCCGGGCGTCGCGACGAACGGGTGTATCTGAAGGTCAGCACCGGCTACCTTCCGGACTTCCTGCAGAAGACCCTGACTGCGCAACGCGCGCTCTTTCCATCTCTGTTCTCGGAGGACGGGATCCAAATCGGCCCGATTCCTCCCGGCACGCCGATTGGACTTCTCTCGAATTTGAAGCTGCTCGAGGAAGATCCGGATCCGGCGAAAAAAGCGCTGCACGCTTCGAAGGTCGCCGCCCTGCTCGTGAAGCTCCTCCAGCGTCTGCACGCGCTGGGAGGAAATGCGACCAACGACGATGCCCGGAAGGTGTTCGGCGATCTGGTCGAGCCGCTGCTCGAGCTGAGCAAGTGTCCCGACCTGGTCGTGAACAGAGGCCATCTATTCGGGACAGACCTTTCCAACGACGACAAGAATGCACTGATTGAATTCCTGAAAACCTTCTAAGTTCCAACTTTTGAATTGTCAGTTCGGGCTGCGTTTTTCAGCAGCCTATCAGCTTGACTTTCGTTTTATGTTCGCTTATCGTCGCCGGTGCGCTGATTGAGCACCACGCAGTCAGGAGGACGATATGGACGAAAAAGCGCTGTTTCTGAAGTTCTGGGAAAAAGAGGCACCCGCCACACGCAAGGTGATCTCGCGCATCCCGCAAGCGCGGTCGGACTACCGGGCCGATCCGAAAGCACGCACCGCCCGTGAGATCGCCTGGCTGATCGTCCGCGAGGAAATCGCCCTGGTCGAGGCTCTCGAGAAAGGCGTCTTCGAATGGGTGGAGGTCTCAACCCCCTCGACGGTTCAGGAAATTCTCGATATCTACGACCTGCGCCACGAGGACCTCGCCAAACGACTCCGCGATTTGGACGTTGCGCGACTAGAAGGGCCGGTCCCGTTCATTTTCGAAGGTCAGGAGGCGTTTCGAGAGACCGGTTACGCCACCGCGTGGGGCGTGCTGTTCGATCTCATCCACCACCGGGGACAGCTCTCCACTTACCTGCGCCCGATGGGGTCGACGGTGCCGGCCATCTACGGACCGAGTGCGGACGAGTCCATGTGAACAGGAAGAGTAGGCGCTCTCCTTCAGTTGGTTCGGTCGCGGCTCTCGGCCGACAATCTTCTCCTTGGGGTCGACCCAGAAGTGCGTGCCGAAGGCGCCACTCCACCCGAAGCTGCCTTGCGAGAGAAACGTGTTTCGCGCCACAGGGTTCGTGACCACTCGGACGCTGAGGCCATAGCCCTCGCCCGGCGCCCGGCCCGGCAGGGTGTCTGGCACGAACGCCGAGCGCATGACCGTGGTTGCATTTCAAAGTGTACAAACAACAGACCAGGCCGCGAGATGGACCGAGCGTCGGGCATGATATTCGGGATTGGTGACATCGATCATCCCACGTGACGTGGAGCATTCAGTCTCCTGACAAGGAGATAGAACGGGTAGCTCGCCGCCAACGCGATGAGCGCGTAGGCGCTATCGGCCGGATCGCTCGTCACGACTCCACCCAGAAAGACAAGCGACAGCGCCACGACGACGACGATTGTCCAGGGATAACCCCATGCCTTGAACGGCCTCGGCAATTCTGGCTCCCGGCGTCTCAGCACGAGGAGCGACACAAAGCCGGAACCGTACATGATGACAAAACAAACGGCCGTAATGGCCAGGAGCTTCTCGAACGTCCCGCTCAAGACCAGCAGTATCGCCGCAACACCGCACGCCATCAGGGCGACGGTCGGCGTCCCTCGGCGATTGACGATCGTCGCGCCAGGCACGAACAGGCCGTCGCGGCTCATGCCATAGAGAATGCGCGGCGTCTGCATGAACGTCGCGTTCGTGATGCTCACCAGCGAGAGCACGGAGAGAACGGTCACGAGGTCGCCGCCGCGCGCGCCGAACATGACTTGCGCCGCATCGGCGGCTGCCAGCTGCGACGCGGCGAGCTGGGTGAAGGGCAGCACGTGAAGGAAGGCGAGATTGATCAGGACGTAGAGGGCAATGACGGCCAGCACTGCGCCAATCATCGACCGGGGGAGATTTCGCGCCGGGTCCGTGTCTTCTTCTGAGAAGTAGATCGCGCTGTACCAGCCGTCGTACGTGAAGATCACCGACTGAAACGACACGACGAGAGCAAGAAAGACCGAGGAGGTCGTCGGGATGAACCTGCCCGCCTGCTCACCGCTGTTCAGTCTGTCGGCTCCGCCAAAGACAAAGCATGCGACAACCAGGGCCAGGAATCCGAGCGTGGTCGCAAAACTCATCCACTCTTGAACCCGACTGCCAATCCGGACGCCCAGCCAATGCATCAAGGTGAAGAGGACAAGGACGGCGATCGCAATTTCTCGCGTGTTGCCCGAGAGCATCGGCGCCAGCCTGACGCCGTAGTCGCCGAGGGCAATCGCGATGGAGGCGGACGATGTGCAAAACGCCGCCCAATTGAGCCAGCCGACAACGAATCCTGCGTATTCCCCGAGCGCCCGGCGGGCGTACAGATACCAGCCGCCGGCCTGCGGCAACATGGTCGCAAGCTCCGCCACCGCCAGCGTGCCCAACAGCGCGTAGAGTCCCCCGACCAACCAGAGGGCGACAACGAGCCGGACGTTTCCGAGCTGTGCCGCGACCGTCCCCGGTGTGCGGAGAATGCCGACGCCGATGGTGCTGCCAAGAGTGACGGCAAGGCCGAAGCTCACTCCGAGAACGCGCAACAGCGCCCGTTGGCGTTTTACCACCGAGTCGTCATGAGCGGGGGCGCACACCGTAGCATGAAAACCGTGAGCGTCCGCGTGAAGGATCTATGAACAACGTCCCAACGTTTCGTTTCACAGGCCTCTAAGACGTTTGCGTCGTCATTTTCTGAGCAGCACACCGAGTGCACCGAGGTAGAACGCTGGGATTTTTCTCGATGACCTCGGCGATCTCGTGGTTGACCTTGACACTACCGTAGGGTCGCGGTTCAGCGCGAACGGCCGCCGAGGATCGACCCGAGCGCGCCGCGAAGAATAGCGCGGCCCACCCCCGAGCCGACCGCGCGCACGGCACTCTTCGCAGCCGAGTCGATCAGCCCATCATGATGACCGCCGCGCGGCCCGGTCGTGCCGAGGAAGACACCCGCAAGCGTACCAGCGAGGCCCGACATGACCGACGGTCCGGATGGCGTGGCTGACGGCGTCGGTGAGGGTGTGCCGGACGAAGGCGGTTGCCCGGTCGACGCCGGAGGCACGACCGTCGTTCCCCCTTCTTTGGACAGCGTTCTGTTCTTCAGCTTTTCATACGCGGATTCGCGGTCGACCGTCTGCTCGTAGTGGCCGTACAGCGCCTGTCCGTCGCGACGGATCCGATCCCTATCGCCGTCCGCGATGGGACCGATGCGCGAGCACGGTGGCACCACCCACGCTCGATCCGTGATCTGCGGGCTGCCCTTCTCGTCGAGCAATGACACCAGCGCCTCTCCGACAGCGAGCTCGGTGATCACCTGCTCAATGTTGACCTTGGGGTTCTGGCGCAGTGTCTGGGCGGCCGTTTTCACCGCTTTCTGATCGCGCGGCGTGAAGGCACGCAGCGCGTGCTGAACGCGGTTGCCGAGCTGGCCGAGCACGGTGTCGGGGATGTCCGACGGGCTTTGGGTCACGAAATAGACGCCCACGCCCTTCGAACGAATCAGACGCACGACCTGCTCGACTTTGTCGACGAGCGCGGCCGGCGAGTCGTTGAACAACAAGTGCGCCTCGTCAAAAAAGAAGACGAGGGCGGGCTTTTCCGGATCGCCAACCTCAGGCAACCGTTCGAAGAGCTCCGACAGGATCCACAGCAGGAAGGTCGCATAGAGCTTCGGCTGCCGTACCAATTCATCGGCCACGAGGACGTTCACGACGCCTCGTCCGAGGCGATCGGTCTGGATGAGATCGTCGATGTCGAGCATCGGCTCGCCGAAGAACTTCTCGCCGCCCTGCTGCTCGATCTCGAGCAGCGCGCGTTGGATCGTGCCGATCGACGCGGTCGACACGTTGCCGTACTGAGTCGTGAACTGCCGGGCGTTGTCGCCGACGTACTGCAGCATCGCGCGCAGATCCTTCAAATCGAGCAGCAGCAGGCCGCCATCGTCGGCGACCTTGAATACGAGCGACAGCACGCCTTGCTGAGTGGCATTCAGATTGAAGAGTCGGCCGAGCAGCAGCGGCCCGAGGTCCGAGACAGTCGCCCGTACGGGAAACCCGCGCCGCCCGAAGACGTCCCAGAACACGACGGGATTGGCGCTCCAGGTCGGCTCGTCGATGCCCGCGGCGGCCAGACGCTGCTTCAGCTTCGGCGACTCCGATCCGGCCGCAGCGACGCCGGAGAGGTCGCCTTTGACATCGGCGAGGAACACCGGAACGCCGAGTTGCGAGAAGTGATCCGCGAGCACCTGGAGACTCACGGTCTTGCCCGTTCCGGTGGCGCCCGTAATCAGGCCGTGGCGATTACCCATCACGGGGTTGAAGGACAACTCCCTGCCCTCGGCCGTTTTTGCGACGATGAATGGCTCGCTCATATCGTGATCCCGTTTGGCGATGTAAAGTGCGTCACGCGGGCATCGTAGCAGATTGGAAATGCCTCGCTGGGATACCAGACCCTGCCTTGGGGCAGAACAGCGCCGCGACGGAATTGACGAGGGCGTTGGCTGAGCGCGCGGAAGATATCCTGCTCAGTAGCGAAGGTTCACGGTGACGCTCTTGCGCTGGGTGAAGCTGTCCAGCATGCCTTCGAGGGAAAATTCACGGCCGATGCCGCTTTGCTTGAATCCCCCGTAGGAATGCCCGGGAGACTGACCGAGCCCCTGGTTGATTTGAATCCAGCCCGACTCGATCGCGTGGGCCATTGTGAGCGCCTTGCCGATGTCGTGCGTCCACACGTACGCGGCAAGGCCGTAATGGCTGTCGTTCGCCATGCGGATGGCCTCGCCCTCGTCGTCCCATGGAATCGCCACCATCACCGGACCGAAAATCTCCTCGCGCGCGATGCGCCAGTCGTTGCTCACGTCGGCAAAAACGGTTGGCTGAACGAAGTACCCCTGCGACAGAGGACCGGTGGCCGGCGGCAATCCGCCGAGCAGCACCCGCGCTTCTTTCTGATCGAGACCGTCTTGAATGTAGCCGCACACCCGGTCGAACTGCTTGCGATTGATGATCGCGCCCATGTCGGTGGCTTCATCGAGCGGATCGCCGATGCGCAGGGTCTCGAGCCTTGTGACCAGTTTGGTCAGAAAGGATTCGAAGACCGATCGGTGCAGGAACAGGCGCGACCCCGCCGTGCAGGACTGCCCCTGGCGCGTGACACGCATCCCTGAAATCACCCCGTCCACCGTGCGCACGTCATCAGCATCAGGAAAGACGATCGCGGGACTCTTCCCGCCGAGCTCGAGCGACACGGGCACGATGCGATCCGCCGCCGCGTGCATGATGAGCTTGCCGACTTCGGTGGACCCGGTGAACGACAGCTTGCGGACGAGCGGATGCCGCGCCAGCGCCGCGCCGCATTCCTCGCCATATCCGGTCAGCAGGTTCACGACGCCTGGAGGCAGGTGCTCGTTGCACAACTCCGCGACACGCAGCAGTGCGAGCGGGGCGTCTTCCGCCGCCTTCAGCACCAGCGTGTTACCCGCGGCCACCGACATCGCAATCTTGAGCGTGCCAAGGATCACCGGTGCGTTCCAGGGGACGATCCCCCCGACCACGCCAATCGGTTCACGCCGCGTGTAGCTGAGGACGTGCTCACCGAGCGGCACGGTCTCGCCTTTGACCTCGCCCGCCACGCCGCCGAAATAGCGCAGCACGTCGACCGCGCCTTTCACTTCGGGCCTGGCCTGCGTGCGAATGGCGTTGCCCGTTTCCAGGGCGACGGTCCGAGACAGCGATTCGACGTCCGCCTCGACGGCATCGGCGATCCTCGACAGCAGCCGCCCGCGGTCGCGCGGGGCCACTTGCCGCCACCCCTCGAATGCGGCGGCAGCCGCCCGTACGGCCGCATCGACATCGGCCGGCGTTGCCCGCGGGACCTCGCCGATCACCGTGCGGCTCGCGGGACTTTCGACCTCGATGCACTGTCGGTCGGAGCTCTCGACCGCCCGACCGTCGATCAGCATCCGCCGCCGCGGCGTGGTTGGTTGGCTGCCGGGACTCTCGGCGGCGGTCGTCATGATTGGTGGGAGTGTATCGAAGAACGATCCAACCTGACTACTTCGTCGCGGACGCGTGCGCCAGCATCACACCGGAACCCGACGCCGTCTCCTCGTAGTAGCCGACGAAACGTCTGGGCTCCATCGCGTCGTACTTCTTGAGATTCATGGCCCAGCGATACGCAATCGGTTGATACCACAATTCCGCGTCCACCTGGAGCGGCCCTTGAGCATCCCCAAGGGCGATCGTGTATCGCGTCTGGTCGCCGCCGCCCGAAAAATCCATGTCTCCTTCCGCGTCGCCGCGCACGGCGACGTCCTTCTCCGCCGTGCGCTTGTCGAATCCGCGCGGGAGCAGCCGATTGTCTTTCACGTAGCGCAGAGCGGTCAGCAGCCCCGTGGTCAGCGCCCCGTCGGAGCCGGCCATCACGCTCTCGTAAATCTGCACCTGATCGGGACTGGTGATCTCCGTGTGATGCGGTTCGAAACGGCTGGCATCTTCGTCGTTGTCGTTGCCTTGAATGGCGCCGTTCGGATTCAGGGCGCCGGACTCGAAGACGACCTTTCCACCGCGATCGCGTACGGTCACGTGCAGCCACACCCGGCGCGACGGATACGCGGTCGGCAGCTTGTGGCCGCCCAGGTTCTCCACCAAAATGCCGACAGCCAGTCGACGGTCGCGGATGTCCACGCTTTGCACCGTGACCCTGGCCGTTTCCGATTGCAGGTGAGCAATCGTCCGATTCACCGCGGCATCCATTTCCTGGGGCGGCGCGGGGACGGACAGGTCGTTGCGAAACCGGTTCAGCATCCGCTGCATGAAAAAATTGCCGCCGACGAAGGTATGCCGCGAAAAGCCGGCGCGGGGCTCGCCGAACACGGACGTGATCGGCACGTCCTCTTTCACCACGGGCATGTGACAGGACTGGCAGCTTCGCGTCTCGCGGTAGTCGCTGTGCAGCCATTCCTGATAGGGCACCTGTTCCGGCAGTTCGCCGATCACCTGGCCCTGAGCGTCGAGCGCCTGCGTCAGCAGCGTATGGCAGGTGGCGCATAGCTCGGACGAGCGAATGTGCTTGGCTTCCTGCGGCTGGAACGTCGACGAGGATTTCATGATGGTCCGATGGCCGTTAGTGACCTCGAATGGACCAAACACATGCCGCTCGCCGCCCTCGGTCTTCTCGTCGATCTTGAATCCGCCGACGAAGCTCTCCCGCCGGCCGAAATTCTGATCCGTAATCTGGTGGCACACCGAGCACGACACGCCATCGTCGGCCAACCGGTCGCCGAGCTTGCTCAAGTCGGGGGGGAGATGCGCAAAGGCCTCCCCTTCACCGCCGGCCAGCTTGGCTTCGTAGCGCATCATCGGCATGTGGCAGATGCTGCATTCGTCCTGGATGAGTCGGGCCGCCGTGGGGTGGTCGATGGTCTCGCGACGTACGGCCGCCATCCAGTACGGATCGCGACCGGCATTGGCCATCATGCTGGTTCGCCAGTTGACGCCAATCGAGATGTCTTCGCCCGAGGGGGTGGTGATGCCGTTGTGGCAGGCAAAGCAGCGGTCCGATGTCTGGAAGTGGGTGCCGTAGTTCTTCTGCGAGGCGACGTCGTGCGTCGCGGCTTTCCCCGACGCCGCGCTCTGTAGCGATTGGGCGCGTGGCGCCTGCACCAGGGCAATCGCGATCGCGACGGCAAAAAACAGAACCACCATCCTGAACATGCGACGCTCCGTTACCAACCCTGGGTTAAACCGCCGTCCGCCCAATCCCACAGCACATAGAACATGAACTGTTTCTGACGGTTCGCCGTGTTGTTGGCGGGAATCCGGAAGCCGAGGCTGCCCAGGATGTGCATCCGCTTGCTCATCGGGATCTGGAGTTGCGGCACGAGGTCCCAGTTCGTCGTCGCGCCGCTGACGAGATCCCGATCGGCGATGAATTCCATCATCGGCGACCAGCTTCTGCCGAATCCGCCATCGGCGCTGAAGGTCTTGCCGATTGCGGTGTGCAGGTAGTAGGCGCGAGGCACATCGTCAGGGTGGGCCGGCAGTTCAAATCCGGTATGAACCTGCAGGAAGCTGTTTGCCGGCAGGCGCTGGCCGAAGGCGGCGAACGCTTCGAACACGGTCGACTCTCCGCCGGTCCCCAGGATCGTATTGCCGGTGGGAGCAATGATCTCGCCGCCGACGCTGAAGATCGATCCGCTCTTGAGGCTGTGAAACAGCTTCTGCTTGTACCCGAGCGCGAGATCGCCCAGCGCTGCGCCCCAATCGCCGCTCTCGTGGGTGAAGGCGTAGGGAATGGCGACTTCAATCATCGCGGTGGCGCCGATCCGCTGTTCGTAGAAGGCCGTCGTGGCGACACCGGGCGATCCGCGGGCGTTGATCGCCCCGGCAATCACGGTCTCGTTCTCTGGAAACGCCTTCTCGGTGATCATCGCGCGCGGGAAGTTCAAGTTGCCCCTGGGCCAGGCCGGCTCGGTGCAGAAGCTGCGAAGCTGATCGATCACCTTGCCGATTTGATCCTGCGTCAACAGATCCTTGAACGACGGCATGATCTGGGAGAACGCTCGCGCCGAACCGCCATTGGTGATGATCGAGCGCCACTGCACATCCGCTTCGGGCGTCGAAGTGGGACAGTCGCTGAAGTCCGGAAACGTCGGCGGCCGCTCGAAGCCGGCGAGGTTCTGCGACTGTCCTTTCCCGTCGGGGCCGTGGCACGCCACGCACCCGGCGTCGTAGATTTCCTTGCCGGTATCGAGCTTCAGTTTGCTGACGGCCGCCGGCGGGTTGACGGGCGCTTGCGCCAACAGCACCGTCGCTTCAGCGCCGAATATCGTGAACCCGATCGCCAGCAGCCCTCGCGCGGAGAGGATGCTCCACCTGCGCGGATCGAAAGGACGACGACGAGGCGCGGTGCGGCGACGGTCGCGATGGTGAGTAGTCGATTTCTCGTCCATGGAGGAAACCGCAGTACCGCCTTGAAAGCCGCGTCGTGCGGACGACGAGAAGCATGCTATGAGAAATGTTCACGGCGGTCACGTTACTGAAATCGAGATTCAGTCTCACTGTGTCGGCAGTGACACCAACCTGGCGATCATTTGATGTGACGACCGCATGTTTTCGTACGAAGGGACGTGGCTTTAGGGCCTTAGTGCAGCCAATCCATCAGCGCGTAGTACGCGCCGGCGATCGGGAGAAACCAGGGCGTGCCGTAGTAGAAGGGGATCGCTCGAAACTGATCGTCGAACAGCGGATGGTCGACCTGTTCGCCCGCCATGCGCCGCGCCACGAGCGTGCCGAGATAGGTCGCCATCGCAATGCCGTGACCGCAATAGCCGCCCGCATAGAACGCGCCGCGAAGTCGTCCGGCGCGCGGCATCTGGTCGCGGGTAAACGCCACGTTGCCGCTCCATCCGTACTCAACCGGCGATGCGCCGAGCGACGGGAAGACCGCCACCATATCGCGCTGCAGAATGGCGGCGCAGCGGGCGGTCGTGTCGGCGGTTGGCTTCGCGAACACGGCGCGGCCGCCAAAGAGTAGACGGCGATCCGAAGTCAGCCGGAAGTAATGCAGGAAGTGCTTCGAGTCGAACACCATCCGACGCTTCGGAATGATCGTCGCGATCAGGTCCTGCGCGAGCGGCGTGGTCGCGATGACATAGCTGCCAATCGGTACGAACCGTCGCTGAAGCCACGGGGTGGCGGCGCTCGCGTAGCCGTTGGTCGCGACCAGCAGTTCGCCGGCCTGGACGGTCCCGCGACTGGTCGCGATGGTCCACACCGCGCCGGTCCGGCTCACGGAGCGCACCGGTGTCTCCTCGATGATGCTGGCGCCGGCTCGAATCGCCGCGCCAGCCAGTTGATTCACATAGCGCGCGGGATTGAGTGCGCCACTGCGCTCGTCGACCATCAAGCCGTGGTACGCGTTCGATCCAAGCTCGGTGCGCTGATCGGCGGCCGATACCAGATCGACCGTGTGGTTGAAGACGTGAGCGAGCAGCGACTGCTCCTCCCGAAACGCCTCGAAGTGAGACGGCTTGCTCGCGGCGACCAGGTGACCCGTGCGCTCGTATTCGCACTGCATCGCTTCGTCGGCAATGATGCGCTCGAGCGCGACGATCGATTCGAGCGACGCCGCGAACAACTCGCGCGCGCGCGCCTGGCCGAAACGGGCCACGAGCGTCGCCGGATCGAGCTTCATGCCGGTCAGCACCTGGCCGCCGTTGCGCGAACTGGCGCCCCATCCCACGCGCCCCCCTTCGAGGACGACAACCGACGCCCCGCCGCGCGACAGGTGACGCGCCGCGGCAAGTCCCGTGTATCCCGCGCCAACGATCGCCACGTCCGCGCGGGCGGGCAAGGCGGTGGGCTGCGCGTGCGGACGTCGTGGTTCGAGGTTTTCAGTGTCGGCCGGGACGGCCGGCAGCGAGTCCCACCAGTAGGGATACTCTTTCACGTCGTCAAACCAGACGCGACGCCCGATGCCCCGGACGGCTCGGACGTCTTCTTTGTCATTGACGCGTCAGGACCGGAGGTCGTTGAACGACTACCGCCTGAAAGACGGTAGTCTCCGCGCGCGACTGAAAGTCGCAGACCGCGCCGCCTGCGTGCGGCAGTCGTTCAATAGTCACGATCGTGGTTCGCACGATGCCCACGTGCTCGTTGGTCCGAAACATCTCACGGCCCGACCTGCTGAAAGCTGACCGGCTGTAAGCCGGTGGGCTTGAACCTGGCACGTGGGCACTAAAACGACGCCAGCGCTGCATTGAAGGTGCTGCTTGGACACATCGCCCTGGAGGCGAGCTCCGGTTTCGGCGCGTAGTAGCCTCCGATGTCCACCGGCTTCCCCTGAACGGCGTTCAGTTCGCCGACGATCTGCGCTTCGTTGTCCGTCAAGGTTCTGGCCAGCGGCGCGAAACGCGCGCGCAGCTCGAGATCGTCGCCTTGGGTGGCCATCGCTTCAGCCCAATAGAGCGCCAGGTAGAAATGACTGCCGCGGTTATCCAGCTCGTTGACGTTGGGCGACGGCGACTTCCGGTTTTCGAGCAGCGTGCCGGTCGCCTGGTCCAGAGTGGTCGCCAGTACCTTCGCTCGGCGGTTGCCCGTCACTTCGCTCAGGTGTTCGAGCGAGACGGCAAGGGCGAGAAATTCGCCGAGCGAATCCCACCGGAGGTGGTTTTGCTCGAGAAACTGTTGCACGTGCTTGGGGGCCGATCCGCCGGCCCCGGTTTCAAACATGCCGCCGCCGTTCATCAGTGGCACGATGGAGAGCATCTTCGCGCTCGTGCCGACCTCGAGGATCGGGAAGAGGTCGGTCAGGTAGTCGCGCAACACGTTGCCGGTGACCGCAATGGTGTCCTGGCCGGCTTTGAGCCGCGTGAGCGTGAAGCGCGCTGCCTCCGCGGGGGACATGATGTCGATCCGCAAGCCGGTCGTGTCGTAGTTCGCGAGGTAGGTTCTCACCTTCCTGATCAGCTCGGCATCGTGGGCGCGTGTCTCGTCCAGCCAGAACACCGCGGGCATACCACTCGCCCGGGCACGCGAGACCGCGAGCTTGACCCAGTCCTGGACCGGGGCGTCCTTGGTCTGACACATGCGCCAGATGTCACCGGCATCGACCGCCTGTGCCAGCAACGTCGCGCCGGTCGAATCGACGACGCGCACCGTCCCTGCATGAGGGACCTCGAAGGTCTTGTCGTGCGAGCCGTACTCTTCCGCCGCCTGTGCCATCAGCCCGACATTGGGCACTGTCCCCATCGTCCTCGGATCGAACGCGCCGTTCTCCTTGCAGAAGTCGATCGTTTCCTGGTACACCGCCGCGTAGCTGCTGTCCGGGATCACCGCGTTGGTATCCTGCAGCTTGCCGTCTTTGTTCCACATCTGGCCGGAGGCGCGGATCATCGCGGGCATCGATGCGTCGACGATGACGTCGCTCGGCACGTGCAGGTTGGTGATGCCCCTCGCCGAATTCACCATCGCGATGCCGGGCCGCCGGTCGTACGCGGCCTGAATATCGGCTTGGATTTCCGAGCGTTTCGCCTCCGGCAGCGCCTTGATCGCGTCGAGAAGATTGCCGAGGCCGTTGTTCGCGTTGACGCCAAGTTGGTCGAGGACCGCGCCGTGCTTTTCGAACACGTCTTTGAAAAATACGCGCACGGCGTGGCCAAAGATGATCGGGTCCGACACCTTCATCATCGTCGCCTTCAGATGCAGGGAAAACAGCAGGCCGCCTGCTTTCGCATCCTCCATCTGACGTTCCAGAAACGCCTTCAGCGCACCGACGCTCATGGCGGTCGCGTCGAGGATCTCGCCGGCGAGCACGGGCGTCCTCTCCTTGAGCACGGTGACTCCGCCGTCGGGCGCGACGAGCTCGATTCGTACGGCACCAGCCGCGCGGATCGTGATCGACCGTTCATTCGAACGGAAGTCGCCGCTGCTCATGTGCGCGACGTGAGATTTGGAGGCGCGGGACCAGGCGCCCATCGAGTGGGGGTTGTTCCTCGCGTACTGTTTGACGGCGTTGGGCGCCCGGCGGTCGGAGTTTCCCTCACGCAGCACCGGGTTGACGGCGC
Organism: Acidobacteriota bacterium; assembly: GCA_040007095.1. Lineage (GTDB taxonomy): Bacteria > Acidobacteriota > Vicinamibacteria > Vicinamibacterales > CAVVIG01 > JBDTVS01. The sequence goes on from JBDTVS010000199.1 coordinate 34,657, forward strand.
TGCCCTTGACCCTGTCGTAGCGCGCCCGAATCGCCCTCTCGTCGTCGTTTGAAGGATCGTCGGGATAGTCTGGCAGCGCGTAACCCTGTGCCTGGAGCTCGGCAATGGCGGCCTTCAGCTGCGGCATCGATGCGCTGATGTTCGGCAGCTTGATGATGTTGGCCTCCGGCCGCTTCGCCAGTTCGCCCAGTTCGCCCAGCGCGTCGTCAAGTCGCTGCGCCGGCGTCAGCTTCTCTGGAAAGCTCGCGAGGATTCGGCCGGCCAGCGAGATATCGCGGGTTTCAACCACGACATCGCACGGCCGCGCGAACGTCTGGACGATCGGCAGGAAGGAATAGGTGGCCAGCGCGGGGGCTTCGTCGGTCAGCGTATATATGATTTTGGACTCTGTGGTCGCCATGTCTTGTCCGTTCGTGTAATTGATCGCCTAGTGTCGTGTCTCAGACGTTCGTTGTTGCGCCGACGGCGGTGCGGCGCCCGGCCGGCAAGGCGCGAAGAGCAAGCATATCGGGAATGTGTGAGCGATGAGCAACGCTACCCGCCGGGATGCATCGCCGGCCGAATGCCAACGAACGTCTGAGACACGACACTAACTTCTCGCGCCGGCCGGTTTTCCCTGACGAAGTATCCACCAAATCAACAGCACGAACAGCGCGGCGACGACCAGGAAGGTGACGCCGAACAGTTTCAGCGTGCTGTACAAAATTGACTGCGTTTTCATCCTCGCATCGAGGGTGAGCGGCTCACCCCGCCGGCGATCGGCGAGCGACTGCTCCCAGACGAGGATGTTTCCGCGCCTGGGGTTTCCTGGACCGGCGTTGTGGTACACGATTTCGCTCGGCAGGTGCAGCCGAAAGGCCACGAGTTCGTTCCCGGTCCAGCTGGCCTTCGTGCCGCCGTTCACACTGGCGGCCGCGCCAATCTTCTGCCGAAACACGTACCGGTCGGTGTCCCGAGTCAGCGAGTAGGTCGACCACGAGAACGGCGCGGCCTCTCCCAGCTTCTGCACATCAGGCACGTCGAGCTTGACGTGCACGAAGCGACGGCCGCTGCGCCGCGACGAGGTCGGCGTGGTCAGGACCCGCGTCACAGGGGTCGCGTAAAATTCGCGGACTTTTTCTCGATCGACCGGCACTGCCGGATCGGTGCCGAACGACGCGCCGCGCAAGGCATTGAGCGCGGCCAGCGAACTGTTCACGTACACAGTCGCCGACCCGTCGAGCGATAAATATATTTCTTCTTCGTACTCGTAAGGGCGGAAGAATCCACCGGAGCTGCACGCCGTCGCGACGAGGGACGTCGCAAGCAGCAGCGCTCGAACACGCCGCATCACCGGCAATGATACCCTGCTCTGATGCCCGCAAAACCGGTGCTTTACCTGATCGATGGGAGCTCGCAGATGTACCGGGCGTATCACGCCCCGGTGCGCACCGCCGAGGGTGGCCTGCTGCGCAACGCCAAGGGTCAGGCGACCAACGCCGTCTACATTTTTGTGACGATGCTGCGCAAGTTGCTCAAAGAGGAGACGCCGCAGTACATCGCCGCGTCGTTCGATTTGCCGGGCCGCACGTTCCGCGACGATCTGGTCGCCGACTACAAGGCCAACCGCGCGCAGATGCCCGACGAGCTCGCCCAGCAGATTTCGATGGTGCACGCCGCGTGCGAGGCGCTCGGCGTGCCGATTCTCACCTCCGAGCGCTACGAGGCCGACGATGTGATTGGAACGCTGACCCAACAGGCATTCGCCGCCGGGTTCGCGGTCGCAATCGTGACGATGGACAAGGACTTTTTTCAGCTCGTCCGCGACGATATTCGCGTCTTCAACCCCCGCGATGAGGGCACCTGGTTCGACGCCGAGGGCGTCAGGCAGAAGTTCGGCGTCGCGCCCGAGCAGGTGGTCGATGTGCTCGCGCTGATGGGCGACACGATCGATAACATCAAGGGCGTGCCGGGCATCGGAGACAAGGGCGCACGCGAGCTGATTTCGGCCTACGGAACGCTCGACAACCTGCTCCTGCACGCGGCCGAGGTCAAGAACAAGCGATATCGCGAGGGCCTGATCGGCCACGCCGGGGAGGCGCGCCAAAGCCAGACGCTTGCGCGCATCCGCACCGACGTACCCGTCGACTTCGATCCTGCGGCGCTCACCTATCGTGGCGGATCCCGGCAGCGCTCGTTCGAAATCTTCAACGAGTTGGGGTTTCGCGGGCTCGCCAAGGAGTATGCGCCGACCGCCGAGACTACGGCGAGGAGCTATCGAGCGGTCAACACCCCGTTGGCGTTTCGGGACCTGGCCGATCGACTGACGTCCGCCGGCGGCTTCGCGTTTCGCGTCATTTCAGACGGTCCCGCGTCGATGCGCGCCGGCATTATCGGGCTCGCGTTCTCCACCGCGCCGCGGGACGCAGACTACGTGCCGATCGGTCATCGCGGGCTGGGCGAGCTGGAGTCGGTGTCGATTGCCGTCGCGCTCGACACGCTGCGGCCGATCCTCGAGGACGAGTCGATTCGGAAGGTGGGCCACGATTTGAAGTTCGACGCGGTGGTGCTGGCTCGCCACGGCGTGACGCTCCGGGGCATCGATCTCGACACGATGCTGGCCAGCTACCTGGTCGACGCCACCCGTTCCGGCCACACCCTCGAGGATCTCGCGCTCGAGCACACCAGCTACAAGGCGCTCGCCGAAGCGGATCTCTGTGGGCGAGGCGCGAAGGCGGTGTCTCTGGCCGACATTCCGGCCGAGGCGGTGCTCGACTACGGGGGCGAGCGGGCCGACCTGGCTGGCCAGCTCGCGCCGCTCCTTCGCGAGCTGATGGTCAACGGTCGGCTGACCGAGGTATATGAGACGTTGGAACGGCCGCTCATTCCGGTGCTGATCGCCATCGAGCGCGCCGGAGTCCGCATCGACGTCGAGGCGCTTGCCGCCCAGTCGCAGCGCATCGAGCGCGATCTGGCCCAGCGGACCGCGCAGATCTACGGACTGTCGGGCGGGGAATTCAACATCGGATCGCCGAAACAGCTGTCCGAGGTGCTCTTCGACAAGCTTCAGCTACCGGTCCTGAAACGAACCGGGACCTCTCGCGCGCCGTCGACCGCCGTCGAGGTCCTGGAAGAGCTCGCACTCTCGCACGAGCTGCCGCGTCAGATCCTCGAATGGCGCAGCCTGATGAAGCTGAAGGGCACCTATATCGACGCCCTCCCCCAGCTGGTCAACCCGAATACGGGTCGCGTCCATACGTCCTTCAATCAAGCGGTGGCGGCGACCGGTCGCTTGAGCAGCAGCGATCCCAACCTGCAGAACATTCCAATTCGCACCGAGCTCGGCCGGGAGATTCGGCGCGCCTTCATCGCCGACGAGGGCCACCTGCTCATCTCGGCGGACTACTCGCAAATCGAATTCCGCGTGCTCGCACACCTTGCCGACGACCCGGTGCTCATCGAAGCGTTCCGGCAGGGGGCGGACTTCCACGAGCAGACCGCGGTCAAGATCTTCGGCGCCAACAGCGGTCGCGACAAGCACGAGCTGAGGAGCACCGCGAAGATGATCAACTACGCGCTGTTGTACGGCAAGACGGCGTTTACCCTCGCCAAGGATATCGGCGTCACGCCGCAGGTCGCGCAGGAGTTCATCGACGCGTATTTCGCCGGCTTCCCGCGCGTCCGCGCGTTCATCGACCGGACGCTCGACGAAGGCCGCGCCACAGGCATCGTCAAGACCATGTACGGGCGCAAACGGCTGATGCCAGAGCTGATGAGCCGCGACTTTCAGCGCCGATCCGCTGCCGAGCGCGAAGCGGTCAACCTCCCGATTCAGGGTTCGGCCGCCGACATCCTGAAACGCGCGATGATCGACGTGCACGCGGCGCTCGCCTCGCACCCCGGCGCGCGCATGATCCTGACGGTCCACGACGAACTGCTGTTCGAGGTGCGTGCCGACGAAGCGGAGGAAATCGCGGCCCTCGTGCGCGAACGCATGCAATCCGCCGCCGTCCTGGCCGTGCCGCTGACCGTCGACGTCGGGATCGGTCCCAACTGGAAAGACGCCAAACACTGACCAAAGGCGCCTCCAAAACACATAAGTCGCTGATTTATATACAGTTAGGGTGGCGTGTTTGGGTCTTTGGTACAATGCCGTCGATGGTCGAACCACGGATCGTGCCTCGAGCCGAGCACGCGATCTCTCGGCGCGGGATCGACGCGGACGCGCTGAAGGTCCTCTACCGGCTTCGTCAGTTCGAGCACACCGCCTACCTCGTTGGCGGCAGCGTCCGCGACCTCCTGATCGGCCGGCGTCCGAAGGATTTCGACATCGGCACGTCGGCGCATCCGTATCAGGTGAAGAAGCTCTTCAGAAACTGCTGGATCATTGGCCGTCGGTTTCGTCTGGCGCACGTGAAGTTCGGATCGAAGGTGATCGAGGTCGCCACGTTTCGACGGCAAGTGGCTCCCGGCGAAGAAGTGGTGGAGGACGGGGTGCCCGCGCCCGTGCATCATCTACCGTCCGGATCGTTTGACGACGCGAGTCATGAGCAGACGCTGCCACGGGCCGAGCCGACGAAAGAGACGGCTCCCGACGCCAAGAACGACCACCTGATTCATCACGACAACACCTTCGGCACGCCGGAACAGGACGCGTTTCGCCGCGATTTCACGATCAACGCGCTCTTTTACGACATTGCCACCTTCTCGGTCATCGACTACGTGGACGGGCTCGAGGATCTGCAGGCGGGGATCGTCCGGTCGATTGGCGATCCCGAAGTCCGGTTTCGGGAGGATCCCGTCCGCATGATGCGCGCGGTGGCGCTGGCGGCTCGGCTCGACTTCACGATCGATCCGCAGAGCCTGGACGCCATTCAGATCCACCGCCACGAGATCGCGCGGAGCTCCGCGCCCCGCCTGCTGGAGGAGTACTACAAGATCCTGCGCGCCGGCGCGTCCGAGCGAACGTTCCGCGATCTCGCGCGCCTGGGATTGCTCGAGCCGATCTCCGAAGAGCTCCATCGCGGCGCCGCGGCATCGCTCTGGCGGTCGCTCGCCGAGCTCGACGCCTATCGGCGCCAGTTCGACTCGACACCCGACGTCCTGACCAATGCGATTCTGCTCGGCTGCTTGATTGTGCCGCTCGGGCTGATGCAGGGCGGCCGGGCGCACGGTGGTGTGAACGGTTTTCAGGCCCTGCCGGAAGGGCAGGACCGCCGGCGGCCCGCCGGACCGCAATTGGGTCAGCTGCCGCTGGCGCGGCGCGACATCGAGCGCCTCCGGCAGCTGCTCGGGCTGCAGCGACGGCTGCGTGATTTCTCGGCAAACCCGCGTGCCAAGCGTGCACTGACCCACCGCAGCGTCTTCCGGGAAGCGCTGGCCTGGTTGGAAATTCACGGGGACTCCCCCGAGACGGTGGCGCACTGGAAGGCGTTGCTCGCGGAAGAGGAACCGACCGAGCCGGGGATCGAACCGGGACAGGTCGAACAAATCGTCCCGCGCCGCCGGCGCAGACGGCGCCGGCGCCGGCCCCACCCATCAGCCGGACACTAGCAGCCCCTGGCAAGAGTCCGTCTGCATTCGGCGAGCGCTGCATCCCGCCTGGCGGCGTTGCTCCTCCCTCAGATACTCCCGGTATCCTCGGTCGTCGCGCCTTGCCATGCGGGCGCCGCGCGCCGGAAGCCGTGTACTAAATCATCGAACGCAGGACACTAGCTGCTGAAAAACGCGCTGAAGTGAAAAGGTAGAACAGCAACCTGCCGGTTACGCCGTTTCCTCGATGGTCTTGTACGACGTGGCGAGACCGCAGGCGATGAGCAGCTTGATAATCGGCCACGCGGGGTCGATCTCGCTGGCCTTGAAGCTGAACTTCGGGCTGCGCGGAAACCCGTGATGGTTGTTGTGGAGACCTTCGCCGCCGGTCAACAGCGCCAGGAAGCGCAGATTGGTCGCGGTGTTGTTGAAGTTCCTGTAGCCGACGGAATGACAGAGTCCGTTGATCGAGGACGAGAGCACGAACACATACATCACCGCGTGTATGCCGGCGGCGACCAGCGCCCACCAGCCCATGATCGCGCACAGCAACCCGGTCCCAATCGAGAGGCCGAGCAGGCCTTTGTTGAAGAACGTGCGGTCCCACCAATCCTCGTTGATGTCGCGCGCGTAGCGCTCGATCACTTCCTTGTTCTTCGCTTCCTTGACGTAGAGGAACACGTTGCCGAGTTGGACGGACCAGAATCCCATCAGCTGCGGGCTGTGCGGATCCCCCTCTTCGTCGGTGAACGCGTGATGCTTGCGGTGAACCGCCACCCATTCCTTGGTGCAGAGCCCGGTCGTCAGCCACAGGGAGAACCGGAACACGAACGAAACGGCGGGATGCAAAACCAGCGCGCGATGCGTCGCGGACCGATGGAGGTAGATCGTCGTACCCATCACGGCAACCTGAATCAGGATGGCCGCGACGATGAGGCTCATCAAGAAGGAAAATAGCATCCGTTGCCCTCCGAAGAACGCCCGTCCGCGGTGATATCGCCGGCCTGGCCGGGAACGCCACGGACCAAACGGGCCACTCTAGCACGGAACGCTCGGCATCCTCGGGCCTTGGGGCGCGCGACGAGGCGGATGTCCCAACGGACGAGGCCTGAACGCGCGGTTATCCGTGTCGCCGCTCGAACTCCTTCATGAAATCGACGAGCGCGGCCACTCCGTTCTCCGGAAAGGCGTTGTAGATCGACGCGCGCATGCCGCCCACAGCGCGGTGCCCCTTGAGGCCGTCCAACCCCGCCGCGGTGGCCTCGGCGACGAATCGCTTCTCGAGATCCTCGGTGGCCAGGCGGAACGTCACGTTCATCCGAGACCGGTCGGCCGCCGCCGCCGTGCCCCGATAGAAACCGGTGCGGTCGATCTCGGCATAGAGCGTGGCGGCCTTTCGTTCGTTGACGCGTTCGATGGCGACGAGTCCACCTTGAGCGAGGAGCCATTTCATCACCAGGCCGAGCGCATAAATTGCGAAGACCGGCGGCGTGTTGTAGAGCGAACCGTGCTCGGCGGCTACGGCGTAGCTCATCATCGTCGGCAATGACGACTTCCGAGCGGCCGCGCGGCGAACGAGATCGTCGCGAATGATGACGAGGGTGACGCCCGCCGGGCCCATGTTCTTTTGTGCGCCCGCGTACACGAGCGCATGGCGCCGGATGTCGAGCGGCCGGCTGAACATGTCAGAGGACGTATCACTGACGAGCGCGACGTCTCCGACGTCCGGCAGCCGCCGGTACTGCGTGCCCTCGATCGTGTTGTTCGAGGTGATGTGGACGTACGCCGCGCCGGGCGAGAACGTCATCTCGCGTTGCTCGGGAATGCGCGCGTAGCGCTCGGCCTTGGTCGACGCGGCGATGTGCACCTGGCCGACCTTGCGGGCCTCGTCGATCGCCTTCTCTGCCCACGACCCGGCGTCTATGTAGTCGGCGACAAGACCCGCGTCGAGCAGGTTCATCGGCACCATCGAGAACTGCAGGCTGGCACCACCTTGCAGAAACAGCACGCGGTAGTTGTCGGGGATATCCGCCAGGGCGCGGATGTCAGTCTCCGCCTGCGCCATGATCGATTCGAGCGTCTTCGAACGGTGGCTGATTTCGAGAATGGACATCCCGACGCCGGGCAACGCGATGAGATCGCGCTGAATCTCCTCGAGGACGGGCATCGGCAGCACAGCGGGACCGGCGGCGAAGTTGTAGATGCGGGAAGTGATCGGCATGGCGTCTCTTTTCGAGCACAATCAGAAAATCACAATGCAACCGCGAAATCACGAAGACACGAAAAACCAACAGATCCTTCGTTTTCTCGTGCTTTCGTCGCCAACATCTTCACGGACTGGCCGGGTTGCAACGAAGGATGGCCACGTGACACGGTTGCTCCCCCGAATTCTCTGGCCGCGGCAAGGGGACGGACGGGCGGCGGCAATCTAAAGAGATCGTCCACTAGATGAGGTGTATCAATAAACCATCTCTCAACTTGGGCTCGAACCACGTCGACTTCGGCGGCATGATTTCGCCGGCGTCCGAGACCGCCATCAGATCGCCGATGCTGACGGGAAACAGCGAGAACGCGACCGCGGCCGCGCCGGAATCGACTCGCCGTTCCAGCTCACGCGTTCCGCGGGCGCCGCCGACGAAGTCGATCCGGGGGTCGGTGCGAACGTCGCCGACCTGCAGAATCGATTCCAGCAGCTGACTCTGCAGGATGCTCACGTCCAGCGAGCGGATGGGATCGGCAGAATCCGGGCGGACGCGCGGCCGGAGCGTATGCCAGGAGTGTTCGAGATACATCGCGATCTCGCCGCGACGGGCCGGCGCCGCGGCACCAGGCGCGACGTCGAATCGCTGTCGAAGCTCGGTCATGAAATCCCGGGGCTCGAGCGTTCCAAAGTCCCGCACCGTCCGGTGATAGGGCAGAATCTGCACCTGATCGTGGGGAAACGCCACACCCAGCATGGTCCCGCTGTCGGCGTCGCCCCCGGGCGACAACCGGGGAATCGCGCGATCGCGAATCTCCTGCCGGGCGCGCGCGGCGCTGGCCGCCCGATGATGCCCGTCGGCGATATACAGCGCCGGAATCTCTGCAAACGCGGCCACGAGCGCATCGCGGTCGTGGCCGCCGAGGCGCCACAGCGTGTGTCGAACGCCGTCGGCTGCGTCGATGTCGAACAACGGACTGCCCTTCGAAGCCTGTGCCACGAGGGTGTCGATCGCCGCCTGTCCGCGGTGCACCATGAACACCGGGCCGGTCTGAGCACCGAGCGCGAGCATATGACGCGTGCGGTCGTCTTCCTTGTCGCGCCGCGTCCGCTCGTGCTTCTTGATGATGCCGCGGTCGTACTCGTCGAGCGAAAAGCAGGCGGCCACTCCGGTCTGCTCGTGCGGGCCCTGACGCAAGCGATACAAGTACACGCTCGGCTCGCCTTCGACGACCAGCACGGTCTGTTTCAGCTCTTCGAAGTTCCGGACCGCGCGTGCGTACACCTCGTCGGCATGTGGATCGGCGTCGGGTGGCAGCTCGAGCTCGGCGCGCGACACGCGCAGAAAGCTCAACGGGTTGTCACCGGCCTGCGCGCGTGCCTCCTCGGTCGTGACCACGTCGTAGGGAACGGCCGCCACGCGGGCGGCGTCCCCCGGGTACGGACGTAACGCACGAAACGGTGTCAGCGTCGCCATGGAACCTTGAATTATGTCACGCCAGCCGGTACAGTCCTCGCCGATGGAGGTTCGCGCGTCATGAAATTCCACCGCACGCCCGTGCTGGTTGTCTTCCTCGCAGCGCTCTCGGTGCTGCCGTTGGCCGCTCAATGGTCCGCAAACGACAAAGTGGACCTCGATGCGGTCTATCGGATCAAGGAAGAAGGGCTGCAGCGTTCGAAAGTGATGGAGATCACGAGCTACCTCACCGACGTCTATGGTCCACGGCTCACCGGTTCGCCGAATTTCAAAGAGGCCGCCGACTGGACGCAGAAGACGCTGAAGGAATGGGGCCTGGCCAGCATCCACGTCGAACCATTTCCATTCGGACGCGGCTGGCAGAACCAGCGGTTCGTCGCCATGGCGGTGACGCCGCGCGCTTATCCGCTCATCGGCTTCCCCAAAGCCTGGACACCCGGCACCAATGGACCGATCACGGGCGACGCGGTACAGGCGATCATCCAGTCGGATCGGGACTTCGACACCTGGCGCGGCAAGCTCCGCGGCAAGTTCGTGCTGACGGCGCAAATGCGTCAGGTCGCCGCGCGCTTCGATCCGCTGGCCCGCCGCTTCAGCGACAACGAGCTTGCTGATTTGTCCAGGCAGCCCGCGACCGCCGGCCGCGGCAGGGGCGGCCCGCCTGCCGGGGCACCCAACCCTCAGGAGTTCGCGCGGAAACGGATGCAATTCTTCGTGGACGAAGGCGTCGCCGCGCTGCTCGAGCCGAGCACGAACGGAGACGGCGGCACGTTCTTCGTGCAGGCCGCTCCGAACGTCACACGCGATCCGAAAGAGGCGGCGCAGGCACCGCAGGTCGTGCTGTCGGTCGAACAATACGGGCGGCTGCTGCGCACGCTCGACAAGAAAGTGCCGATCACCCTGCAAATGGACATCGACAGCCGCTTCTACGACGACGACCTCAACGCCTTCAACATCGTCGCGGAACTGCCGGGCACCGATAAAGCGGACGAAGTCGTCATGCTCGGCGCCCATTTCGATTCATGGCATGCGGGAACCGGAGCGACCGACAATGCGGCGGGATCCGCTGTCATGATGGAGGCGATGCGGATTCTCAAAACCAGCGGTCTCAGGCTGCGGCGGACCGTGCGCCTGGCGCTGTGGGGTGGCGAGGAAGAAGGGCTGCTCGGTTCGGCCGCCTACGTTCGAGCGCATTTCGCGGACCGGGCGACGATGGCGCTGAAGGCGGAGCACGCGAAGCTATCCGGCTATTTCAACGTCGACAACGGCACCGGCGGAATTCGCGGCGTGTACCTCCAGGGTCACGAAGCCGTCGCCCCGATCTTCCAGAGCTGGATGGAACCGTTCAAGAACGTCGGCATGACGACGCTGGCGATCCGCAGCACCGGGGGCACCGACCACACGTCGTATGACGCGGTCGGACTGCCGGGGTTTCAGTTCATCCAGGATCCAGTGGAGTACGACTCGCGGACGCATCATTCCAACCAGGACGTCTACGAACGCATTCAGCCGGATGACATGATGCGCAACGCCGTCATCGTCGCGTCGTTCGCCTACCACGCGGCGAATCGAGACGAGAAGCTTCCCCGTAAGCCCCTGCCGCGAGCGCAGCCGGCGGGCCGGGGAGGACCTTAGGGCCTGTCAATGAACAAGGTGTGCAGTGTAGGCGTCGAGGCGCCCGCCCGGCAAGGCGCGAGAAGCGCGCATACCGGGCGTATGCAAGCGACGAGCAACGAAGCCCGGCGGGATGCCTCGGCGGCCACACTGTCAGAACTCAGAAGGCCCCGTCAACACGACGTCGTGTGCGGGCATCGTCAGACGCGATCGTGACGAGTTGCCCACTGCCTGAGTGTCGCCTGCCGTTCCCGGGCTTCGGGCACATTGTGGAGGCGATCGATTGGCCACGGAAGACGGAACGTCCAATTCCCGTCGGTGACCGTCGCCGGCTCGTTGATCCGGTCGGGCCAGCCGAACACGTCCTGCACCGGTAGCAGCAGCAGATCGGACTTCGACGCGAACAGCGTCTCGAGCAGCACGTCGCGGACCTCGGCGGAAGTGGCGTTCAGGATGCCGGACCCGCCGCTGATGCGCTGCACCGTCGGCACGGCGTTCAGCTTCCGGCGCTCGTCGTCCGAGGCGGCTTCCCACCAGGTGACCATCGGCTCGGTGTCGTGGGTGCCCGACGCGGCGACCGAGACAGCGGGATAGTCGGCGGGATCGCGGAACGGCTGTCCCTCCGCGTGCCAGTACCGCTCCCAGCGCAGCACGCGAAATCCGGGAATGCCCTGGCGCGCGAGCGAGCCGCGAACGAAATCAGGGACGGTGCCGAGGTCCTCGGCGATGATCTCTGCCCCTGCCGCACGGAACAGACCGAGCACCCGCTCCCCCAACGCTTCCTGTTCGCGCTGCGTCGCGGGCGAGAAAAATGCGTCTGCCCCGTCACGGGGCCGGCCGTAGGTCCGATAGAAGCCGACCAGATGATCGATGCGGTAGCCGTTGAAGAGGTCCGCGCTGCGCCGGGCGCGCTCGTGAAGCCAGCGGAAATCCTGCAGCGCGATCACGTTCCACCGGTAAACCGGCATTCCCCAGTCCTGGCCGGTCGCACTGAACGCATCCGGCGGTGCCCCAAGCGACAAGTCGAGCCGGAACTGATCCTGTCGCGCCCACACATCGGCGCTGTCGGTATCGACCATGAACGGCAGGTCGCCGAACAGCTGAACCCCGTGCAGGGTGCTGCGGGCCTGTTGCCACTGCACGCCGGCGAGCCACTGCAAGTACTGATGAAAGAGCACTTCGCCGGACAGCTCGCGGCGCGCGTGATCGATGGCCGTCGGCTCGCGCCGCTGCAACGCCTCCGGCCACTCTGTCCACGGCCGTTCGCCTTCGCGGACGTGAACCGCGCGGAAGATGGCGTAGTCCTCGATCCACCAGGCTTGTTCACTGAGGAACAACCTGAACGCGCGCGCCCGCGTCGTGTCGTTTCGCCACTCGGTGGCGTAGAACCGCTCGAAGGCGATCCGGCAGGCTCGCTGCTTGAGCGCTCGAACGTTTGCATAGTCCACCCGCGGCGCACGGCGTACCTGGGCCAGCAGGACACGGTCCTCGTCGTTCAGCGTCTCTTCGCCGCCGAGCGCCACGAACTCGGGCACCATCGACAGCGAGATGTAGATCGGATCGATAGCCATCGCGCTGATCGCCGAGTACGGCGACTGCTGGCCAGGAGCCATCTCGTTGAGGGGCAGCAACTGCAGCACGCGCTGGCCCGCCTCGGCCAGCCAGCGAGCGATGGTGGGGAGATCGCCGATATCGCCGATGCCCCAGCTCTCTGCGGACGCGCAGGCGAACAGCGGGATCAAGAGACCCGCGCGGCGGCTGCCAGGGTTACTCATGGCCGGGGCCGTGTCGTCTCGAAATGACCACCGCGCACATCGCCTGTGCGAGTGGCACGAAGGAATGCCTCGTTGGCCGCCGGTCGCCGCTCATACACTCGTCCTGCCCTGGCAGCCCGTGGTGAAAGTCTGGCGTCGCACCGAGACGGGCGAGGCGCCTCGCGGGCAAGGCGTGACGACCGGGAATACCGGGAGTATTTGAGTGAGGAGCAACGCAGCCCCCGGGGATGCATCGCCCGTCGAATGCAGCCAGACTTCCACCACGGGCTGCCAGTGCGGTAAGCGTCACGTCCTCCTCGTTCATGCAGCGCCGACAACCTGAGCGAGCAGCCGGCCGACCCCGTCGGCAAACGACTGTTCCTGCGGAAGCAGGCTCAGGATCAGGAACGATTCGCGCGGGAAATCAAAGAAATAGCCCGGGTGCGCCACTACACCTGCCTGCGACACCAGATCGATCACCAGATCCTCTTCCGATCGCAACGTCGGCACCTGGATGATCGCGGACCATCCACCGGCGGCATTCAGGACGCGGCACCAGGGCAGGTCGGCGGCCTGTGCCTTCAACTGTCGATAGTTGGCGGTGATCCGCGCCGTGATTTGCGCTCGGATGGCGCTTCCCCGGTCGAACAAATCGGCGGCGGCCAGTTGCACCGGTGTGGACACCGAGAGGTAGGTGTCACAAATCACTTCAAGGCGCTGCAGCGCCTCGTGCACCACCCGCTCGGGGCCCGAGACCGCGATCCATCCGAGCTTCACCTGGGGGAGCCCGATCGACTTGGACAGCCCTCCCAGCGCGAACACCAGCACGTCCTCTCGCGACAGCACCGGTGCAACACCGCCCGCGGCACCCGGTTCGAGCTCGTAGTCGGCGAACACTTCGTCGGCAATCAGCGCCAGATCGAGCCGCGCGCAGCAGGCCGCCAATCGATCGAGCTCGTCCTGCGACGAAAAAGAGCCGGTCGGATTGTTCGGGTTCACGATCAGGATCGCCCGCGTGCGAGGACCGAGCGCGCGTTCGACGCTGGGGAAATCGATCGACCATACCCCGTTGTACTCGAGATCGTAGGGCCGCGCGACCACGCCGTCCAACGCCGTGAGGTGCTCGAACAGCGGATAGCTCGGGCGCGGCACCAGGATGTCGTCGCCGGGTGCAGCGAGCAGCTTGAAGAGCAGGGAGTATGCCTCGCTCGTGCTGGCCGTCAGAGCGACGCGCTCGGGAGCAATCGCGATGCCGCGCCGCTGGTAGTCCCCGGCCACGGCTCGGCGAGCGGCCAGGATGCCGAAGGGTTGCGGCGCGTAGGCCAGGCCGCGGCAGTCCGCGAGCGGCGCGAGCAGGTCTTTCGGATAGTCGAGTCCGACGCGCGTGGGATTCGACTCCGTCAAATCGATCACCGGTTGGCCAGCCGCGCGTCGCTCGTGCAAGACCTCGCTCAGCCGGTTTGGCGCGAGGTCGCCGCTGATTCGAGAAGAAAACACCAGACCTACCGGAGCGCGCGGGTGGCCGCCGAGTATTCGAGCATCTGTTTGGCGAAATCCATCGGATACGAGAGCGCGACGTCGGTCACTTCGCCTGAAGCGCTCTTCACGAGCTCGAGCTTCGGCATCACGAATCCAGTGTACGACGGCAGATTCAGCTTCTCGACGCGTGACACGATCTCGTCGCGCAACTTGGGATCGAAATGGACGCCGTGGGCGTCGAACAGCTGCCGCGCCGCGGCATAGTCGCCCTCCGACTTGATGCGCTGGACCTCGGCCAGCAACCGGCCGACCCCGTCGTGAAAGGCCTTGGGATCCGTCATCACATAGTAGGTCTTGCTGTCGCGCGTCCGCACTTCGATGGCTTTCGTGTTGGCCGTCAACCAGTGCACGATCATCTGGCGGTTGCGCATGTGGTCTTCTTCGATCTGGCTGCCCTGGCGGACCCGTCGCAGCTGCACCAGGGCGTTGCGGGTGTAGGACTCGTACTCCGTCCTGACGATTTCGTCGTGGTCGGCGGCGCTGACCAGGCCCAGCTCCACCAGCCGCGGATCCGGCAGGAAATACAACGCGACCAGGTCGGCGCGCGCCTCCTCCAGCGCGGAGTATTGCTCTTTCATGATCGACACGAGCTTCCCCGCCAACCGTTCCTCGATCTTGCCCGACGCATGCCCGATCACTTCATGCATGTCCGTCGTCAATTCGCCGGCGAGGGCGCTCCACTTGGCGGCGCGCGCCGCCTCCTCCGGCGTCCACGAGAACTCGCTCCGAAGCGCCGGCACCGTGGACTTGTCGTACGCCTCGGTCACATTCGACAGCGACACGGACTTGCTGCCGAAGCGCTCGCGGATCGCCTGATCGTTCGGGAGGTTGATTCCCACCGGCGTCACCGGTCCGGAGTCGCCCGTCTCGATCACCACATCGATGGCGTTGGCCGTGATCCCCTGCACACCCTGTTTGCGGTACTTGGCGTCCCAGGGCATCCGATCTTCGAACCATTGGGCGCTCTCCGCGAGCTTGCGAATGCCGGAGGTCTTCTCGCGGTTGACGTAGAAAACGAGGCTCTCGAAAGCGCCTTTGGTGCCGCGAGCGTCGAGGTAGACCTCGATGAACCCGTTGATGGTGTCGACCGGCGACGCCTTGTCCTGGACCCAGGCGATGTCGTACGCCTCGCGGTCCTTGGTCTCGCCGGTCTGATAGAACGTGACCAGCGCTCGCAGCGCTTTCGCCATCGGTTCGGTGGCGAACGGGATCGCCGCCTCCAGGTGTTGAACGACCGCCGCCAGCGGCTTGCCGTAGAGCCCGCCGACGCGATAGACCTCCTCGACGATCTTGCCGTTCCTCTTCACCAGCCGCGAATTGAGCGGGTGCTGCTCCTGGTAGCCGTCGAGGTCCTTCATCGTGAGGCCGACGTAGAGGTTGTTGGCGCTCGCGGTCAGCAGGTCCTTTCCCGCCGGCGGCGTTTTCGCCGTCACCATTGGATCCACGTCCGGATCGAAGAACGCCGGTTTCAGCCGGGCCAGGGCCCGGTCGAGCGTCTCGCCATTGCGCAGGGCGAAGGTGGCACCGGCGCTTTCGGCCGCCTTCGCCGCGGCGGCGAACGCCTCGGGCGTGCTCCGCAGGACGAACTTTCGGGCGGTCAGGTTGTTGAACGGCCCGCTGTTGATCCAAAAGAGTTTGGTGTAGCGGCGAATCTCTTCGAGCGTCTTGGGATCGACACTCGTGGAGTGCGTGAGGATCGCCTCGAGAATATCGCGCATCTCGAGGCTGTGCTCATAGCGCTGGTCGTAGTAGATGTCGCGTCCGGCGATCGCCGCCTGGTAGAGATGCCAGATGAGCGTCTTGTCTTTGAGCGGCAGCGCCGCGAATCCGTCGGCATACAACTGCACGACCGCCGCTTCGTCGATCTGTTCGAGCAGATACTGCCGGCTGGCGGCTGGCGGGGACGCCGGCGACACGGGCAGGTTGGTGGCCGCCGGCTGATTGCTTCCGCACGCAACGCTTCCGACGGCAGTCATCACAAGCAGGATCCTCTTCATAAGTCTCTCTCAGCGTAGCGCAAGCACCGGTCCCGCTGAAGAGCTATGAGCTATGCGTCTTCACTGGACCACGATCCCGCCGTCGATGCTGCCCTCTCAAGTTAGAGGCAATTCGACCTTTTCGAGATACTTGGCGATGTGAATCGGCCAGCCGAGATCCGTCTGAATCCGGGAGGCAAGGGCCTGGAGCGGAGCAGGCTCCCCGTGAACCAGATAGGTCATCGCCGGAGGACGGGAAAAACCGGACAGCCAACGCATGATCTCGCCGACATCCGCGTGAGCGGACATCGAATCGATCCGCTCGATGCGCGCCGCCACCGGCACCTCGAGTCCCTGAATCTTCACCTTCGTCGCGCCGTCGCACAGTTGACGGCCACGAGTCCCCGCGGATTGATAGCCGACGAACAGCACGGTGTTGTTCGCGTTGGGCAGGCCGGCGGCCAGGTGATGGAGCACGCGCCCCCCAGTCGCCATCCCGCTTGCCGCGATCACGATCGCCGGCGTGCTCGACGACACCAGCTCCATCGATTCCTGCGCCGAGGCCACAATCGTCATCCGCTCGGTGCCGAACGCGCACGCGTCGTGCTCGCCTGAGGTCATCTCGGGATCCAGCTCGTCACAGCGCTGGGCATAGAACTGGAGCGCCCCGGCGGCCATGGGACTGTCGACATACACCGGCAGCGTCGGGATCTGCTTGCTGCGCTCGAGACGCCTCAGCCAATACAGCAGCTCCTCGACGCGACCAACCGCGAAGGATGGGATGATCACGCGGCCGTTGCGCTTCACTGTTTCGTTGATAATCGCCGCCAGCCGCATGCCGCCATCGTCGGGCTCGTGGAGACGATCGCCGTAGGTGGACTCGAGCAGCAACACATCGGTCTCGACGACGGGCGCGGGATCGGGAAGCACCGGACGGCCGTAGCGACCGAGGTCACCGCCGAACAGGATGGTCTTGTCGCCAATCGTGATCCGTGCGTACGCCGATCCGAGAAGGTGACCCGCATTGAGAAACTCGACCTCCACGCCGGGCACGACGGGCATCGGCCGCTCGTAGCCGACCGGCTGCAGCTGCGTCAACGTGCGGGCGGCGTCGAGCTCGGTGTAGAGCGGCAGCGCGGGCGAGTGCTTGGAGAAGCCGCGACGGTTCGCCAGCCGGGCGTCCTCCTCTTGAATGTGCGCGGAATCGGGCAGTATGAGCGTGCACAGGTCGCGCGTCCCGGCGGTGCAGAAGATGCGGCCGCGAAAGCCGCCCGCGACCAGCCGCGGCAGGTAGCCGCAGTGGTCGAGATGCGCGTGCGTGAGCACCACGGCGTTGATGCGCTTGGGGTCGATGGGAAACGCCGCCCAGTTCCTCAGGCGCAGCTCTTTCAGCCCCTGAAACAACCCGCCATCGACGAGCACGCGGTGATCGCCAAGATCCAACAGATGTTTGGACCCGGTCACCGTCCCTGCGGCGCCGAGAAACGTCAGAGTGGGCATTCGATGACTATACTGGAGGTCATGCGCCGAGTGATTCGGGTATGGTGTCCGGCCGCAGCCGCGTTCCTGCTGATGTGGACGCTGGCGGTCCCGATCGTCGCCCAGCAGAAACGGCTCTCACTCGACGACATCTACGATCCGGGCCGGCGGGTCAGCTTCAGCGGTATTCCTTCTCCCGAGATCACGTGGATCGACGGCGCGCATTTCGCTTCGGCGAGCCGGGGCAGTGGAGACTGGCTCAAGGTCGACGCGGCCAGCGGCGCGTCGACGCCGTTGTTCGACGCCGAAAAGATCGAAGGCGCGCTCGTCAAGCTGACTGGAGTCAACGCCGGCGAGGCGGGGCGCGCCGTCCGTTCGCGATCGCTGACGTTCAATCAGGCGCATACGGCGGCCGTCCTGCAATTGGGGGACGATCTTTACGGTTATTCATTCGACGAAGGGCGCGCCGTTCGATTGACGGACACGCCGGGTTCAGAGGAGCAGACCTCGTTCAGCCCCGACGGCAAGACCGTCGCGTTCGTGCGGGGCAACAACCTGTATGTGTCCGACTTCGCGACCGGACACGAAACGGCGCTGACCCAGGACGGCGCCGCAAGGATTCTCAACGGCCGGCTGGACTGGGTGTACGAAGAAGAGCTCTACGGACGAGGCAACACACGAGGGTACTGGTGGAGCCCGGATTCGCGCGCGCTGGCATTTCTGCGAATCGACGATACGCCGGTGCCATCGTATCCGGTGGTCGATCACATTCCTTACGAGCAGACCGTCGAGCAGTGGGATTACCCGAAGGCCGGTGATCCGAATCCGATCGTCAGCCTGGGCGTGTCACGAGTGGCCGGCGGTTCGCCGACCTGGGTGGACACCTCGAAATACCCGGCCGCCGATCGTTTAATCGTTCGCGTCGCCTGGTCTCCAGACAGCCGGCGCGTCATCTACGCCGTTCAAAATCGCACGCAGACGTGGCTTGAACTGAATGCCGCTGCCCCCGGCTCCGGCGCCCCTGCGACGCTCCTTCGCGAAACCAGCACCCACTGGATCAGCGGCGACGATGTGGAGCCTCCGACGTGGCTGAGCGACGGCTCGTTTCTCTGGATCAGCGATCGGTCGGGATGGCGGCACCTCTATCACTACAACGGCAACGGCGGGCTCATCAGGCAAGTGACCACCGGGAAATGGGAGATGCGCACGTTGCACGGCGTCGACGAGCCACAAGGCTGGGTCTACTTCTCGGGTACCGAGCGCAGTCCGATCGGCGGCGACGTCTACCGCATCAAGCTGGATGGCTCGGGGATGCGGCGGCTGTCGGCGGCCGAGGGGACGCACACGGCGTCGTTCAGTCCATCGATGGCCTACTACGTCGATACGTGGAGCAATGTGACGACGCCGCCGCAAACGCGGCTGCACGCCGGGGACGGCTCGATAGTCCGCGTCCTCGAGCAGAATACGGTCGCGGCGCTCGGCGAGTATCGGCTGTCGAAGCCGGAGCTGCTGCAGGTGAAGACCCGCGACGGTTTCATCATGGAAGCGATGATGATCAAGCCGCCGGACTTCGATCGGTCGCGCCGCTATCCCGTCTACCAGTTCACCTATGGCGGTCCGCATGCGCAGCAGGTCAAAAATGCGTGGGGCGGGTCGCAGTACATCTACCACCAGCTGCTCGCCCAGCAAGGCATCATCGTCTGGATTTGCGACAACCGGACGGCCAGCGGCAAGGGGAGCGAGTCCGAGTGGCCGCTGTACAGGAATTTTGGCGAGAGCGAGCTGCGGGACATCGAGGACGGCGTGTCGTGGTTGAAGGATCAGCCGTACGTCGACGGCACACGAATCGGCATCCACGGGTGGAGTTACGGCGGCTACATGACCAGCTACGCCTTGACCCACAGCAAGAGCTTCGTGATGGGCATCGCGGGAGGGACGGTCGCCGACTGGCGCGACTACGATTCGATCTACACCGAGCGCTACATGGGGACCCCGGCCGAGAATCCCGAGGGCTACCGAAAGAGCGCGCCGCGGTTTGCCGCCGGGGATTTGCACGGCGCGTTGATGCTGATTCACGGGTCGATCGACGACAACGTGCACATGGCGAACACGCTGCAGTTCGCCTACGAGCTACAGAAGGCGCAGAAGCCGTTTCAGCTGATGGTGTATCCCAAATCGCGCCACGGCATCACCGATCCCGCCCTGGTCAAGCACTTGCGAGCGACGATGTTCGACTTCGTAACGAGCCACCTGCTGCCTGCCGCGGGGTCGGCGTCTTCCACGAAGCGTCGCTGAGTATCCCGTCACGTCACCCACCGACATCACCGAGACCCTCCCAAGGTTGCTCGGTGTGCTCGGCAGTGATCGGCAATCGCGACAGTGCCCCTGAAGGCTCATGCCCTTTGGAAATTCAAGCCTGAGCATGACCAAGAAATGCGTCGCGGCGCGTCTAGCTAGGATGGAAAACATGAAAAAGTCCGCGGCCGATCAAAGCCAGTCGGCGTCAGAGCTCATCTCGGAAAGAATCGCCGAACTCGAAGGCTGGCGCGGGAAGACCCTCAGCAAAATGCGAAAGCTCATCAAGCAAGCAGACCCAAACGTCGTCGAAGAGTGGAAGTGGGTCAAACCAACAAGACCCGGTACCCCGGTGTGGTCGCACGACGGCATCATCTGCACCGGCGAATCCTATAAGAGCGTCGTGAAGCTGACCTTCGCCAAGGGCGCGTCACTGAAGGATCCGGCGCGTCTCTTCAACTCGAGTCTCGACGGAAACGTACGCCGCGCGATCGACATTCACGAAGGAGAAGACGTTGACGAGTCCGCCTTCACGGCGCTCGTTCGCCAAGCGGTCTCCCTCAACAGTTCTGGCAAGTCGAAACCCTCGAAGAAGCCGAAATCCTGAGAGTCGCTTCTAGAACGAAGCCACCGCAGTCCTGAAATGAACGATTGCCGTTAAGATGTCCGCAAAGCCGGTGAAGGTCGCAGAAAAGGGCACCACTAGGCGGGTCGCTGCGAAGGCGGTCGCCAGGTCGTCGTTGAAACGGTGCATGAAGTTGATATGGGCCTTGATCTCCTCCGGCGCCCACGTGCCAATACCCGCCTTCTCCCATCCCGCTCGCGGCGCGTGCATCATCAGCATGTACTTCATCTCGTTGCTCCTCTTGAATTTACGCCAGCCGTCGCGCACAGCGCGATGGCGTGGCCGGCGCCCGGATCGGCGCGTTCATGTGTAAGTCGGAGCAGCCGGCGAGTTCTCGACATCAATCCGACCCATTCTTGTCTTCTCGCAATAATCCGAGAGCCTGGAGAGCTGCGTTTCGTCCAGTTCCCAGAAAGGACAGGGTTTTCCTGCTTCGCTTGGCTCGGGGGATAACGAGCAGCGTCGGGCGCTTGATGCCAGCGATGTGTCACGCAAACGCAGAATTTCCCGGCCAACCTCTTCGATGACATACGTCGAAATCCGCTGGACGCCGCGGTGGCGCGAACTGACGAGGAATCGGTGGGCTTCGGCCCACTTCAGCATCGCAGGGCAGGTCCCGAGTTGCCAGTCACGGACGACTGGACGATGTGCCCACCGGACTCGGAGATCTCCCGCACAATCGTCCGGCCCTGCCTGGAATAACGCATCAGCCGTCCGGCCGAGCGCGCGGTTCGACAGTCTGAAGAAGTCGGGCGATCGCGGCTACTGCTGGCTGGTTGTCGCCGGCGCGGTCGTTTTCGTCAGATCCTGCAGGTCCCACGTCCAGCGGATCTGCGGGTGGTACATCTCGTCCCTAGGAACTAGGCTAGATTTCTCCGCGGATGGCATCCGCGAGCTCATCTGTCTTTGCGCTTCCACCCAGATCCGGCGTCCGGCTCTTTCCGTTCGCGATCACGCGCTCGATCGCCCCGACGATCCGGTCGTGCAGGTCGGGCCGGCCAAGGTGATCCAGCATGAGCGCTCCGGCCCAGATGGCGCCGATCGGGTTCGCGATGCCTTTGCCGGCGATGTCCGGCGCCGAGCCGTGAATCGGTTCGAACATCGACGGATGCTTGCGCTCGGGGTTGATGTTCGCCCCAGGCGCAATGCCCAGACTGCCCGAAATGGCCGCGCCGAGATCCGTGAGGATGTCGCCAAACAGGTTCGACGCGACAATGACGTCGAGCGTCCCGGGGTGGGTGACCATCCGTGCGGCAATCGCATCGACGTAGTACTTGCGGAAGTTGACGGTCGGGTAGTCCTTGCTGACCCCTTCGGCGACCTCGTCCCAAAGCACCATGCCATAGCGCAGCGCATTGGACTTCGTCGCGCTCTGCAGCATGCGCCGCGGCCGCTTGGCGGCAATCTCGAACGCGTAGCGAACGATGCGCTCGATGCCGTGCCGCGTGAAGATCGAGGTCTGCTCCGCCATCTCGTGAGGCGTCCCGGTGTGCAGCCGGCCGCCGACCGCGGCATACTCGCCCTCGGAGTTCTCCCGCACGCAAATCATGTCGATGTCCGCCGCGCCACGGTTGGCCAACGGCGACGACAAACCCGGCAGCAGCCGCATCGGCCGCAGGTTGACGTACTGCTCGAATACCTTGCGAAGCGGCAGAATCATGTCGCCGGCGGAAATGTGGTCGGGCACGGTCGGCGCCCCAATCGCGCCGAGATAGATCGCGTCGAACTTGGCCAACTGCTCGAACGCGTCTTCGTCGAGCATGCGCTGATGCTTCAGGTAGAACTCGCATCCCCACGGAAAGTTGGTGAACGACAGGCTCACGTCGCTGCCGCGCGTCACCGCCTCGAGCGCCGCCATGCCCGCTGGAATCACTTCGCGGCCGATCCCGTCCCCCGCGATCACTGCCACACGAAACGTCGTCATTTCTGGGTCCTTTTTGGAGCGCCGAGAATCTCTCGGTTTTCTTCGTGATCTTTGTGCGCTTTGTGGTTCATTGTCTAATTTCGCGACGTGCTCTTAGGGCCTGCGGCAAAACAAGGTGCACAATTGTGGCCGCCGATGCATCCCGCCGGGCTGCGTTGCTCGTCACTTGCATACGCCCGGTATGCGCGCTCCTCGCGCCTTGCCGGCGGGCGCCTCGCCGCCCACAATGCACACCTTATTCTGCCGCGGGCCCTTAGTTCCGCCCGGCGGTTTGAGGCGACGCCTCGCTGCCAGATAGCGTCGTACCGATCGCTAAGCTTATAACCCACGCGACCAGCGAGGCCAGCAGCCCCCCGAACGCAGGGGTGACGGGCCCCCATCCCTGCCCGGCGGTCAACCCCTGTACTGCCAGCATGCCGCCGACGCCTGCCGCGATCGATCCCAGCGCACCGCCGGCGGTCGTTCGAGGCACGTACAGGCCGGCGACGATTGGCACGAACAGGCTGACGCCGAGCAGCGTGTAGAAGATGGTCAGCGATTCGATGACGTCGGCCAGTACGATCGCCAGCGCGACGCCAAACGCACCGCTGACGACCGTGGTCCATCGCGCAACCTGAAGCACGCGCGCATCACTGGCGGACGGATCGACGAACCGCTTGTAGAGATCCTGCGACAGCGACGTGGTCAGCATGAACAGGACGGCGTCCGCCGCGCTGATTTCCGCGGAAAACACCGCCGCCAGGCCGAGCGCCCCCACGAGCGGCGGCACCCCGTACATCAGCACCATCGGCAGGGCGAGATTCGCGTTCTCGAGCGCCGGAAACGTCCGTCGAGCCACGATGCCGAGCACGGCCGGAACGCCTGCGTAGAGAAACAGTCCACACGCGTTCAGGCCAACGCCCAGCCGCACGGCCCGATCGTCGCGCGCACCAAAAATCTTCTGTAGCAGGCCCGGCGACACGACAAACGCCGGCACGAGCAGCGGCAGATACATCAGCCCTGGCGTGTCCCACCGCCAGAACGTCAGGTACGCAGGGTCGTCCGTGTGCACATTCGCCAGAGCGCCCCATCCCCCCGCCATCGATACGGCCAACGGGAGCGCCACGGCGAACCCCGCAATTTTGACAATCAATTGCGCCACGTTGACCCAGGCTGCGGTCAGGAGACCGCCGGCGGCAAAGTACACGCTGATCGCCACGCCACCCACCAGGCAGCCGATGGGGCGCGGGATTCCGGCAACCACATTCAAGATCCAACCGATGGCGGTGAGTTGCGCGGACAGAATGAAGAGCGACCCGATCCACAGGAGGACAGCGATGACGGCGCGCACGGTCCGGCTGTATCGGTGTTCCAGATAGTCGCCGACCGTGTTCAACCCGCGCGCCGCCGAGATCTGTCGCATCGCCGGGCCAATCCACAGCGCGAGGACGACCGAGCCGATCGCCGCCGAGCCCACCCACCACCACGCAGCGACGCCGCCGACGTAGCCGCGCGAAGTCGCGCCCACCGTCGATCCCGCACCGATGTTGGCGGCCAGCATCGTCGAGAAGATGAGGCCCGGTCCCAGTCGCCTGCCGGCGACGAAGAAGTCAGAGGCGTTCCGCACGCGGCGGCCGATCCACAGTCCAAACGCCATCAGCAGAAGCGAGTAGCAGACCAGGATGGACACGTGCAGGGTCATCGGCAGTCTCGACGAGGTCTCACGCGCGATCTGCCCAGGGCGTCCCGGGACACATCACCAGACTTCGACACCCGAACATTGCGCGTGCTCGATTCCGCGTCATTTTGTCAGGTCGCGGTACGCCGGAACGCCGGCAACGCTGGTCGCCTGCCGGGCGGCGCGGACGATCGCTTCCGCCATCACGTCGGCGGCCAGCGCGCCGATCTGTCCCGCATCCGCGGGGCCGGTTCGCGATCCGGTGGCGACGGCAAAGATCGTGTCACCGTCTACCGGCGTATGGACCGGAGCAATCGCGCGGGCGAATCCGTCGTGAGCCATTTCCGCGACCCGAGTCGCATCGGTCTTGGACAACACCGCGTTGGTGGCGACGATGCCCAGGGTCGTGTTCTGTCCAGGCGTCGCGAATCGGATGTCGCCCCTGCGTAACAGCTTGCGCGCGTCGACGAATGTTTTTCCGTCGGCGGCACGCGCCCCCGCGACAATCGCTCCCGTGGCGGGATCGACGACATCGCCGAAACCGTTGGTGGCGACGAGCGCAGCCACGGTCACGCCGTTCGGCAACGTAACGGCCGCGCTGCCGATGCCACCCTTCATCGCGCGAGCCCCCCCGGCCGCTTTGCCGACCGTGGCGCCGGCGCCTGCACCGATGCTGCCTTCGCGCACCGGGGCCGTCGACGCGACCCGCGCCGCCTGGTAGCCGCAGTCGGCGGCTGGTCGAATCGTGCCGTCGCCCACCGACAAATCGAACAGAGCCGCGGCCGGGACAATCGGCACGTGCGATCGGCCAAACTCGAAGCCGATGCGCCTCTCCTCGAGATAGCGCATGACGCCGGACGCGGTATCGAGGCCAAAGGCGCTCCCGCCCGACAGCACGATGGCATGCACGATTTGCACGAGGTTGCCTGGACGCAGCAGATCGGTTTCCCGTGTCGCGGGTGCCGCGCCGCGAACGTCCACGCCGGCGGTTGCGCCCGCCTCGACAAGGACCACGGTGCACCCTGTCGGCCTTTGAGCGAGCGTGAAGTGGCCGACTTTGACGCCCGGGACCGCGGTCAGCGTGCGGTTGCTGTTGGCTGGCGCCTGCGCGTACAGCGAAGCGACGCACAGCACCGACGTCGCCACACCGATCAGCCTTAGCAGCCCGCGATGAAAGCCCGGCTGCATTCGACGGGCGATGCATCCGCGCCCGTCTCGGTGCGACGCCGGATTTCCAACACGGGCTGTTAGACGCATGTGCTATCTCCCCGAGAAGTCGTCCGACCAGACCGCGTGCAACGGCCCAAATCAACCGGCGCACTCGGCCGCAGCGCGTCCCCCCCGCCGCGTCCCCCGCCAATCAGCATTTTTGGAGGGGCCTTGCGGCCTCCGCGGCCTCCCGACCCGGGGCCCTGTCCAACGACCGCGTGCGGAAACACTCCTCACTATAATCATCACATCATGAGAATGCGCGCACTTGTGCTGGCCCTCCTGTTCGCCACCGCGGCCTGCTCGAGCTCGAAGACGCCGGAGCCGACTGCCGACAGCACCGCACCGCAGCAGCAGACACCGATCGGTCAGTTGCCGGAGATCGATGGCGACGCCGTCCTGTCGCGTACCAAGACCCTCTCGTCGGACGCGTATGAGGGCCGAGGCCCCGGTACCAAAGGCGAAACACTCACGGTCAAGTACCTCGTGGATGAATTCACGAAGCTCGGTCTCAAGCCTGGGAACACCGACGGCACCTACATTCAGAAGGTGCCGCTCGTCGGGATCACTCCTGATGGCGCGCCGCTCGTCTTCAAGAAGGGTGCGCAGGAGCAGCGTCTGAAATGGCACGACGACGTCGTCGCCTGGACCAAGCACGTCGCCGCCACCGCGAGCCTCGATGATTCGGAACTGGTGTTCGTCGGTTACGGAGTGGTCGCGCCGGAATTCACGTGGGACGACTACAAGGGGCTCGACGTCAAGGGCAAGACGCTCGTGATGCTCGTCAACGATCCGCCGGTCCCGGACCCCGCCAACGCCGACGCGCTCGATCCGCAGACGTTCGGCGGCAAAGCGATGACCTACTACGGCCGCTGGACCTACAAGTACGAGATCGGCAAGGAGAAGGGCGCCGCCGGCGTGCTGCTCATTCACGAAACCGGGCCGGCCGGATATCCCTTTGATGTGGTGCAGTCGAAGGTCACCGAGCAGTTCGACCTCATCACGCCGGACAAGAATCTCAGCCGGGTGGCGATCGAGGGCTGGATTACGCTCGATCAGGGCAGGAAGCTCTTGCAGATGGCCGGGCAGGACTTCGAGACGCTGAAGAAGCGGGCCGCGACCCGCGACTTCACACCCGTTCCGCTCGGCGTCACGGCGTCGATGACCCTTCACAATACGCTGCGCACGATCGACTCCCGCAACGTCATCGCGAAGCTGGAGGGGTCGGACCTCCAACTCAAGGACGAGTACGTCGTCTACACCGCGCATTGGGATCACCTGGGCATCGGCACGCCGGTGAACGGCGACCGCATCTACAACGGCGCCCAGGACAATGCGATCGGCTGCGCCGGTCTTCTCGAGATCGCGCGCGCCTTTACCAGGCTGGCGACGCCGCCAAAGCGGTCGGTGCTGTTCCTCTCGGTGACGGCGGAGGAGCAGGGCCTCCTGGGGTCGGAGTACTACTCGGTCACTCCGATCTATCCGTTGGCGAAGACGCTGGCCAACATCAACATCGACGGTTTGAACGTGCACGGCCGAACCAAAGATCTCATCCTGGTCGGCCTCGGCGCGTCGGATCTCGACGACTACGCCAGGGCCGTCGCCGCGGAACAGGGACGCCTGGTGAAGGCTGACGCCGAACCCGAGAAGGGGTTCTACTATCGCTCCGACCACTTCAACTTCGCGAAACAGGGCGTCCCGGCCCTCGATCCGGACGAGGGGATCGACTACGTGGGCAAGCCGGCGGACTACGGGCCGAAGATGCGCGAAGACTACACCGAGCACCGCTACCACTCGCCCAGCGACATCGTCCTGGCCGATTGGGATTTGAGCGGCGCCCGCGAGGATCTGAAGGTGTTCTTCGCGGTGGGTTACCGCGTCGCGCAGGCGAGCAGATATCCGCAGTGGAAGCCGGGCAACGAGTTTCGTGCCAAGCGCGACGCGATGTTGAAGAACAACTGAGGCGAAATCCGAATGACCGGTGACGAAATCATCGCGCTCTCGAAACAGCACACGCTGTTCGAATGGTCGGCGCAATCGAAAGTCGACCCGATTGCTGTCGCGCGCGCAAAAGGCATCTATTTCTGGACGCCGGAAGGTCAACGCTTCACCGACTTCAACAGCCAGTTGATGTGCGTGAACATCGGTCACGGCGACGAGCGCGTGGTCCGCGCCATCCAGGAACAGGCGGCGACGCTCGCCTATGCCAACCCGTTCATGGCGACCGAGCCACGAGCGCTGCTCGGAAAAAAGCTCGCCGAGATCTGTCCCGGCGATATCGACGTGTTCTTCTTCACCAACGGCGGCGCCGAGGCAAACGAGAACGCCATCAAGCTGGCGCGTTGGGCCACG
Organism: Acidobacteriota bacterium; assembly: GCA_040007095.1. GTDB lineage: Bacteria > Acidobacteriota > Vicinamibacteria > Vicinamibacterales > CAVVIG01 > JBDTVS01. The sequence goes on from JBDTVS010000199.1 coordinate 62,269, forward strand.
GGTCGGCACAAGATTCTGGCGCGATATCGCTCCTACCATGGCGGGACGGCGGGCAGCATCACGCTGACCGGCGATCCGCGCCGGTGGGCCGCGGAACCGGGCATTCCAGGCGTCGTTCACGTGCTCGACCCGTATCACGGGATCGAGCGCGGGTGGGATTCGGCCGCCCAGTCGCTGGCGATGCTCGCGGAAGTGATTCAGCTCGAAGGCCCGAACACCATCGCGGCGTTCATTCTCGAGACGGTGACCGGCACCAACGGCGTGCTGGTGCCACCGGACGGATATCTCCAAGGCGTCCGGGAGTTGTGCACCAAGTACGGCATCCTGATGATCTGCGACGAGGTGATGTCGGGGTTCGGGCGGACCGGCGAGTGGTTCGCGGTCAATCACTGGCACGTCGTCCCCGACATGCTGACGATGGCGAAAGGATTGACGAGCGCGTACGTACAGCTCGGGGCGCTCGGCATGCGACGCGGGCTTGCCGACATGTTTCAGGACAAGGTGTTCTACGGAGGCCTCACCTACAACAGTCATCCGCTGGCCTGCGCGGCGGCCCTTGCGACGATTCAGGTGTACGAGGAAGACGGCTTGCTTGCCAAGGCGCGCGTCCTGGGAGACGTCATGAAGCAGCTGCTTGCGGACCTGGCACGGCGTCATCCATCCGTCGGCGAAGTGCGTTCGATCGGATTGTTCGGCATCGTCGAGCTGATTCGCGATGCCAAGACGCGACAGCCGTTGGCGCCCTTCAACGGATCTTCTGAGGAGATGGTGGCTCTCGGCCAATTCTTCAGGCGGGAGGGGCTCTACACGCTGGTCCGCTGGAATTCCTTCTATACCAATCCGCCGCTGTGCATCACGGAAGAGCAGCTGCGCGAGGGGTTCGCCGTGATCGACCGCGGCCTGGAGATCACAGACCGGGCGGTGCGGACCTAGTGGCCTGTTCTGCTGGTTTGAAGACTCCAAATGCAACCACGAAAACACGAAAGCACGAAAGAGAATCCATGCATTGGTATTTCGTGACTTCGTGCTTTCGTGGCGACGCTTTGGAGATTGCGAATACACTCCACTGGCCGGACAAGCCGCGTGGCGCGCGGTCTCCGGCCGCGACAGTCCTGGTCAGAGCCGGCAGGTCTCTCAGTACGGGTTGGGAAATGTGCGTCGGACGCGGCGCGAGCGCGACAGGTAGGCAATCCATGCCGCGTAGTAGATCAGCGAGACTGCGACGAAGATTGGCGTTTCCCCCGGTCCACGGTTACTCGGGAAGTACGGCGTGACGTAGACGAACACGTCGGTTGCGGCTGACACGCCGAGCACGACGCGCGCCAGATTGACGGCGCCGTCCCGCCGATTGATCAGTGCCAACCCGGCGGCCACGCCGAGCCCGGCGACCATGAGACGCAGGAGCAGCACCAGGGCGACGGACACCCCGCCAATCGCGATCGAATCGAGCACGCGGGACGCCGTCAGCCCCACGACGAACGGCTGCCAAATCATCAGCAGCAGGCAGAGCAGCAGCAGCCACCCTCCAACCCGCGGCGCCGACGCTTGGGTAATTTGATAATCTGATGATGGCAATGGCTGAATCCAGCGATCACGTTACCAGATCCTCACCCGGTGCTGAGGTGCCGGGCGCCCACAGACGACGAGTCCGGTCCTGTCGGGAACTCAGAACTACCGCGCTGCCGTCCCGGTTCATGTGCAGGCCTTGTCCTCAGAACCCGCCACCAGATCACCCGAGGTGCTCATGACTTCCGCGCTCGTTGCGCTTTCGCTCGCCGCCAGCGGACTCATGGTCGTAGGCGTCGCCGCCCTTCCCGACGCGCCGCATCGGCAGGAAGTCGAGAAATGGCGGGCCAAGCACGAAGCGGACTACCGCCGCGAGTACGTGGGGCTGGCGGGGCTGTTCGCGCTCAAGCCGGGGACCAATACCATCGGCAGCGCGACGTCCAACGACATCGTGCTCCCGAAGTCGACGCCGGCGTCGGCGGGAAGCTTCATTCTTGACGGCGAGCACGTGCGGTTCGCGCCGCGCGCCGGTGTGACCGTCACGTTGAAGGGCCAACCCATCGCCGCGCCGCTCGAATTGAAGCACGACGAGATGAAAGATGGTCCGGACGAGATTATCGTGAACGGCGTCGGGCTGTGGGTTCATATGAGCGGCCCACGCCGGACGATTCGCATGCGGGACGATCACGGCGAGGTCGCGCGATCGTTCTCCGGCTTCCGATGGTTCCCGATTACGGACAAGTATCGTGTCACCGGCCGGCTGATCAAGGATGCGAAGACGCAGCAGGTCAACATCCCCAATCAACTGGGCGACGATCAGGTGTTCACCACGGAAGGCGTCGTGGAGTTCACCCTCGACGGCCAGACCGTTCGACTTCGGGCGATGACGACGAGACCGAACCGGCTCTATTTCATCTTCCGCGATGGGACCAGTGGGAAAGAGACCTACGAGACGGCCCGATTCCTCTATGCCGACCTGCGCAGCGACGGCACGACGGTGCTCGATTTCAACGAAGCGTACAATCCGCCGTGCGCGTTCAATCCGTTTACGACGTGCCCGCTGCCGCCGTTGGAGAATCGGTTGAAGGTTCGCATTCTGGCGGGCGAACGAGCCTACCCTCACCATACGCCTCAGCCGTAGCGCTGCACGACTGCGCGATGATGCACCATTGAGACTCTTCCTCGTTCACCACGCCGAAGCAGTCGCTCACGAAGACGACTCCCGGCGGCCGTTGTCGCCGCGTGGTGAAGCGCAAGCCGAGCGCGGCGCCGCGGCAGCAGCCGCCCATGACGCGAAGCCTTCGGCGGTGTGGCACAGCGGCAAGCTTCGCGCCCGCCAGACGGCGCTGACGTTCTGGCGGACGTGCAATGCCCTCGCAGAATTCTCGGCGACGGCGGATCTGCAGCCGACCGATCCGGCATCGCGCATGCGCGACCGACTGCGCGGCGAGTCTCGCGAACTTCTCATCGCCGGCCATTTCCCTCATCTTCCCCGTCTGCTGTCGCTCCTGGTCAACGCCAACGTGTCGTTCCCCCAACACGGGGTCGTCGGGCTCGAAACGACCGACGAGGGTGAGACCTGGAAAGAGCTGTGGCGGTTCGACCCCGACTAGGCCTCCGACTAGGCCAGGTCGAAGAGCAATACGTCCGCGTCGGCCGATGCTACGAGATCCAGGGCGGCTTCGTCGCTCGCGGACGCGCCGTCGCCCGCATGCAGTGCGCCACCATTGAGCGTCACGTCTCCTCGTGCCACTTGAATCCACGCGTGGCGTCCAGGTCTGAGCTCGTGTCGGACGTGCTGAGCGGGATCGAGGATCGCTGAAAACAGATCCACGTCTTGATGAATGGCGACGGAGCCGTCGCGGCTGTCACGCGAGGCAATGAGCGTCAGGCGGCCGCGTCGGTCGTTCAGCGGGAACGTCCGCTGTTCGTAACTCGGCGGCAAACGGTTGCGCTCGGGCAGCAACCAGATTTGGAGGAAATGCGCCGGCTGGATGTCCGACGCGTTCCGCTCGCTGTGCAGGACGCCGGTGCCGGCGCTCATCCGCTGCACGTCTCCGACGTTGATCACCGACCCGGTGCCCATGCTGTCCTCGTGGCGAAGCGCCCCGTCCAGCATGTAGGAGATGATCTCCATGTCGCGATGCGGATGCGTGCCGAAGCCTTGCCCTGGCGCGACGCGATCCTCGTTGATGACACGCAGCGCCCGGTACCCCATGAACCGCGGATCGTAATGCTCGCCGAAGGAGAAGGTGTGACGGCTGTCGAGCCAGCCAATCCTGGTACGCAGCCGATCGGCCGCGGGTCTCACCGCAATCACAGGCGCTCCTTCGGCTGGTGTCGTGTCTCAGAAGTTCATGGTCATTTTGTCCACCAACGTCTGAGACACCACACTGCCGATCGCTGACAAGCAGCGACCTCGAACCTGAAGTGACTCTTGATTCTCAGCCGCTCAGCGCTTGTGGGACTGCGCGTAGTCGATGGCGAACTGCTTCAAGGCGCCGCTGGTCAGGCCGAGCGCCGTCGCTTCGGTCGCGGCGCGTTCGACCTCCCAATGATCGACAGCCAGACGCTTGATCATCCACATCGCCGCCGCGCGATTGCCACCGGAGCAGTGAATGAACGCCGGCTCGCTGCCCTTGGTGGTGATGGCGTCGAGGAATTGCGTCGCCGCGGCCGGGTCCGGCTTCTGACCGTTGAACGGCACGTGATAGAAGCGGATACCGGCGGTCTTGGCGGCAGCCGCTTCACCGTCGACGTTGGCATCCGGCTCGGACGCCTCACGCAGGTTGATGATCGATGCGAACCCGAGCTTCTTGATCTCGGGCACCGCCTCTACCTTGGTCGCCCCTGCGCACGCGACGGTCGTCTCGAGACGCGTGAAGTTGGTGACGCCCGGGACATTTTCCTTGGTCACCTGCTGCGCCATCGCCTGAAGTCCCATCAATGCCGTGGCAAGCAGCGTGGTCGTGAGGAATATCTGTGTTCGCATGCTGAAGTCTCCTGGATTGACTCCATCATACGTCGCTCGCCCCGGCTATTTCTGTTCGATCGTCACCGAGACCGGCGAAAGCATGCGGACCGTCATTGGCTCACCAGCGTGCAAACTGGCGGTGTTCCGTTCGGAAGCCAGGACTGACGCGGACCCAGCGCCGGCCCCGGCCGTTGCGCCAATGGCGGCGCCTTTACTGCCGCCGAAGATGGCGCCAAGGATTGCCCCCCCCACGGCGGCACCACCGACCCTGGCCGCGCTTTCCCTGCCCGGCGGGTCGCCGTCGCGATAAATCGTCTCGGTCGAGATCGGCACTCGCGAGCCGTCCGCCAGCACCAGCGTGTTGAAGCGGATGCCAAGCCGTGCACGTTCCCTGAACTTGCCGCCGCGCTCCACCGACACGACCGAGCCGAGAACCCTGGATCCGGCGGAAATCGCCACCGTGTCGTGGACACGCACGTCCCGCGTCACACGGGCTTCTACCCGATCCTCGATACGCGCGCGCTCGCTCGTCACCGAGGTGTCGGCCTGAAGTCCGATCACGGAGTCAGCCGGAATCACCAGTTCTTCAAAGGTCTTTTGCGGGGGCTCCGGTGCACGCGGGGTCTCTTGAGCGACATGCTCCTCGGGTTTCGGCGTCGATGGCGCCGGGTCGACAGAAGCGGAAGGACTGATGGGGCCGGCAGCAGAAGCTGTTGGCACCTGCGATACATTGATCGAGGCGCCGCTCGGCCATGTCCGCTCAAGCGTTGGTAGCGGCTCGGGCGTCTTGGCGCCTGGGGCGGCCGACCGGGAAGAAGGGACGGTTGGGGCAGGCTGCTTGGACGGCCGTGAAACTGACACCGCCCGTCCAGGCAGCGAGGCCGACGGCTTGCTCTCGATCACGGCGGCGGGCGCACCCGACTCGACTGACTCTTCGACGACGGCTTCGGTTTCCTCAACTGCTGCACTGGATGAAGTGGGCATGCGGGCGGGGCCTGACGCGACCGAAGCCCTCGCTGCAGAAGGCACGCTATTTTGACGCGACGCGAAATATCCTCCGCCGGCTGCCGCTCCGATACAGGCGACGGCAAGAGCGCCGAACGCGAAGCGATTGGAAAGCATTGCGGCATTTCTCCTTGGGGCGCTGGCTCGGCCCACGCAAGTCGCGTACCGAGGCCGCACCGACGAGATCGACGCCAAGTCCTTTGGAAGGGCTAGTCTACTCGATGGGCGGGCCTCCCATCGATGTCCCCTTTCTTTGAATGTGTCCTGCCGCGAGAGCACCGCGAAGGCTGCGGCGGCCAACGTACAATCGAGGTTTTGGCGGTCTTGATCGGCATCTGAACCATGCCCCCTCCCTCGGACATCATCGTTGTCGGCGCCGGCATCGTCGGGTGCGCTGTGGCCTACGAACTGGCGCGGCGCGGCGCGGCCGTGCAAATCGTCGACGAGCGCGCCGTTGGCATGGGCGCGACCCAGGCATCGGCCGGAATGCTCGCGCCCTACATCGAGACCAGAGACGACAGCCCCCTCTTCGACCTCACTGTGCGAAGCCTCGGCCTTTACGATGACTTCGTGGCCCGCGTCGTCTCGGACAGCGCCATGATGGTCGCCTACCGAAGGACGGGAACTCTCGAGGTCGCCACCGACGAATCGATCATGCACGAGTTGACGGCGACCGCTGAGGTACTGGGCCGGCATCAGGTTGACGCCGAGATCCTCGACGCTGCGGCGGTGCAATTGGAGGAGCCGTGCCTGACGGCGGGGGTCGTCGGTGGGCTGTTGATTGGCACACATGGGTACGTGTCAGCGAGCGAGCTGACCCGCGCCGCTTCAGCGGCGGCGCGCCGCAACGGCGCCCAATTCGTCGAACACAGCCGGGTCACACGGATCGGTCAAGTCGATGGCCACGTCGAGGTCGAGACCGATCGGGGCTCGCTGGCCGCCGACGCCGTCGTGCTGGCGGCAGGCAGCTGGTCTGGATCCATTGACGTCGACACGATCGTCCGACGTGTGCCGGTCAATCCGGTGCGGGGGCAACTCCTCTATCTGGCGTGGAGCGGGCCGCGGCTGCGGCGCGTCGTGTGGAGTCCTCGCTGCTATCTGGTTCCGTGGGACGACGGGACCGTGCTGGTCGGTGCGACCGAAGAGCACGCCGGGTTCGAAGAGCGGACGACCGTGGCGGGCGTGCGCGCGCTCATCGATGGGGCGTGTGCGATCGCACCGCACGCGCTGGACGCGGGCTTCCTGGGCGCACGCGTCGGCCTGCGACCGGGTACGGCCGACGATCTGCCGATCCTGGGTCCGTCGAGCATCGTGCCGAACTTGATCTACGCGACCGGCCACTATCGAAGCGGCGTGCTGCTAGCCCCGCTCACGGCGCAGCTGATCGCGGATGCGTTGCTCGACCAACGCATCGATCCCGATCTGGCGGCCTTCAGCCCCGCGCGATTTGGCGACTTGTGAGCTATCGCATCTTTGCCATCGCGCGCGACGGACAGTGGGTAGCGCGCGCCGAACGCGAAGACACCGGCAAGCCATTCGGCATCGAATGCACGGGGGCGACCGGGAGCGAGGCCATCGTTCGGCTGACGCAATGGCTGGAATGGCAGGGCGAGCACACGGCCGCGCTCGCTGCGCTGCAGACGGCGGAGCGCGTCTATCAGCGCAACGTCGCAGGCGCGTTCGCCAGGCAGCCGGACGCTTCGGCCATCGCCGTCAGGAAAGACAGCCTCGATGCGCTCGAGGCGGCTCGCGTCAAGCTCGACGATGTCCGCTCGCGCAAGCCGGAGAGGAGCTCGTGACCAGGATCGGCTCGACTCGCCTGAAGCGCACTTACGGCTCGCGTGAAGTCGCGGCAATCACGGGCCTGACCGCAAGACAACTGCAGCTGTGGGAGGTGGGAGGCCTGATGATCCCGGCGATTCCTTCGCGGCGAACGACGGCCGGCGGATACACCGAGCGACGGTATTCGCCGATCGATCTGCTCGAGCTGCTCGTGCTCGCGGAGCTGCGGGGACTCGGCTTCTCGATCCAGCAGCTGCACACGACCGTCCGCGCCCTGAGGGAGCAATTCGGCGTCCGGTTGTTCGAGGCCACGGGTGGGGGCGGGTCGATCGATCTCCTCACCGACGGCGAGGAGATCTACGCCCGGACGAAATCGGGAGAATTCTTCAACGTACTGGAATCGCCGGCGCAGCCGCTGCTTGTCGGGGGCGACGAGCGGCTGTTGAAGGAGCTCGGTCAGGCGTTGACGCCGCGGCGGCGTAAAAAAATGCGCAAGAAGAAGCGCGTCAGCTGATCGGGAACACTTTTTCGAGGTCGTCTGCCGGGCGTGGAATGACATGGACGCCGACGAGCTCCCCGACGCGCCGTGCTGCCGCGGCGCCGGCGTCGGTCGCGGCCTTCACCGAACCGACATCGCCACGCACAATGGCGGTGACCAGTCCGGCGTCGACCTTCTGCCAACCGACAAACACCACGTTGGCAGTCTTGACCATCGCGTCGGCCGCCTCGATCATGCCGATGAGGCCTCGGGTCTCAATCATCCCGAGCGCATCGCCGACTTCCCGCTTCACTTTTTCAGCCATGAGGTTCGCTCAATCACCGAGCGCACGAGCACACCGAACTCGCAGGATGACTATAACTCAGACTCTCCCTCGAGTGACCTGTCTCACTTACTTGCAGCGGCAAAATGCAACCACGAAACCGCGAAAAACACGAAAATACACTCCGATCTCTTGATTTCATGCCTTCGTGCTTTCGGAAATGACCAGGCTGAAGCGGGACACCACGTTCAACGGACACCTTTCGTGGCACGGGGTACGTTCGCGCCTCATGACGACTCGGTGGTGAACATGGGTCGTTTACGTGATTTTTCCTCTGGCCGCGACCGGCAGGGTCATCGTCACCTGGTTGCCCTCAACCAGCCGGACCTCGTCGGCCAGGTTCGTGACCACACAGGAATGGTTCGGGAGAACGCGGACGCGAGCGCCCGGCTCGAGCGCCGTCCGGCCCTCGACCTTGACGACCGCGTGCTCCTCGGAGAGCCGCTCGATTGTCAACGTCTCGTCGATGGCGGAACCATCGTGCGTGAACACGGCGCCGTACCCCGTGCGGTGGGGCGCGAGATCGCTCGACAGAGTCTTGCTGCCGCAATCGAGGATGATGCGATCGCCAGACGGCTTGGATACCACCGTGGCCAGCACACTGAGCGCGCAGTCCTCGAGCGAGGCCGACCCCAGTGCGACCTGCGTCCGATCGAAGAACACGTAGTTACCGGGCCGTAACTCGGTCAGTCCCGGTTCGCCGGCGCTGAACCGCAGCGTCGGGGTTGCGCCGACGGACAGCTCCTCGAGCGATACGCCGGCCTCTGCCGCCCGCGTGCGGAGGCTGTGCAGGATGTCCGATTCGCGACGGGCGACAGCCTTCAACTCGGCCGACGACACGGCCCTGTAGCCGTGGCCCGCGTGGCTCAGGAGCCCGCGAACGCTTAAGCCGGGCATCGACGCCACCTGCTGAATGAAATCGATCGGATTGGCGTCGGGATCGATGCCGCAGCGATGGAAGCCGACGTCGACCTTCACGAGCACGTCGAGGCTTCGACCGACCCGCCGCATCGCCTCCGACCACTGTCTGGCGACGGCCGGGTGATCGACCACGATCGAAATCGTTGTGCGATCCATCAAGGCAACCAGCCGGAGGGCGTTCGTCGGATTGATGGGGTATGGGAGGCGAATGTCGCGAATCCCGGCGTCGGCGAACACTTCCGCTTCGCCAAGCTTCGCGCAACAGATGCCGATCGCACCACGATCAAGCTGCCATCGCGCGATGATCGGCGACTTGTGTGTTTTAGCGTGCGGACGGAGTGCAACGCCCGCCGCGTCGGCGAGTTGCTGCACTCGTGCGATGTTGTTCAGCAGGCGATGGTGATCGACGAGCACCTGCGGCGTCGGCAGGTCATTCAACACCATCCGGGCACTGTAGCATGCGGCTTCGCCGGCGAATTGAACGTCGCCTGCAGCGAGTGGTGGGGCCGTTTCACGACCACCATCGAGCGTCATGTTCCCGGGCGCACCCCGTAACACGAAGACGTGAGCGCATACGAAAGCGGAAGGCTTTCTCGGAGGCCCGCGGTGGTGAACCTCGTGAAGGCGTTGTGACGGCGCCGAAGCCTCGCTGACGCTGACTACGTGCGAAACAGCCCTGGAAACCTTGATGCCTGCACGTCGTAGCCGGGGAAGATCGGTTTGGCATCGGCCACGCCCAGATGGCGTACGACGACTTCGGCAAAGACATCCCGGAAGTCGGTCGTCACCGCCAGATCCCGTCCTTCGAAGCGTTGCGGCACGGCCAATCCGGGCCACTTGCCGAAGACCTGTCCGCCGCGGACGCCTCCACCCATCACCAGCATGGCGTTGCCGTGACCATGGTCCGTGCCACGATTGCCGTTCTCGCTGATCGCACGGCCGAACTCCGACATGGTGAGCACCACGGTGTCTTCCATTCGATCGCCGAGATCAGTGGTCAGCGCCGCGATGCCGCGCGCAAAATCGTCGAGGCGCGTGGCCAGTTGCCCCTGTGCCGCGCCCTGATTGATGTGTGTGTCCCACCCGCCCAGTTCAGCAAACGCGACCTCGACCCCGAGGTTCGCCTTCGACAACTGCGCGATCTGTTTCAAGGCCTGCCCGAAGGCGCTGCGCGGATAGTCAGCACCCGCAGCCGGCTCGTAGCGCGACGGATCGGTCGTTTTCAACATCTTGAGCGCGTCGAACGCATCGCGTCCGGTGCCCTTGAGCACGACGTCGGCCGCCGACGCATAGAGTGCCTCGAACGACGAGTTGGCCGCGGCGCCGTCCTGTCCCGCGCGGATGGCGAACTGGCCGATCTGGCTCATCGCGACGGCGGGCGAGGCGCCCTGCAGCATTCGCGGGAGCTGGCCGGTCAACGCGACCGCGCGGAAGGGTGAGGCCGGCTCCACGCGTGGCGCCTGAAGATACCGGTTCAGCCAGCCGTCACCGGTGCTCTTCACACCCGGCGTGCCGGTTTCCATGTAGTCCTGCGCATCGAAATGCGACCGCGTGGAGTGCGGTGATCCGCAGGCGTGGACAATGGCGAGCTGCCGTGTAGCCCAGAGCGGTTCGAGCGGACGCATGCGGGGATTCAGGCCGAAGAACCCGTCGAGGTCAACGGCCGCGCGATCGTTCGTGCCTGGTTGAGCGATGGCGATGCTTGGACGCGCACGGTAGTACTCGGGATCGCCGAAAGGGACGACGACGCTGAGTCCGTCGACGGCGCCGCGCTGAAAGATCGCAATGAGCTGTTTGGCGCGGCCGGCACGCCCCTGTGCGAACGCAGTCCGCGTCAGGAATGACGGCGCGAAACCGACACTCACCAGGGCGAACGCACCGTTCTTCAAGAATACTCGTCGGGAAAGCATAAGGGTCTCGCTGAATGAAAATTAACAGGCGTAACGGGGTGATGGCGTGATGGGGTGATGTATTCACCTTCTCTGAAATTCCGGTGAGCCAAGCGTGAGCGCGGCCATCTGTACCGCCGTGGTTGCCTTCTCGACCGTCGCACGCGTCGAGTCGGAGGCATCCCCGTTCAAGATCCGATCGACCACATCGCGGCCGTCGCCTCTCGAGCGCGGAGCATCGGCCACTGACTGTTGACTGAGATCCGCGGACTCGATGTCGATCACGATCCCGCGCATCCGATTGCTCGACAGTGCCAACGCGATGTTCATCCTGTTCACGAGCGCACCCGTGTTGACCCACGCCTCCGCGGTATCTTTGTAGCCGGTCGGCGGCTGGCAGGCGTAGAGGGGCATGCCGAGCTGCTGCAGCGCGCGAACCAGGGGCGTGGCATCCTGCACCTCGGCCGCGGTGGCCCGCATCGCGCTGACGATGAACTCGAAGGGCGACTTGATCTTCGCGCGGTAGGCGTCGGGCGCGAGAAATTCCGGCGACGACAGGATGGTCCGCATGACCTCGCGGATGTCGCCGTCAGTGGCCCTGAATCGGGCGGCGGCGCGGGCCACCAGCGCCTCCGGCGGAGTATCGCTGACGAACCGTCGGGCCAGCTTCGTGGCGATGAAGCGCGCCGTCGACGGATGTGCGGCGAGGATGTCGAGCACCTGTTCACCGTCGCTCTCGCCGCCACCGGCCGCGATCCGGTGGCCGAGCACGATCTTTTCCCCACCGTCGTGCCGCCGCTTGTCGAAGGTGTAGCCGCCGCCCTGGCGCGGATTGCCAATCGTCCACCCCGTGAAAGCGCGCGCCACATCGGTCACGTCCTGCTGCGTGTAACCGCCGTCCACACCGAGCGTGTGCAGCTCCATCAGTTCGCGGCCGTAGTTCTCGTTCAACCCCTGTCTTTGTCGGTTGCCCGGGCGGAGCGCGGCTCGCGGGCCCGGACGAACGGCGTTGGGATCGGCGCTCATCCAGTTGTCGAGATAGAACAGCATCGCGGGGCTTTTGGCGGTCGCTTCGAGGAGATCGCGAAACTTGCCAAGGACGTGCGGCCGAATCGCCTCGCGTTCGTAGGTCGTGAGGAGAAAACGATCCCGTCCCTTGCGGGCATCCACGTTGAAGTGGTTGAACCAGAAGTCGGTCAATACTTCCTGAAGCTGCCTCTCGCTGTAAATCGCGCGCAGCAGCTTCTGCTGGGAGAGCTCGAGCATCACTTGATTGCTGCGGGCCTGCATCTCCGGCGAAGGGGGTGGTGGCTGGGCCTCGGTTCCGTTGCCGGCGGCCGACAATTGACGCTGGCGCCGCGCCTCGATTTGCGGCTGTTCGAACTGGGTCCTGATCGCCTCCTCGCTCATCCGGATCGTCGTCAATCCCGCCAATCGGGCGTCGGTGTCCGCATCGGCGATCCGGTCCGGCCGCAATTGCTGGTCGATGTAATGCTGAAGGCCGAGGTCGCGAACCCTGCCGACGTCTCCAGGCCGGGGCCCAAACCCGATTCGGTTCAACACGTGGACGATCGCCCTGTCGTCGCTCCGAACCGCCGCGCTCCACAACGAGGCGGCCGGGACCGTCAGCACGAGTAGACCGGCGGCCGCAGCCTGGAGGAGAAGCTTTCTCATACCCTGGTTAGACCGGGGTTCATCACAAACGTTTAATAAATTGCCACCCCAAGCGCCAAAAGGGTTGAGAAATCTGCTATTAGACACCCGGCGGCCTTGAGCGGACTGCCGTCCTTGTTCGAGACCGGGCCATCGTGCGTTACAAGAGAGGGGTCGCTTGGAGCTACGAGGTACCGCATGACCACACCGACGCTGACCGAAATGTTCGGCCGCTTGCTGAGGGCAGAGGGCCAGAGCCGAGCCGCCGTTTCTGTGGAGTACTTCGGTTGGCTGGACATGGTCCTGGGGCTCATCATGTTCTTCGCCCCGGACTCGAGCGCGTCGCTGCTCGGCCTGCCGGCGGGCGTTCAGACCTGGAATCTTCTCCGCCTGGTTGGTCTGCTGGTGTCCGGCCTGGGCCTGCTTTACGTGGCGAGCGGCCGACTGAACTCGCAGGAATTCGCGTTCACATCGTTGCTCGATCGACCAATCGTGCCCCTCGTGATGGCGGTCTTGTATGCCAGGGACATTCTTCCGGGCCCGCTGGCGCTGGCGTTCTCAATCAGCGACTTCGGCGGCTTCCTCTGGACGCTGGCCTCGTGGCGCCAGGACGCACGCGACGGCCCGCTGCCGAGCCGCCCGTCGCGGATAGCCAGACTGGCCGCGACGTTCTTTTCCTTCACCAGCGGCGTCGTTCGCAACGCGCGCACCTTCCACCCAGACGGTCGAGTCTTTCTGGGCACGGTCCGCTCGCTCGATCCGGCGAACGAAAGTCTCGCGCGGGCCGCCAGACAACTGGAGGGAACGGTCCTTCTGCGCATCGGGATGGGCCTGATGAAGAAGGGCATGCCCCGGTGGCTCGCGGATCACATCCCGGACGCGCCGAGCATCGCGGCGCGCTTCTTCACGCCCGCTTCGCCTGACGATACCAGGCTGGAACGCCACGCTGGCGAGGATCTCGATCTGCTGTCGACCGCCGGCGGAGATCGTTTGTGGAAGCTCGTTCTGAACCTCGCGACCGGCGGATTCGGCTACGGTCTGCACCAGTTCGATTACTTCCGGAATGTGTACACCGCGGACGTGCCCTATCGAATTGGCGACGGCAGCCTGGATGTGTGGGTGCGGTTGGTTCCAAGTCTCGATCCAGCGCAGCCGGCGGCCTCGCCGCAGGACGGCCGCGTCCGCGAGCAGGCCTTGACCCACGCCGTCGCCCGACACGCAACCATCCGCATCGAAGCCCAGCGCACCGGTCACAGGCGTGAGCCATTCGTACCGATCGCGGAGATTCGCTTCGAGGAGGAGATCCAGATCGATCAGGAAGCGCTCCATTTCGCGCCCGTGACGGGACGCGGTTTCGCGCCACATGGTTTTCTGACCGACGTTCGGAAGACTGTCTATCCGTCCAGCGTCCACAGCCGTGCAGCTAACGCCGTCTCGCGCGCTCGCCGCGAGCACGAGAGCCTCGGTCGAAGGCTCGCACGCTACTTCAGCCATCGTCCGATCGTCGTCATCGAAGGAGAGACGCCTGCCATGCGCCCGCCAACAGGACAGACGGAAGCAGGGTCGAGTGGAAGGTCATCGGGCGGCATCACGAAGCCTGTGCTCCTGTGCGTCTCAGCGGTTCTGGTCGGCTATCTGGCAGTCCGTTTCACTCGCGACCGTCCGGTCGACTACGCCGACGACCTCCTCCACTTCAAGCACGGCTCGACCGGCGGTGAGAGGCGCACGGGAATTCCGTACTGGCTCTTTATCGCGCTTCCGGATCTGTTCCCAGAGTACCTGCCCGACAAGACGCCGGGGCGCGGATATTCGTCGTTGGGAATGATCTATGAGAACCAGGACGATCCGCGATTCGCCCTTCCGGTCGGCATGTCGATGCGCAACGTGCGCGGCCTCGACATGGTGTATCTGAACTGCGCGGTGTGCCATACCGGAACCGTACGGGACGCGCCCGGCACCACGCCGCGTGTCGTCGCCGGAATGCCCGCGAATACCTTCGATCTGGGCGCCTTCAGCACGTTCCTCACGTCGATCCCTCTCGATCAGAAGTTCACGCCGGACCGGCTCCTCGACCAGATTCGCGTCATGCAGGACGACCCTCATCGCACGGCCGACAAGCTGGACGTGATCAACAACCTGATCTATCGCTACGCGGCGGTCTACCTGGCGCGGGAACGCCTGCTGACGCTGGGGCAGCGCCTGGCCTTCATCGACAAGAAGTCGTGGGGCCCAGGTCGAGTCGATACGTTCAACGCTCCCAAGGCGCTGCTCAATTTTCCAATGGAGCACGCCGATCCGCGCGAGCTGATGGGCAACGTCGACTTCCCGTCCATCTGGTACCAGAATCCACGTAAGGGCATGCAGCTTCATTGGGACGGAAACAACACGTCGGTCGACGAACGTAATCTCTCGGCGGCGTTCGGGACCGGGGCGTATCCCCCCTCGCTCGACACCGAGCGCGTGCTGCGCACCGCCAGGTGGCTGGAGACGGCCGCGCCGCCCAAATACCCGTATGCGATCGACGGGCTGCTCGCCGCTCGAGGGGCTCCTCTGTACGCTCAGTACTGCGGGAATTGCCACGGCACCAGAGATCCGCCGTTCCGCCACGACCCGCCGCTCGCAAACGAGCTGGTCGGAACGGTGGTGCCGATCGAGAAGATTGGTACCGATCGCTCGCGTCTCGATTCGTACACCTGGCTCCTGGCGGTCAACCAGAGCACGCTCTACGCCGGCTACGAAAAGGACTGGGGCTTCGCGCCACCGTATCCTCAGCGCTTCACTCACTTCCGCAAGACGCAGGGCTATTCGAACTCACCGCTCGACGGCATCTGGCTGCGGGGACCGTACCTGCACAACGGATCGGTGCCCAACCTCAAGGAATTGCTCGATCCTGCCCCCGTCCGAACCAAGGTGTTCTACCGAGGGAATGACGTCTACGACCCGCAGAATGTGGGCTTTGTTTCCAATCTTCCTGCCTTGGAGGGACGTTCATTCTTCAAAATCGACACCGAGAAACCAGGCAACGGCAACGCGGGCCATGACGGCGCGGTCTACGGCACCGATCTTCCCGCGGACCAGAAACAGGCATTGCTCGAGTACCTCAAGACATTCTGAGGACCTGTCATGAACGATCAAACGAAGAGCAAGAGCCGCGTGACGGTCGTCGTCCTCGTGCTGTTGGTCATCGCCGGCGGACTCGCGTACTGGTACAAGTTCGACCGCGACGTGCCGCAACCTGCCTGGATTACCGCCTCCGCCCGCGACAACTTCCTGTACGGCTCCACCGGTGCCGAACGCGACGCCGGCATCCCGTACTGGATCTGGCTGGCGCTGCCCCGCATCTTTCCGGAGTACCTGCCCTACCCTGGCGGCTACGTGGCCTTGGGGATGACCTGGGAAGAGGGGAAGGAAATGCCGGCCGGCTTCTCCAAGAAGACAAACGGCTACGTCCGCGTCGCCGCGAACTGCGCCCTGTGCCACGCCGCTTCTTATCGATCGGCTCCGGACGGCGTCCCCCAGGTGGTCGCCGCCGTCCCGAGCCACACCGTCGATCTCCAACCGCTGCTCGCCTTCTTGAAGCAGTGCGCGCAGGACCCCCGCTTCAACGCGCGCGAGTTGCTGGCGGAGATCGATACGGCGACCGAGCTCTCCTTCGTCGACAGCCTGATCTACCGCTTCATCCTCATCCCGCGCACGCGGCAGGCGCTTCTCGATCAGACCTCCGTCATCGTGGACTCGACGTTGCGGGCCCACAGCCAGAATCCCGGCGTGCCCTTCTCGGACCCAAGACTGAAAGCGCTAGAAGACTTGATCGCGAACCTCAAGGCTCCGGCGTATCCGCTGCCCATAGACAGCACGCTGGCTTCAGCGGGCAAGCCGCTGTTCGCACAGCACTGTGCCTCGTGCCACGCCGTTGACCCCGGCGACAAGACCAAGGGCAAGGCGTTCCCCCTCTCGGAAATCGGCACGGATCGCGCACTGCTGGACAAGTGGATGACGGCCTCGGGCAGGCCTGGCGCAAGCGCGGGCCTGACCAGCGCTCACCAGGAAATGCTCAAGGGTGGGGGTTACGGCGCAGCGGCCGTCGCTGGAATCTGGCTACGCGGGCCATATCTTCACAACGGTTCGGTGCCCTCGCTACGCGATCTGCTGGAACCTCAGGCGCAGCGCCGACCGATCTTCTTTCCCGGCAACGATGTGATCGATCCAGAGAACCTGGGATTTCTGTCGATCGCGGAGGAGGAGCCCGGCCGGCGCAAGTTTCAGCGCTACGACACCACCAAGCCCGGCAACAGCAACGCCGGCCATCTCTATGGCACCGCGCTCTCCCGTTCGGAGAAGGATGCGCTCCTCGAGTACCTCAAAACGCTATGAGCACGGCTCGCGTACGCGGGCGGATCGCGAGGTTTCGACTGCCGCATTTTCGGGAACCACCAAGGACACAAAGAACACGAAGCCTGTCTCGAGACGCGCGCCGCTGCTAGCGAATCCTCACGCGACTTTGCTCGCGCATGAACTGCTGCACGTAGTACGGTCCGCCGGTGCCTCGTCCGGTCGATCCGCTCGCCTTCCAGCCGCCGAAGGAGTTGATGCCTGGCCACGCCCCCGTCGTCGCGCCGGCGCGGCGGTTGGCGTATGTCACACCTGCCTGGATGCGATCGAAGAAGTGGTCGATCTCGCGATCGTCCTCGGAGAAGATGCCAGCGGTCAGGCCGTATTCGGTGTCGTTGGCCAGCTCAATCGCCTCGTCGAGCGTCGTCACGTCGCCGACAACCGTGATGGGAACGAACAGCTCCTCTGAGAAAAGCGGATGACCGGCAGGCAGGCCGTCGATCACCGTCGGCTCGACAAAGTAGCCGTGCGCCAGCTCGCCATCGGTCAGACGCCGGCCGCCGGTGAGAATCCGGCCGCCATCCTGCCGCGCCCGTTCGATCGCGCGCTCATAGATTCTGACCGCGTCTTCGTTGATCACCGGGCCGAGGTAGACATCGCGATTCAACGGGTTGCCGATCTTGATCCGCTTCGTCTTCTCGACCAGCCGCCGGACGAACTCGTCGCGAATCTGTTTGCTCACGTAGACGCGGGAACACGCGGAGCATTTCTGCCCCTGCGCACCGAACGCCGAACGCCAGACCCCATCGCTCGCCTTGTCGAGATCGGCGGAGGGCATGACGAGCGCCGGATTCTTGCCGCCCATCTCGATGATCAGCGGCCGCGGGATGGCGCGAGCAGCATTGTCGCGAATCAGACCCATTCCGACGTCCTTCGAGCCCGTGAATACGATGCCATCGACGCCGGGGGTGTCGACGAGCTCCTGCCCGGCCGTCCGTCCGCCGCCGGTGATGAAGTTGAAGACTCCGGAAGGAATTCCCGCGGCGGCGATCACCTCGTAGAGCGCGTAGCCAAGCATCGGCGTGGCCGACGCCGGTTTGAACACGACCGTGTTGCCCGCGACCAGCGCGCCGCCTGCCGGACCAGCGGCCAGCGCGAGCGGAAAGTTGAACGGCGAGATCACCGCCCAGACGCCGTACGGCCGCAGCACGCTGGAGTTCTCTTCGTTGGGACCGAGGCTGCCCAGTCTCGTGCTGAAACCGTCGTGCAACTCCACTTCATGGCAGTAGTACTCGATGAGATCGGCCGATTCTTCGACGTCGCCCACGCATTCGAGCCGGTTCTTGCCGGCCTCATATCCCATCAGCGCCGACAGCTCCCAGCGGCGGGCGCGAATGCCGTCGGCCGCTTTTCTGAGCAACGCCACACGCTCGCGCCAGGGCCGCGTGCTCCACGCGGGGTACGCCGCGCGAGCTGCCGCGACCGCGTCGCGCACGTTTTCGCGCCCGGCCATCTGAAAGGTACCGAGGAGGATCCGCGTATCGATTGGGCTTCGATCCTCCAGTTCGCCGGCCGCGTAGACGGCACCACCGTCGATCATCAACGGATAGCGTCTACCGAATGTGGCTTTGGCCTCCTCGATAGCGCGATCGAGCGCCAGATGCAGGTCGGCCAGTCGCTCGCCGCTCATCGTTGCGTAGGTGATCTTGGTGGTCGGCGTCGTGTCGGGGGTCATATGGGGCTCAGTGTATAACGCTCAGCCTGACTGAAGAACCCGTTGCGTTGAACCTCGTCCCTCAACCATCTTGCACCGGGTCGTCTCCTAGGCGAGCAGCCGCTCGAGTTCCTCGGGGTGGCCGGCGCGGGCAAGCGCCTCTTTCCGATCGACCAGCCCCTGCCTGACGAGATCCCCCAACGACTCTTCGAGCGTGAACGACCCGTTCTTTCGTGTGATGGTGATTTCCTGGTGGAGGTGGTGCACCGCGTTCTTCCGCACGTGTTGTCTCGCGCCGTACCCGACGATCAGGAGCTCCGCCGCCGGGACAACGCCACCGCCGACCCTGGGCAACAGCGTCTGCACCAGAATCGCGGCCAGCGCCATCGACAGCTCCTGGCGAACCGTGTTCTGGCGCTCGAGCGGAAACGAATCGGCGATGCGCGCCACCGTCGATGCCGCGTCGGTCGTGTGCAGGCTCGAGAACACCAGGTGGCCGGTTTCTCCGGCCGCCAGCGCCATCTGCATCGTCTCCGGATCCCGCATCTCGCCGACGACGATGATGTCGGGCGCTTGACGGAGCGCGGCACGCAGGGCCGTCGGAAAATCCGGCGCATCGATCCCGATCTCCACGTGTTCGACGACGCCCCGGCGGTGCTGATGCTCGTATTCGATCGGATCCTCGATGGTGATGATGTGACGCGGCTCGCGGAGGTTGATTTCGTTGACCAGCGCGGCGAGCGTCGTGGTCTTTCCTGATCCCGTCGGGCCGCCGAGGAGAACCAGCCCGCGGGGGATTTTTGTCAGGGCTTCGACGCTTGGCGGGAGGCCGAGCGTCGCCAGCCGCGGCACGACCGAAGGCAACCGGCGGATCGCCGCGGCGGCGCGCCCGCGCTCGCGGTGCAGGTTGATGCGGAACCGGCCGAGGTCGGGCGTGCGGAATGAGGCATCGGCGATTCCTGTGTCGCGATACGCCTTCCGGGCGTGGGGCGGGAGCGCTGGGACGAGCGCGTCGGCGATCTCTTCGCCGCCCAGCGGACCCTCCGGAAGCGGCACGATACTGCCCGACACGCGAAGCAACGGCGGCGCGCCGGCGACGAGCAGCAGATCGCTGGCGGATTGTTCGACGACCCGCTCGAGCCATCCGCGCACTCTGGCGGTGTGGCCGTCGGCGGCCGGCCGGGACAGGCCGGCGTTGAGCTCGACCACGAGCGCGTCGAGGTCGTCGGGCTCGATCACATCAGTGCCTGGCGAACGCGATGAAGTCCTTGGCCAGTCGCTCGATCACCGCCATCATCGGCCCGCGCAGGGTCGCGTCGTACTGCTCCTTGCGCCTTGAACCACTCGCGGTCGTGATGACGTTTCACGGCGCGGAGAAACGCGAGCGCCGGCAGCGTGAATCCCGGGGCCGTCACCCCCGCGCCTGCGCCGCCTGCATTCGTGCTACCCGCTCCTGAAAGTCGCGCGTCAGATGGGGCACGATGCCGATCATCCGTTCCATCAGCATCAACTGTCCGCGATGATGCATCTCGTGTTCCTTCGCACCCAGCAGCATCTCGAACCGGCTCTTCACCGGCGGCTGCCCGCCCGGCATCATCGTCACGGTCTCGGCAAGGAACGCGTCGCTCATACCTTCGAGGAAGGCGGCAAACGCCTCGCCGTCGGTCTGCAGCAGCTCGATGATCTCGGCTTTGGAGCGCGACCTGGCCTGCTCGGCCGTCATCGTCGCCATCAGCTCCTGAAAATTGATGCTCTTCATGTCGTCGATCTTGTTCGTGTGCACGTGCGTGGGGAAGAACGTGCTGAGCGCGACGTGCGCGAGTGTGTCACGAATGCTGCGGACGTCGGGCGACGCCTTGAAATCGTACTGCTCTTCGGGGATTTCCGACGCAACCTTGATCGTATTGCCGCGGACAGTTCTGAACGCGGCCGCCAGCTCTTTGCCACCGTAGTAGGTCATCGATATCTCCGGCCAGGGGAGCACCCCGAGCACGGGGGTGCGAACAATGCTATGGACCAGCCAC
Organism: Acidobacteriota bacterium; assembly: GCA_040007095.1. Lineage (GTDB taxonomy): Bacteria > Acidobacteriota > Vicinamibacteria > Vicinamibacterales > CAVVIG01 > JBDTVS01. The sequence goes on from JBDTVS010000199.1 coordinate 82,890, forward strand.
TATTATTCATCCGTTCCACTGGTGTCGTGTCTCAGAAGTTGGTTGTAAAGTGACACATGGAAGGATGGTGACATGGCGAGCGACCTTCGACACGCGACCTACGACGATGTCAATTTGATGATCAAGCTGTACGAGCTGCGCCGGGAAGATCGGATGCGCCAGGCACGCACGTGGTTCGCCACCTCGTTCAAGGTGAAGACCGTCGAGGAGTTTCACGCCCTGTGTCCACCGGGAAGCGACGCGAACGCTTCGTTCCGCATGCTGGTGACCTACTGGGACATGGTGGCCTCCTTCGTCACGAGCGGCGTGCTGAACCCGGAGTTGTTCTATCAGAGCGGCGGCGAGATGCTGTTCGTGTGGGTGCGGCTGCGCGGTCTGGTACCGGCCCTCCGCGAGTCCTTCGGCAACCCCCTGGTGTATCGGAATCTCGAACAGGCCGCCAACGGCTTCATCGCCTGGTGGAATGCGCAGTCGCCCGGCGCCTACGATGCATTCAGCAAGAGGATCGGCGGGTAGTCAGCGCGCGAAGCGCCGCCTCCCGGGTCGTCCGCGGCACGAGTGGAAACGTGCTGAGGACGTGCTCGAACTCGGACGCGCTCAGCTGGTACAGGGTGGCCACCAGCGCTTGAAGGCGGGCAAAGGCGTTTGCGTCGTGGCCTCGGCCGAGGAGGCGGGCCAGCGCCGCTACCTCACGAACAGCCCGCGGAAAGTCGTCGCGGGTTGGTACCGGCAGTCGCTCGACAACTGCCGTCGTCACATGCGTCGTGACGCGGAGTCGCACGAAATAGTTCAAGACAAAGCTGTTGAAAAGCCCGCACAGGTATTCCTGCTCCAGCCGCGACAGAGGCGTGCGCAGGCAGAACACCGTGTGCGTCGAAACGCAGCCCGCGGGAAGAAGCGCCGCAATGAGCGTGAGGCGATTGGTGGCGCTGGCGACGTCACGGTAGGCAAGGCGCCGGTGGCCATAGCGGCCGGACTCGAGAAGGCGCCTGGCCTTGTCGGGAGAGAGACTGAAGCGAACAGCGTGCAGATCGGCCCGAAAGGGTTCGATCTGCTTGCCTTCTACGACCGGCAGTCCGCGGCCCGGCGGTCCAAAGTGCTCGCGGTCGTCGGTAACGTTCAGCTCCCGGCCGAAGCGAGCGTTCCAGCCTTCCGGACTTCCAAGCGGCGGAAACAGCGACGCCGCCCGCTCGAGAATCGCGACGTCCATGGCGCCACGAAAGTCCGGAATCGCGAGGCCGTCGCCCGACAAGCGCTGCAGCAACTCGGGCGTAGCGCGGACGGTGAACCACGCCGATGCGTGCGGCGGCTCTTCTGCGATCGCCTCGAGCGGCGCCGGGTCGTGTTCGCCAAACCGGCACGCGATCGACCGGGTCGCGGCTCCTCGTGCGCCGGTGAGCAGCAGGAATCGTACGCTGCGATGAATGGGAAACATGCCGCGCCGATTGTCGAAGCCGACAAGTGCATCGACGTCGCACTCTGCGAACAGGTGCCGGCGCAACGCCGCGCTTCCCTGATCGGTCGCGAGGCCGGATGGCAATACCATCCCGATTCGACCGCCGGATTTCGCCAGCGCGATCGAGCGCTCGAGAAACAACTGATAACGGTTGGCGTGGCCGGCCGATTGTGCGAGGTACACACCAGAGTCGCGGGAAAAGCGGACCACAGCCGCCGCGGCCGCACGTGCGGGCGTGCGACTCGCGCGCGAACCGGCGTCGGCCCGGACCATGTCCCACGGCGGATTGCCAATCACGGCGTCGAAGCCGGCGGCAGGAAGACGGCGGCCATCTCCGCTGAAGAAGACCTCTGGAAATTCGAGCTCCCAGTGAAAGAGACGGTGCGAGCGGGCAATGGCGGCGGCCGCCTCCACATACTGCCGCGATGCCCGGTCCGGCAGCGCGCCGGCGCCCGCAAGAATCGCATCCGATAGCGCGCCGAATGCCGACGCCGGCACCATGGCGCCGTCCCGACCGAACCAGGGTGCGCACCAGACGTCGGCGACCCGCTTCCATTGCGACAGCGACGTGTCGCGGGCATTGAGCCCGGCGAGCGCGCGCTCCTTCGTCCGCACCTGCTCAATCGTGTCGCCGGGGAGCTCGGCCAGGCTGAAGCGGACGGGCAGCGCCGCCCTGAGCGCGTGGACGACCCCGGTGTCGTCGAACAACGGCAGAAGTTCCTCGTGGCTGACGCGACGCCTCGATTGGAGAAGCGGGGCGCGTCGCATCTGCGAAAGCCAGGTCCCGAGCAGGCTGTCGCCGGTTTGAAGATGATGATCGAGAAACGTCAGCGGCCGGTCGGCGGCAAGCGTCGCCAGCCAGAGTGACAGTCGCGCCAGCTGCACCGCCATCGGGTTGACGTCTACGCCGTACAGGCATCGCTCGGCAATCGTCCGCCTGGCCGCGACGCGCTCACGCTCGCCGAAGTCGCCGGGCCCGCAGGCGCCGTCCCTGAGCAACGCGGTCTCGTATGCATCGGCAAGATAGCGGCAGGCGGCGACCAGGAACGCGCCGCTGCCCATCGAGGGGTCGACCACCCGGAGCCTCAGGATGTCGTCGGGCGCGGCCGCGTGCACCAGTGGACCGAGCGTGCGGCGAACGAGATAGTCTGCAAGCGGTTGAGGTGTGTAGAACGATCCGGTCGCCTTGCGGGCGTCCCCACTCCGAACCAGTGAGACCGCAGCGTCGCGCGCCCGCTGCGCGCCGCGCCGGCGCCACGCCCGGGTGGAATTTCCCACCACCTCAGGGCCCGGCAGATGGGACCGCGCAGACGGGGACGGCATGCGATCGATCTGCGGCTCGTAGTCGAGCAGCGTTTCGTAGACCGCCCCGAGCTGCTCGACGCCGAGATCGCGGTATGCGATGCGCTCGCGGCCAGCACCGCCAGGCGCCTGCCGGGTCGACAGCGCCAGCACGGCCCGCCGCGCCGCTTCGTCGTCCAGGTCCCGACGATCGGCCAACGGGGTGCGGGAAGGCGCGAACAGACGTCCGTTGAATGGCGTGACCCGGAGATCGCCCGCCCGGCACCCGCTGTGCGCCAGACGCGAGATCGCCTGCAAGGTATCCCACAACCCCGACGCCGCGCGAGGCTGCTCGGCCAGCTCACGCAGCGAGTCGATGCTGTAGCCGTCGCGGTAGGCGGCATGCCACATCGGTACGAGACCGCGCGCTTCGGCGAAGAGCAGAAAGAGCATCCGGTAGACAACCGTCAACGACTGCTCGAACGAATCGGCCAGTGACGCCGAAGCGGCCGACTTCGCCGCGGGATGCAGGAGCGCGCCGAGTACGTGTATCGAGGCGGCGAGGACGCCATCTCGCAGCGATCGCGACACGCTGGACGCATGCCGATCCGATCGCTCGACGAGCGAACGAATTCGGGATCGATCGTCGTTCGAACCGGCCTGGAAGGCGGTCGCGTGCAACAGCGCCCACAAGGCGGCGAACGTACGTTCCTCGTCGAGTGCCTGATCGATCTCGAACTCCACGAAGCGGCGGGTGTAGAGCCGTTCGACTTCGACAACCCGGAGACGGGTGCCGTTGAAAAGGATCGACCAGGCGGCCGATCGACGAATCGCTTCGGTCACGGCGGTGCGCCAGAACGGATCGAGCCGCTCGTCCCAGGCAGCGACGAGAAGCACCAGCGGCTCGCGATCGGCCCGAATCGTCGCGACCACACACCGCTGGGCTCGTTCGACGTGCGCCGGCGCATCGAAGCCCAGCGCGTCTACGAGGGGCACTGCCGCGGCCTCGAACACCGCCTGAACCGTCGATGCAGGCCCCAGCCAATCGCAGCCGCGGCGCCAAGCACGGAGCCTGGCGCGCGCCGGATCGACCGCTGCACCAGCCGACTCCGACGCCGGGTTGGACAACTCGGTTTCGAGGAAATACTCGGACACGAGACGGCCGGTGAATCCCGGGAGCATCTTAGTACTCAGGGTACCAACACTAGGAGCAGCCGCGCGGGGCGTAGGGATACAGTCCCGCTTCGTTCGAGAGCTCGGAGTCGATCGGCACTGTCTTCGGCGAATTCTCCGGCTGCGCGACTGTCGGTGAAGGCGGCCCGCTCGGCGCGACGATCGAACAGCCCCGCCTGAACGGCGACTCGTGCCGGACCGAATACTGTCTGCGCGAACCGCTTTTCACGAGCCACCCGTCGCGCCAGAAGGTCGTGCATCAGGTCGGCCGCGAGGTCGCGATTTCTCCGGCTCGCGTCTTCCGCGCGCGTCTGCAGTTCGTCGCCGAGGCCTCGCCACAGCGCGTTCAGTTGATCTGAATCAACGCGTGCGCGATGGGTCAGCACAATCGTGACGGCCACGAGGGTCGCATCGATCAGGCGGCCGTTGTCGTCTTCCGAGTCGATTCGCAGGATGGCGAGCACTCGACCGCCCAGCCGCGCACGCGATCCTCCGAGACGGGTCCGTGCCGCCCAGGGCCCGGTGGCCACCAGCGACGCGAAGGCGCGAGCGCCCGCCTCGTCGGACATTGCCCGGGCGGACCCAAGACGATCGACCTCGGCAGCAGCCTCGTCGTGAAGCTCGACTTGCTGCCGCGCCGGGCTCGGCGGCAGGACCGCACCATCGACGCCGGCGGCACGCGCGCTGATTTCGTGGCCATCCGGGTCGATGATGGATCGGGCGACCTCCCGCTCATCGCCTTCAACCGGGTTGGCGGCCGCGATGTCCTGCTGCGCACGCCCGATTCGCGCTTTCAAGCGATCCAGCACTCGAGATTCACCTGTATCTCTCGCGATGAGATGGATGGCGTGTACCCTGCGCCGCTGGCCGATGCGATCGACGCGGCCGATTCGTTGCTCGAGACGCGTCGGACTCCACGGCAGTTCGAGATTGACCACGCATCGGCAGCGGTGGTGCAAGTTCAACCCTTCACCCGCCGCGTCGGTCGCCAGCAGGATTCGGCACCGACCGTTGGAGAAATCGTCGAGGGCGGCCCGCCGTTCATCGCGCGTCAGGCCGCCGTGCAGCATCAGCACCGGCTGTCGAAGCGCCGAGCGGAGATGCAACAGGGTGTCGCGGAACTCGGTGAAGATGACGACCGGCTCCGCGATACGTCTGAGCAGACGCCGCAGCACCAGCAGCTTGGTCTCGCCGGCGCTGGCTCGCTGCGCCGCATCACCAAGCGCCCTCAACAGCCGTCGTTCACGGCCTGAATCGGCGAGTCCCAGGAACGCGAGACAGTCCGGCGACTCGTCCGCGGCGTCGAACTCGCCTCCGTGGTCGGTGAGAGGCAGCGCGATCTGGCGAAGGTCTCCAGCCGCCTCGGGTCCGAGCGTGTCGAGGCGGCGACGCACCGTCAGTTCGAGAGACCGGGCGCTTGAAAATGCGCGTTTGTGCAGGACCGACAGCGCCAACCACGCGTCGGACCAGCCGTGTTCGGACCTGACCGCGCGCGTGAAATCGGCGAGCAGCGCGTGCATCCGCGATTCGGCGGCGCTGGGCCGCACCTGCAGCCGGCGAACGCGCCGGCCCGCCCCGAGGCTGACCGCCGCTCTCGTTCGCCTGAACACCAACAGCGTGTCGTCGAGCGCGCCGATGCCACACAGTGCCGCAAACGCACGTGGATCGCCGTTGTGGGGCGTCGCCGTCAGCAGCAGGACGTACGCCGCGCGGCCGGCGAGCGCTGAGGCGGAGACCAACCGATCGCTGTCAGGCCCGGCCCCGTGCGCTTCATCAAGAACCACCACGTCCCACCAGCACGCGCGTACCGATTGCAGGACCTCGGGCCGCTTCACGTAGTCGATCGAGGCAATGGCGATCGGCGTCGCGACCCAAGGGTTCAGCCCGACGGGAACCGCCAGGCATCGGCGCCGGATCTCGCGGAAATCGACCACGTCGGCGGCGATCGCAAAGCGGTCCGCAAGCTCGAGGCGCCATTGATCGCGCAGCCCGGACGGCGTCAGGATAAGGATTCGGTCCGCCTGTCCGCGCGCCTGCAGCTCCTTGATGATCAGGCCCGCCTGTATCGTCTTGCCCATCCCCACATCGTCGGCCAGCAGCACGCGCGAGCCGAGGCCGCGCACGACCGCCAATGCGGGTTCGAGTTGATGGGGCAGCAGCTGGATCCGCGCCAGTCGCGCAGTGCGCAGGCCGCCCGGTGGCGTGCACTCGGCGAGCAGTTCGCGGCAGGCGTGCCGCCAGCGGCGCGGGCGAACGAAGCGCGGTGCTCGCGCACGATGGAGCGGCGCGATGACTTCGATCGGCGCGAGAAACTGCCGGTGCGTCCCAGCGTTGCCGGGGCCCACTCCCGCCACCGTCAGCAACTGGCAGCGCTCGTACGCGCGGACGTCGAGCACGTGCCAACGGTGACGGCGGATTTCGAGAAGGTCTCCGGCGTGTATGGATTGCGGAATCTGCATACCTGTCTTTCGTGCGATTGTCGAAAAATGCCGACCGAGCCGCGCGATCTCCGGAAACCCCTGCAATTCCCGCGCGCGAGCTATCGATCGGGAGGTTCGAAGGCAACGGCGATGCCAAAGATTCCTTCACGCTTTCTGAGTCGTGATCTGGCGGTGGCGGGTCGCTTGAATTGCAGTGATGTGGGGCCCCGATGGGTTCGTGGGTGACGCGTCGCAGTGACGCGTCGCAGCTGTTGTGATCCTGACTTCGGAGGCGTAGAGTGACCGCGGAGGTGGCTCGCTCATGGCTGACATCAACAAGTGCGCGCACGCCAGTTGCGAATGCACTGTGCCGAAGAACGGTCCTCATGGGAAGTACTGCAGCGAGCACTGCAAGGAAGCGGGCCAGCAGATCGAGCTTCGTTGCGGCTGCCAGCATCCGGCGTGTCGGTAGACGGTAGCGGGCTCGATACGCGAACGGTATCAGCGTGCCGTGAAGATGGCGTTGAATAGGAGGCGGAAGGTCGCGTGGGTCTGTCCGCGGTGTTGAACCGGAAATCCGAGGAGCACGACGCGGCCGGCGCCGACCTTCACGTCGACGACGGCCGGACGTCCTGCGATGACACCCTCACCCTCGAGCCACCCGCTGATCAGGAGATCGTGTGAGCCGTACCGTGCGCCGACGCGAACGCCGGCGGCGCCTTCTCTGACCTCGTATGCCGAGCTGGCGGTAAAGAACGCCGCGGTGCGCAGCGGCATGCCGTACGTCTCCGGCTGAAGCGGATCGAGGTCGAGCGTGATGAGCGACCCTGGACAGAAGAACGCGTCGGCGCGGGCATCGTGCGCGACGTCTCGAATCGGCAGCTTGAGTTCTTCGATCGGCAACGCGCACGCCTGATCGAGACAGACCAGCGTGCCGCCCGATTCGACGAACGCCCTCAGCGCGGCAATTCCCGCTGCACCCAGGCCACCGACATATTCGATCGGCAGACCGTCCACGGGATTCCCGTAGCGAAGCTCTTGAGCGGAGGCCGACGGCAGGATGATGGCGTCGTACTGACGCTTCAGGCCGCCCGCGCGCATCTCGGCGTCCATGATCGTGCGGAAGCGGAACTCATGCTGTTCCAGCAGCCAGCGCGTCCATCCCTCGTCCTCGTTCTCCATCCACGGCTTGTACAGCCCGACGCGCGCCGTGCCGATCGTCGTCAGCGTCCCGGCGGGCTTCTTCTTTAATCCGGCGGCCCGGAGGCCGAGCTCACGCGCGATCGATTCGACAACGGGCTGAGCCTCTTTCGAGTGCGCCACGACGATCGAACCTGGCGCGTACACATGACGGTCGGCTTCGATCGCGCTGGCGCTCCACGACACGCTCGCTCCGGCGGCAACGAGGCGGTTGACGGCGACGGCCCCGCCGTTGCCGCGAGCGTCGACAACGTAGTACGCCGGCTGGCGCTCGCCGTGCACGGTGGCCGGCGTGAACCCCGCGCTCGAGAGACGAGTCAGGCGGGGCGGGGCGAACGCGCGATCGATCGTTCGGACCTCGACCCCCATCTGCGCCGGCAACGTCCAGCCGGCGACGTCATACGGTCGGTCCGGCGAAGCGGCCGGCGACGAACGTTGAATCGGATACCGCTGCCGCTCGAGCAGCGTCTTGACGTAGGCGCGGTACGGCTGCGCCAGCAGGATGATGTCGCTCCCCGCGGGATATGACGTGCCGTCGGCGACAAAGGGGTCGAGCGCGCGATCGATCTCGACCGCTCCTTGAATCAGCAACTCCTCGAGCTTCCGGGCAGCGCTGACGTCGAACTGTTCCGCTGGAATGACGAACGCGAACGGCCCCCCGCGCCGTCCCGCGTCGACGGCGCGCACGCCCATGTCGTAGAAACTTCCGATGATTCGCTCACGATACGCCGAGACCGCGTGCAGCAGACCGCGCACCGCGCTGAGATCGTAGTCGACGATATCGCGAAGGCTCCATCGGCCACCCGGCCAGGGATCGGGAAAATTGATTCGTGGGGAATCGATCGACAGCCCTTTCTGCGCGCGAAGGTCGGCGGCCGAGATCGTGAGTGGGGTGGCGAGGCCGGCGCCCGCGACTTCTGTCAGCAGCCCGACGGTGTTGTGGCCGAGCGGGGCGGAATCTTCGTAACCCGGCCAGTAGTAGTCGTAAATCGTGTTCGAGGTCACGCCCGAGCGGCCGTCGCGTTGAAGCTCGAGCGCCATCGCACCGCCGAGCAGCGCCGCTTCGCGCCAGATCGCCGGGTCGTAGTTGGGATCGATCGGATCCGACAGCGGCGGCACCATCATCCGCGGCCCACTGCTCCCCATCTGGTGCATGCTGAGGAAGACCTGCGGGTGCCACTCGGTGTAGAAGAACCGCGCCAGGTTGCGGCTCTCGGCCAGGTTCATCATGAACGCGTCGCGGTTGATGTCGTGACCGGCGTACTTCTGGTCCAGCCACGGCATCGGCGCCCCTTCGAACGACGTCCCCTTGGTTCGCTCGTACCACTCTGCGACCAGCCGGTGTCCATCCGGATTGAGCGACGGCACCAGCACGATGACGACGTGGTTGAGGACGGCCAGCGTCTCGGCATCAGTGTCCGTCGCGAGCGAATACAGCAGTTCGGTGGCCGCCTGGCTCCCGCCAATCTCCGACGCGTGAATACTGTTGCCGATCGCGAGTACGACCTTGTGCGTGGCGGTAATGCGCCGCGCCTCCTCCAGGGGCAGCGAGCGCGGATCGGCAAGGCGCTGGTTCGCCGCGCGGATCTCCGCGAGGTGCTGAATATTCTCGGGGGCACTGATGATCGCGGCGATCGTGCGATGACCTTCCGTCGTCCGGCCGATATCGGTGACGACAACGCGACTCGATCGCGCGGCCACCAACTCGAAGTACGCTTCGATCTCGGTCGCGGCGGCGATTTGACGATCGGCGCCGATGCGGAACCCGAAGTGCGACTCCGGCGTCGGCACCTGGGCGGCAAGCTTGGTCGGGGCAACGAGTGCCTGCGCGAGGGTCAGCGAAACGACGAGCAGACGGATCATCCCACTTTCATTTCTCGTAGGTGGCGGTGACCACCGTCTTGATCCCGCCGCGAACCGAGAAGTCGCCCACGACGGTCATGCGGCGCGGTTGAATCGCCGCGACCAGGTCATCGAGAATCTGGTTGGTGACGTGCTCGTAGAAAATGCCGAGGTTTCTGAATTCGATGAAGTAGTACTTCAGCGACTTCAGCTCGATGCAATGCGCGTCCGGGACGTACGTGATCCGAATCTCCCCGAAATCAGGCAGGCCCGTCTTCGGGCACACCGACGTGAATTCGGGGCAACTGATGGCGATTTCGAAGTCGCGCTCCGGGCGCGGATTGAGGAACGTTTCGATCGTGGCGCTTGGCATGCTCGAAAAGTCTAGCACCGGCGTCGCGCGGCGCCTCGCTTTACGGCCGGGCGTCGACGAGCGGGCGGCCCCTGCGGCGGACGACTGATGCTCCCATGTTGGCGGGCGCCCGCGTTACCGAGTAAATCCTGCTCGGCAGTAAGTAAAATCGCACCGGCCGTCCGTTCGCGACCATCGCGGCGGGAGATCTGCGCGGCGATCGTGGAGGCCTCGCGCCGAGGGTAGTCAAGACGGAGTCAAGCCAGCCGGCCTGTCCTTCCTGGCGATGGACGGCAGGCCCGCAACGACGGACGTTGGCGGGAGCGGTTTCCGGCGGCGCCGGGCGGTTTCTCGCGGTTTGGCGTTTGACACTCGAGAACCCGCACGTTAGGATCGGTCGTTTTCCTGAAGAAAACCGTGATTGGCGCTGCGCGCGGCGATCGCCGGTGAAACGTAAGGCGCGCAGGTTGATGAGGGGGACACCATGGCAGAAGCCCGTCGAATGGGCAAGTCAGAGCTCTTTTCGCATTTCGCTGAGCGTTTCGAAGTGAAGCGGACGCAGGCTCGCGAGTACTTCGACGAATTGACCGCGCTTGCCGAAAAAGAGCTGAAGCGATCAGGAGAGTTCGTGCTGCCGGGAATGGTGAAGCTGGTCGTCCAGAAGCGTAAGGCACGCATGGGCCGCAATCCGGCCACAGGCGAGGCGATCAAGATTCCGGCGAAGACGGTGGTGAAGGCGCGAATCGCCAAACAATTGAAGGACGCGGTGCTACCGCGCAAATAGCCGGTCGTTCGGTTCCCCCGACCTCAACCGCCCGCCCAGTGTGAGCACGGTGCGGCGGCGGTAGCACCGCCGCTCCGCGCGACGCTCACCGGCTCGACCTCACGCGGCGGTCGCCGGTCCCGCCAGCATCCGGCTATAGAGCGTTGCCGGCACCAGGCACCTGGTCCGCGCTTCCAGGTTCGTCATCGAATCATCATCGAGGATGATGCGATCGCCGGGCGCGAGCATGATCTCCGCGCTGTAGCGACGCGCCCCGCGCAGCGTGCGCTGTTCGAAGTAACAAATCGGGAACGAGTGGTCGTCGATGACCAGAGCGTCGGTTTTCAGCAGTGTGCGAAACATGAGTCACCTCGTTCTTCAATTTAGCTGGCGGCCGCGTGAGTCTTGTTGTTGTCGCGGGCTGGGAACCGGATCGTGAAGGCCGTCCCGCGCCCGAGCTCGCTCGTCACGCCGATGGTGCCGTTGAGCTGCTCGACGATGCGTTTTGAGATCGCCAGTCCCAGCCCCAATCCGTGGCGCTTGGTCGTGACGAAATCCTCGAAGACGGCATGAAGCCGTTCCGGCGCGATGCCGGAGCCAGTGTCCGACACATCGATCTCCACCTGATCGCCGCTGCGGCCAGTGGTCACAACGACGCGTCCGCCCACCTGGGTCGCCTGGATCGCATTGGTCATCAGATTGCGATAGACGCGGCCGAGGGCGAAGCGGTCGCCTTCGATGACTAAGGGCTCGTCGCCGTAGCGGGCTTCGACGGTGACGCCCACCCGAGCCCCCTCCGTCCGCATTGTTTCGACTACGTCTACCAGTGATCCGTTCACGTCCAGCAAAAAACGTTCCACCGGCCGCGGCTTCACGACATGCCGCAGGTCATCCATGAATCGCTTGAGGCTCTCGATCTCTCGCTCGACCGTGGCCCGAATCGACAGTCGGGATTCGGCATCGAGGTCGTCTCGAACCAGCAGGCGCGAGCTGTTGCCGAGATTCTGAATGGGGTGCGCGAGATCGTGCACCAGACCCGCGGCGATGCGGCCGATCGTCGCCTGCCGCTCCTGCCGCTTGATGCTCTCTTGCAGCTCGACCAGCCGATTGGCCATCGCGTTGAACGCGTCGCCGAGATCCGCGAACTCGTCGCCGGTTCGGATCTCCACGCGCGCAGCGAGGTCCCCGGAGGCGAGCGACTGCGTCGCACGTTGGAGCGTCAGGATCGGCGAGATGAACGAGCGCCCGAACAGCAGGCCCGCCGAGAGCATCAGCAGCAGCGCCACTGAAATCGCCACGAACAGCTGCCGCTCGAGCTGGGTGGCATTGGCATACGCCTCGGCCGTCGGCTGCTCCACGATGACCGTCCACCCGAGCGGGGCGATGGCCGTCGCCACGCCCAGCTTGCTCACGCCGCCTTCCACGTACTCGCTCGCCACCGGTCCGGGCTCGTGCGCCGCGCGGACGGCCCGCACCATCGGATGCTCCGCCATGTTGCGCGACAGCGCGACCAGCGCCTTCCTGTCGGGATCGCCGTGCGCCAGGAGCGCTCCATCGGGGGCGACGAGCAGTGCGAAGCCATGGCCGCCGATCCGGATGCGGTCGACCATCCGCCACATCTCTTCGAGACTCAGCTCTCCGATCAGCCACCCGCCGGCTCGCGTGAGATGGAGGCCGAACACGGACGTGGGCAGCGCGTCTTTGTCCAATCGGATCGGCGACATGGCGACGCCGTCGAGCAGCAGCGTCGTGTGTGCCGGCGTCTGCAGCGTCGAGGCGCGGACGCTGCTCGACGCGATCACCGCCCGCGTTTCGCTCAGCAGCGCGAGCTCGCGAAACTCGCGGAACCTGAGAATGTAGTTCTTCAGGATGCGCTCCTGCTGCCAGGTCTGGAGCTCGGTTTCCTGGAGATTCGAGGCCAGCGCGTTCAGGAGCTGCGCGTTGGTCGTGACGTACCGGCGAATCTCCTCGCCAGCGCGGGTGGCCACGTTTTCGTTGCCCGTGATCACGGAGTCGCGCGTGCCGCGCTGGAGGGAGATCAGCGAGACGAATCCGTACACGAGCAGTGGCGCGACGGCCGCGATGGCCAGCAGCAGCGCGAACCGCGTCGCGATGTGGCGAATCTTCAGCGTCATGGACCAGGCACGTCAGCGACGAGCGCGTCGTTGGGACTCCGAAACCGGCTTCCAGAGGTGCAGGGTATTCAACAAATCCGTGTCGGGTTCGGTGGGCACCGCGAAGCGAGTGCTCACCGCGCGCGCACGCTCGGACCAGGCCAGGAACACCGCCGGCGGATCGTCGACGATCGCCCGCCAGAACGCTGCCACACCCGCCTTGTAAACGTCATCATCAGGGGCGCGACGAATCTGATCGAGGGCATCATCGACGGCCTGGTTGTGGTAGTGGCCGAAATTGAACGCGCCGTTCGAATGCCAGTACTGATACGGCCGAACCAGGTTCGGTCCCAGCAGATAATCCGCCAGTGCCGCTTCGAAAAGGCCTGAACGGACGCGAGCGATGAAGTCGTCGGCCGACACCGGCTCCAGCGTCAGCTCGATACCGGCGGCCTGCATTTGCCGCTGCATCGCGATCGCCAGGCGCTCGAGGGACGGCTCGCTAAACAGGACCGTCAGGCGGCGCGGCGATCGGTCGCGACGCGACGCGGGCGGCTGGTACTGGAACGGCGGCAGATCGGCGGTGTAGGCCCAGTGACGCGGCGACACGGGCCCTTCCGCCGGCGTGCCGTGCCCTCTGAGCACGTCGTCGATCAACGCGCGGCGGTCGATGGCCGCGTTCAGCAGGCGTCGAAACCCAGGATCGCGGAGCGTCGGCGCCTGCACGTTCAGGAGGAGCAGATCCGCGTACGCCCGTTGACGGGTGAAGATGTTCACTTCGTTCGACGCTTCAAACGAATCGAGCGCGTCTACTCCCACTTCGTACAGCATGTCGACCTGGCCACGCAGCATGTCAGCCCACGCGGATCGAACGGAGTCATATGGCTCGAGGATGACCCGATCCATCGCAGGCTTGCCACCGAAGTATCCCGGATTGGCGCGCATTTCGACCCCGGCGTTGCGCCGGGATTGCACAGAAAATGGACCGGTGCCAGATTCCTTCGACGTCGGATCCGCAATCGCGACCGAAGCCAGGGCTTCCAATACGAAGGTCGATCGGCGACGCAACCTGAATTCCACGTCCAAATCCGAGGTCGCCCGAATCTCCGCGATGTCGTCGAACGCGGGTCCCATCGCCTCGGGCAGGCCCGCGCGAAGCACCGCGCACACCGCCTCCGCGTCCACGGCTTTGCCGTCGTCGAATGTCACCGACGGACGAAGTCGAACGCGAAACGTCAAGCCGTCGGTGGACGTCGACCAACTCTCGGCGAGACTGGGTCGCGCACGACCATCCCCAGCCACGCTGACCAGCTCGTCGAACGCGATCATGCGCGCGGCTTGACCGATACCAAAATCCGAGCTTCCCCCTGCGACGAGCCCAAAACCGATCCGCAAGGTGGTGGTCGGCACCGACCCCTCGTGATCCGTGCCCGGGGCTCCGCAGCCGCTCACCGCGATCAAGAGGACGGCGGAGAGGGCCGGAAACAGACGGCTTCCCCCCCGCGTTCGACGCATCTTGATCACCATCGGCGCATCGGCTTACTTCTTCGGTCCGTGCACATCATCCGTGTCGACCATAAATGGGCACGCGGCGGCCGGCTTGGCGTTGAAGGTCCCTTTTTTCACGATTTTGATTTTCATTCTAATCTCTCCTACGCAGCGCTGGCCACGTTATGTGCCAGCGAAATCAGTGCCGATTCGAAGCTTCGCTTGTGACATGTCGGCAGATTCATGTCGCCAAGCTGGGTGTGCGAGGCCACCAGGCATCCCCCCGCGCACACCGGGATGAATGCACAATCTCCGCAGTCTTTCCACGGATCCAGGCGGTCGAACTTGCCGCGCATGTTCTCGCGCCAGGGATCGTGACGATCGTCGATGTGTCCGGTCGAGAGTCCGAGATCGCCGGTGAAGCCCGGACAGGCGTACAGGGATCCGTCCGGGCCAATGGTGTGGGCATGCGTCATGTGCACGTGGCAGGGGCCGTTGTGCACGCCGTCCGGCGTGGGGAAACCGTGCCGCGCCGTTTCCTCCCGGAGAAACGCCATCTGCTCGTCCGCGAAGCCACACGAGTCGCACGCCGTCTCGCCGATCGTGCCGCTGCCGACGGCGGTCATGCAGGTGCCGCCAAGCGGCTTGCCGTCGGCGCCGACGGGCGTCAGCCGGAGCACGCCCTTGGGCGCAACGACTTGCGTGCGAATCACCGGCTTGAAGTTCACCTTCGACAACTGGTCGGCGAATTCCTGCTCGCTGAGGAACTGAAGCAGCGCCGGGTAGCTGTCGGCCGAGCTCGCGTCGAAATTGCCGCCGACGGCAATCCGGACGCGTCCCGCCACACGCCGCATGTTCTCGATGATCCGGTCGAACGTGCCCTGACCGCCGCGCAGCGGACGCATCCGGTTGTGCGTCTCGCGGTCGCCGTCGAGCGTGATCTTGACGCCTTTCAACCCGAAGGGCACCAGCCGATCGACCACCTCCTCCGTCAGGAGAAGACCGTTGGTGATGATCGAGATGCCCATCTCGACGCGGCGCTCACGTGCGGCGTGCGACAGACGCTCGGCCAGGTAGTAGACAACCGGCAGATTGAGCAGCGGCTCGCCGCCGAAGAACATCACCGTGAGCTTCTCAGGGCGGACGCGGTCGAGCTCGCGTTCGGTCCAGACCGCCACCCGCGCCGCCGTGTCGAGCGTCATCTTCTCGGCGAACTTGTTGTAGTCGCCACGGTCGCCCTGATAGCAATAATCACAGGCGAAGTTGCACTGCATCGTGGTCAGGACGGTGAGGTGCAGCTCCGAGGAATCGCGTTTCACCGCGCTGAAGAACTGGTCGATGTTCTGCCGTTGTCCACGCCGGTCGCCGACGATGAAGCCGTTCTCGTGTAGGAGATCCAGGGCGTCGCGCTCGTCGCCGACGAACTCGTCGAGCGTGGCGTCGTCGCGCTCGCCCACCCGATCGAGGAGGGACGCGACATCGGACGACACCAGCAACTGCGCGTCGGTGAGCGTGTTCATCAGGAACACTTCATCCCGTTCCGGCAGCGGTACGCGAAGGTTGAAGACGGACGATTGCACGGACTGCGTCATAGAACGTCGTCTCTCGATGTGAGTGATTGAGCGGTGAATCCCCAACCCGGTGAACACGGAGTCGGCGAATGCAATCTCAAATTGCAACCGTCATTCCAGGCGGGTCGCCATGCGAGCGATCGACGTAAATGCCAGGAAATTGTGAGGATCGGGGGCGTATCGCGGCCGTGACGCGAGGGTCCGCGACGACGACGCGGACAAACCGTTGCCCGGCGCGATCAGCGGGGTGAACGCGCGGGCGGGCGATCGGCTAAGAATTTAGAGATTTTTGCGTGCTGGCCAAAGGCTTGACCACTAGAGCCAAATATTTGGCTGACTAGGCCCCACGCAGGCGTTTCGCGATCTGCCGGACATCCAACTTGTCCATTTTGTACTTAAGAGTGCTCAGTGGGATGCTGAGGTACTCGGCTGTCGCGGTCACGTTCCAGCCGCATTTCTCCAGCGCCCGCAGGATGAAATTCCGCTCGAACGTATTGGTCGCGTCCTCGAACAGATTGGTCCCACGGGAGCCGTCGGGCTCAAGCTGCGCGAAATGGAATTCGAGCGGCAGGTCCTCTTCGGCGATGTAGCTCTTGTCGCTGACCGCCACGAGGCGTTCGATGAGGTTTTCCAGCTCGCGGATGTTCCCCGGCCACCAGTATTTCTTGAGCATCGCCATCGTCGAATCGGTAATGCCCTGAATCTTCTTTCGAAAACGGGTGTTGTAACGTCGGAGAAAAAACTCGGCGAGCTGGGCAACGTCTTCTGCGCGTTCACGCAGCGGCGGGAGCTTGATCGGGATGACGTTGATTCGATAGTACAAATCCTCGCGGAACCGGCCTTCCTTGACCGCCTTCTCCAGATCGACGTTGGTGGCGGCAATCAGGCGAAACTCGGTCTTGATCGGCTTGTTGCCGCCGACCCGCTCAATCTCGCCCTCCTGAATGGCGCGAAGCAGCTTGGCCTGCAAATCGAGCCGCAAGTCGCCGATCTCGTCGAGAAACAGCGTGCCGTTCGAGGCCAGCTCGAACTTTCCGAGCTGCTGGCGGTGCGCGCCGGTGAAGGCGCCGCGTTCGTGCCCGAACAGCGCGCTCTCGGCGAGCTCGCGCGGGATCGCCGCCAGATTCACGGCGATGAACGGCGCTTCCGGGTCTCCCATCTCCTTGTGAATCAGACGCGCCAGCAGCTCCTTACCGGTGCCGCTCTCGCCCAGGATCAGCACCGTCGCCGACAGCTTCGCGATCTTGTGCACCAGATCGATGATGTCGCGCGTCATCCTGCTCGGACCGACGACGAACTCGCGCTCGGTTTGATCGGCGACCTGCGCCGAGAGTGTCAGGACCTGCCGGCTGAGATCCTGCCGTTCGCTCGCGTTGCGGACGAGCGAGCGCAGCTGGTCGTAGTCGAAATCCTTGGTAATGTAGTGATACGCGCCGTGCTTCATCGCCTGCACGGCGGTCTCGATGTCGTTGACGGCCGAGATCATCACGACCTCGACCAGGCGGTAGTTTTCCTTGACGATGCGCAGGACCTCGAAGCCGCTGATCCCGGGCAGGCGGACGTCGAGGAGGACGAGATCGACGGTCTCCCGGTTCAAGACCGGCAGCGCCGCCTCACCGCTGACCACCCGAAGCACGCGGTACTCACGCTTGAGCATCGCCGTGAGCGTGTCCCGCATCCCCTCGTCGTCGTCGACGATAAGGACGGTTTTCGGCTTCTGGTTCATCGCGCTGGGGCCGCGGTCATTGTGCCAGTCGAAGCAGACGAATTCAAGGATGTTGCCTTGACACTCTCGCAAGGCGTTCGATAAGGTACGACGGCCTTGTTCATTCAGTGGATATTTGTCGGTATGGCGGTCCTGACGGCAGGATTGGCCCTGGTCCGCATCAGACGGTTGTCGAAGCGGCTCGATCGCGACCGCGAATCGTACTGGGATCTGCGGTATGAGCTCGGCCAGCTCCAGGCTCGCGTCGCTCGGCTCGAAGCGGATCGCACCACCCCGGCTCCGGCGTCTCCGCCTGGCGGTGCCGACGCGTTCGTGCCCTTGTCCTCGCTGAAACGCTGAATCAACTCCGGCGGGCCAGCCCGCCTTCCATCCTGAAGAGGCATTCCGTGGCTCACGAGTACGACCTGGTTGTGATTGGCGCCGGAACGGGCGGCTATGTGGCGGCGATCCGCGCCGCCCAGCTCGGGCTCCACGTCGGCGTCGTCGAGAAGCAGAAGGCGCTCGGCGGCACGTGCCTCCTGTGGGGATGCATTCCCACCAAAGCGCTGCTCGAGCACGCCCACGCGCTCAAGATCGTGCAACAGGCGAAGGAGTGGGGCGTCACAATCGGCCCGTCCGACGCCGCCCGACCGGCCATCGGCATCGACATGGTCCAGGTGCAGACGCGCAAGGATCGGATTGTCGGAGGCCTGACGAAGGGCGTCGAATACCTCTTCAAGAAGAACAAGATCGACTGGATCAAAGGCACGGCGCGCCTGGCCGGAAACGGCGGCGTGGAGGTCTTCGAAGGCGACGCTCAGATGTTGCGCGCCACCAGAGAGATCATCATTGCCACCGGATCGACGCCACGTGGAGTGCCCGGCGTGACCATCGATCGCAAGCGAATCATCACGAGCGATGAAGCCATCGGCTTGCGCGAGGTGCCCAAGGCGATCGCCATCATGGGCAGCGGCGCGGTGGGC
>JBDTVS010000200.1:0-49107 GCA_040007095.1 Acidobacteriota bacterium
GGCGGGCGCCTCGACGCCCAGAATGGCACACGTTATTCATCTACGGGTCCTAACCACCGAGATCACCATCGGCCGCTCAGAGAACGTGGCGAAATTAGATAATGAACCACAAAGGGCACAAAGATCACGGGGAAGGCCGAGAGCTTCTTTGTCTTCTTCGTGTCTTTGTGGTTCCGAGGAGACCGTCCACTAGATATCCGCGCGACGCTCAGTGCCTCCGGTGGTCGTTGCTTCGTTCACTCCTCGATGAGACGCGTCGGAATCGTCACCGCCATCGTCCGGACATCGTCCACCGAGAAGCCGGCATCGAGAAGACGCTGCGCGAACATGCCGAACCCCTCGGCGACGGGAGGATTGATCGTCTGGCCGAGGTCGGTTGAAATGACCGTCCGCGACACACCGGTCTGGCGGATGTTCGCGAAGGCGAGCTCCCACGGCGCCTTGTTCGTGTAGGTGGTCGTAAAGCAGTGCTCGATGATGGCGCCAAGGTCCGCGAGTGCTTCCTGCTCGTCGCCGGTCAGGCTTTGCGACGGGAACTCGGCATGCGTGACGAGCACTTTCTTCACCCCAAGCTCCTTGGCGCCGCGCACCAGCGCGAAGATCTCAGGGCGCCCGAGGTGCCCGGTGGCCAGAATCATGTTGTGCTTGGCGATGCGTTCGAGACAACGCCGCGCCAGCTCGGTCAGCCCGCCGGCTTCGTCGATCACCGTGAGCGGCGGCGGCGAAATCCCTTCCGCAGCAAGCTCGCGCTGAATCTTCGCCCAGAACGGCAGCTTCGCGGACCCGCCGTCGAGGCGGCCGGCCGTCTCGTTCTGCGCATCGACGGTAGGAAACCAGACGATTTTGCAGCCCGTGCGCCCCGCCAGTTCGACCGCGACGGGATTGAGGCCGCCGACGCTGTGGTTGAGCGTGATCGCGCCGAACACCCGGCTGCCCGGTACGGCCTTGGTCACGACCTGTGCCCGTTCGCCGGTCTGGATGTAGTGCGATTTCAGCACGAAGCCCTTCATGCCGTGGGCGAGGAACTCCTTCGCACAATCGATATCGTCGATGCGGCGTGCGATGACATCGGGGCCGACGTGGATCTGCAGATCGTAGGCGCCCTCTAGCGCCGACCATGCGCGGTCGGAGATCGGCGTCGTGTCTTCGAGCGGAGTTTCTGGAGTCATGGGATCCTTTGCAGCCAGCCGACAGCAGCGGCGTATTTTACTTCGGGGCAGGCGTTTCGAATACAACGCCCCATTTCCAGCAGTTCCGGTGCTTGGTCACGATCAAGACACCACGGGGTCGACGCGGGCAAATGGCTGGTGTTTCTGTCGTTTTCGCGCCGATCGCCCCTGTCATTCCGCCCACTCTGGTTTCCGACTGTCGCTTTCACTCGAGCGCGCATTACAATGCGGCCGCTTCTCACGGAAGGTGACTGACGATGACCCCGAACCGCTGGCGTATTCCGATCGGCGCCGTCGCCGTGCATATCTGTATCGGCTCGGTGTATGCCTGGAGCACCTTCAACCGGCCGATTCAGGCGCTGTTTCCGGGAAATCCCTGGTGGTTCAGTCCGCCGTACACGACATTCACCACGGCGCTGGTGCTCCTCGGGCTGAGCGCCGCGTTTGGCGGTCCATGGGTCGAGCGGCGAGGCCCGCGGGTTGCCGCGACCGCCGCGGCGCTGTTCTTCGGCGCCGGCCTGCTGATTGGCGGGATTGGCCTGGCGACCGGGCAATCGATGCTCGTGTTCTTCGGCATGGGCATCATCGGCGGCATCGGCTGCGGTCTCGGCTATATCTCGCCCGTCAGCACGCTGGTGAAGTGGTTCCCCGATCGCCGTGGCATGGCGACCGGCATGGCGATCATGGGATTTGGCGGCGGCGCCTTTCTCGCCGGCTATCTGAACGGCTTCTTCATCGATCGGATCGGCGTCGCGAGCACCGTCATGGCGCTCGGTGCGACGTATCTCGTGATCATGCTGCTTGGCGCGCGGCTGCTCGAACGCCCGCCCGCGGGGTGGAAGCCGGAAGGATGGACGGCGCCCACGAAAACGAAAGCGATGATCACGGAACGCAGCCTCTCGCGGAACGACGCGGTGCGAACCGGACAGTTCTACCTGCTGTGGGGCATTCTGTTCCTCAACGTGACCGCCGGGATCGGCATTCTGGCGCAGGCCTCGCCGATGATGCAGGACATGTTTCGTCGCACGCCGCTGCAGGCCGCGGCCGTCGTGTCGCTGATCAGTGTCTTCAACGCAGGCGGGCGGTTCCTCTGGGCGTCGAGCTCCGACTACATCGGCCGCCGCAACACCTACACGATCTTCTTCATCACGCAGTTCGCGTTGTTCCTGCTGATTCCGGGGCTCGCCGCTCAGGGCAGCTTGGGGCTGTTCGAAGCCAGCCTGTTTCTCGTCATGACGATGTACGGCGGCGGCTTTGCGACGATTCCGGCGTTTCTCGCGGATCTCTTCGGCCCCGACAACGTCGGCGCCATTCACGGCGCGCTCCTGACGGCGTGGAGCGCTGCGGCCGTCGTCGGACCGGTCATCATCACCGAGCTGTCGAACCGCGCGAAGGCGGCGCTGCCTCCCGGCGCCGACCGCATCCACATCTACGACACGCCGCTGCAGGTGCTGGCCGCATTGCTCGCGATCGGCTTCGTGCTGACACTGCTGGTCCGGCCCCTGCGCCAGACGAGCCAGGACGCCAGGGCTCACGGGACTTCGGCGGAGGCACCACTTGAAGTGTGAAGTGTGAAGTCTGACGCCGGAACTGGGAAGTACGCCGGCCGCCAACGTTGGAACGCCGCCGACGTCGGACTTGAAGCGTCAGACGTCAGACTTGTGTCGTTGCCAGTACCGCAGTGTGTCCGGTTCGCAGCGCACAACACGCGGCCGGACGGCCGACTTGAGACGGGCGTCGTCGTCAATACAGCAGTGTGTTCGGTTCGAGGCCGCACAGCACGCGCCCATAGAGCTCGGTGGCCGTCTGCGCGTGCATGATCGCGTGGTTGGCCAGCGCCTGCATGTCGCGCTGGAGGCGCTGGATGGGCACGTGCATCTGGATCGCCGAGGCGCCGCTGGCGTTGAAGAGCGTGTCGACGGCTTCCCGCGCCAGGCCGGTGGCGTAGCCGATATGGGCGCGCGTTTTGATCCGGGCCTCGATCGTCATCGGCCCGCCCGGATGCGAATCGAGAATCGCTGCGGCCCGGCGGACGTGCGCGTCGGCCGATTCGATCTTCAATGCGGCCTCGCCCACCTGGAGATGCGTCACAGCCGCTGCCGCTTGATTGGTGTAGCTGGTGTAGGTGATGCCGCGGCCAGGCAGACGCGCGAAGAACGCTTCGAGCGCTCCACGCGCGATGCCGAGCGGCGTGCCGCCGCCATTGACGACCAGCACCGGGGCGAGCGGGTAGTTGAAATACGGGTTGGCCGCATTGTGCCGCCCGGTCGGATACTTCGCCTCGACCAGTTCGGGAAGCGGCAGGGCGCGGTGGGCCGGCACGAAGACGTTCTCGGCGAGGATCGTGTTGCTGCCGGTGGCGGCCATGCCGCTCGCGTACCAGTCGTCGACAATCGTCAGCTCCCGGCTCGGGACCAGGCAGCACATCGGCATCCCGGGAGCGGTGTCCGAAGCGAGCACCGCGTTGAGCACCGTCCATCGCGCGCCATGGCAACCCGTGTTGAATCCCCACCGGCCGTTGACCACGAGACCGCCATCCCTGCGGACCGCCGTTCCGGTCGGAGTAAACACGCCGCTTATCCGGGGGTCCGTCGCGAACACTTCTTCCTGCGCCTCGTCGGGAAATCCGCTGGCGAGCCAGGCCATCGCGCTGTAGATCGTCGCGACCCATGAGGTGGAGGGACAACCCCGGGCGATCTCCGCGAGCACGTCGCACTGCGTCTCGAACGTCGCTTCGTCGCCACCGTAATTCTTGGGCGCCATCATCCGGAAGACGCCGGCATCGCTCAGCGCATCGAGGCTCGCTTCCGGCACCCGCCTGGCGCGTTCGGCTGCCGCTGCGTTGTCACGCAGCATCGGGACCACTGCGGCCACGCGCATGACAAGCGCCCGACGGACGGTATCAGCAACGTCGATCATGACCAGGGATTATTCGGCACTTCGATCCGCCGTGCAAGGGAGTGGGGCGTCGGTCGATTCTGGCCGGTTCGCGTAGGGCATCAACCGAGACCTTCAAAACGCACTCCAGCATTGAAATCCGGAACCACAAAGACACAGAGCATCTCTGGGTCCTCTTCGTGATCTCGGTGACCTCGGTGGTTGACGTTGAAACTGAAGCATTATTCCTTCCGACAGAGTGTCACGGTCCGGCTCAAACCGGACACTACTACGTTCACAAGTGGAAAGCGCTCCGGCTAAAAGCCAACGAGCGATCACCACCGCACGCTATTCCGCGAGCGCGGCGTCGAGGATCGAGATCGCCTCGTCGATCTCGCTGGTCGAGACGATGAGCGGCGGAAGCAGGCGGAGGACGGTATCGTGCGTGCAATTAATCGCCAGGCCGCGACGTAGACAGGCATCCACGTAGCGGTCTCCCGGCACGCTGAGCTGAAGGCCCGCCATCACTCCGGCGCCGCGGACCTCCGTCACCACACGGTGGCGCCCCGCAAGCCCGCGCAGCCGCTCGTGCAGGTGAGCACCGGCGGCGCGGATGTGCGGCAGCAGCTCGTCCACCATCGACAGCACCTCAATCGCGACTCGGCACGCCAACGGGCCGCCGCCAAACGTGGTGCCGTGCATCCCCGATGGAATCGCGGCCGCGGCGGCCTCCGAAAAGATCGTGGCACCCAGGGGCAAGCCCCCCGCGAGGGGCTTGGCCGTCACCACGATGTCGGGGAGCCCCACGTCCTCGAACCGTTGATACGCGAATCGCGTCCCGGTCCGGCCAAGCCCGCACTGTGTCTCGTCCGCGATCCACATCGCGCCGGCGCGCTCGGTCAAGGTCCGCACGTCGGCCACAAACGCGTGCGACAAGGGATGAATGCCGCCTTCGCCCTGCACCACTTCAAGGATGACTGCGGCCGTCTCCCGATCGACGGCCCGCCGCAGCGCGTCGCGATCGTTGGCCGCGATGAACTCGACTCCCGGGACCAGCGGCTCGAAGAGACGGCGATACTTCTCGTGCCCCGTGACGGACAGCGCGCCCATGGTGCGTCCATGAAACCCGTGGTGAAGCGCCACGATCTTGCGCCTGCTCGGCTGGTGACGATTTCCTGCCGCCCGCGCGGCCTTGAGCGCCGTCTCGACCGCTTCGGTGCCGCTGTTCGAGAAGAACACGCGCGCCAGCCCGCTCCATTCCACCAACCGCTCGGCCAGCAGCCCCTGGTAGCGGTGATAGAACAGGTTCGACGTGTGGAGGCATAGCGCCGCCTGCGCCTGAATCGTGCGGACCAGACGCGGATGCGCGTGTCCCAACGCGTTGACGCCGATCCCGGTGATGAAATCGAGGTAGCGCCGTCCCTCGATGTCCCAGAAGACGCACCCTTCGCCGCGGTCGATGGTGATCGGCGACCGCTGATAGGTCTGTAACAGAAACCGCGATTCGCGCGCGCCGACGCGCTGATGAGTCTCGGTCTCCCCGAGCGCGACTGTCGAAGCCGAAGTAAACGAAGCGTCCATGACGAGATCGTAGGCGTGTCCGATCGATACGTCCAATATCAATTAACGAGTGATTGATATGATAAAGCAATGGCTGAATTCGATCTGGACGGCCTGGAATTGACCCACCTGCGGTATTTCGTCGTGCTGGCCGAGGAGCTGCACTTCGGCCGCGCCGCGCTGCGTCTCCACATCTCGCAGCCGCCGCTCACCCAGCAGATCCAGCGGCTCGAGGCGCGCGTCGGACACGCGCTCCTGCGCAGAACCTCCCGCCGCGTCGAGCTGACCGACGTCGGGCGGACGTTCGCGGAAGCCGCGCGCGCCGTGCTCCAGGAAGCCAGGCATGCCCTCGACGCGACCCGCAAGGTCGGCCGGGGTGAGGCGGGCCACCTGACGCTGGCCACGCCGCCTTCACTGATGCTCGACGCCCTGCCACGCGTCATCCGCCGGTTCCGCGAGCTGTTTCCGGCCGTGGACCTGCGCCTGCGCGAAATGTCCACCAGCCGGATCTACGACGCTCTCGAATCGGGCGGCGCAGACTTGGGCATCGTCCGCGGCCCCCAGTCACCGGCGTCGCTTCCGAAACTCGCCAGTTGGGCCGAGGCGCTCGTCGCGTTTCTGCCGCGGGGACACATGGCGGCGACAACGCGCCGCTTCACATTGCGGCAACTGGCCTCCGAGCCGTTCGTGTTCTTTCCGCGGGACCTTGGCCCCGGCTTCTACGAAGAGCTCCTCGGCCATTGCCGGAACGCAGGCTTCGAGCCTCGGGTCGTGCAGGAGGCCACGCAGTGGTCGAGCGTGATCAGTCTGGTGAGCGCCGGGGTCGGCGTGTCAATCGGTCCGGCGTCGGTGGCCAAGCTGCTGTCCGGCACCGTCGAGGTTCGCGCCCTCGAGCGGAAATCCACGCAGGTGCATCTGCTCGGGGCGAGCGTTCGAGAGCACCCTGCGGTCCGCCATTTCGTCGCCATCGCTCGAGCGGCGTATCGCGCTCACGATTCCGCCCCACGCCAGACCCGCGCGCCCGCCTCCGGGAACGGCCCTTCGTAGACCGCGTCTGAGCCCGAGACGCCGCGCGCGCGCTCGGCCAGTCGACGCCCGGCCGCTTCACCGTCGACAATGCCGTAGACGGCGGGCCCCCACGAGCTCTGCCCGACGCCCGACGCCCCCCACTCGGCCATGCGACGCACCAGCTCTTCGCTCGGGCCGGCCGCGAACGTGCCGCCCTGGACCGGCCCGAACCAGCGGCCCGTGATCTCCTGCACCGCGCTGAGCGCGGCGCCAAACGTCGGGAGGTCGCCCTCCGCGATTGCCGGAAGCAACGCCATCAACACCCGGTGCGCGACACGTTCGACCTCCTGCTCGGGCGGCAGCGGCAACCGTGCGAACGCCTCCGCTTCGGCGTGACCGCTCAGTCCCCTCGCCGACCGCGGCACGACGACGACGCAGCGCCATGTGGGCGGAAACGGAAGCCGGGCGAGCAATGGAGCAAGGCGATCGCCGTCCCGGCGTCGCCCGCCTTCGAGCACCAGGCCGCCGCCGGAAAAGGTCCACGTGCCAATGGCGGAGCGCTGCGCGCGTCCCGTCGCGTGCGAGAGCGCGGGCGCATCGGTGGGCGTACCGTGGATTTCGGCGAGTACCCGTCCCACGGCCAGCGCCAGCTGCGTACCCGATCCAAGCCCGGCATGCGACGGCAGGCTTCGATGCACGCGAACCCGGGCGCCACCCGTCAGCTGGTGATACCTGAGAAATCGTCCGGCGGCCTCGGTTGCCCGATCGGCGTGTTCGCCGACCACATCCAGAACATCAGCGGGCGACGCCGACACCAGCAGCGACGGCGCCGGCGCCGCCGCGCCAATCCCGCCAAACCATCGTCCGAGCGATCCGCGCAGATCGAGCACGCCGAAGTGGAGGCGCGCAGGCGATTCGACGTACACCCACTCTCCATCTTGCAGTCGCCTCGTCATTGCCGCTCCGGAGCGACTGGAGGCGCCAGGCGGATGTACTCAGTCAACAGCGTCATGGCCTCGAGCTCCTGCGGGCCGGCGGTCTTGTCCACGATGATCTGCAGCCGCGCCCGCTCGCTCTCGATGAACTCGCGCGGCAGCAGATGCAGGCGCGTCGCATGGATCGCCATCTCGAGCACAGCGTGACGCGCCCGATTGAAGCCCACGAACTCCCGGTGGGTGCCATGGTGCACCACGGTCGTGTCGATGCGCGAGCGCGGCGGCGTGCTGTCGATGGAACGCACCCGCAACTCCCGCCACGAACAGCAGTCGCCGAGGACGACGCCGCGGACGGCCACCGCCGGCACGGTCGGGTAGTGCGGGTTCGAAATCGCCGCGCGCGCGAACACTCGCACATCGTCGGTGAGATTGACGACGGCGGTGCCGGTGGCCAGGACGTTGCGGTAGGTCGCCGTCTCGAGAAAGGGCTTGAGGACAATCCGGTCGGCGCCCCATTCCACGCCCATCGGCGCGACATTCACAGTCCCGTCTTCGGCGACGGTGGTGACGATGGTTTCGACAATCACGATTCGACCAGCGATCCACGAAGGTACGGGCCCGTACGCTTCACCGTACCAGATCCACCGGCGGCGGCACGAAGGGGACCCGTGGCTCGCGGGTCGGCGCGGACCACGGCCGCACGACCTCCGGCGCCTGGCGAGCGCCGTCCGCGTATGTCGGCAGCTCGCCGGGACGCGAGCGCTCGCCGCGCAGGAATCGATCGATCATGGCGTAGCCGTATTCGGTCGCGGCCGACTCGGGGTGGAACTGCACCCCGACGACCGGGTGGAGGCGGTGCTCCACCGCCATGATTTCCCCATCGTCGCCCGAGGTGGCGAGCACACGAAGCGACTCGGGTAACGACGTTCGCTCGATCACGAGCGAGTGGTAACGCGCCGCCCAGATCGGCGCCGGCAATCCCGTGAAGACACTCGATCCATCGTGGAGGATGGCCGACGTCCGCCCGTGCACCGGACGGGTGGCGCGCACGATCCGGCCGCCGTAGGCCGCACCGATCGACTGGTGGCCGAGGCATACGCCAAGGATCGGCGTCGTCGACCCCAGGCGCCGCACCAGATCGATCGAGATGCCCGCCTCGGCCGGCGTGCACGGTCCGGGCGACAGGATGATGTGACTGGGTGCGAGCGCCACGACGTCCTCGATCGTGAGCGCGTCGTTGCGCCGCACGATCGCTTCCCCGCCGAGCTCGCGGACGTACCGCGCCAGGTTGAGGACGAACGAGTCGTAGTTGTCGATCAGGAGGATCATGCCGATGTCGCAAGCGCCTCGATCATACCGAGCGCCTTGTCGAGGGTCTCGCGGTACTCCTGCTCCGGGTCCGAATCGGCCACGATTCCCCCGCCGGCACTGAAATACACGCGATCGCCCACAGCAACCGCCGTGCGAATGGCAATATTGGTGTCGAGCGCGCCGGTGACGCTCCAGTAGCCGATGGCTCCACAGTACACGCCTCGCTGAGAAGGTTCGAGCTCGGCGATGACTTCCATGGCGCGGATCTTCGGCGCACCGGTGATCGAGCCGCCCGGAAAGGCGCCACGCAGCAGATCGAGCGCGCTGAAGCCGGGAGCCAGATCTCCCACGACCGTGGAGACGAGATGGTGCACGGTCGCGTAATGCTCCAGGGCGAAGAGCTCCGACACGCGAACCGTACCCGGTTGGCAGACGCGCGACAGGTCGTTCCGCATCAGGTCCACGATCATCAGGTTCTCGGCGCGATCCTTGGCGCTCTCGACCAGCGCCTGGCCAAGCGCGGCGTCGTGCTCCGGCCCCAGACCGCGCGGCCGCGTGCCCTTGATCGGGCGGGTCTCGACGTGCCCAGCGACATCGACGCGAAGAAAACGCTCTGGCGAGGCGCTGAGCACCACGGCCTCCGGGAAGTCGAGGTAAGCGGCGAAGGGCGCCGCGTTTCTCGCGCGCAGTCGCCGGTAGAATGCCCAGGGTAATTCGGCAAGCGGGGCTTCGAAGCGCTGCGACACATTCGCCTGAAAGATGTCGCCCGCCAGGATGTACTCGCGGACGCGTGCCACCGCGTCAAGGTAGCCGTGATGGGTGAACGACGAGCGTAGTGCGAGCCGTTCGCTCCACGAGCCTCGATCTACTGGATACGACGGCGCGGGCGCAGAGCGCGCCGGGGACGCCGTCTCCGGGGAGCCAAGCCCCTCCGCCGATCGATCGGGAGTCGCGTGCGGAGCGTGTCCTGACTCTTCTCGACTGTTGGGCGTGGGCCAACGACCTTCCCCTGTCAGCTGCAGACGTTGTCGCATCGTAGTGGCGCGTTGGGCCGCCCGCCGCGCACGATCGGCCGCCGCCGTCTCGGGCAGACCGGTTGAAATCATCCACGCGCGTGACAGCTGGTGATCCCACGCCAGCACGCAGTCGTACAACCCGAGCACTACGTCGGGCAGCGCCAGGTCGTCGTAACGCGGCGCCGGCAGGCGCTCGAGCACGCGGCCCCAGTCGTAGGCGAGATAGCCGGCTGCACCGCCCTGAAACGGCGGCAGCCCCGGTAACGGATCCCAGACCTGCGACCCGAGCAGCGCACGAACAACTTCGAGCGGATCCCCTGCGACCTCGGCTTCCGTACCGGCGAGGCAATCGAGCACTTCTGTACGACGCCCCTTGCTGCGAACGACCGCGAAGGGATCGGCGGTCAGGAACGAATATCGCCCCAGGGTCCCTCTTGCCGCACTGTCCAGAAAGAGACGATACGGCAGACCCTCCAACCGCTCGAAGCAATCCGCCGGGTCGAGCGAGACGAGCTCCTCGACGAGCGGCCGCCTGCGATCGTCGGTCACTCGGAACCGCCGGGCAGACCGCCGGGCAGGCCGCCGGGCGACTCACCCCGTGCACGCCGTGAAGGCTGCGTCAACCTGACCTGTTTGGCCGGTGCCTCGTCGGGCGGCGTGAGATAGCCCCACGACAACGGGGCGTCCTGCCGATAGGTCTTGCCAAGGGTGACGGCCAAACCGGCTCGCGCCAGTTCTTTGCCCAGATAGAACGCGTGAGTCGCCTCGTCCACGCGCAGCTGCGCGAAGATCTCGGAGATGTCCGTGCCGCGAACAAACCGTTCGTTGTTCAACACGGTGACCGCTTCCGCGTCGGCAAAGATGCGGAAGTTCGGATCGGTGATTCTGGCCTGCAGCCTTCGAAGTTCGTCTTCGCTGAACGCCAGGACAGCCGGATCCTTGATCGTGACGAGCCGGTCGTCGACGCCTTTGGGGACGGTGCGGCCCATGACGGCGTGGTGCATGAGACGGCGCGCAACGTCCACCTCCCGGACCGCGCCACGGGCCCAGGGAATGACCTCGGTGGTGAGCACCGCGCGGACACCCAGTTCCTGGCACACCGCCATCAGGAGCGCATTCACGCCGGTCGAATCGGCCGCGGTCAGCTCGGTCAGGTTGCCGATACCCATCAGCATCTCCGCGGCAGGGTATCGCCGGCGCACCTCCGCGTAGCGTTCGAGCGACGCCATGAACCCGAAGCCAATCGGCTCGAGAATCGGGTCGATCAGATAGCCAACCCCCCAGCGCTCGAGCTGCGCGAGGCTCGGCTCCAGCGTCTCGAGCGCACCGCCGAGATCTGGCACGACGACGACGCGAGCGCTGCCGCCGGCCAGATGCCGCGCGGCGTCGATGTTCGACCCGTTGACGCTCAAAACGAGCTCGGCTCCGGCGGACACGGCGTCGCGAATCTCGTCCGGGTCGAAGGTATCGACGCTGACGCGCAGGCCATCGGCGACGAGTTCGCGCACGGTGTCGCCGAGCGCCGGGAACGGCAGCCCGGGCGTGCAACCAAGGTCGATCACATCGGCGCCGGAGGCACGAAAATACGCTGCGGCCTTCCGCACCGCTTCGCGCGTCATCCGGGGCGCGTTGTTGATCTCGGCAATGATCTCGACGTCCCACGCGCCGTAGGCGCGCGCGGCGATGGCGCGGCCGAAGTGGCTCGGGATCTCGCGCAGGTCCTTTGGTCCGCGCTCGACCCGCACGCCGACCTTGTCGGCGATCAGCTGCGGATCGCCTTCGCACAAGCCTGGGATCAGCACCAGATCGGTACCTTCCGGCACCTCGAGTACGCGCGCGATCCAGGCGGTCGTCATCAGCGCCGCGACGGTGATCCCGAGCACTGAAAGGTCGTACGCGAAAGGCGGCGCCATATCGCTGAGCACGCGCCGCAGCGACGGCTCGGCGAGCTTTCCGGTGACGAACAGCACCCGTCTGTCAGCCTCCCGGCTACGCTCCTCCGCACTACGCTCTTCCGCACGACGCTCCTCCGCGGGCTCCCCGGCGGAGCCGACGCCGCGCGCCGAAGAGATCATCGGCGCGCGGCGGTCGGACATCAGCGCGGGTCGCCGCTGCGGACGAACTTGTTCGGCGTGCCGGTGAGGGCGCCACCTTCGGCCGGGCGCCAGAGCGCAACTTCCTCGATACGGCGGGCCACCGCAAAATCCTTGTCGGTAATCCCGCCGGCGCTGTGCGTCGACAGCTTGACCACGACGCGGCCCCAGGTTACCGACAGATCGGGATGGTGATAGGCGGCCTCAGCGATGTAGCCGATGGCGTTGACGAGCATCAGCGTGGTCGGCCAGCCGTCGGTCTTGTAGACGCGCCGAATCCACCCGTCTTCGGAGTACCAACCGGGCAACTCCTTCAGTCGCTCTGCGATCTGCGCGTCGTCGTACGTCGGTTCCTTGTCTGACATCGCACGCCCCCCAACAACTAATCTACATTAGGCGCCGGTCGTCACATCACGACGCCGCCACCGACGAGGATTATCTGGCCGGTGAGAAACGCGGCGGCCGGCGAGGCCAGAAACACGGCGGCGCCAGCGACGTCCGCAGGCATTCCCCACCGCTTCAGCGGCGTGGATTCCACTACGTCGCGACGCAGACGTTCGTCGGCGCCCGCGCCAAACGACGTCTCGATCCAGCCCGGCGCGAGCACGTTCACGCGCACACGCGGCGCCACCGAGCGCGCGAGCGACTTGCTGAACGCGAGCACCCCGCCTTTGACGGCGGAGTACAGTTGCGGGTTTTCCCCCGCCATGCCGGTGAGGACGTGATCCCAGCTCATGTTGATGATGACGCCGCCCTCGTCCTGCGCGCCCAGAATTTCCGCCGCCTCCCACGAGGCCAGCATCGTGCCGCGAAGGTCCACCGCGAGCAACCGGTCGAGCTTCTGGAGCGTGGAGAGTGCGGCGCCCGATCCAGTCAGAATATCGGCGCCCGCGTTGTTGATCCAGACATCGAGTCGTCCAAGAGCCGCGCGGGCCGCGGGACCGACGGCATGTATGGACGCTTCGAGGGCAAGGTCGAGCGGCACCACGGCTGCGCGACGTCCCATGTCGATGATTTCGCGCTCGACGTCTCGCGCGCCCGATTGATTGGTCCGAAACGTGAGGGCAACGTCAGCACCGGCGGCCGCGCAGGCTCGTGCGATCGCCCGGCCGATCCCACTGGAAGCGCCTGTGACGAGCACGGCCCGACCCGTCAGCGGCGCACCAACGTTCAGCGTGGTCATCGGGTCATCGGATCCTTGAGATGGCCACGCGGTCATCTTGTTTCGTCCGCTATTCGTCCACTATTCCAGGCATTCGGCTGGTTCGAATCAGTCGACGTGAGCCGATCAATGAGCCGGATGACCAGATGGCCGGACGGGCCAGATCGTCACACGAAGATCAGCTTACGACGAACTTGTACACGTAGGGCGAAGCGGCGGTACCCGCAACGATGACATCCTGGTCATGGAGCTCGACGCGCCCGCCGGTCCGGTCTCCGCCTATCGTCCTTCCGGACACGATCGTGCCGCAGACGCTGTGGCGATCGACCACATAGAACAGTCCGTGCTCGGCATCGATCAGAAAGTGCTCGCGCGAAATGTGGTGGGCCGCCGAGAGTGGATCCTCGAAGAGGTACACGTCGTTGACCTGGCCGACAGTTCCTCGCCGCCGCTCGGCGTCCGACGCGATTCTGCCACTCGGCGATCGGGACTCGCGCCCGACCCTGAATGGGAGACGATCGATGGTGTAGGACTCGCCGTCGATGGCGCGTCGCGCCTCGTCGCCCACAGCGATCAACCGGGGTGGCATTCGCGCGACGATTGTAACATCGACGTCATGGAAGATCGGAGAGCCTTCAGGCCTCGAACTCCGCGCTATGATGAGCTTGATTTGCGGGGTGTTCCGTGATCGTTTTCGCGCCGACGTACGCGCGGTGCGCGCGAACTTTTCTGAGTGTGGAGACGGGAGATCAGCGATGCGACTGCTCGTGAGCGTGGCGAGCGCCGCGGAGGCGGAGGCCGCAATCACGGGCGGCGCCGATGTGATCGATGCCAAGGATCCGCACGCCGGAGCGCTCGGTCCGGTGTCGGTGGCTATGCTGGGCGAGATTCACGCGGCCGTCGGTGGGGAGCGACCCGTCTCCGCGGCGCTGGGCGACGCGGCGGACGAGGCGGAGATCGAGCGCGATGCGTACGCATTCATCGCAGCCGGCGCGCTGTTCGTGAAGGTCGGCTTCGGCAGCATCACGTGTCTCGATCGTGTCGCAGCACTCACGGCGGCGGCGGTCCGCGGCGCCAAGGCCGGAAGCGGCGGCGCCGCGCTGGATCATCCCCCACTCTTTGCATCGAGGCCGGGCAGCGGCAACGGGGGCGTGATCGCGGTCGGGTATGCCGACATGGCGTCGTTCGCGGATTCCGCATCAATGGCGCTCATCCAGATGGCGGCACGCGCCGGAGCGGTCGGTGTGCTGCTCGACACCGCCGACAAATGCGGGTCGGGCTTACGCGGGCTCATGACGGCTGACGCGCTCGCCGCGTGGGTCGCCGAGGCGCACGATGCCCGGCTGGTTGTCGCGCTCGCCGGGAAGTTGACCGCCGATGATCTTGCGTTCGTGCAGGACGCGGGCGCCGACATCGCCGGCGTGCGGGGAGCCGCGTGCGACAAGGGACGCACGGGCCACGTGACGGCGGATAGGGTGCGCGCGCTCCAGGCGCGCATCAGGCGCTAGTCGGTCCGTCGATGTCATCGGACGCCGCGCCCCCGGCGTGGTCCCCGTTCGATCGGGCAGCCGGCAGGAAAACACGAAGAACACATCACTTACCCGTCCTGACTTCGGGCTTTCGCGCTTCGTGATTGCCTTGTCAGTGCAGCGTATTCGCGATTTCTGAGCTGCCACCACGAAGACGCAAGACACGAAATCAACAAATCAGGAGGCATTCTTCGTGGTCTCACGGTTTCGTGGTTGCATTTTTGCCTCTAGA
Source organism: Acidobacteriota bacterium (assembly GCA_040007095.1). Classification (GTDB taxonomy): domain Bacteria; phylum Acidobacteriota; class Vicinamibacteria; order Vicinamibacterales; family CAVVIG01; genus JBDTVS01. Next base: position 14,893 of record JBDTVS010000200.1, read on the forward strand.
AATCAGTCGGACAGGCGAATGGCTCGTGTCCCGCAACCATTAACCACGCAGCGCCGCATGGAGGGCATCGATGCGATCGGCCGCGACGATGACGACGGTGATGCCAGCAGGCAGCGCTCGCGAAAAGTAGCTGTCTACCAGATCACGGCCTTCAGCGCCGGCTGGTTTGATCACGACGAGACGATGCGCCCTGGTCTGGCCAGCGACCCACGCCGCGATACTGTCGCTTGTCACGTCCCACGAATGGGGCAGCGGATCGGCCTCGCGCAGCCAGAGTGAGGGCGCGAGCACCGGCACCAAACCGGCGGCCAGTGCAACGCGCATCTCTCGCGGTCCCTCGACGATCTGACCGTTCGACAACCGGCTGACGACCAGGCGCGCGTACTGGTCCATGGCCAGCACGGCCATCCAGTGCGCGGCATCATCCGACAAGTGGTAGCGGCTATCGACGGCGCGCACCGCGTCGGCGAACGGCCCGCCGCCGGGCACCACGAGCAGCGGGCGGTGCAGCGCGGCAGCGCTAATCGCGGCGAGGACTGCGTCGAAGTGGCCGGTGTTCGCCAGCACGCCGCCGCCCAACTTCACAACGGTATCAACCACCCGCTCGCGATCGTGATGACTGATCGGCGACTGCAAGCCGGACGCTTGTCCGGGATGTCGCACACCCAGTGCAGGATCTCCAGGTTGTGCTCGAGAGTGGACCGGCGGACCCGGTGACACGACCGCCTGTTCTACCGGCTGACCGTACGGACCTGCGGCGATCGGAAGGAGGTTACGATCAGCGGCGATGCGAAAGACCTGCTCGAGCAGGAGGGCCACGGAGGCGGCGGGAGCACATCGAGCGGCCGCCTCGCCGAGGTGCTCCGCGAGGTGGACGGTCTTGAGCCCCAGCCGGCCTGCCGCGGCGGCGCCCAGGAACGCGCCCAGTCCGGTGACGACAGCAACCTGGAGCGACGGATGACGGGCGAGCACCCGCCCCAGGTTGTCGGCGATGCGCGACACCTGCGCAGCCGCGACCGCATCGGCAATCGCCGATACATCCGCCTCGTCGATCATCTCGCGATCCGCGCACACCACCCGTGCGAGTCGCTCGCCCGCAAACTCGCGGGTCGCCGGCCGTCCATCTGGCGTCGTCACGGTGTAGTCTGCCGGCGAGAGATCGCCGCGCCACACGTGCACGTCGCCCGCGAGCGCGAAGCACTCGGCCGAGACGCCGACCATCGCCCCGCGAAGGGGCACCTGCTGGACGATGGCTTCGGCCGGTGTACGAAGGGCACCGGTGTAGACCAATTCGCCCGACGCGAGGCGCGCCGGATCCGTCCAGCCTTCGGCAAGCACGGCGCCGCCGACGATGGGAATAATGTCCGTCGTGGTCGTGCCGATGTCGATGAGCACCGCCGCAGCATGCTGGCGAGCGACGGCGTGCGCGGTGGCCGACCAGTTTGCCGCGGCGACGGCGAGCGGTTCGCGGCGCGCGTCCTCCGGCAGAAGGAGGCGTCCATCGACCGCGAAGACGCGCACCACGGCCACCGGGAACGCGGCCGCGACTGCATCGAGCACGAACGCGACGCCATCCCTTTTGGTGCGAAACATCTGCGACAGCTCAGCCGTCATGGTCAACGCATGCACAGCCCTGTCGTCGGCTCCCACCTCCACGGCCAGCGCCTGCAGCATCGGCGCGAGCGCGGCGGGGTTACGTTGCAACTCGTACGGGCGCCCGCGGACCGCCCGGACTTCGCCGCCCGACACGCGCGCCACTTTGGTATTCACGCCACCGATGTCCCAGCCGATCACGTCGTGCATCAGATCTCCGCAGCGGCCATGCGCTCGAACCAGCCGTCGTTTGAGCCGGTGTCCGGGCCGGCGCCCGAGCCGGCGTCCGAGTCAGCGTTTGGCTTGGCGCCCGGCTTGGCGCTCGGCTCAGCGTTCGGCGCGGCGTCCGGCGCGGCGTTCGGCTCAGCGATCGACCCGCTCGTGAGGAGCCGGAGCGACGACCGCTTCCTCATCGGGACACGACCATGCAAGTGATCGGCGTGGTGGACCTGCTCGACGGGCGCGCGGTACACGCCCGCGGTGGACAACGCGAGCGTTATCTCCCGGTGCAGGCGGTTGATGGAGCGCCGATCGAACCTGGCGAGGCAACCGCGCTTGCGCGGATGTACGTCGAACGGCTCGGCGTGAGCGGGCTGTACGTGGCCGACCTCGATGCCATCGCCGGCCGCCCGCTGCAGAACGCCTGCATCGCCGCTCTGGCAACCGGCTTGTCTGCGACGACCGCGAGCGATCCCGCGCCGCACTCGCGCCCCGAAAATCGCAAGTCGCTGGAGGCGTCGCCACTCGCTCGCGCGAAGCATGCCACCAGCGCCCTGCCTCTCTGGCTCGACGCAGGCGTGTCGTCGCTCGAACGCGCGCGACAGGTCGTCGGCCTTGGCGCCGCGCATCTCGTCGTGGGCCTCGAGACGCTCCATTCGTATCAGGCGCTCGCGCAGATTTGCGGGACACTCGGCGACCGCGTCGCATTCAGTCTCGATCTGCGCGAAGGTGAGCCGATTGTCGCCGCGGACGGCATCGCATCCGGCGAGCCGCCGCATGTCGTCGCCGCGCGAGCCGCCGACACGGGCGTAGGCGCAATCATCGTGATCGATCTGGCACGCGTCGGCGCGAGCGCCGGACTCGACCTGGAATTGATCGCGCGCGTGCGAACGGCTGCGCCCGGCTTGATGCTGGTGGCCGGCGGCGGCGTTCACGGACCAGAAGACCTCACGCGACTGGCGGACGAGGGCTGCGACGGCGCGCTCGTCGCCACGGCACTGCTCGAGGGCCGGATCCGCGCCGCCGACGTCGCGGCGGCACGACAGTTCAACCGACGGTTCGATCGCTAGCCCCCCGGGAGCGTGATGGGTTGCATAAGTCCCGGAGCGCGGCGCACGGATCGCGAGGCGCGACGACCGAGAATATTGGACATATTTGAGGGAGTCGCAACGAAGCGAGGCGGGATGCCCCGCCCGGGAATTGTGTGACGCATCACGTTTCCAGGGGACTAGCGTCCTGCGCGATAAGGCGGCGGCTGCGCACGCCTGGTAGTCCTGCTGAAAAGGGTTCAGGACGTCTTCCGGGCGGGGCATCGCTCCTCCACCCCCGGGGGCTGGCGGCGTTGCTCCTCCCTGAGATACTCCCGGTATCCTCGGTCGCCCCAGCCCAAACGCGCTGGAAAACGCGCGTCGGGGGCCAGGGGGTCGCGCCTTGCCATGCGGGCGCCGCGCTCCGGAAGCCATGTCCTAAATCGTCAACCGCAGGACACTGTCACCCGCGCCAGGCGCCGCCGAGGAGCATCACGAAGATGGCGGCGGCCGTCAAGTCCGCGGTGGTGCCAGGGTTCTTCGCGTGACCCGCATCGCGCAGCTCGACATCCATCTCCTCGAGGGCGCGCCGCCCGAGGTCTGAACGGACGCCGCCCGCCTCGAGCGTGGCGCGCGCAAGGCGCGACACGCCGGCGGCGACTTCCTCACCAGCGCGGCGGACGATGTGCGTGTCCGGCGACGCAGCCAGCAGCGTGAGAAACGTCTCCACCACCGCTTCGTCCCACGGGAGGCCGTCGCGGCGCGCCGCATCAAGCGCCGGCACGCCGATCTCGAATGTGACCTCGAACGTGGAGTCATACTCTCGCGCGATTCCGTCCCGGTGTGCGGCCAGTCGCATGACGTCGAGCAGCGGCAGCGTCGGCTCGTCCGCGACATCCTGCGCCTTGGCCTGTCCCAGCCCCCCTGGCGCCGCGCGGCGAATCGCCGCGTAGACGTTACACGCGTCGTCGACCGTCGTCGCCGCGAGCACGTCGCCGATCGCGGCGCGGAGACCTCCGGCTGGCTGGTCGGCGCGCGCGGCACGCGCGACGGGAGCCAGAAGCAGGACGATGCCAAGGTTGGTGTTCGAGCGCGTCCAGCGGGCGGTCGCCTCAATCGCCAGCCGCACCGTCGATCCAACCGCTCGCCCGCCGGCTCCGGCCAACGGTTCCCCAATCGCAGCCGCGCTGGCCAGGAAGTGCTCGTACCGCGTGTCGGCGAAATGACGGCCGGGCGAGACGTTCCCAGGCTTGGGCGCGCTGGCTTCGAGGAGGCACGCCAACTGCGCCGCGACCGCGACATCTGCCGCTTCCCTCAGCCTCATCGGCGTCCGCTTCCCAAGGGCTCCTGGACTGCGGGCGCGAGGGTTCCCGCCGCGGCGCGCGTGACGAGGTGCTCAACGATCGCACCCGCGACATCGAGTTGGGTCGCCTGCTGCAACCCCTGCCATCCGGGAATGCCATTGACTTCCAGCACGAACACTTCTCCATCACGCGACGGCAGCAGATCCACGCCGGCATAGTCGGCGCCGACGGCGGCCGCGGCGCGCAACGCGAGCTGTTCCCACGCGGCCGGAAGGTCGAAGGGTCGGGCCGAGCCGCCGTTGGACACGTTCGTGCGCCACTCTCCCTCGGGCGCCCGCCGCTCGATCGCGCCGAACACGCGTCCGCCGATGACAAACACGCGAACGTCGCGGCCGCCATGGTCCACGGCGCGCTGCACATAGAACACGGCACGCACCTGTTCGAGCGCGCGTACGACGCGGAACGCGACTTCGGGATCGGCGACGCGCACCATCCCATGCCCCATCGATCCGAAGATCGGCTTGATTATGACGTCGCCCATCGCGCGCACGGCAGCCATCGCGTCCGCCGGGCGTTCACACACCGTCGTCTCTGGTGTGGGCAACCCCGCATCCTGCAGCAGCGCCGAGGTGTAGAACTTGTCCACCGATCGCTCGATGGCCCGCGGTGAGTTCATCACCGGTATGCCCCGTTGTTCGATCCAATGCAGGGCGTCCATGCGATAGATGATTTGCTCGAGCGACCCGCTGGGAACGATGCGCGCCAGCACGGCATCGGCCGCGAAAACCGGCGCGCCATCGCACGACAGTGTCGCCGGCTCGCCGCGATCGCTGCCGAACCGCGCGACGAGACCCTCGTACGGGAGCACCTGCGCGGCATGTCCGCGTTCGGCGAGCGCCCGGCACAACTCGTCGGTGTGCCAACCGGTACGGGCGCTGAGAATGGCGACGCGCATGACTCTACGTGCTCTACTGGATCCCGAAGAGTGACGCGCGCAGCACATCCCGGTTGAGGCGTCCGGCGTGGAAGGTCCGGCCGCTGGCCGCGTTCGTGATCCAGACTTCGGCCGGGCTGAAAAGCAGCGGGTCGATCTTGTAGAAATCGCTGTCGTACTGTCTGAAGATGTCGTAGAACGGGCTGCCATAGTCGGCCGATGCGGAGGCGGGAAGACGCGCCGCAAGGCTCTCGAGCTCATCGTCTTCGCCGCGAATGGTGAACCGGGCCTGGCCGCCGTAGAGGATGCAGTCGTTCGTGCGCCCGATCGCCCGGATGTCGCTCCTCGCCGTGGGCGGCAGGGGCGCGGTGCCCATCGCGCCGATCACCCTCGTCACATCGAAGCCGAGGGTGTCCATCTTGTGCAACCCTGTTTCGACGATCCGCGCCACGATCTGCACCCCGCCGGCGAGACTCGCGGTGGGCGCCACCGCGAATGTGATCGCGTCGGGCGAGACGCCTGCCTTCCCGGCCACCCAGGCCGCGACCTCATCGGTGGGCGGCGTGCGTCCTTCGAGGACGAGCACACCCCGAACGGCGTCCTCGGCGTAGCCGAGTTTTGCGAACAGCTCCTTCTCCACTCGCGCCTTGGCACGCAGCGGGCCCGAGCCCATGGCGAAGAACCCTTCCGGATTGATCGCCCACCCGGCGTATTGCGAGGCCATGCAGCACTCGGCCGGATGATCGGTCCACACCTGCACGCCGGGCCAGTTCTCGCCGCCAATCGTCAGCGATGCCAAGGCGACGTGGCCAAAGCCGCCCATGCACAAGTCGGCGAGCAGCAGTCCCGCCGCCAAGCCGCCTGGCGCGTCGATCCCGGCGTCCACGACCCGTCCGCCGCTTGCCAGCGTGCGCACGCCGACGCGAAGCTCCGTCGCACGCGCGACCGCACGGTCGGCGAGATCCCACGCACGCGCATTCATCCCAAGGTCCGTCATTCCGGCGCTCCACGCTCGACTCATTCACGAGCCGCTGCCACGCAACCACGTGCAGGAGCGACCGATGCGTCGCCCCTGCGCGGCTCGTTCCCCTGACAACGGCTTGAACGCCGGCCCGGCGGAACGAGCGATTCCGAACGCCGACATCCGCGCGTCGATCAGACCTGCTTGATCGTCCAGAAATCGTCGGCCAAATTACCATCCGTCAGATACGCATACGGGATGGTGAAATAGCCTTGGAGACCCCAACCGGTGCCCCACGAGTTGCGCACGATGAAACGCTTCGAGGCGTCGTCATAACCGACCGCCAGGACCGCGTGACCTCCGAGCTGCTTTTCCTTCGCTTTCGGCATCGGGACTTTTCCGGTTTTGGCGACCGCCTGGGTCTCGAAGCTCTCGTACACCGAAAATCCGAAGACAAACGGGAAGCCAGACGCCAGGCAGCCCTTCAGCTGATCGAGCGTCTGGTTCAGGCGCTGATACAGGATCGCGCGATGTTTTGCGGCGTCTTTGTACGCGGCTGCGCTCGGCTTGTCCCGGAACTTCGAGATGTCGTAGGGCCACAACGTTTCGTGGGGCGCGCCATCCTTGGCCACGCTCTTGATGCCGTCTCGAATCATCGCTCCGGAGTCCTCGTTGACGGTGTGCTCGATGACGCGCTCGTTGTAGTAGATGAACAGCCTGGACGGAGGGAAGATGTCGGCGAGCTTCTCTTTCATCTGATTGAACTGCAACGCGCCCGCGATCGCATTGGCGGTGCAGCTACCCAGCTCGCCCTGATCGACGACGGGAGGACACACGTTGCGCAGGTCGACGCTCGGCGGCAGCGCGCCAAGCCTCCGTAGCGGGGCTGAGTACATCCGGTCCCGTTGATCCGGAAGATCCGGCGTCCATCCATACCTCTTGAGGCTTCTCACCTTGCCTGCACGCGCGGGCGGTGCACTACGAGCGGTCTTCTTCTTCGCCATCTGATGCTCCTTTGTACGGGTCTGGCTTCGGACGACGCGCAACGCGCTCGCGCCTCGCCCAGAACGTTTACTGACGTTCCAGCCCGGCTATGATACCCGGCCCGTGCGAAAGTCGAGCGATGCATAAAGGTTATGAATGCCGAGGATGGACTCCGGCGGCCACGCGCGAGACCGGGCCTCGGCGTGTTCGGCTGCACGCAACCGATCAATCGTCAGACAGCGGCACAGGGCGAGAAGGCGGCGGGGCGATTAGTCCGCCTGAACGCTGTTCAACCACGAGCGCAACTCGGGGATGAGTTGCGCCACGGCGGCGGTGAGCCGCTCGAACCCAGCCGCGGCTTCGGCTATGCGGCCCTCGAGCCCCATCATTTCCAGCGCCGCGGCGGCATCGACGACGAACCTGGCCGACAGATACCCGGCCGAGCCTTTCAGCGTGTGCGCGGTCGCGCGGATCCGCGCCGCATCGGCGTCTTCGACCGCCGCGCGGATGGCCTCGACACGAATCGGACAGTCCTCGAGGAACATCCGAACGACGTCGAGCATCAGCTCTCGATCACCGGCAGTGTGCCGGTCGAGGACCGCGGGGTCGAAGGTCGCCCACGAAGCGTCGCCCGTCAGACACCGCCCGTTCCGGAGAAAGGCCTGTCGGCGTCGAGCTCCTGCTCCAGTTTGGCGTAGCACGGCGGACAGATGCTGTGACTGAACTGGGCGTCGGACCGGTCGGCAATATAGGACTCCACCTGCTGCCAGTACTGATCGTCGCCGCGAATGCGCTTGCAATACGAGCAGATCGGGAGCAGACCGTGCAATTGCTTCACGTTGTCCAGCGCCGCCTGCAACTGCGACACGCGATCGGCGAGCTTCTCCTGGAGCGCCAGCACGCGCAGCCCGACGTTGACGCGCGCGCGCAGTTCGTCGGGATCGAACGGTTTGACCAGGTAGTCGTCGGCGCCCGCTTCGAGACCGGCGATCACATGGCTGCGGCTCTCGAGGGAGGTGAGCAGCATCAAGTACATGTTGGCGAGCGGCATTTGCTGGCGGACGCGGCGGCAGACTTCGGAACCGTCCACCTCGGGCATCATCCAGTCCAGAATGGCGAGCGTGGGCACCGACACCGCTTGAAGGTACCGCCACGCGGCGGCGCCGTCCGCGACGATGGTCACGTCGAGATTCCACCGCCGGAGCGTCTGCGCGAGAATCGCCGCCGCGATCCGGTCATCCTCTGCGACGAGCACTTGCATCAGTTCCTCCGCCGCCACCGCACCGTGCCGAAGCTACCATTGTAGAATACAGCGCTCCGTCTCCGACGCGCGGTGCACAGAATCCCGGCCTGCCCGCAGCGCCCAGACAAGAGGACCAGACGTGATCGAACAACTACGGGCCGAACACCAGTTGCGCGCCCAGTACGCCGTGGTGGAGGCGCTCGCGAGCGCGTCGACGCTCGACGACGCCGCGCCCAGGGTCTTGCGCGCGGTGGCCGAGGCCCTGGGCTGGGCGGTGGGCGCGCTCTGGATCGTCGATCAGACCGCGAACCAGTTGCGCTGCGTCCACATCTGGCACGCCGCAGGCATCGACGCGCACGTCTTCGAAGCGGAAACCCGGCAAGGTCACTTTCCCCGGGGCGTCGGACCGGGGCGGACCTGGGAGCTGGGACATCCGACATGGATCGCCGACGTCACGCGGGAAGCACAATTCTCGCGCCGCGCAGCCGCCGAAGCGGCCGGCCTGCACGCCGCGTTCAGCTTTCCGATGATCCTCGACGGCGACGTCGTCGGCATCGTCGAATTCTTTACGACCGAGGTGCTCGAGGCCGACGATGACATCCTGCGCATGTTTGCGGCGCTCGGCCAGCAACTCGGCGCGTTTGTCGGGCGCAGCCGCGCCCGGGAGCAGATCGAGCGCTTCTTCACGATGTCCGGCGATCTGCTCTGCATCGCGGGATTCGACGGGTACTTCAAGCGCGTCAATCAGGCCTGGGAGCGGGTGCTCGGCCATACCGCTGCCGACCTCCTGTCCCAGCCGTACTTGAACTTCGTGCACAGCAGCGATCGAATCGCCGCAACCAGCGAGCTCGCCAGGCTCCGGACGGACGGCGCTGTGGAGTTCGAGCATCGCTGGCGCTGCCGTGATGGCTCGTATAAATGGCTGTTGTGGAACGCGACCGCCAGGCCGGAGGACCAGATGGTCTACGCGGTCGCGCGCGACGACACCGTCCGTCATGCGGCCGAACATCAGCTGCAGGAGACATTGCGGATGCGAAACGATTTCGTGTCGTTCGCCACCCATCAACTCCGCACGCCGCTGTCCGGCATCAAGTGGATGCTCGAGCTCGCCGCCGACACCGACGACTCGGACGAAATACGGTCGTACATCGGCGATGCGCGCGAATCGGCCGACCGCCTGATTGGCCTCGTCAACGACCTGCTCGACGCCTCGCGTCTCGAAGGCGGCAAGCTGAAGATCCTGCTCGAGCGCGTCCACCTGTGCGACGTCACCAGAGGGGTGCTCGACGATGTGGCGTCGCTGGTCGGCGAGAAGGGCCACACCCTGGTGGTCGACGCGTCCGACACGCTCCCTGCGGCGATGCTCGATCACCAGCTGTTGCGCCAGGTGATCATGAATCTCGTCTCCAACGCGATCAAGTACACGCCGTCGGGAGGACGGATCAATATTCAGATCGGCCAGAGTCGCGATCAGCTGCAGTGGTCGATCAAGGACAGCGGCATCGGCATCTCGCCGGCCGGTCAGGTGCGTCTGTTCGAGAAGTTCTATCGCGCGGAGAACGGACTCACCGTCGACACCGAAGGGACCGGGCTGGGGCTGTACCTCGTCCGCCTGATCATCGATCGCTTCGGCGGCACGGTGACCTGCGAGTCGGAAGAGGGACAGGGCACGCTGTTCCGGTTTACGCTGCCCGTCATCTTGGAGACCGTTTCGTGAGGAAAGACGTTCTGCTGGTCGAAGACGACCGCTTCCTCCGGCGGGCCTGCGAAACGAAGCTGAAACAGCACGGCTTCGACGTGCGCGTCGCCGCCGACGGAGAAGAAGCGCTCGCACGCGTCCATGAGCGTATCCCCGACCTGGTATTGCTCGACCTGCTGATGCCCAAGCTCGATGGCCTGGGTGTGCTGGCCGCGCTGCGGGCCGGCGAGACGACGCGCAGCATCCCCGTGGTGATTCTCTCCAACTCGTCGAAAGAGCTGGAAATGCACGAGGCATCCACTCTCGGCGCGCTGGCCTATTGGATCAAGTCGAACCTCTCGCTTCAGGAGATCTGCAATCGCGTGGAGCGGCTGCTGAGCGAGACCCCGGCGTGAACCAGCCGGCCCGGATTCTTCTGGCGGAAGACGACCGGATTCTCCGCAGAGCTGGGGAAGTGACGCTGCGCAAGCAGGGCTACGCGGTCGTGCTCGCGGTCGACGGCGAGGATGCGCTCGAGAAGGCCCGAGAGCACAAACCCGATCTCATTCTCCTCGACGTGATCATGCCCAAGCGTGGCGGCTTCGAAGTGCTGGCGCTCCTCCAGGACGACCCTGAGACCCAGCACATCCCGGTCATCATGCTCAGCAACCTCGGACAGGAGTCCGACGTGCAGCACGCGGTCGTCCGCGGCGCCCGCGGTTATCTGGTCAAGTCCAACCTCGCGCCCGGCCAACTTGCCGCCCGCATCGCCGAGACCCTCGCGAAAACCAAGAAAGAGGAACCATGAGGAGCCCGCTCTCTACCCGACACCTGTCGTTGCTTATTGCCATCGCGTGCTGCGGGGTCAGTCTGTTGACCACCGTGCATCCGGAGGCCGGGGCCCAGGCGCCGGCGGCCGGTCAAGCCCCCGCACCGGCGGGTGCGGCTCAAGCCGCCGGCGGAGGACGGGGTGGCCCTCCCGGCACCGAGGCCGGATTTGCCACCTTTCAAACTCGATGCTCGGCCTGTCATGGCAACCCGGCCGTCGAGCGCGCCCCATCGCCGGCCGCGCTGCGGGAAATGACGCCGGAGAAGATCTATGACGCGCTGGTGTCGGGCACGATGCAGGCCCAGGGCCAGACGCTCAGCGATGTGCAGAAGCGGGGCGTGGCGGAGTTCATGAGCGGCCGCCCACTCGGCAGCGCCAGACAAGGCGACGCCGCAAGTATGCCGAACCGGTGCGCCAGCAATCCGGCGCTCACCGACCCGGCTCGCGGCGCGGCATGGAACGGATGGGGCGTCGATCTGGCAAATACCAGGTTCCAGCCGGGAGCTGCCGCCGGGCTCACGGCCGCACAGGTTCCGCGCCTGAAGCTGAAGTGGGCGTTCGGCTATCCCACCGGCGTGTCTGCCAACGGACAGCCGACCGTCGCAGCGGGACGAGTCTTTGTCGGGAGCGACAACGGGTTCGTGTACTCGTTGGACGCGAAAACAGGGTGCGTCTACTGGTCGTTCGAGAACGGATCGATCGTGCGCAACGCGTTGACGATCGGCCCGGTCCGAGGCCAGGGAGCCGCGCGGTACGCCGTCTACTTCGGCGACGGGAAGGCCAACGTCTTCGCGCTCGACGCGCAGACCGGCCGACTGCTGTGGAAGACGAAAGCCGATCCCCACTTCATCGCGCGAATCACCGGCGGCACGAAGCTCTACGACGGGAAGCTCTTCGTGCCGGTTTCCTCCTCCGAGGAGTTCAGCAGCGGCAATCCTGACTACCCGTGCTGCTCCTCGCGAGGCAGCGTCGTGGCGCTCGACGCCAATACCGGCAAGGAGATTTGGAAAGCCTGGGTGGTGCCGGAGGAACCGCAGCCGTACAAGACGATGGCGAACGGGGTGACGTTGTACAAACCGGCCGGCGGGGCGGTGTGGAACTCGCCAACGATCGATCCGGTCCGGCGAGCGGTGTATTTCGGCACCGGCGACGCCACCACCGCGCCGTCGCCGAAAACCACCGACGCCGTCATGGCGGTAGACCTCAATACCGGCAAACTCCTCTGGGCCTATCAAGCGACTGAGAACGACGTGTTCATGGGCGGCTGTAATGGCCCGAATCGAAGCGAGGCCTGTCCGACGCCGCTCGGACCGGACATGGATATCGGCAACTCGCCGATCCTGAAGACGCTGCCCAACGGTAAACGCGTGCTGCTGGTGGGAACCAAGGACGCCGACGTCGTCGCGCTCGATCCCGACAATAACGGCAAGCTTCTCTACCGGATCAACGTGACGGGCGCCCCGATCGGCGGCGGCCGCGGCCGCGGCACCATCGTCTGGGGCGGCGCCGCCGACGACCGGAACGCCTACTACGGGGCGGCGGGCGCGGGGCTGGCCGCGGTACGGCAGGCGACCGGTGAGCGCGTCTGGAACTTCGTCCCCCCTGCGGCCGGCGGGGGCCGGGGCGCTCAACTCGGCGCGGCGCCGACGGTGATCCCCGGCGTCGTCTTCGAGGGTGCGTCCGACGGCAAGCTCTATGCGCTTGCTGCGGCGGACGGAACGCCGCTCTGGGAATTCAACACGGCTCAGGAGTTCGACACGGTCAACAAGGTCCCCGCCCATGGCGGCGCGATCAGCACGTCGGGCGCGGTCATCGCCGGCGGCATGGTCTTCGTCGGATCCGGTTACGCGGTCGGTAGCGGCGCGTCCGCGGGAAACGTACTCCTGGCCTTCGGGCCGGACTAGAACAGTGCCACAACAATGTAGCGGCTAGGCCGAACCACAAAGGCACAAAGATCACGAAGCCGTTCGTGTTCTTTGTGCTTCACAACACTCAGCTTGTTGAGAGACGAAATAGCTACACGCTGGCCAAACGGGTTCTAGCCGACCGTGTGTTCGAGGGCGTTCAGCGGTTCACCGGTGGTGCGGGTCTCGGCCGGATCGGCCGATGGCGGGGTGCCGGCATCGGCTGAGCCTGAGGTCGACTGCCCACGTTTTTTCCGGTTCGCCTTGTCCTTGTACATCCGTCGATCGGCTTCGGCAATCAGCCCTTCGTGTGCGGTGCCGTCGTCGGGGAACACGGACACCCCGGCGCTGGCGCCCAGGGTCACGATCGTCTCGGGCCAAATTTCGAGCTCGATCCGGTTGATGCGCTGCTGCAACTCGACCCGTCTCGCTTCCGCGGCTTCGCGCGTGCAGTTGGGAAGTACGAGCACGAACTCATCGCCGCCGTAGCGCGCACACAGATCGTACGAGCGGAGCACGCTCTGCAGCGCGGTCGCGACTCCGCACAATGCGCGGTCGCCGGTGTTGTGCCCATGCGTGTCGTTGATCGACTTGAAGTCGTCGATATCGAGGAGAATCAGCGCCACCGGACTGCGCAGGCGATCGGCGCGGGACAGCTCCTGCGACAGGTGCAGCATGATCGATCGACGATTCGGCAGGGCGGTGAGCGCATCGGTCAGCGCCTCCTCCTGGGTCTTCTCGAACACGAGTGAGTTGTGCAGCACCACGCCGGCCTGCTCGGCCACGCGCTCGAGCAGTCGGCGATGCCCCTCGGTGTAGCGCTCGGCGTCAACATGGTAGACGGCCAGTACGCCAATCAGCGAGTCGTTGAACACCAGCGGACAGACCAGAGCCGACTTCAATTCCGTGTGGCCGTCGACGCCCGCCGATTCGAAGGTGATTCGTGGATCCGAATTCACCAGAGGCCGGCGCGTGCGGGCCACCCACCCGTCAAGGCTGTATTCGCCGGACAGCGTGCGATTGAGCAGCCGCGCCACGTCGAGGCCGACTGCGAAAGCGCATTTCAACGTCTGGGATTTCGGATCGCGGAGAAATAACGAACAGGCGGACCAGGGGACAATCTTCGCCAGCTTCGAAGAGATCAGCGCCATCGTGTCGGCGGCGCTGAGGCTCGTGCTCATCGGCTGGGCGATTTCGTAGAGGGCGTAGATCTCGCGGTGCGCCAGGGCGATATTCTCGAAGGCGCTTTGCGGCGCGTCGTTCGCGGCGCCGGCAACCGGCTCTCCCGAAGGCGCGGCGCCGATCGCGTCCGCCACCGGCGCGCTCTGTTCGTAGGCGGCGGTCTCCTCGAGAAGCGCGGGCAGCAGTTCGATGAATGTCTTGACCAAGCGCGGGTCGAGGGCCGCTCCGGCTTCACGCTTCAGGAGATCGATCGCCTCGTCCACATCGAAGGCCTTGCGATAAGGGCGCGGCGTGGTGACGGCGTCGAAATAATCGACAATCGTGAGGATGCGCGCGCCGAGGGGAATCGCCTCGCCTCGCAGCCCGTGCGGATAGCCGCCGCCGTCCCAGTGTTCGTGGTGGCTCGAGATCGCCGGGGCGACCGGATATGGAAACGGAACCGACGCGAGGATCCCGGCCCCCACCTCGGGATGACTCCGAACCTTTTCGAACTCCTCTTTGGTGAGCGGCCCCGGCTTCGACAAGATGTGCTCCGGCACCGCGAGCTTGCCGATGTCCTGCAGGAGCGCCGCCGTCTTGATGCCCTGAACGTCCGCCTCGTCGAGCCCGATCGCCTGCGCCAACCTCGCCGCATAGAGCTGCACGCGCCAGAGATGGGTGTACGCCGACTGATCCTTGGCATCGATCGCGCGCGCCAGCGCTTCGATCGTCGCCAGGTGCAAGTCCGCCGTCTGCTTGACCTGCCGCTGCTCGTCCTCGATCCGCCCCATGTAAAGCTGATAACTGCGGTAGGTCAGATACAGCGGAACGAATGTCAACGGGACGATCGCGATCCCGGTCTTGTTGATCAGACTGGACGCCAACGCGGCGACGCAGAAGCTGACCAAGTAGCCCGGGCCGCTCCACAGAAAGTTACTGTGCCAGACCTTGTCGATGCGCTCGCCGGACGACAGGGCCACTGCCGTGGCCTCGAGGCCCGTGTTCATCACGAAATAGACGAGCGCCGTCGCAGCAAGCGGCCGGGCCAGCGACAACAACGACACGCCCGGACCTGTGCTGCCGCCGAGCAGCCGGAGCACCAGGCCAGCCCCCTCCACCGTCAGCACAATCGCCGCCATGCTGAAGAGCGTGCGGTACGCCGGCGTCGGCTCACGGGTATTCAAGTTGCACTGGCAAAACGCGCTCACCATGGCAACGACGATCGCTTCGTGCGGACCGACCAGCAGCAGCGCGGCAAATTCAACCGCGGAGGAAACCGACATGGTCGACCCCATCGCCGAACCTGACCGCTTGACCGGCAAGTGGACTTTGAGCGTCGCGGTTGCCGCCGCCAGAACCAGCAACGCGCCGAAAATCGCTGGGGTTTTGAACTCAGCCCGCGGCAGGCACACCAAGAGGACCACCGCCCCCGCGACGATGATCAGCGAGACGTACGTCCGCGCGACCGGGGGCAATCGGTTCATCGACAGGCGCTCACGTGCTGAGTCACTTGGTCGTCAGCCGATCGAGGAGCAACGAGCGGCAGCGCTCCGACGTCCTGAATCGCGGCCAAGTTCCGCTCCGACAGGGACACGACGGGCCAGTGAGCGACCTCTGGCCACAACAAAGCGAGCGCAGTCATCGTGTCCGCGGCTAGAGCAAGTACCACGCCGGGCGACCCTCATGAGATTTCATTGGCCTTTCTCAGTACGCCTGACACCCACGGGAGTCTGTGTTCAATAAATATGCAATTACCGCGAATTCGATGTTCTGATCCGAAGCAGTAATGTCAGACCAACTGGCCAGAGGGTGAGTATACGGCCAGATTGGCGGGATATTCGTTTTGATTGTGGGCTGAAATAGAACAGCGCCCTAACCGAAAGGACTCCGGTCCCGCGAGACAGGGCGCGGCAAGAGCGACCGAATCGGCAGGCTAGGACACGAGCTCGTGCAAGCGGAAATGATGCTTGCCGAGCTTGCCGCCATAGTTCCCAGCCGAGATCTCGACAACACCCGGACGGCACGCTGCCTCGATTCCGACACGCAAAGCATTCTCGATGGCGAGGCGATCCAGACCGTCGACCACGATTTCGAGCACTGAGTTCACGCTATCGGGCAACTCACTCGTGACGCCACTGCGTCCGCGTAGCGTCGGACAGTAGGCGTCGTTGGTGGATGCGATCATCTTCTTGCTCGTCTTTGCGCCGACCTTGCTCCCGGCCCGGACGACGCCGCCCGGAAACGGCAGCACGACGCCGCGGATCTTGCGCATCGCCTCGACCGCGGCTTCGGCCGCCTCGAGTGCCGCGCCCTGGTTGGCAGCCAGAATCAGGAAATTGCCACCGCCGATGGCCCTCTGAACGCCGAAAGCCTCTTCGACCAGGAACTCGCCTTCCATCACCGGAATCCGCCAATAGCGGTGGCCGTCGAGGAGCTTGCTCGACTGGTACCGATCGCCGAAATGACGAAGCTGTCCCCCGACGACCACTCGCTCCGCCGCGCCCGGCAGACCGTCGAAGCACGCCGTCGTCGGGCAGGTGAGCACCGTCTGGCCCACGCGATCGACCAGCCGACCACCGAGCCCTTCGGTGTCGAAGCCGAAGACGAGGACGCTGACTCCGGGCCGACCGTCGGGCGTCTCCTCGGGCAGGAGCTCGGCTTCGATGCC
Organism: Acidobacteriota bacterium; assembly: GCA_040007095.1. Lineage (GTDB taxonomy): Bacteria > Acidobacteriota > Vicinamibacteria > Vicinamibacterales > CAVVIG01 > JBDTVS01. Next base: position 31,399 of record JBDTVS010000200.1, read on the forward strand.
CGCTTCGACCTTGCAGCCAATGACGGACGTGGCAAAGCCGGTCATCGACAGTCCCGCCGTCCGCGCCCATGCCGGTGACTGCGCCGTGATCAGGACGCGCGCCGCGCGCATGCCGAAGGCCTCCGCGAACGTATCGACGATCTTTACCCCGTGCCGGACGATGCCCTCGCCGTTCATGCGCCTCCTCGGTCGACGCCTAGCAGGCTGCCAAACAACGCAGCCCAAACCGACAACTCAAAAGTCACCACGTAGAAGCTCTGCGAGATTGCCCGAGAATTCGCACTTCAAAGTTCTGAGTTCTCACTTCCAAGCTCCGGTTGCTGGCTTTTCCAACAACCTGCGAGTGGCTTGTCCCCTCGACACGTGAAGCCGTTTCCGGGGGACTAGCGTAGCACGGCGCTTGCGCGTGGGGGCGGCGTCGCGTAATGTCGAAACCGCTATGGCTGGAGTTTCGAGCGATCCGATCGTGGTCAAGGATGCCACGTGCACGTACTGCGGGTGTCTCTGTGACGACATCGAGCTTCACGCGACGGGCGACCGCATCGTGAGGGCCGCGCGCGCCTGCACGCTCGGCCGCGCGTGGTTCTTCAACCATGCGGTGGAACACGGGCTGCCGGCCGCCTTGATCAACGGACGGCCGGCCGCACTCGGTGCGGCCGTGGAGGCCGCGGCGGCACTCCTGGACGCCGCGGACCTGCCGCTCGTCTACGGTCTCGGAAACTCGACGTGCGAATCGCAGCGCGCGGCAATCAAGCTGGCCGAGCGAATCGGCGGGGTGATCGACAGTCACACGTCGCTCACCCATGGGCCCACGAAAATCGCCGGTCAACTCGTGGGCAAGCTCACGTGCACGCTCGGCGAGGTCAAGAACCGAGCCGACCTCATCGTCTACTGGGGAACGAATCCGGTCGAGAGCCACCCTCGCCATCTCACCAAGTTCACGCTGACCCCACGAGGCAAGTTCGTCCCCGGGGGACGCAAAGACCGGACGATGGTGCTCGTGGACGTTCGTGAGACGCTGAGCGCGAGAGCCAGTGACCTGTTCCTGCAAGTCCACCCGGGCGCGGACCTGGAGGTGCTGACGGCGCTCCGAGCCATGGTCCACGGCCGAGCCCTCGATCGCCGCCTTGTCGAAGCCACCGGCGTGACCGTCGATCGGCTCGAGGATCTGGTCCGGCGGATGAAGCACGCCCGCTTCGGCGTGTTCTTCTTCGGCAGCGGCCTCACGACGACGCGCGGGAGGCACGCCAACGTGGCGGCGCTGCTGATGTTGACCGCCGAGCTGAACAACTTCACGAAGTTCGCCGCGATTCCCATGCGCGACTACGGCAACGAGGCCGGCGCGGACAACGTCATGAGCTGGCAGGCCGGCTATCCCTTCGGCATCGACTTCACACGCGGCTACCCGCGTTCGAATCCCGGCGAGTCCACGGCTGTCGATCTGCTGGTCCGCCAGGATGTCGACGCTGCGCTCGTCGTGGCCGCTGATCCGTGGTCGACGATGCCGAACGCGGCGCTCGAGCACCTCGATCGCATTCCCCGCATCGTGATCGATCGAAAGATCACGGCCGCCAGCCGGGCCGCAGCCGTGCACTTCACGACCGCCGCGCCGGGCATCAGCTCGAGCGGGACGGCGTATCGCATGGACAAGGTGCCAATCCCGCTTCGGGCGGCGCTGTCGTCCCCGCATGGCAGCGACGAGGATGTGCTCCGAGGGATTCACGATGCGATTGTCGCCTCGCGGCGTCCATCTTCGCGGGCGCTTTAGCGAGGCTGCTCCTGCGGCCTGTCGGGCCCCCGGGTCCGGCTGGAGCCAATGCCTTTTTGGAAATTCTTGACGCGAGCACGACCAGAAAACAAGTCGTTCCGCGAACAGCTCGACGCGGGGCCCCGGCGCGGCAGCCGCGCTGGGGTGGGGCACCGCGGGAACCGCTGCTCCGGTTTCGGTGCACAGCAGGCGCAGCTCCGCGAGCTGCGCCGGATTCGGCGATCCGTGCGCGGTTTCCCGTCTGTCGCGTGGGTCACGGCGCCTGCAACGGTTCGCTTTCGCGAGCCATGTTCTGGTCATTTCGTCGTTGCAGCGAATTTCCGCGGGCACTGTTTAGAGCCGACGTTGAGAGCCGACGCGATCTTCCTGTAAAAAGCGCTCCGCGTTGTGGGCGTAGCGAACATCTCGGGGATGCTGCCGCAGACGACCGCGGTTCAACGAATGTACAGGCTGAATGCCATGCCGACGAGCAGGCCGGCAGCCGTGACGTGTCCATCCTGCGCGGTTCGCCCGGAGAAGGTCGAGCTCTGATACCGCACGCCCAGATCGAACGACGCGTTGGGAAGCACGAGAGACTTCGTCTTCCATTTTTTTCACGACGAAGGTCGGTCAATAGCGCAACTGGTATCGGCTGACGATGGACTATCAAAGGGCCGGGCGGCTGACACACGAAGGTCAAAGCCTATTCGTTCAGAGTCCTGACGTCAGCTCCACTGATGCGCTCGGTCTCAACCGGATAGTTGTCGAACGATATCGTGTAGACCTTCTGGAAGAGCGGGCGCAAGTAGTCCTCGATCTGTTCGTCGAAGGCGGGCTGGACAATGAACTGGCGCCCATTGGCCACTGAACGGATCTCTCCTTCTTCGACAACGATCTGACCGCCCTTGATGACGTAGCGCGGGTACTCGAACAGGAAGCCGCTCTCAGGCTTTTCCGCGTACAGGGTCATGTCGGCATCCGCACCGACGCCGAGGTGCCCCTTCTGCGGCAGGCCGAGCGCGCGTGCCGGCCCGGCGGAGCTGATGATCGCGATTTCCGACAGCGTGTACTGCCGATCGAGATCGGCCAGCACGATGCGTCCGCGCGCCTCCTCCGGGAGCGCCTTGATTTGTTCCTTTCGAAATTCGACGTCCATCAGCAGGCGGATGATTTCCGGGTAACGCCAGAAGCACGCGCCGTTTGGATGGTCGGTCGTGAGGAACACCCGCCAGGGATCGTCGATGAGCAGCATCAGCTCCAACCCCACGGCCCACTGCACGGCGTTCACCAACTTGGTCGGTTTGTAGGTGTGCGGCACAATCCCGCAGCCGGTCTCGTTCTCGACGTCGATGTTGCCCCACTTGCGGCCGGTGAGCTGGTGGAGCACGTGCTGCCAGGGCCCATCGGCGGTGATCGTGACCGTTTCACCGAACAGCATCGCGCCGGCATCGGTCGTCAGGTTCTTGTGGGCGTTGAAGTACTCGGCAATGGTCGCGGCTTCCGAACGCATGGACGCCCAGTCGTCGCCTCCGTATGCGTGGAACTGCAGATGGGCGAGGTGAGCGCGATGTCCCTCCAGGATCCGCATCGTTTCGAGGGTCGTCGCCACGTTGCCAGGCGCGCCGAGATTGTTGCAGTGCAAGTGCAGCGGATGCGGCAGCTTCAGGTCGTCGACGATCTTGGCAAGGCCCGCGACGATCTTCGCCGGCGTCAGCGACGTGTAGCCTTCCACGGGGCCGGACATGACCTTGGCGTCCTTGCCCCATTTCCAGGCCGCGACGCCTCCCGGGTTCACGGCCTTCACGCCGTACGCCTTCGCGGCCCAGATCAGCCAGCCGACGACGTGCCGCGCCCGTTCGACCTCGCCTGTCTCGAGGAGATCCAGCACGATCTCGTTGTTGGCCATCAGCGCGAGGCACGACTTGTCGACAATAGGTGTGTCTTGGAGCTCTTCGTGCGTGTGTCTGGCCGAAAGAATCGGCACGGCGGCTTCGTTGACGGTCGTCCAGCCCATTCCTGCGTACAGGTATCCGGTCGCGAACGTCGTCGGCGTAACGCCGCCCAGACCGCTGCGACGATCAGGCGTCAGGAGAAACGGCGGCGCGCGCCGCATATTTTCCGGGGTGAGTGCCCGCGCAAAGTTCAAGGCCGCGCCGGCGACGTGCGTGTGGATGTCGACGCCCCCAGGCAACACCACCAACCCGGTTGCATCAATCGAACGACCGCCTTCAACCTCGGACACGATGCGGCCGTCGGCGAGGCAGATGTCCCTCACGACGCCATCGACCCCGTTGGCCGGATCGTAGACTCTCCCGCCGGTTATCCTCAGCATAGGTCAGCGACCGCAGATATGAGGGTATAGCTCGCGGCAGATGTCTGGAGTCCTCGTCGCCTACGCCTGGCCAACGACACGCTGTGTTCGGGAACATGGGTCGCCGGACGTCGAACCATCGACGCCAAGAGCGCGGCGCTGTCGGTTGACACCCGAGCCGTCCAAAGAGACAGGCCGATCGACAATCCATCATAGTACGCGGGATCCCTGCGATCCTGTCTGGGCGTCGAGGCGCCCGAGTGCACTTTTATTCCCTTCCGGGGCCCTCAGTTGAAGCTTCGCCTCAAACCGACCAGCAAGAACGGACCAGGGTGCGGCGAATCTTCGCGAGGCGGGCCGCTCAGCGGCCGCAGGCAAAGGACCCTGGCGGAAATAAAACTGCCAGCCTTATTCCCGCCCGGGCCCTAACACAGCTTCCAAAGCCGAACCGAGAGCAAAACTTGCTTCATCTTGCGAGACTCTGGCTTTAGAAGATGTCTAGCGCCGATAATGGGCAACGCATGTCCTCCACCTCCCTGCCGCCACCCATCTTTGTCGCCGACCCGGCCGGCCTGGAGCGGCTCGTTCACGCGCTGGCCCAGTGTTCCGCCGTCGCCGTCGACACGGAATCCAACAGTCTGCACGCCTACCGTGAGCGCGTGTGCCTGATCCAGTTTTCCACCCTCGACGCCGACTACATTGTCGACCCGCTGAAGCTGACCGACCTGCGTTCGCTCGCGCCGCTGTTCGCCAATCCGGACCAGCAGAAAATCTTTCACGCCGCCGAGTACGACCTGCTCTGCCTGGGACGCGATTACCACTTCGAGTTCGCCAACATCTTCGACACCATGAGCGCCGCGCGCACGCTCGGCTGGCCGCACGTGGGCCTTGCCGCCATTCTGGACGCGCATTTCGGCGTGACGATGAACAAGAAGCATCAGCGCGCCGATTGGGGACACCGTCCGCTGACGCCGGAACAATTGGATTACGCCCGGCTGGACACCCATTACCTCCTCGCCTTGCGCGAGGTGCAGCTGCAGGCGCTGACCGAAGCTGGCCGATCGCCCGAGGCACACGAAGAGTTCGCGCGCCTCGCGCGGGTGCGTCCCGACCCGGTCGGCGGCGCGCCCGACCCGCTGGCCTTCTGGCGGGTCAACGGAGCGAACGTTCTCACGCCGGCGCAGGCCGCCGTCCTCAAGGAGGTCTTCGCCTATCGCGAGGAGCAGGCCGGGCGCATCGACCGGCCTCCCTTCAAAGTGATGGGCGAGTCGACGCTCATCGAGATCGCACGCCGGACGCCGCGCGACAGCGACGGCCTTCAGGGTCTGCCCGGTCTTTCGCCGGCGCAGGTCCAGCGCCACGCACACGGTTTGTTGCACGCCGTTCAACAGGGACTCCAGGCGCCGCCGCAGCGCGCGCCTCAAGTGGTCCGCGAGCCCGACGCCGTTCGCGAACGCTACGATTCGTTGCGCAAGTGGCGCAAAGAGAAGGCCCAGGCACGCGGCGTGGAGTCGGACGTGATCGTTCCCCGCTCGGCGCTGTGGGACCTCGCTCGCCGCGCCCCTCGAACGGTCGGCGAGCTGACGGAGATTGCGGACCTCGGCCCGTGGCGGCGCCAGACGTATGGAGACGAAATTTTGAAAGTGCTGTCCGCGCACTGAACCTTCGTTGCAGAATGTGCACGGCCGGCGGCACGACCGGCCGCGCCGGTTGACGGCGAACCGGCCGAGTGAGAACGACCGTCACATGTTGGCGGACCGCGTCTGCCGTATGTCGCTTACAGGAGAAGGACGATGAAGCAACTGCTCTACCCGATGGTCGCCTGCGTCGTATTCGGCATCGCGACGTTCGCGGCTCAGCGCCAGACCCCGCCGCCGGCAGCGGCTGCGCAGACCGCGCCACCGGCACCGGCGGCTCCCAGAGCCGACCCCTACGCCAACAACGCCGCACCCGGGACCACGACATTTCCGCTGGCGGCCCCGGCCGGGAAGGACAGCAACGCCCGCACGGTCGCGCCCAAAGACGCGGTGAATCAGGGACCATTCGACATGGCCAGCTGGAAGTACGGTCCGGCGTTCGATCCGCCGCCGGGATCGAAAATCTGGAACCCGGTCAAGACGAAGATGATGCAAGGCGGCAAAGTGACGGGCGGCACGCTCTTCAGCGCCACCGACCCGGCGACCTATTGCGCCATGGCGAACGCCGGCTACGACTTCATCTGGACCGAGATGCAGCACGACTCGCGCGACTGGGAAGAAGTCGCCCGCATGTGGCGGACCTGTCCGAACGCCAAGGCGGTTCCGGGCGTGCGCGTCGCCTACACGGACGAACGTGAGATCCAGCACGCGCTCGATGCCGGCGCGCTCGTTGTCGTCGTGCCGACCGTCGACACCGTCGCCGAAGCCATCGAGGCGCGGAACTGGACCTACTTCCCGCCGCTCGGCAAACGCAGCAACGGGGGCGGCCAGGCCTTCGACGCCACGATGTGGGGCGGCGTGCCGGGCGGGTATCGCCCCACGATTAACGACAACGTCGTGCTGATCTTGATGATCGAAACGCTCGAAGGCCTTAAGAACGCGGATGAGATCGCGAAAGTACCGGGTGTGAGCGCGGTCTTCGCAGCCAGCGGCGACCTCGGCAACTTCTCGGGCTTCAGGCAGGGCACGCCCGACTACGAGCGGGCGATCAACATCGTCCACGACGCCGCGTTCAAGGCCGGAGTCCGGCTGTGCGGACCCATCGCCTGGCGCGACCGCCCGGACTTTACCTGCTTCCAGGCCGGCAGCGAAACCGCAGCGATCGCACGGGGCGTGGCGGCCGAGCTCGGTCCGCTGGCCAACACGCAGGGAAAGCCGGAGGTCGGGCCATTCGCCGCGCCGCGGAAACCGTAACGTGGGAGCGATTCAATCAATCGTCAGGCGCGGCGACTGACGAAAGTGTCGCTCACCCGGTTCTGGCCGATCGACGCTAGGCGGGAGTGATGGGGGAAAGCCTTCCGGCAGGTGCCGCTCAACACAGAGGCCGCGAAGTCCGCAGAGAGAAAATCAAGGGTCTCTGCGGATCTCGCGCTCTGTGCGTCGACCGTGTGTTGCCCGATCTACTTTTCGTCGCCGCTCCCACCGGAACTCGCGTTGGCGGCCGGCGCCAGCACGTCTCCGCCGACCTGATTGAACGCCAGGACCGACGGCCCGGCGTCTCCTCGCGGCAGCACGCTCGGGCCGGACCGGAAGAATACGCTTTCGGGAGCCGTCTTGACGTCGAAGAGCACGCCGATGAAGCAGTTGCTCATCTCGTCCCAGTTCTGCGGCCCCCACACGACCTTCTTGGTCGCGTCCGGATTGCTGCGATTGGCGGGCGAGTTGTCGAAGTGGGTGATGAGCTGAAGCTTCGCGCCCTTGGATAGGACGATCGGCTCCGCGAACTGATAGCCCATCTGCCAATCGAAGTTCCAGTCACCCTTGAGCACCGTCTTCGCCTCCTTGTTCGGGGAGACCACGCGGAGCTCGAAATCCTTCCCGCGCAAGTGCATGTGCGGCTGCGCGTAGACGAGCTTCGCGTTTTCTCCCAGCGTGATCTCGCTGACCACTTCCGCCTTGCCGTCTCCCGGTGGAATCGACAGGTTCAATGCGGTCGGACCGGCGTGGAAGTAGTAGCGCGTCTCCGGGGCGTTCTTGGCCAGCACCAAACCCAGCTTGGAGACATCCGACGTGGGTTTGCCGGTGGTGGTGTAGTGCATCTCGTACACGAGATCCGACCCCTTCGGGATGAACTTCGCGGCGCCCTCCATGTCGAAGCGCTGCGCGCCAAGGCCGGGGTTGAACTTGCCGAGGATGTCGTTGCCTTCTTCCGTCGAGTTCTTGCCGATGATGGTGCGTTGCGTCTCCTGTTCGTACGCCTCGCCGGCCCGGGCGGTCGCCATCCAGCTGGAGCCGGGCGGCCGCACCCAGACCTTTCCATGGTGGAGCACCGCTGGATCGCCAGGGCGCATCTCGGCCGCCACGACCCACATGTCTTCCTTGAAGTTCGTCTTGACCAGGATGTACTTGTAATTCACCGTGCCCTGCGCCGGCACCTCGAAGGGCTTCGGCATCTCGATGACGACGTCGGGCTTGATGTTCCAGCCGCTCTCGAACACGAGCGGCGCGGGAGCGTCCTTGGCATCGCCCGCCGGCGCCCCGGCGTCCACCCATGACGTGATGGTCTGGATGTCCCGCTCGCTGAGACGGCGTTCATTCGCGAAGTGGCCGTAGGCAGGATCCGCGAACCACGGCGGCATCTGCTTCTTCACGATGGCGTTCTTGATCGCCTTCGCATACGGCCGCGACGACTCGTAGGTCAGCAGCGACATCGGCGCGACCTCGCCGGGCCGGTGACAGCTCTGGCAGTTGGCCTGGAGCACCGGGAGCACGTCTTTGTAGAAGGTGGGAGAATCCGAGGCAGCGAGGGTCCCCGCCCCGAGCAGAGAACCGATCACAGCTATCAGGCACGCTCTCATCGCACACTCCTCCTTATGCACCCGGTCGACCTACAAAGCATAAGGCAACAGCCCCCGCGGTGCCGAGAGAAATCTCCCGATCAGTCCGGCTCAGGCCTAGGCGCTCGGATTGAATCGATACCCGACCCAGGGTTCCGTGGCCAGATGGCGCGGCTGTGAAGGGTCGGACTCGATCTTCTTCCGGATCTGGCCGACGAACACGCGCAGATACTCCGTGTGATCCTGGGCTTTCTCGCCCCACACCGCCTCGAGCAGCCGATCGTGCGGGATGACCCGATTGGGCCGCCTCGCCAGGTACACGAAGAGGTCGAATTCTTTTGGAGTCAGCCGCACCTCGCCGCCGCGAACATGGATGCGGCGCGTCTGGAGGTCGATGCGAAAATCGCCGATCTCGAGCGGCGGGGAATCCGCCACATCCGGGCCCGCACGGCGGATCGCGGCTCGTACGCGGGCGAGCAGTTCGTCAGTGCCGAAAGGCTTCGTCAGGTAATCGTCGGCTCCGGCATCGAGTGCCTCGACCTTCGCGCGCTCTGCGCTCTTGACCGACAGCACGACAATGGGGACTGTGGAGACGGCGCGGATCCGGCGGCACAGCTCGACGCCGTCCATGTGCGGCATGCCCAGGTCGGTGAGCACCAGGTTGGGCCGCCAGGCGATCAGGCTGGCAAGCGCGGACTGCCCGTCCGCCACCGTGTTGACGTGATACCCCTGGCTTGTCAAAACCGTCCGTAGCACTCGTGTGATCTGCGGCTCATCGTCCACGGCGAGTACGCGACTTCCAGTGACCATGTGTCCTCCTTTTGCTGTTGATTTCCCGTGGCCTGTATCCGCTGACGCGGTGCCACTTGACCCGTCGTTGACCGAGATGTCCGGCCGCGACAACGCAGCGGCCGGTAGTCATTCCGAGCAGACAGTCCATCAGTGAAGCTTCGCCTCAAACCGACCAGCAAGAACGGACCAGGGTGCGGCGAATCTTCACGAGGCGGCCGCTCAGCGGCCGCAGCTAAGACAGCTTCCAACGCCGAACCGAGCACAACTTGCGTCATCTTGCGAGACTCTGGCTCTAGAAGATGTCTAGTCCAAGCGAAACGCCACGAACGACAGCTTGCCGGACCGCTCGACCTGCAGCACGACCGCGCCGTGCGGCTCGATCGCGTCCAGTGCCGTGCGCAGTTCCTGGAGTCCGGCGATCGGCGCGCCGTTCAGCCTATGGATGATGTCGCCCGCGGAGAGCGCTACATCTGCGCCGCGGGCACCTTGCGATCGACCGGCGACGATCACGCCGGATCTGATGCGGAGGCTGGGCACGAGCGGCGCGATCGTCTCGTCGATCCCAATGCCGACGATACCCAGTTGGCTGATCCGGTTCGTCTCCGGATCGCCCAGATCGCCCAGTCCGTCGAAGTCATGCGGTCGCTCGACGACCGGAAGATCGAACGGCAGACGAACGTCTCCGCGGCGCACGACGAGCTTGATTCGCTCGCCCGGGTTGCGGGTGTAGAGGTGGAACGCCAGTTCGAGCAGGCTCTCCATCGGCAGATCGTCGATGGTCTCGATGACGTCCTGAATCTGCAGCCCCGCCGCCTCCGCCGGCCCCTCGGGAAGCAGGTCCGACACGATCAATCCGGAGTCTTTCGACAGACCCAGCCCGCGAGCCAACTCGGGCGTAATCGTCTGCACCTGGACGCCGATTTCGCTGCGGTGCAGGTGCCCGTACTTGCGCAGCTGCGGGTAGGCCACGCTGACCACCGCGCTGGGAATGGCGAAGCCGAGACCCTGGCTGCCGCCGGAATCCGACAAGATGAACGCGTTGATGCCGACGACCTCGCCCTCGACGTTCACCAGCGGTCCGCCGCTGTTGCCATGATTGATCGGCGCATCCGTCTGGATGTACACCATCGGATGATCGGCATCCGGCTGCCGGGCCACGGCGCTGATCACGCCCATCGTGACTGAGTTGCGCAGGCCCTCCGGGCTTCCGAACGCGAACACCATCTGGCCCTGGTGCACCTCGTCGTAGTTGGCCATCTTCAGCGCCGGCAATCCGGCCAGATCAATCTTCAGGAGCGCGAGGTCCACCTCCGAGGCGATCCCGACGATGCGCGCCTCGACGGTGCGGCCCCTGGCGCTGACGAGCGACCGCAGCGCCGGTTCTGAAACGTGGGCGGCCGGCACGACGACCTGCACTCGCTGCGCGCCGGAGATCACGTGCGCGTTGGTGATGATGAATCCGTCGGGGTCGACAATGACGCCGGAACCCAAGCTGCGTTGCCGTCCGATCACGACGTCGGTGTCGCCTCTTCCCGGATCCTCGACCGGGCCGTAGCCGGTCACCAGCACCTGCACCACACTGGGAGACACCTGGGTGACGAGGGCCTCGACCGATTGGCTCAGATGGCGCAGCGATTCAATCGACTGGGTGCCGTCCGATGCGCCGGCGCCGAGCGGGCCGGCGAAGAGCAGCGTGAACACGGTGATCGCGCGAGCGAGGTGTTTGGGCATTCGGATAGATCGCACGTGGGTGACGACGAAACGCCCATCGACAACAACAACATGGCTGCGGTTGGCGTCAGGAACGGCTTGCAGCGGGCGCTGCAAGCCGCGCTCCACGTCCTCGTGCATGGAGATGACGACACATTTCGTGTGTTTTATCGTGAGTTACTGTTCGCGCGTCGGCCCTTTATTTTTTCTTGAGATTCGCGGAGAAGCCGCATCGAGAGGACAGTGCGACCTCGTTTGGTAGCGGACAGCAAGATGGACTTTCACAATTGCGTCACATTTCACACGCTGCTGATGACGATGACGCCGCCCACGTTGAAAACTCAAGAGTCAGAACGCGGCCCGATCGTGTTACTTTGACGGCCATGAAGAATCGATACGTTGCCGCTCTCTTCGCCTGTTGCGTCTTTGCCCTGTGCGCCGAGCGCGGCTGGGCGCAGGCGCCGGCGCTCTATCAACAGACGCCGCACAAAGGGCGCGAGATCGGAAAGCTGACCGGCGATGTCTACTTTGCCCGGATGGACGACTACGTGTCGGCGTTCATGGTCACCTCCGAGGGGATCATCCTGGTCGAACCGATCGGGACCGAATTTGCGACCTGGCTCAAGAGCGAACTGGCGGCCCGTTTCAAGGTGCCGGTGAAGTACGTCATCTATAGCCATCACCACTGGGACCACGCCTCCGGAGCTTCGATCTACGCGGACACCGCGACATTGGTCGGCCAGGCCAACATGAACGCGCATCTGGCGATGCCCGCGGCCACGACGCCGCTGCCGCAGAACGTGCGCGGGCAGGATACCAATGGCAACGGTCAGATCGAGCTTGCGGAGGCGCAAGGGAATCTGAAGACGCAGTTCGATTTGTACGATGCGGATCGCAACCAGGCGTTGAGCGGCGCGGAAGTCACGCGCGGACCGCTGGCGTACGTGACCGCGCCGACCTCGGTCTACACGGATCGCCTGACGCTGACACTCGGCGGAAAGCGCGCCGAGGTCATCTCGATTCCGACGCCGCACGCCGACGACAACACCATCGTGCGCTTCATCGACGGCACCAACGTGCTGTTCGCGTCGGATTGGATCACCGTGCGGCGCCTGCCGTTCGGCGGTGACGTGGCGCTGAAAGAGGAAATCGCCCGGACGAGGTTGGTCGAGGCGATGGACTTCGAGCACTTCATCTGCAGCCACGGCCTGCTCGGCAAGAAAGCCGACGTCACCTCGAACATCCGGTATCGCGAGGAACTGAGAAGCGCGGTCGCGAAGGCGATCGCAGGCGGGCAAACCTTGGAGCAGGCGCAGGCCAGCGTGCTGATGGACGCCTACACAGGCTGGGAGTTCTACGAACAGCAGCGTCCTGCCAATGTCGCCGGCACGTACCGGGCGCTGACGAGCAACAAGTAGATCATGATGAGAAGACCGCTCGCGTCGATGTTGTTTCTTCTCGCCTCGTGGATGCCGGCGATCGGCGCTGCACAGAGCGCGGCGCCGCCGCCTACGCGCGAGGGAAGCATCGTGTTCGTCGGCAGCAGCATCTTCCATCGCTGGACGAACCTCTCCGCACAGATGGCGCCCCTGCCGATCGTGAATCGAGCGGTCGACGGCCTGCAGACGACGGATATGCTGCGCATGCTGGATCCGATCGTCCTGCCGTCGCGGCCGAAGGTGATCGCGTACTACTGCGGGAGTAACGACATCGACGCGGGTGAGCCGGCGGCGGTGATCGTCGATCGGATTCGGCAATTCGTCGACCGCGTGGCCACGGCGCTGCCGGAGACGCGGGTCGTCTTTGTGTCGGTCAATCGCGCGCCTGAGAAGCGGGGCCGGTGGGACGTGGTCGACGAAGTCAACCGTCAGATTGCCGCATATGCCACTCAGGCGAAGCATCTGCAATACGTCGACGTGAACCCGGTCCTGTTCAACCCCGACGGCACGCCGCGCATCGAGCTGTATGTCTCCGACCAGCTGCACTTCAGGCCCGCGGCATATGACGCCTTCGCGAAGATCCTCAAGCCGGTCCTGACCAGCGCGTTCGAGGGACGCTAGGGGGGTGCGTTTCTAAAGCGTAACCACGAAAGCACGAGGGCACCGAAACATCCGTTCTCTTACGTGTTTTTGTGTTCTCGTGGTTGCGTTTGGAATTTCAATCGCCGCTAGGCGATGTCGCGCTCCCACCGGGCAAGCTCGGCATAGATGCGGTCGGCGCGCCGTACGAGTGCGGCGTGACACGCCGCCGCCTCGGTGCCGTCGGCCAGCACGGTGCAGACCGGCCGGCCGGCGGGAACGCGTTCGCCGGGAAAGGGCACGTCGCGGACCGTCGAATCTTCGAGCCACGGGCGCGTATCGCCGAGTACGACGTCGCGCCGCGCGAACACCACCGCCTTGCCATGCGCGCGAACGCCGCGGCGGGCGCGATCGAGGTCGAAATCGGGCAGGGCTCCGGACACGCAGGCGGCGGCATGAGCCCCGAATACCGAGAAACCGTACGCCCGCTCCACAAGTTCCATCGACGCCGACCACCGCGGGTTGACTTCGATGGCCCACGGGACACCGTCGCGCGCGATGAAGTCGATGCCGTTGACGCCGATCAGGCTGAACGCCTCGGACACCGCGCGCGCCAACGCGCACGCGGCGGCGAGAAGCACATCATCCCCGTCGAACTGGGCGTCGCCAGCCGATGCCAGGATGTTGCCGCAATACCGATAGCCGGACGCCCCGAAGGCGGCCTCGCCCACCAGTTGACGCGACACGCCGATCGGCACCGCGCGACCGCCAGCTGCCACGAAGACCACCGAGCCCGGCGTCCCCGCGACGAACTCCTGAAGGTAGCATTTTGCCGGCACCCGAGCGCCGCGATGCCAAGGCCGCACGCGATGGCCGCCGCCGGATGCCAGCGGCTTCACGAGCCAGCGGCCTGACGCGATTCCCGGAGGCTCGAGGTCTGGGTGGTGAGGGCCGACCGGGCGATGTACTTCGGAGGCGAGTCGTGTCTTGGACGAGGTCAGACGGGCGGACGCCGGGGGCGCGGCGCGACCAGGCGACCTGACGAATACGCCGGGCGCGGCCAGGTCGCGCCGGCGAAGCGCTTCCGCCACCAATCGCGGATCGCGGACGCGCCGAAGCACAGCGGGCGGATTGCCCCACAGCACACGCCCGGCGGCCAGTGTCGCCACCGCTCTTGGATGATTGTCGAATGCCGAGACGTACGCGACCGCGGCGCAGTCGACGGTCCGCGCAGCACGCGCCGCGGCGTGCGCACTCGTGAGCGCGCCCAGATCGCGCGGGAGCGACAGACCACGCACCGACGGATGCTGGTCCAGATCGCCGAAGGCGTCGATCGCCGTCACATCGAACCCCGCACGCGCCGCCGAGTCGGCGGCAGCCCGAGTCGAGACGCCCGCGATCAAGACGGAGCCTGGCTGCACCGCACCGGCCGGAGGAGACGACGACACCACCGCAGGCTAACACGGGTACCGTCGCCGCTGAGGCAAACCGCGGCGCGTCAACGCGCGTGCGGCGCGACGCAAATTTGCGCTGGAGAGAGGTTATGAAGAAGATATGTCGCGCGCGGACGATCCATGGTTAGAATACGACGCTGACGATTTCGATTCCGGTTCTCGAAGGAGCATACATGCGAGCGTTCGCCTTCATATTGGCCCTGTCTTTCGCGACCCTGTTGGGTGGCTCGCAGGCCGCCGCGCAAGAGGGACACCCCCTGAAGGGATCCTGGCTCGGCACCTGGGCGGGAAACAAGATTCACGGCAATGACGTACTCGTCGTCTTGAACTGGGACGGCAAGAACATCACCGGCATGATCAACCCGGGCACGGACAATATGGCCGTCAAGAACGCGACGCTGAATCCGGACGGCTGGGTGGTGCACCTCGAAGCGGACGCCAAAGACAAGTCGGGGGCCGCGTTGACGTACGTCATCGACGGCAAGATCGAAGATCTCCGTCTCCCCAATCGATCCATCACGGGCACGTGGAAGAATCAACGCGAGAGCGGCATCTTCAAAGTCGGCAGGCAGTAGGAGAGCGCAGCATGACATTCCGCCTCGTCCGAGTGTTCGCTCCGGCGCTCGCCGTGTCGGTGCTGGCAGCCGCCGTCACCGTCGCGGCGCACCACGAGATTTTGGCGAAGTTCGACGATAAGAAGCCGTTGACGCTCAGCGGCGTGGTGACCCTGGTCGACTGGAGAAATCCGCACGTCCACGTGTTCATGGACGTCCGCGACCAGAAGAGTCAGATGCTCAACTGGGCGATCGAGCTGGAAAGCCCCATCGACCTCCAGCGCAGCGGCTGGAACAAGGACTCGCTGAAGCCCGGCGACAAAATCACGGTCGAGGGGATGGCCGCCAGAAACGGGAGCCGTCAGGCGTGGGGTAAGTCCGTGGTGCTGGGCGGCACTGGGCGCCAGGTCTTGACGGTGTCGTTGGCGACGCCCCCTCCCCCACTGTCACCGCGGCCTACTCCGCGCTGGCCCGATCGCCAGCCGCGGCTCGGCGCGGCGGCTGCGGGCGGTGCGCAGGGTTATTGGGCCTACCCGAGCTCCACCGCCCTGGTGGAAAGCGGCGTCAATGTCCCGATGTCCACGTATGGGCTGCTGCAGAACATCGCCGATGCTTCCAAAGTGGCGCCCATGCAGCCCTGGGCGCGCGCGCTCTATACCGAGCGCCAACGCCGTTTCCTCCAGGACGACCCGATGTACCTGAACTGTAAGCCGCCGGGGGGACCCCGTCAGTTTCAGCTGTCCTATGGGGTGCAGTTCGTGGAAGACCGCGATCATCAGCGCATTTTCGTCCTGATCGGCAGCGGCAACAGCAACTATCGGATCATCTACTCGGATGGACGCGGCCAAAAAGGGCAGGTCGGCGGAGACGACGACAACCCCCTCTACTACGGCCGATCGGTAGCCAAGTGGGACGGCGACACGTTCGTGGTCGACACGACCGGCTTCAACGAGGATTTCTGGTTCACCAACGGCGGTCTGCCGCATACGGATCAGCTTCACCTGGTCGAACGCTTCACGCGCACGGATTTCGATACCCTGAAATATGACGTCACAATTGAGGACCAGGGCGCTTACACTAGGCCATGGTCCAGCAGTTCGACCTTACGCTGGGTGGCCGGCGAAGATTTGCCACGTCACATCTGCCAGGAAAACAGATCCTAGGGTTCGATAGTCAGTTCATCTGAACGGAGGACGACATGCGAGCGTACATCTTTGGCGGGTTAATCGTATCCAGTCTCCTGCTCTCCGGCGGACGACTGTCCGCCCACCACTCGTTTGCGGCGGAGTTCGACGGCGACAAGAAGATCGAGTTGACCGGCATCGTCACCAAGGTCGAATGGACCAATCCTCACGCGTGGGTCTACATCAACGTGAAGGATGCGGCCACCGGCGAAGTGACCAATTGGGGCTTCGAAATGGGGCCGCCGCACGGACTGCAGCGCAGGGGCTGGCGCCGGGACACCCTCAAGATCGGCGAGTCGGTCACGGTTTCTGGCTCGATGGCGAAGAACGGCGCCAAGCGCATGAACGCCAGCAAAGTCACAATGACGTCGACCGGTGCGCGACCGGGCGAGACCCTGGACGCCGCCTCCAGTCAGGGCGGCGCCGTCATCGACTAGAACGTCGCCCGGGCGACCGCGCGCGGGCCGCCCTGTCGCGGCCCGCGATGCGCGCCCGGACAGGCTGTCTGACGCGGGACGCTCGACGCGCATGCCATCGAGCGCTCCCGCGAAATCACCAATGGGTCCGATCAGGAGATTTGCCGATGCGCCAACGTTTTCTTCTGCTCGCCGCCGTCGTCCTCATTCTGACCTCCGTGATGGCAGAGTCGGCGCTCATGCAGGAGGCGGCGCCGCCACAGGGGGCCCAGGGAGGAAACAGCGTGCAAGTGGGCGTGCCTCAAGGCCGTCAAGCCGGTCCAGGGCGTGGGCGGCAGACCGGTCCACCCGCCAAGCCGGCACCTCGTTCGGCGGACGGCAAGATCATCATGGGAGGAGCGACGCCTGCGGAAAAAGGCGTCTGGCTGCCCGGCGGCGGGGGCGGGCAAACCCTCGAAGGGTCCATCCCCTTCCAGCCCTGGGCACGGGCGGTCCTCGACGACCGTCAGAAGAACCAGCTCGAACCGCACACCCGATGCAAGCCGTCCGGGGTCACACGGCAGTTCCTGACGCCCTATGGTGTCGAGTTCGTGGATCTTCCCGAACTGCAGCGCGTGTATATCTTCGACATCGGCGGACCGCACACCTATCGGACCGTCTTCATGGACGGACGTGTGCATCCGGCGGATCTCGCGCCGAGCTACTACGGACACTCCATCGGCTGGTGGGAAGGCGACACGCTCGTCGTCGACTCCATCGGCTTCAACGAAGGCTTCTGGATGGACCGGCGAGGGTCACCGCACACGGACAAGCTGCACACCCTCGAGCGCTTCACGCGGCTCGATTCGCTCACGATGAAATATGAAGTGACCATCGACGACCCGGGCGCGTACACGTCAACGTGGAAGAGCAGTTTCAACCTTCGATGGGAAGCGGGAACCGAGCTCTTCGAGTACGTGTGCCAGCAGGCCAACTACGCGCACGAGCTCATGGTGGGTCAGCAGAAGAAAGTCGACCGCACCAGCATCATCGTCCCCTGATCACGTGAC
>JBDTVS010000201.1:0-33060 GCA_040007095.1 Acidobacteriota bacterium
TCCGGGCGCATCGCCCGCCTCGGTGCAACGACGGACTTTCACCACGGGCTGCCAGGACCCTGACGGAAATAAGGCTCCCGCTGTGGCCGCCGATGCATCCCGCCGGGCTGCGTTGCTCGTCGCTTACATACGCCCGGGCATGCGCGCTCCTCGCGCCTTGCCGGGCGGGCGCCTCGCCGCCCACAATGCACACCCTATTCTGCCGCGGGCCCTTAGCGAAGGCCGGTCGGCCGATCGCCGTAGCTTTGGCGGACTGGTCAGCAGGACTCTTGCGTTCGGACTGAAGCCGGTGACACTACATCCGATCGCGGTCCGGCTGGCGCCGGACACTACGTCCGATCGCGGTCCGGCTGTGACGCCGGACACTACGCGGCTGCGAGGCGCCTGGACGGACCTTTCTTGTCGTACGTAGTGTCCGCCTTCAGGCGGACCGTGTGTCCACGGTTCGGGCCGGTGACAGGTCGTAGAATCGCTTGACCGCCGCGATTTCTGCCCGCCGCCTTCCGTCGGTCCAGCCCAACTCATTGCCGACAATCGCTGCCGCCGATTCGAGCGAGGCGTCCGAAGGACACCCGAGGACCCCGAGTGGCGTGCGGCGAATCACCGCGTCCGCCAAGGTTCTCGCCATCTCATGGCGCACCGCCCAGATCAGCTCGGCGCCGATGACCGGCGGGCTGTCCGCAATGCGCGTGCGCCACTCCGGATATTTCGAGGCGCAGTCCAGGATGTCGCGGTACCGCGACCCGTAGGCGGCCACCAGATGGGGCAGCGTGTCACCAGCCAACCGGCCATCGTCCTCCCGGCGCGCGTCGGCGATGGTCAAGGCGAAGTCCCGTTCGAGACCGCCCGGTAGCCGCGTGGTCGCGGTGCGGCACGGCGATGGTGGGCCGCCGAGCTTGACGATCGCACGGTCGACGACGCGCTCGGCCACGGCCCGCGCGGTGGTGTATTTGGTCCCCGCGACGCTCAAGAGCCCCTCGATGCCATCAAGCGTGTGATCGCGCACGCGCTCGTGGCCGTCGAGGACGAGACCGCCCTCCGCGGTTCGGACCGCCGGCACCAGGCCCCGGTGCACCAGCGTCACGTCGGCGAGGCGCAGGTCGAGCGCGGGAAACGTCTGGTTCAGCTCCAGGATGAACGCAGACACTTCGCCACCCGTCACGTGGCGCGCGTCGGAGGCAACGACGTCGGTCGACTCCCACGTGCCAGCGAGCGCACGTCCTCGCCACGGGAGGAGGAACAGGGTCCGGCCCGACGGCCCGCGCCCGCCGAGCGCCTCGTCGCCCGCGTTGCGGCTCGTCACCAGGTTCATCGCTTTCAAGAGCGGCAGACCGGTCGGGATGCCGAGCGGGAGAAGAAGGCGATCGAGCGCCGCTCCCGTGGCGTTCACCGTCAAACGCGCGGCGGTGTCCAGTTCCCGGCCGGATTCGAGGTCGCGGGCACGCACGCCGATCACCCGTTTGCCATCGACGAGCAGGGAAGTGGCCTCCGTGTAATTTGCCAGCGCGGCGCCGTGCTCGTTCGCGGCGAGCGCGTAACTGAGCGTGAGGCGATCGGACTCGACAGTCACGTAGTCGTGCCAGACAGCGGCAGCCCTCATGCCTTGGCGGCGGAGGCCGGGAAAGCGCCGCGCGGCTTCGTCGCGCGACACCAGATATCCGGCCGGGAGCCGCAGCGCGTCGGGAACATCACGGTTTCGATCGAACCCCACGAGTCGATCCAGGAGAAATCCGGCCCGCATCGCCATCTTCCCGGCGACCAGCGATCGGGAGATTGGCAGAACGAAGGGAAGCGGCCGGACCGATTGCGATGCGATTCGAGCCAGCGTGGCACGCTCCCGCACCGATTCCCGCGCCCGCCGGATATCGAGTGTCTGCAGGTAGCGGAGACCACCGTGGATCGTCCTGAGGTGATTGAACGACGTCCCCGCGCCGAAATCATGCTGCTCGATGAGCGCCACCGATAGTCCACGCTGGGCCGCGTCGTACGCGATCGTCAGGCCGTACACGCCGCCGCCGACGACGAGGACGTCGAACCTACGCGCAGTGAGGCGATCGATCTCGCGGACCATGAGGACGCGCGATAGTATAGTTTCTCCGGTGACTGGCATCGACGACGTCCGCGCCTACTGGGATCGGCACATTCACGACCTCGAGATCACACGTCATCCCGTCGGATCGCGCGGGTTCTTCGAAGATCTCGATCAATATCACTTCGAAAAGCTCCATCATCTGCTGCGGCTCGTCGACTTCGACGGGTATGCGGGCCGCCAGGTTCTCGAAGTCGGCTGCGGCGCAGGAGTGGATCTCGCACGATTCGCCAAAGGGGGCGCGAATGTCATCGGCGTAGACCTCGCACCATCGGCGATCGCGCTCGCCCGCGCCAACTTCGAGCAACAGAATTTGCCCGGCGAGTTCCAGGTGGCCGACGGCGAGCAGTTGCCGTTTCCGGATGGGTCGTTCGATCTCGTGTTCGCGCACGGCGTCGTGCAATACACGACCGACCCGCGCCGCCTGGTGGCTGAGTGCCGCCGGGTTCTGAAGCCCGGCGGTGAAGCCATTTTTCAGGTCTACAACCGGATCTCGTGGTTGAACGCGCTGTCGAAGCTGATGAAAGTGGACCTCGAACACGAGGACGCCCCCGTCCTGCTCAGGCTCAGCATCGCCGAGTTCACACAGCTTCTGACCGGCTTCAGTGCCGTGCGAATCGTGCCCGAGCGGTTTCCCGTGAAATCACGATTGCACCGGGGCTGGAAAGGGATGCTGTTCAACACGTTCTTCGTCGGCACCTTCAATGTACTGCCGCAATCCTGGGTCCGTCGGTTCGGCTGGCACCTGCTGGCGTTCTGCAGGAAATGACACGAGAGGCAAATGCAATCACGAAATCTTGGTGTCTCAGCCAGGCAATGAACCGCAAAGAACACCAAAATCAAGAAGAAATCCGCACAACACGCTTTCAGGTCACATGCTGCGATTCACCAAGGCTCACGCGTACGGCAACGATTTTCTCTACGTCGAGAAGTCTCTGGTCCAGGACATTGCGCTGGTGCCGCTCGCCCGCGCGATGTGCGACCGCCATACTGGAATCGGCGCCGACGGTCTGATTCTCTACGCGCCGGTCGCAGATGGCGCCTCGATGACGCTGTTGAACGCCGATGGCAGTGCGGCCGAGGTGTCGGGCAATGGGGTGCGCGGGCTGGCGGCGCTGCTGCTGCGCGATCATCGCAATAATGACGACCGCGCCGACGTGACGATTGTGACCGCCGCCGGCGACAAGCGGCTGCGGCGAACCGACCGACAGGGCTCGCGTCAGACGTTTCGGGCGGCGATGGGCGCGCCCTCCGACGTTCGGCAGGTGTCGATGATGGCCGGCGGCGAAACCTTGAGCGTCGTCCTCCTCGGCATGGGCAACCCGCAGTGCGTCGTGCTCGGACCACTTCCGGACGAAGAACGATTCCGGCGCCTCGGGCCGGCGCTCGAACATCACTCGAAGTTTCCCGAGGGCACCAACGTGGAGTTCGCCATGGTGGAATCGCCCGAGCGCGTGCGGATTCTGATCTGGGAACGTGGGTGCGGGCCGACGCTGTCGTCGGGGACCGGCTCGTGCGCAGCGGCGGTCGCGGCGGCGGCCTTCGGTGGCGCGTCGCGCGACGTCGAGATCGTCGCGCCGGGTGGTTCGCAGCACGTCGAATGGCTGGCCGACAGCGTGTACCTGACCGGCTGGGCGGAGGTCGTCTGCGAAGGCGATTGGCTGGCGGCCGGCGACTGAGGGGCCTAGTGTCCTGCCTGCGTCCGACGCTTTAGGACGTCTTCCGGGCGGGGCATCCCTCCTCCACCCCAACGCGGGTGCCGCGTCGGGGACCGTAGCGGGTTTTAGGCCTTCGTGGTCTTGGTGTGCTTTGTGGTTCCAAAGCGCACGGTCGTGTTGAGGTGCGAGCTGGACGCGCATTTCGCGTACTCCAGGCGACGCCCGCAGATCGGATTCTGCAATCAGCGGCTCAGTGCCGACGGCGTGCCGGAACCGCTTTCGGCGCCTCGAGGGCGCGCTCGGCTCCGGCCAAACGCGCGTTTCCGTCCTTCAACACCTTCATCGTCGTGACGTATTCGCCTTCGTCGAACGCTGCGCGCGCTTCTTGCACAGATCGATCGAGGTCGCGGATGACTTTGCGCGGCGCCGCCAGGGACCGCGGCGGTCGCGTCGCCTCCGCGGTCTGCAGACTGGCGTGCGCGTGGGCGAGCGCGGTGGAAACGTCGGTGAGCGTACGGCTGGCTTCGCCGCGCGCCACGAGCTTCTGGTCGGTGGCCTGCGCCTGCGCCGTCTGCGCGCGCTCGCGGCTATCGAACGCGCTGGTCAGCGCGAGCCGGTAGTCGCGCTGGCCGACCGCCTCGTGCGCGTTCTTCAGGGCTTGTTCGGCGGCGACGAGCTCGTCGTGCGCGTAGTCGCCAGCGCCGGCGACTCGCGCTGCGTCGATCGCGCTCTGGGCCTGCTGCATTTCTTTCTCGGGAGGATCGTCGGCACAGGCAGGAACGAAGAAGGTCGACGTGAGGAGCAGCAGCGCGAGTCCGCGCCTCCGCAGCATGAATGCAGTATAGCGCCGCGTCTTCGCTTTCGACTAACGACGAGGTCTCCACGGCGAACCGCTCATCGTGTGCTGGTGTTCCCGGTTGCTCGGCGCTCCGGTTGTTGACCTGTCGGTGAACGCGCCGGTGCCCGAGGTGTTTCGAGACGGTCACTGATCGAAGTCACCAGGGTCACGGAGGCGAACCGATCTCGATGGGCTCGGTGCTCTCGGTGGTCAAGCTGTCCAGAGGACAAAGGATGAAGAGAGTGTCTCCAGACGATCGGCCGCGCGAGAAGCTCGCGCGGCACGGCGCCAAGTCGCTGGGCGACAACGAGCTGGTGGCGGCAGTCCTCGGCACCGGCTGCCGAAGCACCGACGCGCTCACGCTCGCCAACGAACTGCTGGCCGTGCGGGGCGGCGTGCATGGGCTCGTCCGATCCAGCTGCGACGATCTGGCGCGCGTGGCAGGCATCGGGCGTGCGAAGTCGGCGCAGGTTCTCGCCGCGGTGGAACTTGGACGGCGGACCCTGTCGCACGCTCCGAGCGCCCGCGTCCAGCTGCGCACGCCGCGCGATGCGGCCGCCTATCTGCTGCCGCAGTTCGGTTCGCGGCCCGTGGAGCAGTTCGGACTGGTGCTGCTCGACACCAAGCATCGCGTGCTTCGGGCGACGGTCCTGGCCATCGGCAGCCTGAACGCGACCGGCGTGCAGCCGCGCGAGGTATTTCGGGAGGCCGCGCTCGGCTCGGCCGCGTTCATCGTCATGTTTCACAACCACCCATCGGGCGACCCGAGCCCGAGTCCCGACGATGTCGAGCTGACGAGGCGGCTGGTGGCGGCCGGTCTCGTGATGGGTATCGAAGTCGTGGACCACATCATTCTCGGCGACGTGCGGTACTGGAGTTTCAAGGAGATGGGACATCTATGACGAGCTGACGTCCGGTCGCCCGGTTGCCGGTCCGGCTGAAGCGGGACACTACGCCCAATCGCTGATGTTTCCGCGGCGCTGCCGAGTCATCGCGACCCGATGGTGATCCTCCGTGGTCGTCCTGCGCGACCCGATCCAAACAACCGGACCACCAAACTGCCGGGCGCCGACGCCGACCCGTCGCTGGAGAAACCGCTACAATCAATGGTCGGTTGCCGGCAAAAGCCGCGGCCGATCACAATTTTGTATGGCCAGAGTCCTCTATTTCGACTGTTTTTCTGGAATCTCGGGCGACATGCTGCTCGGCGCGCTGCTCGATGCCGGACTGCCGCTCGACGAGTTGAGAGGTGCGCTCGGCAGCCTCGCGGTCTCGGGCTACGAGATTGGGACGGAGCGGGTGTTGCGCGCCGGCGTGACGGCCACCAGGTTCCTGCTGCATGAGCTGGGAACCGGGAGTGCTCTGATCCCGCACACGCACGAGCATTCGGCGCCAGTCCCTGAGCACGCTCACGCCGTCGTGGCCACTGCGCACGTGCACGGCGAATCGGGGTCAGGGGTTACACACACCCACGAGCACGAGCACCCGGCCCCTCAGCACGCACACGCTGCCGCGGCGGCTGCGCACGGACACACGCATGAATCAGCGCCAGCTTCGCCGCACACGCACGATCATGGGCACTCACTGCAGGACAGTCTGCACGACCACCATGATGCCCACCGCCATGCACATCGAAGCCTGCTCGAGATTTTCGGGCTGATCGATCGCTCGGCGTTGCCCCAAGAGGGCCGAGACCGCGCGAAGGCGCTGTTCCGACGCCTGGCCGAAGCGGAAGCGGCCATCCATCAGATGCCCGTCGAACAGGTCCATCTGCACGAGGTCGGCGCCCTCGACTCGATCATCGACATTGTCGGCGCGGTGTTCGGCCTCGCCTGGTTTGCCGCCGACTCCATCGTCTGTTCGCCGTTGAACGTGGGCGGCGGCATGGTCAACTCTGCCCACGGTCTCTTTCCGGTCCCGGCGCCCGCCACGGTCACGCTGCTTGGCGACGCGCCGATCTATGGCGGACCAATCCAGCAGGAACTGGTCACGCCGACGGGGGCGCTGCTCGTGTCGGCCTATGCCAACGCCTTCGGACCGATCCCGCCGATGGCGATCGAGCGCGTCGGCTATGGGGCGGGCTCGCGCGACTTTTCGACGACGCCGAACGTGTTGCGTGTGCTCGTCGGCCGGGCCGCGGAGCGCGCGGTGACCGATCGCGTGGTGGTGGTCGAATGCGAGATCGACGACATGAACCCACAGCTGTTCGGGGTGGTCATGGATCGCCTCTACGCGGCAGGGGCATTCGAGGTGTTCTACGTGCCGGTGCAGATGAAAAAGAACCGTCCCGGTACGCTGCTGACCGTGATCGCGCCGCCTTCGCTGCGCTCGGCCCTGTCCGACATCGTCTTCGCAGAGACCACGACGATCGGACTGCGGTATGTGGAAATGGACCGCGAGTGTCTGCCGCGTGAGATCGTCACCGTCGAGACGCGGCTCGGGGCGATCAGGTTCAAACTGGCCCGGCGCGGCGGGCACGTGGTCAACGCCGCCCCGGAATTCGAGGACTGCGCGCGGCTTGCGGCGGCCCACAACCTGCCGGTCAAGTCGGTACAGGCGCTGGCGGTCGACGCCTACGGCGCGAGACGCACGGCGCAGGCGGGTGGGCCCGCCGAGAGGGCATCGTGAGCCGCTTCTTTCTCACCACCGCCATCGACTACGTCAACAGCCGGCCGCATCTGGGGACCGCGTACGAAAAGATCACGGCCGACGTGATCGCCCGCTACAAACGCCTGTGCGGCGTCGATACCTATTTCCTGATGGGCAACGACGAGCATTCGCAGAACGTGTTCCGCAAAGCGAGCGAAGCAGGCGTGCCGCCGCTCGAGTTCTGCGATCGCATGGAGCACGAGTTCCGGACGACGTGGAAGGCGCTCAACCTGTCGTTCGACGATTTCATCCGGACCACCGAGCCGCGGCATCGGGCGGGGGTGACCTACCTCGCTCAGACGATCTACGACGCGGGCGACATTTACGAGGGCGTCTACGAAGGGTGGTACTGCGTCGGTTGCGAGGCCTTCAAGCAGGAGAAAGACCTCGTCGATGGCCGGTGTCCCTTGCATCTCACGGTCCCACAATGGATCAAGGAGAAGAACTACTTCTTCCGGCTCTCCAAATACCAGAAGGCGCTGCAGGAGCATTTCGCCGCGCACCCGGAGTTCATGCAACCCGACACGAGGCGGAACGAGATCCTCAGGCTGCTCGACAGTGGTCTTGAAGATATTTCGGTCAGCCGCGCCGGGCAGTCGTGGGGCATCCCGTTGCCGTTCGACCCTTCGTCGGTCGTCTACGTCTGGTTCGACGCCTTGATCAACTACGCGTCGGCGGTCGGCCTTGGCACCGACCCCGCGAAGCTCGCCCAGTGGTGGCCCGCCGATCTGCACATCATCGGCAAGGACATCACGCGGTTCCACATGGTGATCTGGCCGGCGATGTTGATGAGCGCGGGCCTCGGCGTGCCGCGGCAGGTCTTCGGCCACGGCTTCATGACCCTCAATGGTCAGCGGATGAGCAAGACGCTCGGCACGACCGTGGACCCGATCGAAGCGGCGTCGCGATTCGGGCCCGATCCGCTGAGGCTGTATCTCGTGAAGGAGATCGCGTTTGGCGGGGACGGAGACTTCTCGTGGGGCCGCTACGACGAACGCTACAACGTGGACCTGGCGAACAACCTGGGGAACCTGGTCAGCCGGGTGACGACCATGGCGGAACGGTATTGCCAGGGCCGGCTGGTGCCGACCGGCGCCGGATCCGATCGGCTGGCCCGGCTGGGCGAGCAGGCGGCCACGAAGTATCGCGCGGCGATGGACGTCTACGCGCTACACGAAGGCGCGGCAGCCGCATACTCGATCCTCGACGCCACGAACGAGTACATCGCCGAAACCGCGCCGTGGACGCTTGCCAAAGACCCGGCCGCCGGCAGCCGGCTGATGCAGGCGCTGTTCGACACAGCGGAAGCGATTCGCCTCGCCGCCGTGATGCTGACACCCATCATGCCGGTCTCGTGCGCGGAGATCCTCCGCCGCGTCGGCGTGGCAAGCGACGCACTGAATTTTGATCGGGATGGCCGCTGGCGCGGCGAAGGCGAGCGCCTTCTCGTCCAGGACGGACCACTATGGCCCCGCAAGGAACACACCACCATGACTGACCAGATCGCACCTCCGGCAACACTTGGCACCTCGTCCACCGACACACCCGCGGCCGTCGCGCAGACCCCCGCCACCGGCACGCCGGCGGCGGGCGCCGCGGCACCCGTCTCGTCTCCTTCAAGTCCCGCCGTCGGTCCTTCCGCGGCTGGGACGCCCTCGCCCGGCGGCGTCGACGTGCGAATCTCAATCGACGATTTCATGAAGGTGGAACTGCGGGTCGCCAAGGTCCTGGCTGCCGAGCGTGTGCCGAAATCGAAGAAACTGCTGAAGCTCAGCGTCGACGTCGGCACGGAGCAGCGGACGGTGGTCGCGGGCATCGCCGAGTCGTACGAGCCGGAAGCGCTCGTCGGACGCACGATCGCCATTGTTTTCAACTTGCAGCCCGCCAAACTGATGGGCATCGAGTCGAACGGGATGGTGATGGCGGCGAGTCCCGACGGGGGCAAGGCGGTTCTCGTATCGTTCGAGGAGCCGCTGGCACCCGGGACACGGATTCGGTAGCCGGTAGTCGGTAATCTCGATGATTGATTCCCATTGCCACCTGGCCGACGAGGCCTTCGCGGGAGACCTCGAAGCCGTCGTCGAACGCGCTCGAGCGGCGGGTCTCGAGCGCGCGTTCGTGATTCTCGCCGCCGAGAACGCCGCGGAAGCGGCGCAGGCGCGACGGCTCGAGACACTGTGGCCGGAGGTGCGCGTGGCGATCGGCGTGCACCCCCACCATGCGCACGTCTATGTCAAGGATCCCCCGTGGGCGTCGATCGTCGTTCGGAACGAACTGGCCTCGACGCCGTCGGCACGGGCCATCGGCGAGATTGGGCTCGATTATCACTACGACTACTCGCCGCCCGCCGTGCAACGGGCGGTCTTTCGCGTCCAGGTCAAGCTGGCGCGCGAACTGGGTCAACCCGTCGTGGTCCACACGCGCGAGGCCGACGAAGACACGATCGCCATCCTGACCAAAGAGGGGGGTGGGCAGGTGCGGGGTGTGCTGCACTGCTTTACCGGCGACATGGCGCTGGCGCAGGCAGCGCTCGACCTCGGGTTCTATATCTCCGCGGCGGGTATCGTGACCTTCCCCAAGTCGATGGACCTGCGGAACACGTTCCGGCGCGTGCCGCTCGATCGATTGTTGACGGAGACCGACAGCCCGTATCTTGCTCCGGTGCCACACCGCGGCACACGCAACGAACCGGCGCACGTGACCCGAGTCGTGGAAACACTCGCCGGATTACACGGGATTGATCCGGCTGAGATGGCGCGACTGACCGCCGAGAATTTTCACCGGTTGTTTCGTCCCTGAGCGTCTCGACGCGGCGGCCGGCAGGCGTCGACCGACGGACAGAAACCATTCTGCCTGAGTGAATTAGCAATCGCTCGCGTTGACACCCTCCGCGAGTTATGGTCAGATGAACGGGCTCGAGTGTGCCGCCGTGGAGAAATCTTCTCTGGACCTTTCGCAGATCTTCGATCCGATTCGGGCCGATTTGGAACAAGTCGACCTCGAATTCGGCCGCCATGTGCAGTCGCAAGTCGACCTGATTCCGACCATCGGCAAGTACATCCAGACGAGCGGCGGGAAGCGAATGCGTCCGGCGGTCCTGCTCATGGCCGCCCGGCTCTCGGGCTACACCGGCGATCGCGCGGTGCTGTATGCCGCGGTCGTCGAGTTCATCCACACCGCGACGCTCGTGCACGACGACATCATCGACGATTCCGACCTGCGCCGCGGGCGCCTGGCGGTGCATTCACGCTGGGGCAACGACGTCACGGTGCTGCTCGGCGACTACCTCTACATCAAGTCGATGGCGCTGGCCCTGACGCACGATACGCTCGACATCGTGCGCCTCCTGTGCGATGTCACGCTGCGGATGATCGAAGGCGAGCTGTTTCAGCTGACCAAGAACGGCGACGCGGACATCACCGAAGAGGAGCATTTCGATATCATCCGGCGCAAGACCGCCTATCTGTTCGGCGGCTGCGCCGAGATCGGCGGCATGCTCGGCAAGGTCGGTGCGGAGCGCGAGCAGGCGCTGCGGGAGTATGGGTTCAGCCTGGGCATTGCCTTTCAGCTGATCGACGATCTGCTCGACGTCACCGGCAATGCCGAAGCGCTCGGGAAGCCGGTCGGCAGCGATCTGCGCGAAGGCAAGATGACCCTGCCACTCATCCATCTGTTGCAGCAGCGAGAGGCCGTCGGGGGCCGGATCGTGCGCGATATCATCAGCAGCAAGACCGTCGCGCCTGGGCAGTGGGAAGAGCTTCTGCTCGCACTGAAGCAGCACCGGTCGATCGAGTACGCCTACAAACGTGCGACCGAGTTCGCCGAGCGCGCGAAGACGCCGCTCTACGCGTTCCCGGCGAGCCCGGAACGCGAAGCACTGCTGGCGCTGCCCGACTATATCCTCTCCCGCGATCGGTGATCGGGGCGCGGCTGTAGGGCTATAAAGACGCCAGCCACCGGCGTGCCGTGACCGATGCCGACCAAGCTGCCCCAGGAGCGCCTCGACGAGCTTCGTGACGCCATCCGGCACCACGAAGAGCGCTACTACGTCTACAACGCGCCAGAAATCACCGACGAGGAGTTCGATCGGCTCCTGCACGAGCTCGAACAGCTCGAGGCGGAGCATCCGGATCTGGTCACGACGGATTCGCCGACCCAGCGCGTCGCCGGACGTCCGGTCGAGGGCTTCAACACGGTCGAGCATCTCGTCCCGATGCTCAGCCTCGACAACGCGTACAGCGAGCTTGAGCTGCGGGCCTTCGACGAGCGCGTCCGCAAGGCCGGCGGACTCGGCGATCGCCAGGTCGCCTATGTGGTCGAAATGAAGATCGACGGTCTGAGCATTGCGTTGACGTTCGACGCCGGCCGTCTAATACGGGGCGCGACCCGCGGCGACGGCGTGCGCGGCGAAGACGTGACGATGAACGTGCGCACGATTCGCGCGATTCCCTTGAGACTTCGCGGCGGACCCTCGGGGCGGATTGAAATCCGCGGCGAAGTGTATCTGCCGCGCGCGTCATTCGACCGGACGAATCGGGAGCGTGAAGAGCGAGGCGAACCGCTGTTCGCGAACCCGCGGAATGCCGCCGCCGGCACGATGAGGAACCTGGATCCGGCGCTCGTCGCGATGCGTGGCTTGTCGGCCTTCACGTATCAGGTCGTGGCCGGCAGCGATGGCCTGGAATCCGCCCCGCAAGACGGTTCGCATGCGGCGCTGTTGATCGCAATGGGTACCTGGGGGCTCCCAATCGAGCCGCACTGGCGCCGCGTCGACGACATCGGCGGCGCCGTGGCGTTCTGTCAGGAATGGGCCGATCGGCGCCAGACCCTGGATTTCGGTACCGACGGGATTGTCGTCAAGGTGGACGATCTGGCGCTGCGCGAGCGTCTGGGCTCGACCGCGAAATTCCCGCGCTGGGCTACCGCGTTCAAGTTCCCGGCGCAGCAGGCGCACACCAGGGTGCTGCGCATCCGCGTCAACGTCGGGCGGACCGGCGCCGTGACGCCGTACGCGGAGCTCGAGCCGGTCCTGCTCGCCGGGACCACGATCTCGATGGCGACGCTCCACAACGCCGAAGACGTCGCGCGGAAGGACGTCCGCGAGGGGGACACCGTCGTGCTCGAAAAGGGCGGCGATGTCATCCCGAAGGTCGTCGCACCGATTCTGACCCTTCGACCGGAAGAGGCGGTTCCCTGGGTGATGCCCGCGACCTGCCCGGTGTGCGGCAGTGAGCTGCGCCGCGACCCCGAAGAGGTGGTCTGGCGTTGTGAGAACCCGTCCTGCCCGGCCCGGCTGCGCCGGAGCCTCGAACACTTCGCGTCCCGCGGCGCGATGAACATCGAGGGGCTTGGCGAGTCGCTGGTCGATCAACTCATCTCGCTCGGGCTGGTCCTCGACTTCGCGGATCTCTATCGCCTCACCGTCGAGCAGCTCGAGCAACTGGTTGTCACTCCCCGGGAGCCCCGATCGGACCGCGCCGTACCCCGCAAACTGGGCAAGGTCGGGCGAAATGTCATCGAGCAGATCGATCGGAGCCGATCGAATGACTTGTCGAGGTTGATCTACGCGCTCGGGATCCGGCACGTGGGCGAGAAGGCCGCGGCGACGCTCGCGCGTCATTTCCGGACGTTGGAGCGCATCGTCGAGGCGCCGATCGAGGCGCTGCAGTCGGCTCCGGACATCGGCCCGGTCGTGGCCGCATCGGTGCGCGCGTTCGCGGACGAGCCGGGGAATCGCGATCTGGTGGCGCGTTTGCGCGCCGCCGGCGTCAACATGGAGAGCCGGGCGCCCCACACCGGTGACGAG
Organism: Acidobacteriota bacterium; assembly: GCA_040007095.1. Lineage (GTDB taxonomy): Bacteria > Acidobacteriota > Vicinamibacteria > Vicinamibacterales > CAVVIG01 > JBDTVS01. Next base: position 13,041 of record JBDTVS010000201.1, read on the forward strand.
GCGGGGCCGCTCTCAGGCAAGGTGTTCGTGTTGACCGGTACACTCTCGTCGATGACGCGCGAGGAAGCCCAGCTCGCACTCGAACAGCTGGGCGCGAAGGTCACCGGCTCGGTCAGCAAGAAGACCAGTTACCTGGTCGCGGGAAGCGACGCCGGGAGCAAGCTCGAGAAGGCCCGCCAGCTCGGCGTCGAAACACTCGATGAGCAGGCGCTGCTGGCTCTTATAATGGAACAGCGTTCGTAGCCCATATGTCACGTCGCTTCACGTTCGTCACACTGATCTTGACCGCCGTCGTGGCTTTTCTGGTGGGCGCCATCTTCGCGGGTGGGGTCACGCGATCGTCGATGTCCGCCGGCACCGCCAAGCAGCCCGTCGTGAGCGCCGCCGGCGCCAACGCTGCTCCGCTCAACTTCGCCGACGTGGTCGAGCGTATCAATCCGGCGGTCGTGAGCATCGACGCGACGTCCCGCGTGCCCGACTCCAGACGCCGGCGTGGGCGTTGGCTCGCACCGGATTCACCGGAGGACTTCGACGATCCGCCGAACTTCAACCGGAACGATCGCGATCCGACACGCCGCGGCGCCGGTACCGGTTTCATCATCGACGCCGACGGCAGCATCCTGACCAACCAGCACGTGATCGATCGCGCGGAGCGCATCGTCGTCAAGCTGGCCGACGGCCGGACGGTGCGCGCCCGCGTGGTCGGCGCGGACGCCGAGACCGACGTCGCGCTGATCAAGATCGACGGCCAGACCGGGCTGCCGGTCGCGCCGCTGGGCAATTCCTCGACACTACGCACGGGCGAGTGGGTCTGTGCGATCGGCAACCCGCTCGGCTATGAGCACAGCGTGACGGTCGGCGTCGTGAGCTCGCTCGGCCGCAAGCTGTTCGACTTCGGGCTCGACAACTACATCCAGACCGATGCCGCCATCAACTTCGGCAACAGCGGCGGACCGCTGATCAACGGGCGCGGCGAAGTGATCGGCATCAACGCGGCGGTCAGCGCGCGGGCGAGCAACATCGGGTTTGCGGTGCCGATCAACGGCGCGGCCGCGATCCTGCCTCAATTGCGCGCCCGCGGCATCGTGTCGCGGGGTTTTCTTGGCGTCACGCCGCGAGACGTGGACGTCGATCTCGAGCAATCGCTGCACCTCGGCGTCAGCCGGGGCGCGGTGATTCAGAACGTCAAGCGCGGATCGCCGGCCGACCGCGCCGGCCTGCGCACCTACGACGTGATCGTCGGGCTCGACGATCGACAAATCACCAGCGACGATGAGCTGATTCGCGAGATCGCGGGCCGTGCGCCGGGGTCGGCGGCCCGCGTGCGATTCGTGCGCGATCGCCAGCAACTGCAGGTGGCGGTGACGCTGGACGAGCGGGAAGCCCGCGTCTCGACCGACCGGCGCCGCGAACCGAGCGCGCCTCAGGACCGGAAGCGGGACCACGCGGACACCGATCCGCTCGGCTTGAGTCTCCAGGAGATCGATCGACCGGCCGCCGATCGACCGGCGCTGCCGCACGGCATGAAGGGCGTGGCGATCGTCCGGGTCGAGCCGCTCAGCTCCGCATTCGACAGCGGCCTGGAGCGGGGCACGGTCCTGCTCGAGATCAACCGCCAGGCGGTCACGTCGGTCGCGGATGCGCGCCGCATTATTCGAGCCGCGACGACGGGGGATGTGTTGACGCTTTATGTGTTCGTGCCCGATCTCGACGAGCGGCAGCTGAAGAGCGTCCGCGTCGAGGACCGATAGCGGAGCGGCAGCGAGAGATAATGTTGCATACGTGATGCCCAGACCCCGAATCCTCGTGATCGACGACGAAGCGGCCATCCGCGACTCGCTGAAAATGACCCTCGAGTACGAGGGCTACGAATTCGTCGCGGCCGCGACCGGTCAGGAGGGATTGGCGCTCGCCGAGCGCGAGGCGCCCGACCTGGTGGTCCTCGACGTCAAGATGCCGGGCATGGACGGCATCGAGGTGCTCGACCGCCTCCGCGCCATGAACGATTCGATCCCCGTCATCGTGATCTCGGGACACGGCACGATTGGCACGGCGGTCGAAGCCACCAAGAAGGGCGCGTTCGATTTCATCGAGAAACCGTTCGCCAGCGAGCGGGTGCTGGTCAGTCTGCGCAACGCCCTCGATCAGCGCCGGCTGCGGGACGAGAACCGGACCCTGAAAAAGGCGGTCGAAATCCGGCATCAGATGGTGGGCGACAGCCGTGCGCTGAAGCAGGTGATGGCGGCGGTCGCGCGGGCCGCGCCGACCAACGCGACCGTGCTCATCCAGGGCGAAAGCGGCGTCGGCAAGGAGCTGGTGGCGCGCACCATCCATCGCAACAGCCTGCGCAGTCGCGAACGGTTCGTGCAGGTGAACTGCGCGGCGATTCCCGAGGAGCTGATCGAGTCCGAGCTCTTCGGCCACGAGAAGGGGTCGTTCACGGGCGCGACCGAGAAGCAGATCGGCAAGTTCGAGCAGGCCGATCGCGGCACCATCTTCCTGGACGAAGTGGGGGACATGAGCGCCAAGACGCAGGCGAAGGTGCTCCGCGTGCTGCAGGAAGGCGAAGTCGAGCGGCTGGGTTCCGCGCGGACCATCAAGGTCGAGGTCCGGGTGATCGCGGCGACGAACAAGAACCTCGAGGAGCAGATCGAGAAGGGGTTGTTCCGGGAAGATTTGTATTTCCGGCTCGCCGTGATCCCGATCCACGTGCCGTCCCTGCGCGAGCGGCCCGAGGACGTACCGATCCTGGTGCGTCACTACATGGACTACTTCGCGCGCGAGAACAACGTGCGGCCGAGGCGCATTACCCCGGCGGCGCTCGACGCTCTGCAGCGCTACCGGTGGAAGGGCAACATCCGCGAGCTGCGAAACACCGTCGAACGCCTCATGATCATGTCGGCCGGCGAAACCATCGACGTCGCCGATTTGCCGGAGAGCGTACGGATGCCGCAGTCAGCCGGACCGGCCTGGTCGAAGTCGTCGAGCGAGGGGGAAACCGTGAAAGCCGGGACCCTCCGCGAGTTCAAGGACACGACCGAACGCGCGTACCTGGTGGGCAAGCTGCGGGAAAACGCGTGGAATATTTCCAAGACGGCGGAGACAATCGACACGCCGCGAAGCAACCTCTATAAGAAGCTCGAACAGTATCAGATTTCGCAGGAGACCGACGGATAGCTCCAAGGGGCCGCGGCCAAGGCGTCACGCTATAATGACGCGTCGCAGCAAGCCAGACGATCGCCGCGTCGGTAGCCCGCCCGGGCGCGTACAAACGCCTGGGTCGGTGAAGACGGGGAGGAAAGTCCGAACTCCGCAGGGCAGTGCGCCGGATAACGTCCGGTCAGGGCAACCTGAAGGAAAGTGGCACAGAAAATATACCGCCCGCCTTCGCTTTCCGGCGCCGCAAGGAGCCGGCGGGTGAAGGAAGGTAAGGGTGAAAAGGTGCGGTAAGAGCGCACCGCGCCGGCCGTAAGGTTGGTGGCAGGCAAAACCCCGCACGGAGCAAGACCAAATAGGGAAGCATCCGGCCGTGTTCGCGCGCGTGGCGTGGGACGGCCGGTTCGGACGGCCCGTCCGAGGCTTCCGGGTAGGTTGCTTGATCTCGCCAGTGATGGCGAGGCTAGAGGAATGATCGTCCTCCTGTCATCACCCGCAAGGGCGATGGCGGGGACAGAATTCGGCTTACGGCTTCGCTGCGACGCTTATCCACAATATGGCTTCCTACCTTGTGACCGGCGGGGCCGGCTTCATCGGCTCCCATCTCGCCGAGGAACTGACCCGCCGCGGCCACATCGTGCGGGTGGCGGACGACCTCTCGACGGGGCACCGGCGCAATCTCGATCACGTGCCCGGCGTCCAGTTTCTCGAAGGGGATCTGGCCGACCTGTCGTTCGCGACACGCGCCGTCCAGGGCATGGATTACGTGCTGCACCAGGCGGCGATCCCATCGGTGCCGCGCTCGGTCAAGGATCCGATTGCCTCGAACCGTGCGAACGTCGACGCGGCGCTCAACGTCCTGGTCGCCGCGCGCGACGCGGGGGTTCGGCGCCTCGTCTATGCCGGGTCGTCCTCGGCGTATGGCGACGCGGCAGCCCTGCCGAAGCAGGAGGACATGACGCCGCAGCCCTTGTCTCCCTACGCGTTGCAGAAGCTGGTGGCCGAGCAGTACTGCGGGATGTTCACGCGGCTCTACGGGCTCGAGACCGTGACGATTCGGTACTTCAACGTCTTCGGCCCGCGGCAGGATCCGGGCTCGCAGTACTCGGGCGTCATTTCGTTGTTCGCGGTGGCGCTGCTCGAAGGCCGCCAGCCGGTTATCTACGGCGACGGCGAGCAGACGCGCGATTTCACCCACGTCGCGAACGTCGTCGACGGCGTGCTTCGCGCCTGCGAGGCGAAAGACGCGGCCGGCGAAGTGATCAATGTCGCCACCGGCGGCCGTGTCTCCCTCAATCAGTTGCTCGAGGTCATGAACACGATCGTCGGGACTCAATTGACGGCGAGATACGAACCGGCGCGTGCCGGCGACGTCAAGGACTCCCAGGCGGATCTTTCCAAGGCGCAGCGGCTGCTGGGCTATACGCCGGTCGTGGCGCTCGAAGAAGGGCTCCGGCACACGCTCGAATGGTGCCGCTCACAGGCTGCGGCGGCCGCCCGGCGGTAGCTGGTCCCGATTCGTTTCGCTGGTAAGATCACGTGGCGGCCAAGGGCAGATCGCCCGGGCAATCCTCGCGTCTTCTGAGGAGCACCAGATGGCATCTCGGCTGAAAACCGTGATCTCCCAGCCTTCGCTCGTGCGGACTGTGCTGTCTCAGCTGCGGCTCTCGTTCCGCCTTCTGCGCGACCCCTGCGTGAGCATGCTACTCAAGGCGCTGCCATTCCTGGCGGCGGTGTATGTCGTCTCGCCGCTCGATTTCGTACCGGATGTGATTCCGGTGCTCGGACAACTCGACGACCTGGGCATTCTGGCGATTGCGATCGAGGCCTTCCTCAAGCTGTGTCCGACGGCCGCGGTGAATTTCCACCAGGCGGCGATCGAGGCCGGCCGCCGCTACTCCGCGATGCCCGCCGCAGGCCGAGTCATCGATGCCGAATGGCGGCGCGAGTCGTAGCCGGGGAGGCGCTGTCGTCTTCCCGATGATGCGACCGTCCGCGGGTTGCGCTGTGTCCCCGGCACGGTGCCCCGTCGGCAACCAGCTTCGCTTTCTACCAGATCCGTCGCAGACCGTCTGACCGACACGCTCCTTTCCGCCGATCGAGATCAACTGCGGCGTCAACGCTGCGCAACCAGCGGCGCCTTTCTTCAGCACACGCCATCGCGCGGTCGCGGCGCATGCGGGCGTGCTGACTGTATCTTCCCATCCATCAGCCATTTCAGGCGACGGCAGCGTTTCGCGGCCGCCGGTGCGATCGTTGCGGAAGGGACTGGCGATCCTGGCCGAAGCCACCGACACGCGGGCTCGACCTTCCCACCTGAACGTGGCACGGCCAGGGTCCTCGCGCGTGATCTCACGCGCATAACACAAGGAGGATTCGCATGGTTAGAAGGCTCTTTGCAGTCGCCGCTCTCGTCAGCCTCATCACGGCAGCGCCCGCGCTCGCCGCGCAGGCCAAGGCGGGCAAGTCCACAGCCGCCAAACCCGAGGTCGTCGGTACGATCAACATCAACACGGCGTCCGCCACGGAACTGGAGCGGCTGCCCGGCATCGGGGCCAAGACGGCCGGCCGCATCATCGAATACCGGCAGAAGAACGGTGCATTCAAGAAGATCGAGGAATTGATGAACGTCCAGGGCATTGGGGAGAAGAACTTTTTGAAGCTGCGGACCCAGATCACCGCGAGCGCCGCCAAGCCCGAGCACGCCAGCGCGCAACCTTAGTGTCCTGCGTTTGACGATTTAGGACATGGCACGACCTTGAGAATGTGGAGTGCACAACCGGGCGCTTCAGCGCGTCAACCGGGCGTGCATTCCACGTTCGGGGCTGCGCTTCATCGCGGTGGCGGTGGCCTTGGACTATCGGACACCACGCCGATGGCTGGTTACACCCTGATCGAATTGATGTTCGTGATGGTCCTGAGTCTCACCCTGGGGGCGGTTGCTACACCGCAATTGCTCGCCGCAGTCGAGGATGTCCGGGCCGCCGGTGCGGTACGGTATGTCGCCACCAAGTTGGAACACGCCCGCATGGAGGCGATCCTCCGCGCGGCGGACGTGGGGTGGCAGTTCATTGACAGCGAGGGCGGGTACACCTACCGGCCGTTTGTCGACGGCAATCACAATGGCATTCGAACCCGCGAGATTCAACGCGGCGTTGACACGCCCATCGGCGCCGCCGAGCGATTGTCGAATTACTTTGCGGGTGTCGACTTCGGGATCGTTCCGGGCCTCCCGGCGATTGAGCGAGGCGGAACCTCTCCCGGAACCGATCCCATCAAGTTGGGTACGAGCAACATCCTGACCTTTAGCGCGCTCGGCACGTCCTCATCAGGCAGCCTCTACCTGCGGGGCCGGATGGGTGCGCAATACGTCATTCGGGTTCTCGGGGAGACCGGCCGCCTGCGCATATTGAAGTTCGACGCCCGCACGCAGGCATGGAAGCCCGCATGACGACATCCGAACGCAGAGACACTCCCCGGCGCGCACCTCCGGAGGATTACGCCTTTGTGGCCGCGCGTATTCGACCCGGGTACGACGTCGAGGTCGTCGACATGTCGAGCGGCGGCGTCCTTGTGGAAAGCCGTCATCGGCTGATGCCCGGATCGACGGTCGAGTTGTACTTGCGGCGCGAAAAACAGCCGGCGACCGTGGTTCGCGGCCAGGTCGTGCGCTGTCATGTGGTCCGACTCGGCGAAAACATGGTCCGCTATCACGGGGCCATCGCATTCGAACGCTATCTTCGGACGTTTTGAAAAGCCCCGCGCCATGGGTATGGGGTTCCCGAGCCAAAAATCGTGGAAATCTGACGGCCGTGAGCACTTGCTACCCGCCGAGCGAGGGCACGACGAGTTCGCGCGCAGTGACGGCCGACGGCATGGAACTTGGTAGGGCCGTGGTCACCAATCAAGGAGTGACGCTATGACCCTTTCGAGTTCCCGGGCGAACCCCGACTGTCTGCCGCGAAAGCGCGATCGGCGAGTGGGAATTGTCGAGCTGCTGGCCTCTCTTGCTCGTGCGCTCAACACGCGTACCGATCCGACAACATTGCGCACGGTCTTTGAGGAGGCGCTACGCCGTCTGGTCTCGGCGCGATCCGTACATCTTCGAGATGGCCCGGGGGGGTGGGCACGATCGGAAGATGGAGGGATTCTCCTGGAGACGTTTGCGTTCGATGTGCCGGCGGGGGACGGCGGTTCGCCAGGGGTTCTCGAGGCGACATTCGATCGCGGAAAGGGTGTGTGCGATTGGGATGTCCAGTTACTGACCGGTGCGGCACACGTGGGTACCCTCTTACTGGAAATCGAGCGATCGCGAACCCGCCTCACCGGGGTATCGTCTGCGCCCAAGGCTCGTCGCGACGGGGCCGCCCCGCTGATCGGATCGACGCCAACGATGCAGACGCTACGGTCGAAAATAGAACGGGTCGCCGGTACGGACTTTACCGTCCTGCTCGAGGGCGAGAGTGGGGTCGGGAAGGAGCTGGTGGCCCGCCAGGTTCACGATCTGAGCCGGCGGCGGCACGGGCCATTCGTGGCGGTCAATTGCGCCGCGCTGGTGGACACGTTGTTGGAGGCCGAGCTGTTTGGCATCGAGGAACGGACGGCGACCGGAGTCAAGGGGCGCCGGGGCAAGTTCGAACACGCCGATGGCGGCACGTTGTTCCTCGACGAAGTATCGGACCTTTCGTTGGCGGCGCAGGCCAAGCTGCTGCGGGCCATTCAAGACCTCACCGTCGAGCGCGTGGGCGGCCACGCCGCGCGCCGCATCGACACGCGAATCGTCGCCGCCACCAATCGACCATTGCATCCTCTGGTCGAGCGTCAGCTCTTTCGAGCCGACTTGTACTACCGGTTGAGCGGAGTGGACATTCGCGTCCCCGCACTGCGGGAACGCCGCGCCGACGTCCTGGAGCTCGCGCACTACTTTCTTGGCCGACACCGGGCCACCCGGTCGTTGCGCCTGTCTGTCGCGGCGACCGATGCGCTGGCCGCGTACGACTGGCCCGGCAATGTACGCCAGCTCGAACGCCTGATGGAGCGTGCCGTTGCGCTCGCCGAGACGGATGTGCTCGAGCTCGACGATCTGCCGCTCACCGTTCGAGGCGACTATGCCACGACGCTGGCGCCGTCCCTGGAACGGCGGGAAACCCTTCGCACGTGGGCCAGCCGCTATGCGCGCCTGGTCCTCGATCGCACCAAGGGCAACAAGCGCGCCGCATGCCGGGTGCTCGACATCAGCTATCACACCTTGCAGGCCTACTTGCGGCACCGGATTGACGATGGTCCCGAATCGTACTCGGCGGCCAATGGTGAAGAGGGCGACTCCTCCGGGGGCTCGGAATCGTCGCGCGATTCGGTGCTGGAAGTCTAGAAATAGACCCCAAATGCAACCACGAACACACGAAGACACGAAAACATGCACTTCTTTGGCTCACCCATTGGTGAGCCCATTGCCTCGTCAACCGAATTGTCGGGATCTTCCGGCGCGAGTTCCTTGACCGTGTCCCAGGTGCATAGTACGGTTGTGAACCGTCAATCACCGAACCGTCCGAATGGAACAGCCCACGTCCGCGCCCCTCAAGAAGACTCCTCTCAACGCCCGTCATCGCGCTTCCGGAGCGCGGATGGTGCCGTATGCCGGCTGGGACATGCCGCTCGAATATTCCGGCATTGCGGACGAGCACATGGCCGTCCGCACGCGGGCCGGACTGTTCGATGTCAGCCACATGGGAGAGATCGAGATCGCCGGCACGGATGCGTCGGCGGCGCTTCAGCGGATCACCTCCAACGATGTCTCGCGGCTCAAGGCGGGGGACGTCCAGTATTCGGGCCTCCTGACCCATCGCGGTACATTGGTCGACGACCTGCTCGTCTACCGGTTGGGACCCGAGCATTTTCTCCTGGTCGTGAACGCGGGACGGATCGCGAACGACTACGCGTGGATTGCGGATCAGATCAAGGACGGCGGCGACGTCGTCGCCGTCGATGTGAGCTCGCGCTACGGCATGCTGGCCGTGCAGGGACCGGCGGCCGTCGACGTGGTTCAGCCGCTCACCGGTGTGAGCCTGCACGCCCTCAGGAGCCACACGTTCGCCCACGGTGAAGTGGCGAACGTCCGGGCGACGGTATCGCGCACCGGCTACACCGGCGAAGACGGATTCGAGATTCTTGTCCCGCCGCAATCCGCCGACCGGGTCTGGCAGGCGATTCTCGCGTCCGGCGGTTCGCTGGGCCTCGTGCCCGCGGGATTGGGAGCCCGCGACACCTTGCGGCTCGAGGCGGCGATGCGCCTGTACGGCAACGACATCGACGAGACGACGACGCCCGTTGAAGCCGGTCTCGCATGGACGGTTGGATGGGAAAAAGGGGAGTTCAACGGCGCCGCGGTGCTTCGAGCCCAGAGAGCGCGGGGTGTGGATCGCACGCTCGTCGGGTTCGAGTTGATCGACCCCGGCATCGCGAGGCACGGTTGCGACATCTACGTCGCCGACGCGAAGGTTGGCAGCGTGACCAGCGGGACGCAGACCCCGTTTCTGAAGAAGGCCATCGGGATGGGGTATCTGGCGATCGATCGCGCGGTGGCCGGCGCCGAGATCGACATCGACATTCGCGGCCGCCGGAGCCGGGCCCGCCTCGTGCCGATGCCATTTTACAAGCGCCGGGAACAACAGGGAGCAGGAGGATCGGATGGCGTACCCCGCCGGCTTTAAATACACGAAAGACCACGAATGGATTGAGTTGACTCAGGATCGCGGCAAGGTCGGTGTCACCGACTACGCCCAGCAGCAGCTCGGCGCAGTGGTCTACATCGATTTGCCAGATGTTGGGCGAACCATCAAGCAGGGCGAGTCGTTCGGCTCCATCGAATCGGTCAAGTCGGTATCGGAGCTGTACTCGCCGGTGTCGGGTGAGGTGATCGAGGTGAATACCACCCTCAAGACCAATCCCGAGGCCGTGAACGCGAGTCCCCACGACACGTGGATCGTGATCTTGAAGGTCAGCAACCCTGCCGAAACCGCAGGCCTGCTGGATGCCGCGCAATACGCCGAGCTGATCAAGTAAGCCGCGGTGCTGTTCGAATCCCGCCACATCGGGCCGGATCCCGTCGAGCGCGATGCGATGCTGGCCATCGTCGGAGCGCCATCGCTCGACGCGCTGGTGGACGAGACGATCCCCTCGGCGATCCGCTTGAAAAGCCCCCTCGACCTGCCGGGCGGTCTGAGCGAGCACCAGTACCTCGCGGATCTCGAGCGTCTGGCCTCGCGCAATCGTGTCTGCAAGTCGTACATCGGCATGGGCTACTACGACTGCGTCACGCCGAGCGTGATCGTGCGCAATGTGCTCGAGAATCCGGCCTGGTACACGCCCTACACACCCTATCAAGCCGAAGTCGCCCAGGGCCGGCTCGAGGCGTTGTTCAACTTCCAGACCATGGTCCGGGATCTGACAGGAATGGAGATCGCGAACGCGTCGCTGCTCGACGAAGCGACCGCGGCCGGTGAAGCGATGGCCATGTTGCAGCGCGTCCAGGCGAAACGCCCCGGTCAAGCGCAAGGTGCGCCGCAATGCTTCGTCGCCGACTCCTGCTTCCCGCAGACGATCGACGTGCTTCGAGGACGGGCGGAGCCGCTCGGCATCGAGTTGGTGGTGGCTTCCCTGACCTCGGCGAGATTCGATGCCCAAACCTTTGCGGCCATCGTGCAGACGCCCGACGAGGCCGGTCGTGTTCACGATCTCCGAGACTTCATTTCCTCCGCCAGGGCACAGGGTGTCCTCGTCGCTGTTGCCACGGATCTGCTGAGCCTGACGCTGCTGGTACCGCCCGGCGAGATGGGTGCGGACGTGGTATTTGGCAGTGCACAACGCTTCGGCGTCCCGATGGGATACGGCGGGCCGCACGCGGCGTTCTTCGCGACGCTCGACAAGCACGTCCGCCAGATACCCGGCCGTCTGGTGGGCGTTTCGAAAGACGCTCACGGCGACCTCGCCTACCGGATGGCGCTGCAAACGCGCGAGCAACACATCCGTCGCGACAAAGCGACGTCGAATATTTGTACGGCGCAGGCGCTGCTGGCGAACATCGCGGGCTTCTACGCGGTGTACCACGGTCCACGTGGTCTGACCGCCATTGCCCGTCGCGTGCACGGCCTGGCGCAACGACTGGAGCGAGAGCTGGCGGCGCTTGGAACGCGTCAGTTGAACGGGGTCTATTTCGACACGCTGCGCCTCGAGTCGAACAGCGTCGACAAAGTCCGGGAGGCCGCGCTCGCCTCGGGGATGAACTTCCGTTACCGGCCGGACGGTGATCTCAACGTCGCCGTCGACGAAACAACCTGCGAAGCAGACGTGCAGGCGATTGTGGCCGCGTTTGGGGGAACAGGCAGTGACGACGGCCAATCGGACAGCGTCGCGCTGGTGAGCTATCCGCCGCCGCTGGCTCGAACGACGCCGTTCCTGACGCACCCGGTATTCGGCGCCTATCGTTCCGAAACGAACATGATGCGGTACCTTCGCGGGCTCGCCTGCAAGGACATCGGCCTCGACACGTCGATGATTCCACTCGGCTCGTGCACGATGAAGCTGAATGCGGCTGCGGAGATGCTTCCGCTGACCTGGCCGGCGTTCTCCAGGCTGCATCCGTTCGCGCCGGCAGGGCAGGCCGACGGCTATCATCAATTGTTCCGCGAGCTCGCCGGGGCGATATGCCAGATCACGGGCTTCGCCGCGGTGTCTTTGCAGCCCAATTCCGGCGCGCAGGGAGAGTTCACCGGTCTCATGGTCATCCGCGCGTACCACCACGACCAGGGCGCGGCGGATCGAGATGTCGTCCTCCTGCCAACCTCCGCGCATGGCACCAATCCGGCGAGCGCCGTGATGGCGGGAATGCGTGTCGTCCCCGTCGGCAGCAGCCCTGGCGGGGAGATCGACCTGGACGACCTCAGTCGAAAGGCGGCGCTGCACCATGACCGGCTGGCGGCGCTGATGGTGACCTATCCATCGACGCACGGCGTCTTCGAGGAAGACATCCAGCAGGTCTGCGCCATCGTCCACGCGCATGGCGGCCAGGTGTATCTCGACGGCGCCAACATGAACGCGCAGGTGGGTTTGACCAGTCCCGCGGCGGTCGGCGCCGACGTCTGTCACCTGAATCTGCACAAGACGTTCAGCATTCCGCACGGCGGCGGCGGCCCCGGCATGGGGCCGATCGCCGTGGCCGCGCATCTCTCGGCCTATTTGCCCGGCCACACCCAGGCCGCCGTCGGCGGTTCGAAATCGATCCATGCGACCGCCGGTGCGCCGTGGGGCAGCGCGAGCATCCTGCTGATCGCCTACGGCTACATCCGGATGCTCGGGGCCGAGGGCCTGACCAACGCGACCAGATACGCGCTGCTGAACGCCAACTACATCAAGTCGAGGCTCGAGCCGCATTATCCGGTGCTGTTTGCCCGATCGAACGGACGGATTGCCCATGAGTTGATTTTCGACCTGCGGCCTCTCAAGCAGGCCAGCGGAGCGGCCGCCATCGACGAGACCGACGTGGCCAAGCGATTGATGGACTATGGCTTTCACGCACCGACGGTATCGTTCCCGGTGAGCGGCACGCTGATGGTCGAGCCGACAGAAAGTGAGTCGAAGGAAGAGCTCGACCGCTTCTGCGAGGCGATGATCGCGATTCGCGGCGAGATTCAGGCGGTCATCGACGGACGCGCTGATCCGCACGACAATGTGCTCAAGCATGCGCCCCACACGGCCGCCGCCGTGTCGGCTGATCAATGGTCGCATCCATATGGACGCCAGCACGCCGCGTTTCCGCTCGCGTTCGTCCGCGAGCGGAAGTTCTGGCCAAGCGTCGGCCGGATCGATAATCCGTACGGGGACCGCAACCTCGTATGCGCCTGGACAGATGCCGAAGCGTACGCCGCGGAAAGCCGCGAACGCGATTGACGCTCTGAGACCGTGCGTCGGTTACGCTCGGCGGCCGCTCAGGCTTCGTCTCTGGTAGACGTACTGGTCACTTTTAGAGCAGCTTCCGTACGTAGATGGGAAGGGGCGTCAGGATCGAACGGCGTTCACCGCTTGATCGCCAGCTGCTGGGCCTGTGCAAGCTCGTGAGCCTTCGTCCTGAACGCCGCAAGCAGCGCGCGAGTGACCGGTCCGGGCGTGCCGGCGCCAATCGGCCGGTCGTCCACGCGAACGATCGGCACCAGCTCCCGCGTCGTGCTGGTCAGAAACGCCTCGTCGGCCGCGAACAGATCCTCGTCGCGCAGCACCGCTTCGCGGACCGGGATCGCCCGCTCTTCGCCGACCTCGAACAGGAACTCGCGCGTGATGCCGGGCAGCAGCCCCGCATTGAGCGGCGGCGTCAGCGCGGCGCCATTCCTGACCACGAACAGATTGGAGGTGGTGCACTCGGCGATCTCGCCGCGGTAATTCCGCATCACGCCTTCGAAGCCGCCGCGTTTCACCGCCTCCTGCATGCCGAGCGCGTTGTTCAAGAGGTTGTTCGACTTGATCATCGGATTGACGGTCTCCGGATGATTGCGCACGGTCGAGACGATGACCACCGCCACGCCCTTCTCGTAGGCGTCGGCGGGCGGGTCCACCTGCGGCTTGACGATGACGACGATCGATGGGGAGGCGCACACGCCGGGGTCGTACGACAGCTCTCCGACGCCGCGCGTGACGAGCAGGCGGAGATAGGCTTCGCGGTTCGGTCCGCCGTCCAGTCCGGCCGCGCGCATGGTGTCCCGGAATCGCGCCTCGATCTCGTCGTCGGTCAACGGGATCGGCAACGCCAACATGCCCGCCGATCGCCGAAGCCGGTGCATGTGACGATCGAACAGAAACGGCTGGCCCTGGTAGGTCCGCAGCGTTTCGTACACGCCCTCGCCGTAGAGGAATCCGTGATCGAAGACCGAGATGACGGCGTGCGCTTCATCGGTGATGTTGCCGTTCAGGTTGACAATGGCTGCCACCAACGAAGCGTACCGCCTGTGCTATTCTGCGCGCAACCTCACCCATGCGTGTTCTGAACGCCGCGCAGATGCGCGAAGCCGATCGACGCACCATCGACGACATCGGCATCCCCTCGCTGGTGCTGATGGAGAACGCCGGTCGGCAGGTCGTCGCCGCCATCGAAGCGATGCACAGCGATCTGTCCGAGCGCCGCGTCGGCGTCCTCTGCGGCTGCGGCAACAACGGCGGCGACGGCTTCGTCGTCGCCCGGACGCTGTTGCAGCGGGGGGGAGACGTCGCGGTGTTTCTCATCGGCCGGGTCGCCGACGTGCGCGGCGACGCACGAATCAATCTCGACATCCTCGGACGCCTGGGGCTGACCGTCGCGGAAGTGGCCGACAGCCAGGCGTGGGAGCTTCATTTCTCCGAGTTCAGCGCATGCACGCTGGTGATCGACGCGATCTTCGGGACCGGCTTGAACCGGCCGGTCGACGGCCTGATTCAAAGCGTCATTGCCGACGTCAACACCTCGGGCGTGCCGGTGGTCTCGATCGACTTGCCCTCTGGCCTCTCAGCCGATTCCGCCGAACCGATCGGCGACTCCATCGAGGCCGGCATGACCGTCACCATCGCCGCGCCGAAGCTGCCCCTGGTCCTGCCGCCGGCTGAAACCCGCGCGGGAGATATCGTGATCGCCGACATCGGGATTCCCTCCGACGTGATCGATGGCCTCGACGGTCCGCGCGTCGAGCTGCTGACCCGCGGCGCGATGCGCGAACTGATCTCGCCGCGGACGCCTGACAGCCACAAAGGCGACTACGGCCGGGTCGTCGTCGTCGCGGGCTCGCGAGGGAAGACAGGGGCCGCCCACCTCTCGGCCATCTCGGCCCTGCGCTCCGGCGCGGGTCTGGTCACCGTGGCCACGCCCATGAGCTGCCAGGACGTCGTGGCGGCGATGGCCCCGGAATACATGACGCTGGGACTCGAAGAGTCGGAGGGAGGCATCGACCCCGCCGCCGCCGAGCGGGTGCTCGACATCGCGCGCGACGTCGTCGCGATTGGACCCGGCCTCGGCCAGACGCCGGCCACGCGGGAATTCATCCTCCGGCTCGTGGATCGGGCGACGATGCCGCTTGTCATCGACGCGGATGGCTTGAACGCGTTTGGCGGCGACGCCGACCGGCTCGGGGGGCGCGAAGGGCGCGACGTCATCATCACGCCGCACGCCGGCGAGATGGGGCGCCTGATTGGGATGTCCAGCGACGAAGTGCAGGCGAGCCGCCTTGAAATTGCCCGCAATTTCGCCATCGCCCATCACGTGTATGTGATCTTGAAGGGACACCGAACCATCATCGCGACGCCGGACGATAAGATTTTCATCAACCCGACCGGCAACCCCGGTATGGCGACCGGCGGCAGCGGCGACGTCTTGACCGGGATGATCGCGGCCTGGCTTGCGCAGTTGCTCGACGCCGAAGCCGCGTGCAAGCTCGCCGTGTATCTGCACGGCATGGCCGGCGATCTCGCGGAGGCGGACGAGGGCGAAGTCGGAATGACCGCCGGTGATATCGCGGCGCACCTGGGCGCGGCGGTTCTCGAGCTCACGGCCAGGCGCAAGGTTGTCGATCGCGCGCACGGATCCTCGTAACCCAAACCCTTCGTGACCAAGACGTATATCACCCACTCGGAAGACGAAACCGCCCGCGTCGGATTCGAGCTTGCCCCCTTGCTGCCGTCGGCGTCGGTTCTCCTTCTCTTTGGCGATCTCGGCGCTGGGAAAACGGCTTTCGTCCGCGGAATGGCAGAAGCGCTCGGCATCGACCGCGATCAGGTCAGCAGCCCCACCTTCACCCTCGTGCAGGAATATCGAGGTGGACGGTTGCCTCTGTTCCACGCCGACCTGTATCGTCTCGACGACCCACGAGAGATCGACGACCTGGGCCTGGACGAGATTGCCGCAGCAGGGGTATTGGCGATTGAATGGGCCGAGAAGATGCCTCGGCCGCCGGACAATGCCATCCGTGTCTCGCTGGAACACACAGGCGACAACGAAAGAACGATTACGATCGAGACGCAGCGCTAGTGCTCGTGTCAGTCCCTGGCCCGCCCGCCCGACGATTCCTGGACCTCGGCCATCCGCCGAGGATACCCGTTCTTCACAACCCTGCGCCATCAACTCTAAAACGCATACCGCCTCGAGCTCTCGGGGACTGTCCACGCACCTGCCCGATTTATGGCTTCGTTCCGACGACCTGAAATCGGCTAATAGGTAGAATTCCTGTCCGGTAGTCCAGAAGTTCGCCTGGAAATCTAGCGGATCCACGCCCGTAGGGCTGGCCACAGCCTTGCTACCAGAGCAATCGACTACATGCGACCTATCGGACTTGCGTAGTCGGTGTATATGACAGAAATACGGTCAATGGCGATGAGGGGCCGCGCCGGAAGGTCCCGTCGCTCGGTGCGAGAGGGACCAGGCACGATGGTCCCCGCGGAGATTCTGAACGCTGACGGAACGGCCGTTCGGATGCGGCGACTCAGGAAGCGGCCGTCGGTATGGACGCGCGGGAAAGCGCTTCTCGCGCCGGTGTCGGTGGCAATTGCCATCCCGCTGGCTGCCATACTGATCCTGCAGGGCTGGACGCCGACGACCGGGCCCACCGGAGATGACTTAACCCCGGTTGTGACGCCCTCGGGATCAGGATCGATCACCGCAACGGCCGCCGGAACGACACGGGTTGCTTATCCCTATTCGATCGTCCCTGGAAGGCTGCACAGCGCGGACGATGCGGGAGAAGCCGTGGCCAGCGATCTGGTGATTGCCCGGCACTCCGTCGCTTCGGCCGAGGGAGACGTGCGATCTCAGGGGCGGGAGAAACGCGGCGTCCGAGACTACTCCGACCGGTAGTTCGGCGCTTCCTTGGTGATGGCCACGTCGTGCACGTGGCTTTCCCGGACGCCGGCCGGCGTGATTCGAATCAGTTTCGCCTCGCGCTGCAGGGCCGGGATGTTGGGACAGCCACAGTAGCCCATGCCTGCGCGAAGCCCGCCGACCAGTTGGTAGACGAGGGCGGCGACGCTGCCTTTGTGGGCGACACGCCCTTCGATCCCCTCGGGTACTAATTTGTCGGCCCCGCCCGGCGCGTCGAGATCGAACTCGTCCTGGAAGTACCGGTCTTTGGAGCCGCGGCGCATCGCACCAATCGACCCCATGCCGCGGTATTCCTTGTAGCTGCGGCCCTGATAGAGAATCAGCTCGCCGGGGCTCTCGTCGGTGCCGGCGAACAGGTTGCCGATCATCGTGGTGCTGGCCCCGACCGCGATCGCCTTTGTGATGTCGCCGGAGAAGCGAATGCCGCCGTCGGCGATAATCGGGATGCCGTGCGGCGCCGCGGCCCGCGCACACTCCATGACCGCCGTAATCATCGGGACGCCGATACCGGCGATGATCCGCGTCGTGCAAATCGAGCCGGCGCCGATGCCGACCTTGACCGCATCCACCCCGAGGCCGATGAGCGCCTGTGTGCCTTCCGCCGTAGCCACGTTGCCTGCCACGAGGTCGATATCAGGGAAGCGCCGGCGCAGCACGCGCACCATGTCGAGCACGTTTTGCGAATGCCCGTGGGCGGTATCGACGACGAGCACGTCCACGTTCGCGGCAACGAGGGCGGCGGCCCGGTCCACGGTGTCTCGGGCAATGCCGACGGCCGCCCCGCACCGGAGGCGTCCGAGCGAGTCTTTCGAGGCGCTCGGATACTTGACCGCTTTCTGGATGTCCTTGACGGTGATGAGGCCCTTCAACCGAAAGTCGCGATCGACGACCAGCAGCTTTTCGACCTTGTGCTGGTGCAGAATCTGACGGGCCGCGTCGAGTGTCGTCCCGACGGGGACCGTGAACAGTTGCTCGTGCGTCATCACCTCTGAAATCGGGCGGCTGACGTTGGTCTCGAACCGCAGATCACGGTTCGTGAGGATTCCCACCAGCCGGCCTTCCTTGCTGCCGTCCTCGGTGATGGGAACGCCCGAAATTCGGTACTTCTTCATCAGCTCGAGCGCTTCGTAGATCCGATGGGTGGGGGAGAGCGTGATCGGGTCGACGATCATGCCGCTCTCGGACCGCTTCACGCGATCGACTTCAGAGGCCTGCTCGTCGATCGAGAGGTTCTTGTGGATCACGCCAAGGCCGCCGTGCTGCGCCATGGCAATCGCCAGCCTGGACTCCGTCACGGTGTCCATGGCGGCGCTGACAAGCGGGACGTTCAGGCGGATGTTTCGCGTCAAGCGGGTCGTGACGTCGACGGCGTTCGGCACGACTTCCGAGTGTCGCGGCACGAGCAGGACATCGTCGAAGGTGAGTGCGGTCGTCAGACCGACGTCGACCGAGGTAGCGTGCAGCGTTGAGGCTTCGGTTGTCAGTGCCATACGGCGGCTCCTCCAGCGGGTTGCCTCGATTTCACTTCAGGCGGCGTTGCTCAGCAGCCTGGCGGTCGACTCATGCCGCCGCACCGTGGCATTTCTTGTATTTCTTTCCGCTGCCGCATGGACACGGTTCGTTCCGGCCCACCTTCGGTTCGTCGCGGCGTACGGTTTTCACTTCGGCATCGTCGCCCCCGACGCGCGCCGGCTGCCTGTCGCTCCTCGCGGCGGGACTGGCAGGGGAGGGCGCGCGCTTGGGCGCGCCGAAGGGCGACGTCTGCACGGCCTCCGTCGCCGGATCGTTCAGCGTCAGGGGTGCTCGCCGGGGCGCGGGACGTTGCGCAACCGGCTGTCCTTCCTCGCTCAAGATCGGGCGCAGCCACCACAGGTAGCGGACGATTTCCTCATCGACACGCTCCTTCATCGCCTGGAACAGGTCGAAGCTCTCGCGCTTGTACTCGATCAGCGGATCCTTCTGGCCGTATCCACGCAGCCCGATGCCTTCCTTCAGGTGATCGAGGCTGTAGAGGTGATCCTTCCACTGGCTGTCGACGATCTGCAGCATGATGTCGCGCTCGACGCGCTGCAGCACGTCGCGACCGACCAGCGCTTCCTTTTCCTGGTAGGAGGCGCGGACCTGTTCCCAGACGGCCTCACGAATCTCGTCCGAGGTCCGATCGGACCAGTCGAGACCCGCGAGGTCGACGCCGAACACGCGGGTCACTTCGAGCTTGAGCGCCTCGAGGTCCCACTGTTCGAAATCGGCTTCTCGCGGCGCGTGGGTGGCGACGACACCGTCGAGGACGTCCTCGGCCAGCGTCATCAGGTAGTCGCCCGTCCCGAGCTCCTCCTGCTCGCCCTCTTCATCCTCCAGAAGAATCTTCCCTTCGAGAATCTGACGCCGCAGCGCGTAGGTATTTTCGCGCTGCTTGTTCATGACGTCGTCGTACTCGAGGAGGTGCTTGCGGACCGAGAAGTTCTGCGCTTCGACCTGCTTCTGGGCTCGTTCGATGGCCCGGCTCACCATGCCGTGCTCGATCGGGACGTTTTCTTCCATACCCAGCTTCTGCATCAGTCCGGAAATCCGATCCGAACCGAAGATGCGCATCAGATCGTCTTCGAGCGAGAGGTAGAAGCGCGAAGACCCCGGATCGCCCTGGCGTCCGGCGCGACCGCGCAGCTGGTTGTCGATGCGCCGTGCCTCGTGACGTTCGGTCCCGAGGATGTGCAGCCCGCCGAGGGAGACGACCTCTTCGTGTTCCTTGTCGGTTTGCGCCTTGAAGTGCTCGAAGATGCGCTGATAGGCCGCCTTCGGCACGCGGTAGAACGCGTCGAGGTGATAGAAGTAGACGAACTGTTCGTCCTCGACGAAGCGCTCTTCGCCCTTCGGCAGACGCTCGGCGATCTGCTCGGCGAGCGATTGCTGGCGGGCCATGAACTCGGCGTTGCCGCCGAGCAGAATGTCGGTGCCTCGGCCGGCCATGTTGGTGGCGAT
>JBDTVS010000202.1:0-22816 GCA_040007095.1 Acidobacteriota bacterium
GACGTCGAGCCGCTTGCACCACGGACCCCGATACGGGTTCCGGTGTGTTATGGGGGGGATTTCGGTCCCGACCTCGAGAGCGTCGCCCATCGGGCGAAGATGTCGACGGAGCAGGTCGTCGCGGTGCATTCCGGCGAGGTCTACCGGGTGTTCATGCTCGGCTTTCTCCCCGGATTTGCCTACATGGGCCTCGTGGATCCGCGAATCGCCGCGCCCCGGCACTCGACCCCTCGACTCAGCGTGTCGAAAGGATCGGTCGGGATCGCCGGCCGGCAGACCGGAATCTATCCCGCCGATACTCCGGGCGGATGGCAGATTCTGGGCCGCACGTCCGTCCGCCCCTTCGATATCACTCGATCGCCCGTCTTCGCGTTCAAGGCTGGTGATTCGGTCCAGTTCGTGCCGGTCACACGGGACGAGTACGAGCTGACCGCGTCCAGTCGTGCAGATGTCGGTCCCCTGCAGGCGCGACGTGAGTGAGCTGCGCGTCCTGACGCCGGGTCTGCTCACGACCGTTCAAGATCTGGGACGGTGGGGGTTCCAGTCGAGCGGCGTGTCGGTTGCCGGGCCGATGGATGCGTACGCCCATCGTCTCGCGAATGCGCTCGTCGGAAATGCCGCTGGAGACGCTGCACTCGAAGTCACGCTGGTCGGACCCGAGCTGGAGTGCGACGATGAGCGCGTGATCGCGATGACGGGCGCGGAGTTCGACCTCACGGTCGATAGGCGGTCGGTACCGATGTACACGCCGTTGGTGGTACGCGGCGGGTCGCGCGTGCGGTGTGGCCGACGGCTTCGCGGCGCGCGCGCGTATCTTGCGGTGGCCGGAGGAATCGACGTCCCGGTGGTGTTCGGAAGCCGTGCGACGCATCTGTCGAGCGGCCTGGGTGGGTTTGAGGGTCGTGCGCTGCGTGCCGGCGATCGAGTGCCTCTCGGTCTGCCCCGTGGGCTCGCCGTGGCCGGAGGCGACGGAGGCCACGTTCGCGCCCAGGACCCGATCCCGGACCACCAGCGAGTGGTTCTTCCGAACGGCCAGACGCGCGTGCGGATCCTGCCGGGTCCACACCAGGATTTTTTCGCGGCCGATGCGCTGGAGGCCCTTCAGAGGTCGCCGTACCGGATCGACCCACGGTCGGACCGCATGGGATTCCGCCTCGAGGGCGTGCCTCTGGAACGCGTCACGGAGGCTGAGATGATTTCGGACGCGACCCCGATGGGCGCGCTCCAGGTTCCTCCATCTGGCCAGCCCATCCTCTTGATGGCCGACCGGCAAACGACCGGAGGTTATCCGACGATTGCCACCGTCATCACGGCGGATCTCGGTCTCGTGGGGCAGCTGGCGCCCGGCGAATCCATTGCCTTCAAGATTTGCTCGCCAGCCGAGGCGATGGCCGCACTGATTGCCAGCGAGCGCCGGATCCTGGCCGCGCGTCCGGAGCTCGCGTGATTGACGCCGGCGAGCTGCTGGCGGATCGCTTCGGCCGAGATCGCGTGCGCCGGGATGTGGCACTGGGGCCGTTCACCAGCTTCAGGGTCGGTGGTCCAGCCGACTGGTTCATCGAGACACGCAACGCCGACGAGGTCATCGCCGCGCTGGGGCTTGCCCGCTCGGCCGGCATTCCGATTACGATGCTCGGCGGCGGCTCGAACATGCTGGTGTCGGATGCGGGCGTGCGCGGGCTGGTGATCCGCATGCGCGGGGGCACGATCCAGCAGATCGCACGAGGCCGTGTACAGGCCGACGCGGCGGTCTCGATGAACGGGCTGGTGCGATGGACGATTCATCATGGATACGCAGGACTCGAGGCATGGGCCGGCACGCCGGGCACCGTCGGGGGCGCCATTTTCGGCAACGCACATTTTTCAGGGCGTCTGATTGGCGACCTCGTCGACAGCGTCCGCGTCGTGTCGTTGGAGGGCACGCTCACGGAACTTCGTCGCGACGAGATGGCCTTCGGATACGATCGCAGCCGGCTGCAGGAAACCGGTGAGGTGATGTTGTCGGCGATATTTCGAGTCGGTGTGGGCGACGCTGGAGCGCTGCGGGCGATCGCTCGCGAGTCGCTCGCGTACCGCAAACGGACCCAGCCGCTCGACACGCGCAACGCGGGCTGTGTGTTTCAAAACCCTGATCCGGCGCGGGACCGCGTGCCGGACGGGATTCCCTGGTCCGCCGGCGCCCTGGTCGATCGAGCCGGCCTCAAAGGGGCAGTCGAAGGTGCGGCGCGTGTATCGCCCGCGCACGGGAATTTCATCGTCAACCAAGGCGGTGCGACCGCGGGCGAGATACGTCGGCTCATCGATCGCTGCCGGGACGAGGTCCGCGCCCGCTTCGGTGTCGAATTGCGGGAAGAGATCGTATATGTCGGCGAGTTCTAGGCGGGCCTCCGGCAAGAGTATGAATTCTTTTTCGTGTTGTCGTGTTGTCGTGGTTGCATTTGCAGTTTGCACACCAGAAGAACAGGCCACTGGAACACGAAGAACACGAAGCCTGTTGGCGCCGGCGCGAAAAACGGCTTTGTGCAGTCATTGTGCAACGACCCCATGACCACCCTGCTGATTGAAGGCGGACACCGCTTGTCGGGCCGCGTCCACGTGGAAGGGAACAAGAACGCGGCGCTTCCACTGCTTGCGGCATGCCTGCTGACCGTCGAGGAATGCGTGCTGACCAACATGCCCCGCATTCGAGACGTCGAGGTGATGGCGCGGTTGCTCGTCGATCTGGGCGCGGAAGTCGACGGTATCGGTACGACCACGTTCCGTGTGCGGTGTCGGGACGTGGTCAAGGACGAGCCCGATCCCGCCCTGGTCGGCCGCCTGCGCGGCTCGGTCCTGCTCCTTGGTCCGCTGCTGGCCCGCCGCGGATCTGCCCGGCTGGCGCCCCCGGGAGGCGACTTTCCCGCACGCCGCTCGCTGTCGACCCATCTGGAAGCGCTGGTGTCGATGGGCGCACGCATTGTGCCCGGCGTCGGGCATCACCTCGAGGTGCCTGTCGGCCTGCAGCCCGCATCCATCTACTTGTTCGAAGCCTCAGTGACAGGCACCGAAACGGCGATTCTGGCCGCCGCGGCTGCACGGGGCACCTCGGAGATTCGCCATGCCGCGTGCGAGCCGCACGTCGTGGAGTTGTGCGAGTTTCTGCAACAACTTGGCGTCCAGATCAGCGGCGCCGGGACTTCCACGATTCGGATCGACGGTGGAGACACGCTGGGTGGTGCGAGCCATCAGCTCTGGGGCGACTACATCGAAGCGGGAAGCTGGGCTGTGGTCGCAGCGGTGACTGGAGGGGACCTCGAAGTCTCGGGTGTGCGTCCCCAGGACATCGAGGTGATTGCTGCAGTCCTCGCGCGTCTCAATCTGGACTGCCGGCTGGACGGGGAGACATTCCGAGTGGAGCGGTCCAGGCCGCGCACTCCAGCAGTGGCCGGGCCCGCTGGGCGCCGGCTGACGACCGGTCTGTGGCCGGGATTTCCAAGCGACCTGGTCAGCCTCGTCACCGTGCTGGCCACGCAGGCAGAAGGTCGCACGCTGGTACACGACTGGCTGTACGAGCTGCGCCTGTTCGCGCTCGAGCAGCTGAGCGGCATGGGGGCCGAGTTGTTCCTGTGCGACCCGCACCGGATCATCGTCACTGGGCCGCGACGTCTGAGCGGGCGGGAGCTCGACAGTCGCGATCTGCGATCGGGAATGGCGCTGATTGCCGCGGCGCTGGCCGCAGACGGAGAGAGCCGGCTGTCGCCGCTCGAGACGGTAGAGCGGGGATACGGGCAACTCGTGGAACGCCTGCGCGAGCTCGGCGCCCACGTCGAACGGCAATCCTAGTGGCCTGTCCACGCTGAACAAGGACCACCTCGCGGGCAGGGCAGCCCGCCTCGCGGCGTTGCTTCTCCCTCAGATATGGCCGATATCCTCGGTCGTCCGCCTTCGTTCGCGACCCACCGGGAAGGGCGCGAACTACGGCGAAACCTCGCCGTCGCCTTGGCGGAGGCGGGTCGCGCCTGGCGATCGGGGCGCATCGCCCGCCTCGGTGCGACGACGGACTCGCACCACGGACTGCTAGTCCCCTGGAAGCGTGATGCCGTGATTAGTTTGACTGATGATGCCGTCTGTGCAACGCGTCGTTCGCCCTTTCAACATCGTCAGCCCGGACCAGCAATTCGACCGTGCCGATAGCCGGATACATTCCACCGGCATTGTCGGCCCTGATCATGGACTCGATCCCAACCTCGTCCAGGATCCCCTTCGCGATCTGGGCGTTCGCCGTGGACGGGAATGTCGACACGACCGCGAGAGCCGAGGTTTTCATCGTCCTGCCTCCGCTTGAAGTACGCCTTTCTCGATCGGCCAGACGTGATTTGCAGCCCGCTTTATCAGCCCGGCGGCGTGGCCGGAGTCGGCGCCGGGCCAAAGATCGGACCCTGAGGGGCGGCGGGCGGCGTGCGGGGCGCGGTTGGGTTTGGGCTGGTCGTCGGGGCGGGTATCGCCGGTTCCGGACGGGGTAAGTCGACCGGCAAGGGCAGTTCCGTGAGCGGAGCCACGGCGTCGCGCCCGACTCGGAAGGAACGCAGGTCGGCCTCTGTGAGATCGAGCACCCGGATGATGTGCGGCGTGAGGGTGAGAATGATGTCGGTCTGCTGAGTCGACTTCTGGGTGTGGCCGAAGGCGCGGCCGACCACCGGAATGTCGCTCAACCCCGGAATGCCGTCGATGCTCAACCGTTCGTCGTCGCGAATCAATCCCGCCAGCATGTTGGTTTCGCCGTCGCGCAGCCGGATCGTGGTGTTGATCTCGCGATTGCCGAAGGTCGGGAGATCGCCGAATCCCTTGCCGGAAATGCTGGTCACGCCGATCTTCAGCAGCAGAGAGACGTCGTCGTTGTGGTGCGTCCGCGGCGTGATCTCGATGTTCACGCCGATGGTCTCGTACTGGAACGAGGTGATCGGCTGCTGCGGTGTGCCGCCGGTGGCAATGGGCGCGAAGGTGGTGACCGGCACCGGCACCTTGTCGCCGAAGCGGGCGGTCGCGGGCGAGCCCTCCGACGTCCGCAGCTGTGGATTCGCCAGCGTGCGCGTGTTCGAGTCGGTTTTGAGCAGCCGATAGTAGAGTGCCGGCAGGCCCGCGGCCAGGATGTCGGACTGTGTCAGGTTGCGCAGCGCCTGCAAAGTGAGTGTCTGGGCCGTGCCGGAATTCACGCTCACCGAGCCGTCCAGCCCTGCCGAGCCGGGCGACGCGAGCTGCAGCCCGTAATCGAGCAGCTTCGTCCGGTCGACCTCCAGCAGTTCCACATCGATGATGACTTCGGGCTTGGCCTTGTCGATGGCGGTCAGCACGCGGGCCGCCGCGGCGATGCGCTCCGGACTGTCTTTGATCGTAATCGCGTTGGTCGCGGTCGTGGGCGCGATGCGGCGCAAGTCGATGACGAGCCGCAGCAGGTCCATCGCCTCTTTCAAGTCGGCGTTGCTCAGATAGAACGTGCGGACGATTTCTTCTTCGTACTCGCGCCGTTTGGCGGCGGTATCGGGGATCACCGTAATCGTTCGCGGTGCGGTGACCCGAAAGAACGTGCGCGTGGAGGCGCACGCGGCGTTCAACGCGTCCTCCAGCGTGGCGTTGCGCAGGTCGACGGTGACGGGCATCTCGCGGAACGTCGGATCGAACGCCAGACTGAGGTCGGCGAACCTGGCAATGTACAGAAATACGTCGCGGCTGCTCGCGTCGCGAAACACGACCGAGGTCGGCAGTTTGATATTTTGCGGCAGATCGAGGCCAGGCGGAGGGAGGTCGCGGGTGCGATCGATCAGCGTCTGGAGCTCGGTCTTGCCTTCGCGGGCGACGGCGACCTTGGCGCGAAGCTGGTTCCGGGTCGTCCGGAGGCTGTCCTCGATGACGCCGCTGGTCGGGTTCATTTCGGAGGCCAGTTGATATTCGACCAGGGCCTCCTCGTACTTGCCCACGCCAGCGAAGCGCCGGCCCCGTTCGAAATGATCACCGGCCGCGCGCAGACGCGCCCGGTCGAGCGACCGCCGGGCATCACCGTCGTTGGGTTTGAGGCGCAACAGCTTCGTGTATTCGGCCACGGCACGGTCGTAGTCCTGCCGGACCTCTGCATCGTGCCCGCGGCGGTTGGTGGTCGACGCGGCACACCCTGCCGCTATCAGACAGGCTGCGAGCGCGAGGCATATCGCGCCGGCCTTCACAGGGCCGGGCAGGTCATCGGGACGGTGAATCGGTAATGACATCAACACCGCGAGGAATTGTGAAGGCGAACAGCTTATCGGCTATTCCGGGGTTTTCCTTCAGGTTCGTAAAGGAAAAGCTCGAACGGCCGCCCTGCGCGTCCGCGGTGACCAGCCCCCGCAGCTCCAGGGTCTTTGGCGCGATCTCGAGAATCAGCCAATCGTAGTCGGCCTGGCTCGTTCTGGGGACCAGCTTCAGCGCCAGGGTTCCGGGCGGCGCGCCCTTTGACGCCTCCGCGATGGAAGGGGTGAAGTCGCGGGAGAGGTTCCCCTTCCCCGTCAAGAACATCGTCGGCATCGACACCTGGTCGTTCTGTGGAATCGACTGGACCATGACCTGCTTGTCCTGGGGGATGTACGAGTACATCTTGATGCCGTCAGACACGAACAGCTTCTCCTCGGGCGAGGCGTATTCCCACCGCATCTTCCCGGGTTTCTTCACGAACAGGCGGCCCTTCTCAACGGCTTCCTTCTTGAGCACACCGCCGCGGTAGGTGTGCACGAAGTCGGCGGAGAAGTCGTGGATGCCGTCGTACTTGCGCTGCAAGGCCTGCGCGAGCGCCGGCGCCGTTTCAGCGGCCGGCGCTTGCGCGGCCGCGGTCTGAACGAGCAGCATCGCGATCACGGCCGCGGCGCATGCGGAATCAACCGCCGAGATCATCGAGCGCACCGGGCTGGTCATCACGCGTTTCTAACGATAGCAGAGATACCGGGGCTCGGCGGCGAAGATGCCCGCGATGTACCCCGAGCGCAAGGGTGTGCCGGTGCGGTCGAACGCGACAAAGCTCACGCCTCTTTCGACGATCAGCGAGTGCCGCCGGCCGGCGATGACATGCCCGAATCCCATGCGCCGAATCGTATCCGCGGCCAGCCACGAGTCCATGCGGATATCGACCCGGATGCCGGCCATCTCGACCGAGCGGCGAAACGGCGCGTCCGACGCGGCGACAATCGACGCGGGTCTGCCCGCGAGGCCGCCAATGGCGACGTAGTCGCCTGCCGGCACGGTCGTCAACTGACCGCCCGTCAGGTCGGCGGCGGCGCGCGCGACGGCGTCGGGGCTCAGCGTGAAGTCGCGCGTGGGCTTCAAGACGCACAGCACGTAGGCGGTTCCCTCGGGGAGGCCGGCGGTCAGATCGGCGAGACTCTGCCCCGGAGCGCCGGGGTCTTGCGCCGTCCGCACGATCGGTCCGAATGCGCGCGACAGGGTGGCTGCCGCGCGCGGCGTCACCGCGACATCGCGGCCGATCGCGGCGTTGTCCTGCACGAGGGCCGGGGCATACAGCAGGACATCCGCCAGCCGCGCGACTGCCACGTTGCTGTGCAGGCGGGTGCCGACGTAGCCCAGACCATTCTGAATCTGCCAGTTGAGATCGGTCAGCAGAATGGCGCGCCGGTCGTCGAGACCAGCCGTGAGCCGAGCCAGGGTTTCGGTGGGCCGGCGATCGTCGCTGCGGTCCAGCGCGGGATAGTCGCCGTACGCGCGGACGCTCGCATACGCGATACCGAGCAGCGCGAGCAGCGTCCGGCCTCGCGGATGGCGGCCGACATCGCCCACGAGCACGAGGGCCGGGGCCACGAGCAGCGCCACCACGAGGTGCGACGGCAGGTAGAACACGTGCGCGTCCCCGACGTTGTAGCCGTACGCGAACAGGACATTGACCAGGTACACGCCCGCGACCAACGCGCCGCGGCGCCAGTTCGCCGTCCATACTGCGCCGAGGCCGATCGAGGCGAGCGCGATGCCGGCCCAGCCAAATTGTTGCCTCAAATCGAAGAAATACATCGCCGCGTGGTCGGTGAGCATCACCCGCGGCACGTTCATCACCATGGTGTCGCGCCAATCGGACTTGGTGATGTCGAACCAGGCACTGGCGATCGCCGCGAACGGTCCGTCCGGGGGAGTGGCCGTGTACCACAGACTGCGCAGGTTCCACGCGTACTGGAGCGCGCCGGCCGCGGCGAACAGGACGGCGAGCGCGATCACGCGAGGCCGGAGCATCGACCGCCAGCCGTCCGGCGCGGAGGCCATCAGGAAGAACGTGAAGGCGGGCAGCAGAAGAATCATCGAGAGGTGATTGCCGAAGCCCAGCGCGTACGCGGCGAAGAACACGGCCAGCCGCGTCAGCGTCGGCCGCGCGGCCCAGCGCAGCAGCAGCCACAGCGCGAGGGCCACAGAGAACATGTGGAGGCCATAGACCTCCGCGATCACCGACTGGCTCCAGAAGGTGTACGACACGGCAAACAGCAGCGCGCTGGCCATGCCGGCGAGCACCGATCCGGACAGCTCCGCCGCCAGAAGTGTCAGCACGCCGCAGGCGGCCGCGCTCTCGATCGCGGTGGTGAGGTTGAGGGCGTGCGCCGGGTCGCCGCCGAACAGCGGGACGATGGCTCGAGCGATCGCGAAGTACAACGGATACCCGTCGCGAGGAGACACGATCGCCGACCCTGCGACTGTTTGGAATGAGGCCGTGTCGCCGAAGTCGAGGCCCGGCAGGAGCGTGGCGTGATAGAGCAGGAACGCGCTGGCGGCGATTGCCACCGCTCCCCCCAGCATGCGGCGCATCTGCCGGGTCACTGACGCACCCTGGGGTGAATGGTGCTACCCGTCGCGCTTTCGCTTGATGACCGCGCGGACGTCGGCCAGCGGGCGGGTATTGAGCACGTGTCTCGGCTCAACCCACCCGCGACACGCCGTCGCTACCCCCAGCCCCATCTGTCGCGCGAGGGCGTCAGTCCGATGCGCGTCGGAATCCACGGTGACGCTGACTCCGGCGGCAACTGCCCGGCGCGCGAGCGCGCTGTCCATGTCGAGGTGACCCGGCGCGCCGTCGATTTCGAGGCACGTGCCCGTCTCCACCGCCGCCTCGAACAGCCGGTCGTAGTCCAGGTCGTACCCCGGGTTGTTCGGAATCATGCGATTGGCCGGATGGGTGATGATCGTGACCAGCGGATGCCGCATCGCCTCGATGTAGCGGCGCAGCAGCTCGTCGCGCGACTGATCGGCGCGATGGTGGAGCGACGCGAGGACGATATCGAACTGCTCGAGGACTTTGTCCGGAAAATCCAACCGGCCATCCGGCAGGATGTCCACTTCGCACCCGTGCAGGATGGTGATGTCGGGCATGCGTTCGCGGAGCGCGGCAATTTCTTCAGCTTGGGCACCGACGGTGTGCGCCGTCAGCGTGCGGACAGCCCCGGACCGCGGGGAGTGGTCGGTCATCGCCACATACTCATACCCCAGCTGGCGGCAGGTCCCGACCATCAATCCGATCGAATCGCGGCCGTCGCTCCACGTCGAGTGCATGTGCAGATCGCCGCGGATGTGGTCCCGCGACAGCAGTTCAGGCAACCGCCCGGCGGCGGCCACGGCGATCTCGGCCTCGCCATTGCGAATCTCCGCAGGAATGAGCGGCAACTCGAGCGCCGCATAGATCTCTTCTTCGGTGGACGCCATTCTCAGTGTGCCGTCGGACGCTCGCAAACCGTTGCGCGTGAGCGTCCATCCCCGTTCTGCCGCCCGCTCCTGCAGGGCCCGGAAATGCGCCGTCGATCCGGTCAGATACAGCAGAACCGATCCGGCGTCGGCCACCGCCGGGAATCGGACGCCGACCTGCACGCGATTCGTCAGCAGATAGAGCCGGCGGGCGCTTCGGTGAAGTATTCGATCGACGCTCTCGTCGTGCGCAACGGCCTCCATGGCGTCGCCGGGATGGTCGGCGGCGGCGACGATCTCGAGGTCGCCGACGGTGTCCTGGGCTCGTCTCGCCGACCCGGCCAGGTGCGCCCAGGCCACGCCAGGCGCTGATCGGATCTGCTCGAGGATTGGCTCCACGAGAGTGACCGCGCGTCCCAGCGGAATACGCGGAATCGCTCGTCGAAGGGTGGGCAACGCCGCTTCGATGGCGCGCTCCACCGCTTCGTCCAGGCCTGGGATCGACGGCACCGCGTGCGTATGCACCGCGTCGATCAGGTCGGCAAGCGACGCGACGTCGAGCCTTTCGTACAGGATCGTCAGTTGTTCGAGGGTGAGGGTCCCCGCCTCGTATAACCACCGCAAATCCGCAGGCAGATCGGCAATCGCCGATTCCACCAGCACCCAGGCGCCCGCGTCGTAGAGTTGCCGCATCCGCCTGAGCAGCTCCGGGTCTGTGTCTGGCGGCGGGTTCAGGAACAGCGGCCCGAGATTGCCGTCAGATTCGATCTGCAGCGCATGGACGAGATCCTGGGCGTGAGCCAGCAGCCGCCCCTCGGCCAGGTCGCCGCGAATGCGAGCCAACCATGACAGCTCGTTGAGCGTGCGCGAGAGCGGGGTCTCTCCCCGTGGTTCGGAAGGAATGGTCCGCTAGCCTTTCAGCGCTCCAGGTTCGGGGGGTGCCTGTTGCGGCGCTTCCTTCGTCTCAGTCGGCAGCTTCGCCTCGATCCACTCGGTGATGCCGCCCTTCAACGCGGTCGCGCGATAACCTTGTCGGATGAGCTCGGCCGCCACGTGCGAGCTGGCAAGCTCGTTCGGATCGGAGTCGTAGACCACGATCCCGCGGTCGCGCGGCCACGTCGCCGGCGCACCATCGCGGAGGTAGCGAATCGCACCAGGGAGCCGCATGGTGCTGTGTTCGTAGGGATATTTCAACCGCGCGTCGACGACCACCGGTGGGTTGCCGGACTCGAGTTGCTGCTGCAGATCTTCTTTGGAGATGCGAGGTACCGCCACGGGGGATTATTGTGTCCGTGGTACGAGCAGAGAGTCAACCTCTTCGCGTTGACAGTCCACATGCGTGCTGGGATACTCCGTCGGAGCCAGCCTGAGTGATGCCCGATCGCCATCAAACGACGTGCGACCATCTCCAGCGAAGCATGCAGGGAACCTCGGGCCCTGGTGTGTGCCGGCGATTGGGTCTCTTCGTTGCACGTCATTGGCCTCATGGTCGCTCTGGTCGCTGGCTCCGATCGGCCTCCTGCGCCTTGGCGGTGGCCGCCATGGTGCCGGTGGCGCACCTGCCGGCGGGTCAAGCCAGGCCCGTCACCGCGAAGTCCGTCTATTCAACGCCCAAGACACCTTGGGGCGACCCCGACCTTCAGGGCCTGTGGACGAGCGACGACATGCGCGGCGTCCCACGCGAGCGCCCCGAGGAGTTCGGCGCCCGGCAGTTTCTGACCGACGAAGAATTCCTCAAGCGAATCGAACAGGACGAGCAGACCCAGCGTCAGCAACTGCGCGGACCGTACGGCGCCCGAAACGATTTGCGCACCCGCACCTTCCGGGCAACCTCGTTGGTCGTCGATCCCTCCGATGGCAGGATTCCCGCGTTGACGATCGAGGCCGCGGCCCGGGTGACTGTCCGCAACCGCGGAAGCTTCGGCGCTGGTCCGTTCGACGGGCCTGAAGACTTCAGCCTGTTCGATCGCTGCATCACGCGCGGGGTGGTCGGATCGATTCTGCCGGTCATCTACGGTAACGGCAATCGCATCGTGCAGACGCCGGGCGCAGTCGCGATCTCGTATGAGATGGTCCACGACACTCGCATCGTGCCGGTTGACAGCCGGCCCCACGTTGGCCCGGATCTGCACCTGTATCTCGGCGACCCGCGCGGTCACTGGGAAGGCGAGACCCTGGTGATCGAGACGACGAACTTCACCGACCGGACGAGCATCAGCGAGAACGGCAATGGTCTCCGGCACAGCGGCGCGCTCCGGCTGATCGAGCGCATCACCCGGATCGCGGCCGACATCATCGACTACCGGGTGACGGTTGAGGACCCGAAGACCTACGCCCGGCCGTGGACGCTGGTGTTGTCGCTGACATCGCCTCGCGGCTACGAGCTTCTGCCCTACGACTGCCACGAAGGGAACTACGGGCTGCCGAATATCCTCAAAGGGGAACGGGCCGAGGACCGGGCGCTCGAAGCTGACGCTCGAAGGGGAGTGTATCGAGAGCGCCGCCGGCCGCTGACGAATCCCGACGCGCCGGCAGCCGAAGGATCGGAGCGCTGACTATTCCGAGCCGTCGGCTTTCGCGACGTCGAGCCACCGCTCGTCGCCGCGCCCGGTGACCCGGAGGCGCCAGGGATTGCAGCACACTTCGCAGTCCTGGACGAAGCTGCCCGAATCGTCCGGTTCGAGATAGATCTCCACCGCTTCGCCGCAGTAGGGGCAGACGACGAAGAATTGATCGCTCATGCTTTTCTCGGCCCGACGTACTGGTCGATCGGCGGCGTTCCGTGCGTGTGGAAGCTCTCGATCGTCTTGAGGCCCCACGCCTGGCCCTTTTTCCTCTCGGTTTCCGTCCACACCACCGGTTGCCAGTCTGGCGCCAGGACGAGGCGGGCGCCGGCGTTTGCGACCTCGACGCGATTGCCGCCCGGCTCGTAGACGTACAGGAAGAACGTCTGCTGGACGGCGTGTTTATGAGGACCGGTCTCGATGTGGACGCCGTGCTCCAGGAAGATGTCGGCGGCCCGCAGCACCTCTTCGCGGGAGTCGACCGCGTAGGTCACGTGGTGAAAGCGTCCGCGGGCGCCGTAGTGATCGGCCGTGAACGCCATGTCATAGCTCTTGTTGGTCACGGTCATCCACGCCCCGGCTTCCTCGCCACTGTCGAGCACGATCATCTCGGTCGTCCTCATCCCGACCACGTCTTCGAAAAAGTGGCGCATGGTCGCGACATCGGAGGACAGGAGGTTGAAATGATCGAGCCGGCGGACGTTGACGCCGCGCGCGGGAAATCGCTGCGCCTGATTCTTGAGTGACGGCGCGAGCTCGGGGGGCGGGCGGTACCATTCCGTCTCGTAGTAGATCTCCACGGCGTGGTCGTCGGTCGTGTTGAAGCGATAGGCCGCACCATGTCCGAGGTCGCCGTCGGTCCATCCCTTGCCGAGGCCGGACGCTTCGATCACGCCGACCCGCCGCTGCAGCGCCTCAGGGCTCGTGGCCCGGTACGCCACGTGACCCATGCCCGCCACCTTCGAGGCGGTCAGCTTCAACGTGTGGTGCTCGTAGTCGTCCCAGCCGCGCAGGTAGACCGAGTCTTCCCGCCGACCGCTCTCGGTCATTCCCATGACGTCGACGAAGAAGCGCAGGCTCTCGTCGGGCCGTGGTGTGAGGAGCTCGATGTGGGCGAGGTGGGCGAGATCGAATGAGCGAATCGTTGATTGCACGCTACTTCCCGCTGCCTTCACTCGGTTTGAACCCCTCGAGCGAATGCCGGTGGTCGCGAAAGTACCTGCCTGCCTCGTTGATGTCCCAGGAGTTTGGTGGATGGCAATATGTGCATTCCTTCTTGGTTCTTCTGCTGTACTCCGGCTTCGCGACGCTGAGGCTCGGATCGAAGAGAACCGCCGCCATGACGAGGCCGGCCGGAGCGATCACTGCAAGGTAGCGACCCATGGAAACTCCCGTGAAGTTTGCGGTAACCTACACCCGTCGGTGTGCTCCGGGAATTGTAGCGTCATCCGCCGCCCTGTTTCACTCCCCGGAACCCGAAAGTGGAGGTTGTGGAAACCATCGAGCGATCGGCCGCGCACGTCCAGACGTTCCTCGAGCGCGTCACCCAACTCAACGCGCAATACCGCGCCGGGCTGATGCATGTCAGCGTGCCCGACGCCCTGCGCGACAGCGCGCGCTCTCTCGAAGGACTGGTTGAGCAGTACCTGCCGGCTTCGCAGGCCGCGCTGGCCGCCGCGGCACGCGGTCTGTTCTTCTCCCTGCCCGTCGCCTTCGATCCCAGTGAGTCGGTCGGACCGTATCTCGCCATCGCCGACCGCGATGCTGGCGGACAGCCGTACCGTTTCCTCGACATGGGCGCGCTCATCGCCACGCAGGCATTCGGCGAAAACGATCCGGTGCTGGTGCAGGCCATCCTCGATTCGCTGCCATTCGTGGCGTCGCGCTACGCGCACTCTGAATACCAGACCATCCTTTCCCTGCGCCTCAAGGCCGCGCTGACGCGAATTGCTCCGGCCGGCACGCCGCGCCACTTCGTCGTCAACACCGGCGCCGAGGCGGTCGAAAACGCCATCAAGGCCGTGCTGATGAACCGGGTCATGACCTCGGACGACAAGGAGGGCGGTTTCATTGTCTCGTTCGAGGGCGCCTTTCACGGCCGGACGCTCGGCGCTCTCGCCGTCACGCACCGCAAGAAAGCGCGGCTTGGCTTTCCCACCTTCGACTGGCCGCACATTCCCTTTCCATTCGAAACGCCGGCTGCGCAGAAGGAAACGGCTCGGCGCGAGGAGCGCAGCCTCAAGCAGTTGTGGGATCTCCTGGTCTCCGGTCGACTGCCGCACGCCGACAAGAGCCGAGACACCTATCGGCGCGAAATGGACGCGCTCGATGAGTTCCTGGCGCAGCCGGGCCAGGATGCGTCGGCGTTCGTACGGGCCCAACGCGCCAACTTGAGCCCCGATGTGGTTCGGCGCTCGCGGCGGGTGGCCGCCGTGCTGATCGAGCCGATTCAGGGCGAGGGCGGCGTGCGTCTCGCGAGTGCGCGCTTCATGCGCAAGCTGCGCCTGCTGACCCGAATTTACGATGTGCCGCTGGTGTTCGACGAAGTGCAGACCGGGTGGGGCATGACCGGTCGTGTGTGGGCCCACGAGCTCTTCGACCTGCCGTGTCCCCCCGACGTCGTCACCTGGGCCAAGAAAGCCCAGAACGGCGTGCTGTTCGTCAGTGAGGAACTGGCCACCTTCTTTCAGGAGGAAAAAAAGTTCAACACCACCTGGGAGGGCGACTCCGTGGGGATGGTGCGGCTGCTCGCCATGCTGGACAAGCTGGACCTCGACCAGGTCCGGCGCACCGGCGAGCGGGCGAGAAGCGGTCTCGAGGCTCTGGCGCGCGAATTCCGATGGATTTTGAAGGACGTCCGGGGCGCGGGCGTGATGATTGGCTTCGACGTCCTGCGCGCCGACTGGAGCGAGGCGTTGCTCGACCGCGCCTTCCGCCGTGGGCTGGTGCTCCTGCCTGCCGGCGAGCGCACATTGCGGTTCTATCCCCGCTACGACACCGAGCCGGCCGCCATTGACGAAGCGCTGTCGATTCTGCGCCTGGCGATCGAGGACCTTGCCGCGGGGCGCGTCGCCACCGACACGGCCGCTACGCCGAAAGTGCGTGTCGGCACGCTGGCCATTCCGCTCGATACCGTGGAAACGATCGACCTCACTCCGGCCAACTTTGAAGGCTGCAAGGCGCAAATCCTTGCCGTGGAGCAGGAACGCTACCGAACGGCCGCACAGGGACCGCCGGACACGCCGGAAACCGTGACGGGCTCCCTCCTGCAACTGCCTCTCGAAACCCTCGAGGCGACCGTCTGCCAGCCCCGCGCAATCGGCATCGCCTTGCGCGATCGCGTGTCGGGACGGTTCGTGGGGTACGTGCTCGGCAGCGCGCTCGAGAACCACGATGATGAAGGCGTGAGCACGGATCCGAAGAGCGGCGAAGGCAACACGTTCTACCTGCAGGCGATGGCCACGTCCCCAACAGTGCAGAATTCCGTCGATCTCGAGAACTATCTGCTGGACTCGCTGCGGGAGCGTGCGGTCGCCGCCGGATTCGAGTTCCTCTCGACGCTCATCGAAGATCGACTGCGAGAGACTGCTCCGGCCTGGTTCAGGAACGCCGCGGTGCTCGAGCATATCGAGAACTATCTGGGCAGCGGCGCCCGCTTTGCGTATCTGCAGGTGGCGCTGAAGACCGGGGAGGCGCCCAACCCGGCGGTCGCATGAGCGGCTGACCAGGACGCCGCTTCATCCATCCGGCTTCACGCGATCTACGGCATACCCGGGGCCAGATTGTTCGCTACCGCCATTTCAACGATACGGCGGCCGAGCTCGCGGCCTGGCGCGGGTAGACAGGCTGTCCGCTATCTCGCCTGGAAGACGAAGACGTGGGCGCGCGAGTGAGACTCGGCGTTGTGGACCGCCTCGAACCCATCGGCCATCAGCGAGTCGCCGCTTGCGGTGCCCATCGGGCCTGTATCGAGTGACCGTACGTCGTAATCGACGTCGCTTCGCAGGCCGCGAGGCCGGACCAGGAGGCGTCCTTCGTCGGCGTTGCCTTTGAACACGAACACGAGCGCATTCGCCTGGTCGTCGGCGATTTCCTCCAGGACCTCCCAACTGTCATCGCTGAGCGGCGCCTGATCGCTGAGGAGGATCGCGTTGGACTGCGCCACGATGTCGCGCAGCGTCTTGTAGTTGGCGATTTCATCCTTCAAGATCGCGATCTGCTCGTTGCTCAAGGCGCCGGTACGCAGGGTCAAGCCGAACGCACCCGGCATGCGGCTGCGCAGGATGAAGCGAAGATCTGCTTCGTAGAGCGGCTCGGTCTCGCTGTCGAGCACGAAGGACGACAGGTACGCGGGAGAATACGCGAAGGTCAGGCCTTCCAGGTTATGGCGGACGTGCGCCGATGGATCCGTCTTGTCGTCCATCCAGGCCACGTCCGTGTAGCGCAGCATTCCGAAGTCGAGCCGGTTGCCCCCGCTGGCCACGTTCTCAATCATCAAGTCGGGATAGCGTTCGTGGAGATCGGCATACAGTCCATACAGCGCCTGCACGTGCGTAAAACTGCCGTCGGTCGCCCCGTGGCCATGGCCCCCGCGGTTGCAGTTGAGCCAGAAGTTGTTGTCCCACTTGAGATAGTCGACGTGCGTATCCTCGATGAGCGCCACCAGCTCGTCCCACACCCACTGCCTCGCCCCCGCATCCGAAAGACAGACCAGCGCCGTCGTCGGCGACCCGTACGATCCGTTGGCCGTGACCAGCCAGGATTCGCGAGCCAGGGTCGGCAGGTCGACGGTGTCGAGCGAGACGCGTTCGGGTTCTACCCAGAGTCCGAACTTCATGCCCAGCGCGTGCGCTCGATCGGCCAGGCCCCCGAGCCCCGAGGGAAATCGATCGGTGTCGGTAGCCCACGAGCCGAGTCCTGACTCGAAATCCGAATCGCTCGTCGCACCGGCCCCGACATACCACCCCGCATCGACGACGAACAGCTCGACGCCGAGGGCGGCGGCACGGTCGATTTCGTCGTTGAGGATCCCTTCCGTGATGGTCGTGCCGTAGGCAAACCAGGTGTTATAGGTCACGAGCGGTTGGAAGCGCCGGCCGTGGCGAAGGCCCGACAGCACGAACTGGCGCAGCGCTCCCGAAACGGTGGTCGCGGCGCGCGACGTCACCCCGAAGAATCCATGGGGGAGCTCGACGGGGCGGTCGAAGGACACCGTCGGGGACAGTCCCTGGAACGAGGCGGTCACGCGCAGGCGGTCGTTCAGCCGTTCGACGCTCATGTTCCAGGCGCCGGACCACACCAGGCCGCCGAAAAATTCGTCCCTTCCGTCATCGACCGATACCACCGGGACGAACTCCTGCGTCGAGCGGGCATCGGCGCCGAAGTCGAGGCGCTCGCCGGGATCGAGGTCGCGGCTTTCGCGGGTGAACGCGTCCTCGTGATCGGCCGTCAGCCCGCGCAGTCCGGTCAGCGTGTGCACGGTCGACACCGGCATGGTGATCTGCCACGCCACCAGATCGGCAAGCGTGGCGGATGCGCCCGGGCTTGTCGCCTGGATGCGCGTCCACGCTTCGACGGTGGGGGAGCCTGGATAGCAGGCGTAGACGCGCGACACGAGAATGCCCGCGCCGCGGTCTTCGAAGGTGAACGTGAGCCGGACGCCGTCGTTGGTCTCTTCGGCCTGGGCGTTGATGAAGCTGAGGCCCGACGTGCTCTTGCCCAGGACCTCGCGCTTGGTCCCTGCCGTCAGGCTGACGTCCGGGGCCGGGGTCACATTCCACGAACGCCCGGTGACCGGGTTGGTGATGCTGTGGAGGGTGAACGCGCCCGCCGGGTCGAATCCGATGCTCACGTCGAGATCCCGGCTCCCAATCGACCAGCGATCGCTGGTGCTGTCGTGAGCGACGAACGCATCACCATGCGAGACCAGGATCGGCACCACCGCGCTCACGGCACGCCGTGGCGGCATGGCGATCAGCGCCAGGAAGAGGATGAGCCCCGCGCGCAGACGATATCGGCGCGTCGGGACGGGATGAAGATGGGGGGAATGCAGGCGTCGCACCGGTACGAGCAAAGCCATTGTATGGCACGGGGCATGTCAGACGCGCCAAGTGACAGTCTTCGTTGCACCAGGAAAGAGTTGACACGCTCTCTCGTGTTCGTCACGATTGGCGCGTTGACCAACCGTCCGGCGCCAAAAGCGATCGAGAACAACTGCGTGGCGGCACGTGCCTGGATACGCGCGGTGGCGTTCGCGATCATCATGCTCGGCCCGCCCGCAGCGTCGTTTGCTGCCCCAGGCCAGTCTGGCGGGGCCAGGCCGGAGGCGGGTTCGTCACCGCCAGGCTGGAACCTGGCGTTGACCGGTGGGTTCGTCGCGAACGGATTGACCGATCCGGTGTGGACGCTGGGCTTTGTCCCCGGCCGTACTACACGCGTCGTC
The DNA here is from genome assembly GCA_040007095.1 of Acidobacteriota bacterium. Lineage (GTDB taxonomy): Bacteria > Acidobacteriota > Vicinamibacteria > Vicinamibacterales > CAVVIG01 > JBDTVS01. Next base: position 18,679 of record JBDTVS010000202.1, read on the forward strand.
CTGCGTAATGCGGACAGAGAAAATGCCGCGTCGCTCGGCATCGGCATGTTTGCTCAGATGTACCACGACCGGAGGCCATGGATCGCGCCCATCTCCTTCGGCATCGGCGTTCACAACGACGGCAGGGCGACGTTCTATCTCGGTCCTGCGTTCCGGTTCGGGCGCTTCGCCTCGGTGACGGCTGGCGTGGCGATTGGCCCGGTCGCGGCGCTGCCCGCCGGCGTGATCGAGAACCAACCTGTGAGCGACACCAATTCCCTGAGCGACCTTGCGTCGCGCACCGCACGCTCTTGGTATTTCGGCGTGACCTACGCGTTCGCCAGCCTGCATTAACAGGCCGTTGAAAAACGCCGCCCCGGCTTTTTCAGCAACTTGCTAAGCCGCTTCCCACGTGAGCTCGGCGCCGCAATGTCCGCTTGTCGGATGACCCGGCACGCTGCAACCGGCCAGTCTGCTTGAGTCATGACGTGGCTGTCGGCGCGCGGTTGCGTTGCTGCCAGGCCAGCATCCAACCCGGGTACTCGGCCTCGAACATGCCCTTGCCCCCGAACGTCATGGCGCCGAGGCACAGCTCGGAAACGTAGAGCCCGGTCTTGCCCAGGAGTCGGTACTTCATGGTCGTTCGGCCCGCTTGACGGCCTTGGGCTTGCGGCCGCGCGCCGCTTTGTCCGTCTTCGGCGCCGGCGGTTCGTCGGTCCACTTGTGGGCCCAGTCCCGAATTGAATCGATCGCCGACGCGAGCGCGCGCCCCTTCTTTGTCAATTCGTATTCGACGCGAACCGGTGTGTCAGGGATGACCGTCCGTTCGACGATGCCCTCGGCTTCGAGCTCCTGCAGCCGGTCGCTCAGCATCCGGTCGGTGATGTCGGGAATCGCGTCGCGCAGTGTGGCGAAGCGGCAGCGCGACGTGAGCAGCACGAAGATGATCGCGCCCGTCCACCGGCGCCCGATCAGTTCGCTCGCCCGATGAAAGCGCACGCAGAGAGACGGAGTGGACGTGCTCTGTTTCAATCCGCCTTCAAGAATATGCTACCGCCGACACTTTTCGCAAGCAACTAGCTTGTATATAGTGACTATAGATTATATAGTTAACCCCACGACGAACCCATGGTGGGTCGCCCGGACGAGGTGTGGTGATCATGGACGCAGGATTGTTGCTGGCTCGGTTGGCGATTGGGCTGTTGATGGCGGCGCATGGGGCGCAGAAGCTCCTTGGCTGGTTCGGAGGCCACGGTCTGGCGGGCACGGCGGACCTCTTCGAGGCCATCGGCTTCCGCCCCGGAAAGATCTTCGCGGCCGCCGCGGCCGTGACGGAGGTTGGCAGCGGAGTGCTGGTGGCGATCGGCTTGCTCGAGCCGGTGGGCGGTGGGCTGATGGTGTCGGTGATGATTGTGGCCGCGAGCGTGCACTGGCAGAACGGGCTGTTCGCGATGGCCAACGGGATCGAAGTGCCCCTGCTGTATGGCGTGGTGGCGGCCGCGCTGACGCTCATCGGACCGGGCGCCTATTCACTCGACGCGGTGCTCGGCTTGAGCGCGGCATGGACGCCGGCGCTGACGTGGGGCATGCTGGGCATCGGTATTCTTGGGGGCGCCGGCAATTTGACCTTGAGGCGCCCTATGACTCAGACTGCGGCCGCCTGAGCCGTCGGCTTCAGTTCCGCGACGCCGTGGGTCATCTTCAACGCCTTCACGACCTGCACCACCGAGTCGTCATGGGCCGGGGCACACCCCATATCGTGAACACGTGAGCGCATTCGAACTGCGTAGTGTCCGGCTTCAGCCGGACCGGGACGTTTGCACCGACATTTTCTGAGCAGTGATCACCGAGAAGATATTCTGATTTTTGCTCGGTGATCTCGGTGTGGCCGGTTGTTGACGTGAAACTGACTCACGACCGAACCGGCGAACGGGCAATCCGACCCTCCGGCCGGCTTGACCGTGCCGTCGGACGGGGCCTATAGTCCTTCTGCGAGCCGTCGGCGTGCGACGGGGTTCCCACGGGCGCGCTTCGCGCGGGAAGACACCGCAACTTGTCTGGCAGAGGCCACCTATGATCGATTCCCGACGTCAGTTTCTGAAGCTCGCAGGCGTTGCGACTGCGTACGGCGCGGTCGGGAGGGCAGCAGGCCAGATCGCCTTTGCGGCCGAGGATCCGGCGCTTGGCCTGATCTTTCCGCCGCTGAACTATCCGATCCCGCCTGACGCGAAGCTGCTCTATCCGACGGGCGTGCAGTTCCTGGGCGACGGCGTCGGTCTGCCGGGCGGCATGACGCCAGAAGGCTATGACGAGGCCATCCCCAGAGTCCTGCCCGCCGCGCAAGCGCTCGCCAAGCGGGGCGCCAAGGTGATTTCCGTGTTCGGCTCCTCGCTGACCTTCTACAAAGGCGCCAAGTTCAACGAGGAACTGGTCAGCCAGGTCACGAAGGCCACCGGTCGGCCGGCAACCACGCAGAGCAACGGTCTGGTGGACGGCCTGCGTACGGCCAATGCCAAGCGCGTGGCGGTCGCCACCGCCTATACGGATATCGTGACGGAGCGTCTGAAAATCTTCCTCGAAGAGCATGGGTTCGAGGTGACGTTTGCCAAAGGCCTGGGCTTCGTGCAAATTCCGGCAGGGGCGGCCAGCCACGACATCTTGTTCAAGCTCGGAATGGATGCCTACGCGAACTCTCGCAAGGCGGACGCGCTCGTCGTGTCTTGCGGTGCGTTGAGGACGCTGGACCTGATCGTGCCGCTCGAGAAGGAAATCAAGGTGCCGGTCGTGTCGTCAACGCCTCATGGATTGATGAACGGCGTTCGCCTGCTCGGTGTCAGTCCGCGGGCGAACGGTTATGGCATGGTGCTCGCCAAGGCGTAACCGCAAGGAGACCCGACTGCCGTGAGAATTCCGTCGCTTGCTCTGTTGCTCGTAGTCACGCTCGCCTCCCAGGTTGGACTCGCGCAGCGGACCGTTCCATTCTCAGGCGGCGTTCCGCTGGCTCCCGGCGGACTCGCTGGGCGGCCTCTTCCGAAGATGCCGGTGGTGTACGACACGGGCGAGGGACAGAAAATCCGGGTCGTTGCCGTCACGACGGCGCTCGAGTATCCCTGGGCGCTGGCGTTTCTTCCCGACGGCGCCATGCTCGTCACGGAGCGGGCCGGCCGGCTTCGGATCATTCGCAACGGAAAGCTCGATCCTCAGCCGGTCGCCGGGGCGCCGGCCTCGTACTGGGCCGTTGAATCGGGTTTGCCCGGCGCCGTTCACGGCTTCATGGACGTGGCGATTCATCCGAAATTCGCCGAGAACGGGCTCGTGTATCTGTCCTACACGAAGCCGATCGACGAGAAACGCCGGACGGTGGCGATTGCTCGCGGTCGTTTTGACGGCCACGCGCTCAGCGACGTCCGCGACATCTTCGTGTTGGAAGCCGCCGGTACCTCGCGCATCGCGTTCGCGCGCGACGGCACGCTCTTCATCACGACCACCGGCGCCGATCCCCAGGATCCCAAGACCCAAGGCGGCAAGGTCCTCCGGATTCGCGACGATGGCAGCATTCCGGGCGACAACCCGTTTGCCGGCCGCGGCCGGCCCGAGGTGTACACACTCGGTCATCGCAGCGCGCTCGGCCTCGCGGTCCATCCTGGAACCGGCGAGATGTGGCTCAACGAGAATGGCCCGAACGGCGGGGACGAGATCAACATCCTCAAGCCCGGCGCCAATTACGGCTGGCCGCTGGTGAGCTACGGCCGCGACTACAAGGGACCGTGGCAATCCGAACGTCCTGGCCACGCGGGCTTCGAGCCGCCGATCGTGTACTGGACGCCGTCGATCGCCGTCTCGGGGATGGCGTTCTACACCGGCGACAAGCTGCCGAAATGGAAGGGCGACGTGTTCGTCGGCTCGCTTCGCACCGGCGAGATTCCCGGCACCGGACATCTCGAGCGCATCCTGTTCAACGAGAAGATGGAGGAGCTGCGACGGGAATCGCTGCTCGTCGATCTACGCCAGCGCATCCGCGACGTGCGCCAGGGACCGGATGGACTGTTGTATCTGCTGACGGACGAGAAGCCGGGCGCCGTGCTGCGGATCGAGCCCGCGCAGTAGTGTCCTGCGTCCGACGCTTTAGGACGTCTTCCGGGCGGGGCATCCCGCCTGG
>JBDTVS010000203.1:0-7491 GCA_040007095.1 Acidobacteriota bacterium
CGGGCGCCGCGCGCCGGAAGCCGTGTACTAAATCGTCGAACGCAGGACACTAGTGCTTGCTGCGTCGTGTCCCAATTGACGTTTGCCACGAGCACACCGAGTCCACCGAGTCAAAACATTACGATTTCTCTCGGTGCTCTCGGTGGTTGACGTCGCGACTGAGAGGCTACTCCCGAGGCCGAACTGAACGACCCACTTCTCCGACTCGTTATACTGAAGAGAAGTGGACGATCTCAAACAGGATCTGGCCGCGCTGCGGATCGAGCGGGCACCGGATCGGCCGAGACGCGGTCGCTGGCTCGCGTGGCTGGTCATCCTGCTCGTCCTGGCCGGCGGCGGGGCGGGCGCGCGCGTGTGGTTGAGCCGCGAGCGTCCTCTGCAGGTCCAGGTCGCGACGGTCACCGAACGCGCCGCCGGCATCCAGGCGGGTGTGCTGAACGCTTCGGGCTACGTGACCGCGCGGCGCCGCGCCACGGTGTCATCGAAGATCACCGGCAAGGTGGTCGAAGTGAACATCGAAGAAGGCCGGGCGGTGACGCAGGGCGAGGTTCTGGCCCGCCTGGACGACTCGAACGCGCGAGCCGCGCTCATGCTCGTGGAGGCGCAGGCGGAATCCGCTCGCCGGGCCGTCGCGGAAAATCAGGTCCGGCTCAACGAGGCGCGCACCACGCTGGGCCGGCGCGCGCAGCTGCTCAAGGACCGCGTGGCGTCGCAGGCCGAGGTCGACGAGACGCAGGCGGCGGTCGATTCGTACGAGGCCCGATTGAACGCCGCCCGCCAGCAGGTCCAGGTGGCCGAGCGACAAATCGACGTGCAGCGAAGCGAGCTCGACAGCACCATCATTCGCGCGCCCTTCAGCGGCATCGTGATTTCGAAAGACGCGCAGCCCGGCGAAATGGTGTCGCCGGTGTCGGCGGGAGGCGGATTCACGCGCACCGGCATCGGCACGATCGTCGACATGCGGTCGCTCGAGATCGACGTCGACGTCAACGAGGCGTACATCAACCGCGTCACGCGCGGCCAGGACGTCGCCGCCGTGCTCAACGCGTATCCCGACTGGACGATCCCGGCGCGCGTCATCACCATGGTGCCGACCGCCGACCGGCAGAAAGCCACGGTGCTCGTGCGCATTGGATTCAAGGCGCTCGACCCGCGCATCCTTCCGGACATGGGCGTCAAAGTCACATTCCTGCGCGATGAGCGGGAAGCGGGCGCAGCCGCGGGCCAATCGCGCACCGCGGGACAGGCGGCCGTACTCGTGCCGAAGGCGGCGGTCCGCACGGACAACGATCAGGCCTTCGTCTTCGTCGTCGACGGGAACCTGGCCGAGCGGCGGGCCGTCAAAACCGGCGGCGCGGACGGCGAACGACTCGAGGTGGTCGCCGGGCTGCGATCGGGCGAGCGCGTCGTGGTGCCGGTCCCGGCCAATCTCAAAGACGGCACGCGCGTCAGCGTGGAGACCCGGTGAGCTTGATCCGGGGTTCGGAGATGCGGAGATCTGGCAATCGGAGGCGACGGTATTGACGGACAACGGCGCGCTCGTTCGCATCGCGGACGTGCACAAATGGTTTGCGCGGGGCAGTGAGCGCATCGACGTGTTGAGGGGTGTCAATCTGGTGATTCCGCGCGGCGAATTCCTCGCCCTGATGGGACCCTCCGGCTCGGGCAAGACGACGCTGCTCAACCTGATGGGCGGGCTCGATTCGCCTACCAGCGGCGCGGTCGAAGTCGGCGGCGAGCGCATCAGTTCGCTCAGCGGCGGCCAGTTGTCGCGTTGGCGATCGCAACACATCGGGTTCGTGTTTCAGCTCTACAACCTGCTGGCCGTGCTGACCGCCGAACGCAACGTCGAGCTGCCGCTGCTGCTGACGAAACTGTCGAAGGCCGAACGTCGGAAGCGTGTCGCCATCGCGCTGAGGGTCGTCGGCCTCGCCGATCGCGCCAAGCACTTCCCCCGACAGCTGTCCGGCGGCCAGGAACAGCGGGTCGGCATCGCCCGGGCGATCGTGACCGATCCGACCCTGCTGCTGTGCGACGAGCCCACGGGCGACCTGGATCGCAAGGCCGGGGATGAGATTCTGGATCTGCTTCAGGCCCTCAATCGGGAGCACAACAAGACCATCGTGATGGTCACCCACGACCCCCGCGCCGCCGAACGTGCGACCCGGACGCTGCACCTCGAGAAAGGCTCGCTGCTCGGCAGCGAGGTGGTGGCATGAAGTTTCTGCCGCTGGTCTGGCGAAGCCTGTGGCGCCGTAAGATCCGGACGATCTTCACGATCCTGTCGATCTTCATCGCGTTCCTGCTGTTCGGCGTGCTGATGACCATCCGGGCGGCGTTTTCGCTCGGCGTCGAGCTGGCGGGTCTCGATCGCCTGATGGTGATTCACAAGGTCAGCATCATTCAGCCGCTTCCCGTGGCGTACCAGACCCGCCTGCGCACGGTTCCGGGCGTCGAGACCGTGACCCACAACACCTGGTTCGGTGGCATCTATCAGGATCCATCGAATTTTTTCGCCACGATTGCGCTGGAGCCCGAGCCGTACCTCGGCATGTACCCGGAAATCCATCTGCCGCCGGACCAGATGAAAGCGTGGCTGGCCGATCGGCAGGGCGTGGTGGTGGGGAAGGATCTGGCGAGTCGGTTCGGCTGGAAGATCGGGGATCGCATTCCGATCCGGGGCACCATCTACCGGACCAAGAGCGGCAGCTACGCGTGGGAATTCAACCTCGTGGGCATCTATGATGCCGATCCCGGGTTCGACAAGACACAATTCTTTTTCAGGTACGACTATTTGGACGAGGCCAGACAGAACGGCGACGGCCTGGTCGGCTGGTACGTCGTGAAGATCAAAGACTCCTCGCGGTCGCAGGAGATGGCGGCGAGCTTCGACGAGATGTTTGCCAACTCGTCGGCCGAGACCAAGACGACCACCGAGAAAGGGTTCATCGACGGATTTGCCAAGCAGGTGGGCGACATCGGCTCGATCATGATGGCGATTCTGGCGGCCGTGCTCTTCACGATGCTGCTCGTCGTTGGCAACACCATGGCCCAGGCGGTGCGCGAACGGACCAGCGAGCTCGCGGTCCTGAAAGCCCTGGGCTTTTCAGATCTGCGGATCCTGACGCTGGTCCTCGCCGAGTCGCTATTCGTCGCGGTGGTCGCCGGCGGTCTTGGTCTCGGCGTGGCCTGGCTGTTCGTGCAGAATGGCGATCCCACCGGCGGCCTGCTCCCCGCGTTCCTGCTGCCAGGCCGTGACGTCGCGGTCGGCGTGGGGCTGATGGCCGCGGTCGGCCTGCTGGCGGGCCTCTTGCCGGCGACGACCGCGATGAGGCTGAAGATCACCGATGCGCTGAGGAAGGCCTGACATGTCCTGGCTCACACAGATTGGCACCGTCACGCTCCTGAGCCTGAAGACCATCCCGCAGCGGGCCGGATCGTCGGCCGTGGCGATTGTCGGCATCGCCGGTGTCGTCATCGTGTTCGTGGCCGTGCTGTCGATGGCGCAAGGGTTCTTCAACGCGATGCACAGCGCCGGAGCGCCCGACCGGGCGCTGGTGATGCGCACCGGCGCCGACGACGAGATGACCAGCGGTCTGAGCGGTCCGCAAACCGACATCGTCAAACAGGCGCCCGGTCTGTTCCGCGACGGCCAGCGGGCGATCGCCTCGGCCGAGATGTTCGTGATCATCGACCTGCCGAAGCGGTCGACGCACACCGCGGCCAACGTCCCGATGCGCGGCATCGAGCCGACCACGTTCCAGGTCCGCCGGGAGGCCAAGATCGTCGAGGGCCGCATGTTGACGTTCGGCACCAACGAGGTCGTGGCCGGCCGCGCGGCCGCCGGTCAGTTCGAAGGCTTGAGCGTCGGCTCCGTCGTAAAGGCGGGCCAGTTGACGTGGACGGTAGTCGGCATCTTCGAGTCCGGCGGGAGCGTGGCCGAGACCGAGCTGTGGTGCGACGTCCGCGTCCTTCAGGGCGCGTACAACCGGGGCAACAGCTACCAATCGGTGCTCGCTCGCCTGGACACCCCGGAGGCCTACGATTCGTTCAAGAACTGGCTGACTTCGAACCCCCAGGCCAACGTGTCCGTACGCCGGGAGGCCGACTACTACGCGGCACAGTCGGTGACGCTGACGAGGCTGATCCGCACGCTCGGGTTCGCCATCGCGTCGCTCATGGGCGTAGGCGCCGTGTTTGCCGCAATCCTGACGATGTACACGGCCGTCGCCACGCGTTCTCGAGAGATCGCGACGCTGCGTGCGATCGGCTTCAACACGTTCTCGGTATTGATTTCGGTGCTTGCCGAGTCGCTGGGTCTCGCCGCGATGGGCGGGCTGCTGGGCGGCGCCGTGGCCTACCTGGCGTTCAATGGCTACCAGACATCAACGATGAACTTTCAGACGTTCAGTCAGGTCGCGTTTGCGTTTGCGGTAACGCCGGCGCTGCTGGCGCAGGGGCTGACCTACGCCTTGACAATGGGGCTCGTCGGCGGACTCCTGCCGGCGGTGAGGGCGGCCAGGCTGCCGATTTCATCGGCGCTCAGGGAGCTCTGACGTCATGAACACCAACCGCTTTCGTGTCCGCCCGGGACAGAAGGTCGATCTTCGCCGCTACGGTACTGCCGACACCGCGCCGTTCACGCACAAGCAGAAGGCGTTGAACCGGCTCGATCGATCGCTCGAGAAGATGGTCGCGCTCCAGGACGTGTTGTATGCGAACAATCGCTGGTCGGTGCTCCTCATCTTCCAGGCGATGGATGCCGCAGGGAAGGACAGCGCCATCAAGCATGTGACGAGCGGGCTGAATCCTCAAGGCACCCAGGTCTTCAATTTCAAGCGGCCGTCCGATGAAGAGCTCGACCACGACTACTTGTGGCGGACCGCGAAGGCGTTGCCCGAGCGCGGCCGTATCGGGATCTTCAACCGCTCGTACTACGAGGAAGTGCTGGTGGTCCGCGTCCATCCAGAAATCCTCGACCAGCAGCGGCTGCCGAGCGCGCTCGTCACTGACCGCATCTGGAAGGAGCGCTGCGAGGATATCAGCGCCTTCGAGCGCTATCTCTCGCGCAACGGCACGCTGATCCTGAAGTTCTTCCTGCACGTCTCGAAGGAAGAGCAGCGCGGGCGTCTGCTGGAACGGTTGGACGAACCGTCGAAGAACTGGAAGTTCGAGATGGGCGATCTCGGCGAACGGGACCACTGGGCCGACTACATGCAGGCGTACGAACAGGCGCTGACGACAACGAGCACGAGGCACGCCCCGTGGTTCATCATCCCCGCCGATCACAAATGGTTCATGCGGCTGGTGATTTCAGAGCTGATCGTCAAGGCGCTCGAGAGCCTCGATCTCACCTATCCCACGGTCTCGAAGGCGCATCTTGCCGAGTTGGCGGAAGCCCGCAAGAAGCTTGGCAAGAAGAGCGGCACCGAGAAATGATCGACGACGAAGTGACCATCGACGATCCGATCACCATCACGCGGCCGTTCACGATGCGAATGACGATTACGTCGCAGCCGGACTATCGGCTCTACGAATACGCCTGCCACGAAGGAAGTGGCGCGGTGAAGTATGCCCTGAGCGGCGAGCGTGCGTACGAACGATCGGTGGCGGACGCAGTCGCCAAAGGCCTGCCGATTCCGCCGCGGGACACCGGCAGTCCGTAACGGTCCACCGGCGCCCGGCGTCGCGCCGGCCCGAATCGTCAGTGAATAGAGAGAGTGAGCAGGTCGGGCGGCGGGGCGAGGCCTGACTTCTGGGGAAATCGGCAGTCATGATACACTCGCGCGCGCTTCGCGGGCCGTGGTTTTGTCAACGACAGGCCCGTTTGAGATCGCGCGAGGGTTTTTCGTCACTCTTTCAGACAGGAGCTTCAAATGGCAGCGGATTTCTTTCTCGGCGAATCGTTGGTCGGTGAGGGCAATGAGGTGGCGCACGTCGATTTGATCATCGGATCGAAATCGGGGCCCGCCGGTGCGGCCTTTGTCAACGCGCTTTCGAACAACAAGAACGGCTTCACCACTCTGCTCGCCGTCGTCGCACCCAACCTGCCGGCCAAGCCCGATACGCTCCTGTTCAACAAGGTGACGATCAAGGGCGCGACACAGGCAGTTCAGATGTTCGGGCCGGCGCAGGCGGCGGTTGCCCGCGCCGTGGTGGATTCGGTCGAAAGCGGTGTCATCTCCGCGGCCCAGGCCGACGACCTCTGCATCATGGTCGGCGTGTTCATTCACTGGGACGCCAAGGACGATACGAAGATCTACGACTACAACTACCAGGCGACGAAGGAATCGATTGCGCGCGCGCTGGGCGGCAAGCCGACCGTCGCCGAGGTCATTGCCGGGTCGAAGACCGCCAAGCATCCGTTCAGCCCCAAGTAACAAGGTGTAAAGAAGCACGACGTTCGAACGCAGAGCTCGCCGGGACTCGCCGCTGATCGCTGCGCGACCTGCGTGGACTCTGCGTTGAACGTCGTCCTTTCGGCTCAAGCTCGCCATCAGCCATAAACTTCTTCCGTGCGCAAACTACTCCTGCAACTCGACAGCTCGCCTCATCCCAGCGTCTTCGACCGCGTGGTGGCGTTGGACGCCGGCGCGGACGAGGTCATGAGCTACGGCGGCGTGACCCCGGAAAACGTCCGCGACCTGGTCCACGGCGCGATCTTCACGCGCGGTCCAAAGGATCTTCACCACACGGCGATCTTCATCGGCGGTACCGACATGGCCGCCGGCGAGCGGATCCTCGCCGTCGTCCGCAAGGCGTTCTTCGGTCCGCTGCGCGTCTCGGTGATGCTCGATTCGAACGGGTCGAATACCACGGCCGTCGCCGCCGTCGTGAAGCTGCAGCAGGCCGCTGGACATGTCGAAGGCGGCCGCGCGGTGATCACCGCCGGCACCGGACCGGTGGGAACCCGTGCCGCGGGTCTCCTCGCCAAGGCCGGCGTGGAAGTGGTGCTGACGTCCCGCACACCTCAGCACGGCGCGCTCATCGAACAGATCCAACAGCGGTTCGGCGGGTCAGTGCGCGAAGTGGGGATGCTCGACGGATCGCAGGCGCCGGCCGTGCTCGAAGGCGCGACGCTCCTCCTCAATACCGGCCCCGCCGGTGTGTGTCTCGTGCCGCGCGCGGCGTGGGCCGGCCGCGCCGGGTTGCGCGTCGCCGCCGATCTCAATGCTGTTCCGCCAGCCGGCATCGAAGGTGTCGAAGTCGGCGACAATGGGGTGGACCGTGACGGGGTCACGACGTTCGGAGCGTTGGGTGTGGGCGGTCTGAAGATGAAGATTCACAAGGCGTGCATCGTTCGCCTGTTCGAGCGCAACGATGCCGTGCTCGACGCGGAGACGATCGCCGGGATCGCGCAGGAGATTGCCCGCTGAACTGTCGCTGAGAAAACTCGCCGCTAGTGTCCTGCGTCCGACGCTTTAGGACGTCTTCCTGGCGGGGCATCCCGCCTGGCGGCGTTGCTCCTCCCTCAGATACTCCCGGTATCCT
>JBDTVS010000204.1:0-34882 GCA_040007095.1 Acidobacteriota bacterium
CGGGCGCCGCGCGCCGGAAGCCGTGTACTAAATCGTCGAACGCAGGACACTAGCGCAGCAGTGCGGAGGAGCGCAGAGCAGATGAAACGGTTACTGAGAGGTGGAAGACTCGTCGACCCCGCCAACGGCCGCGACGGCGCGTTCGATCTCCTGATCGACGGCAATCGGATTGCTCGCGTCGGTCGCGACCTGGCCCCCGATGCCGACACGATCGTGGTCGACATCCCCCAGGGGTGCGTCGTCTGTCCCGGATTCATCGACATGCACGTGCATCTGCGCGAGCCGGGTCAGGAGCACAAGGAAACAGTGGCCAGCGGCACCGCCGCCGCAGTCGCCGGCGGCTTCACCGCGGTGGCGTGCATGCCGAACACGACGCCGGTCATCGACAACGCCGGCGTGGCGGAATACATATTGAAGAAGGCCGCCGAATCGAACCTCGCGCGCGTGTATCCGATCGGCGCGGTCTCCCGGGGACAGAAAGGTGAGCAACTGGCCGACATTGCGGAGCTGCATCGCGCCGGATGCGTCGCCATATCCGACGATGGCCGGCCGGTGGCGACAGCGCTGTTGATGCGCCGCGCGCTGGAGTACGCCGGCATGTTCAAGATGGCGGTCATCGATCACTGCGAGGATCAGAGCTTGAAGGGCGACGGCGTCGCCCATGAAGGCTTTACCGCCTCGACGCTCGGCCTGCGAGGCATTCCGGGCGAGGCGGAGTCGATCATGGTCCAGCGCGACGCGGCGCTCGCGGAGTTGACCCACGGTACGGTCCACATCGCCCACATGAGCGCCCGTCAGTCAATCGATGCGGTCCGCTACGGCAAGTCGCGCGGCGCGCGGATCACGTGCGAGGTCACCCCTCATCACTTCGTCCTGAACGACGAGTGGCTGAAGGCGCCCCGGCCGTACGACACCAACGTCAAGATGAACCCGCCGCTGCGCGACGAGAGCGATCGCGAGGCCATGCTGGCAGGCATCGTCGACGGTACCGTGGACGCGATCGCGACCGATCACGCGCCGCATCATTACGACGAGAAGCGGGTCGAGTTCGACCACGCCCCGTTCGGGATCACCGGCCTCGAAACCGCGGTCTCGCTGTGTCTCGATCGCCTCGTTCACGCCGGCGTGATCACGCTTGCGCGGCTGGTCGAGTTACTGTCGGGAAATCCTGCGCGCATTCTGAACGTCTCCGGCGGGTCGCTCGGAGAAGGCACGCTGGCGGACGTCACGATTCTGGCGCCCGACCTGGCGGTGACCGTCACGGCAGCACGCATGCGGTCCAAATCGAGGAATACGCCATTCGACGGCTGGCAACTGCGGGGCGGCGTCGCGGCTACCCTCGTCGGCGGGCGAGTCGTCTACGTCAACGACGACGTCTCGCATTTGACTCTGAGTGCCGAGAGCCGGTGACGAGACCCGCCCCCCTGCTGCGAGACCGAGGTTTCATGAATGATTCTGTATCGGCTTCGTATCGGCTCCATTCCGGAGTAATATAAGCTCCGAATAGGAGGCGCGACATGCCGGTCGACTTTTCCATCAAGCAGGTGCCCGACGAGATTGCCGAGCGCCTGCGCGAACGAGCCCAGCGAAATCACCGATCACTGCAAGGCGAGCTGAGGGCAGTGATCGAGGCTGCCGCGAGCGAGCCCGCCGAACCCGCGAGTGTGTTGCGCGAGCGGGCGCCGGCTTACGGATCCCGCCTCGAGATTTTTTCTCATCGCGTCGTCGCACCCCGGTCGGAATCGGCGTTGATGATTCGGGAGGAGCGAGACGGACGGCGACTGACGGTGGAGGATCTGTTTGACCACGTTTCCGGCCTGGGCACGGGAACGCCGGACGAGTCCACGGCGTGGATCCGCCAGTTGCGGTCGTCGAGATGAGATCGTCGCGATGAGCGGTATTGCCGTCGTCGATGCCTCGGCCCTGGCGGCGCTGGTGTTTTTCGAGCCGAACGCCAGCATCGCGAGAGACCGTCTTGCCAACCGTCAGCTTGTCGCGCCGCGGCTTCTGGCGTACGAACTGATGAACACCGCGTTGAAGAAGTTGCGGAAACACCCGGACCAGTCCGCGCTGATTCGCAGTGGCGTGTTGAAAGCGCTCGGCGACGACTTCACCATCTTCTGGAGTGACGTCGAGCCGGACGAGGTGCTGGAATTGGCCACGGAGTCGCAACTGACCGCGTACGATGCGTCGTATCTGTGGCTGGCCAGACATCTCGGCGCGGAACTGGTGACATTCGACACCGCGCTCGAAGCCGCGGCACGGAAGTACCTTGCGTAGTCCTTCTGACTTTTCAGTTCTAAGTTCTAAGTTCTGAAGCATGCCTCTCATCGAAAATCCCATTCTGAACTCCGCGTTTCGGGCGCCGACGCGTCATTTCAAGTTCGACGAAGAAGGCATCACCAACGAGATCATCGATGGCCGCCGGCCCAGCTCGACTTCGTTCCGATTCCTCGAGTAAAGAAGAGAGGGAAGCAGCTACCGTTCGATACCGGCTGGACGAAGGACCGAATCGAGCCCAACCCGGTCGTCGATCGCATTCGACAGCGAATCTCCGCGTGGCGTCAAGGTGGACACGTCGGAGTCAGCGGGGTCACGTCTCGGCTGCTCGCCTACTGGACGCAAGACGGTCGAGACAAACCGCTGTTCTTCTGCCAGGTCGAGGCGCTCGAGGCCGCCATCTACATCACCGAGGTCGCTCGCAAGTACGGAGACGCCTGGATCGAAAACGATTTACGCGCCGCGAACGATACGTCAAACCCTGGCCTTCCGCGCATGGCGCTCAAGATGGCGACCGGTTCGGGCAAGACCGTCGTGATGGCGATGCTGATCTCGTGGCATGCTCTGAACAAGATCGAAGATCGGCAGGACGGCCGATTCTCGGACGCATTCCTGATCATCACGCCGGGGATCACCATTCGCGATCGCCTTCGGGTTCTGCTGCCGAGCGATCCGGACAACTACTATCGTCAGCGCGACATCCTGCCGCCAGATCTCCTGGAGCGGTTGACGCAGGCCAAAATCCTGATTACGAATTACCACGGCTTCCTGCCGCGGGAGCGGGGCGACGCTGCGAGGCTGACCAAGCTGATCCTCACCAAGGGGGTGCCCAGTCCGTTTCTGGACGCCCGACCAGACTGTCCGCCGCGTCTGCCGCGATCTTGCCGGCAAAAAGAACATCGTCGTCATCAACGACGAGGCGCATCACTGCTATCGCCGTCGGCCGGATGTCGAGCCAGACACGACGTCGATGAGTGGTGATGAACGGCGGGAAGCGAAAACGCGCGACGAGGAAGCCCGCGTATGGCTGTCGGGCCTCGAGGCGGTGAAGAGGAAAGTCGGGATCCAGGCCGTGTACGACCTCTCGGCCACGCCGTTCTTTCTGACCGGCTCGGGGTATCCCGAAGGGACGCTCTTCCCCTGGGTCGTCTCGGACTTCTCGCTGGTCGATGCAATCGAGTCCGGCATCGTGAAGGTACCCCGCGTTCCGGTGGCCGACAACTCGATGACCGGCGAGCAGCCGACGTATCGCGATCTCTGGCTGCGCATCCGTGAGGATCTGCCAAGAGGTGATCGCAAGCCCGCCGCAGTCGGCGGCGAGCCGAAACTGCCGGCGGAGTTGCAGGGGGCGCTGCACAGCCTGTACGACAACTATCGTCAGTCGTTCGAACGCTGGCAGACGAACGGCGATGCGCAAGCGCGCGGTCTGACGCCCCCGGTGTTCGTGGTCGTCTGCAACAACACGAACGTGTCGAAGATGGTTTTTGACTACGTGGCCGGTTGGACGAAGACGCTTGGCGACGGCACCGAGGTGCTCGTGCCAGGGGCGCTGCCGCTCTTCAACAACGAAGAGGGCGGCCGCTGGTCGGCCCGGCCGAACACGATTCTGGTCGATTCCAGGCAGCTGGAGTCCGGCGAAGGGATGAGTCCGGAGTTCAAGAAGATTGTGGCCGTTGAGATCGAGGAGTTCAAGGCCGACTACCGCGCGCGCTTTCCCGGACGGAGCACCGACGACCTGCGAGACGAGGACTTGCTGCGCGAGGTCATGAACACGGTTGGCAAGGCCGGCAAGCTGGGCGAGCGCGTGCGCTGCGTGGTGTCCGTGTCGATGCTCACCGAGGGCTGGGACGCGAACACGGTGACGCATATTCTCGGCCTGCGCGCATTTGGCACGCAGCTTCTCTGCGAACAAGTGGTGGGCCGCGGTCTTCGGCGGATGAGCTACGCCGTGAACGACGATGGTCTCTTCAACGCCGAGTACGCCGAGGTGTACGGCGTGCCGTTTTCGTTCATCCCCTGTTCCGGCTCCAATCCGAATCCGACGCCGGGACCGATGCCGACGCGGGTCAGGGCACTCGAAGACCGCATCGGCTGCGAGATCACGTTCCCTCGGCTGGTCGGCTACCGGTATGACGTGCCGAGCGAGCGCCTGTCGGCGACGTTCACCAACGACTCGAAGTTCTCACTCGCGGGCCACCGCCGCCGCCATGGTGCTGTCAACGGACGACATCCCGACTCGAACAGAAAACAGGCCGATCGTTGGCGAGGGCAGCATCCACACGCTGGACGATCTGAAGCGACATCGCGACAACGAGGTCGCGTTTCTGCTCGGCGCGAACCTTGTGGGTGCCGGCGGTCAACAACCACGACGGCTTCGGACGGTGGGCGTTTATCGAAGTGACCGACCCGTGGGACGCGCAACGCACCATCCGAGCGGCCCTGTCGAAGGCGATGCAGGAGACATGACCGTTCGCGTTCGTACCTCAAACCATCCCGTGCAGTCGAGCAGCGAGTCTGAAATGGCGAGGAAGCCGAAGGCGCCAACCGAAATCGAATCGATTCGGCACACGAAGGACACGCTCGAGTGAAGAGGCGCAAGCTGTTGGCTCGGCTCGTGACGGGGGCCGTTCAGAATGTGGCGCTCGCCGATC
Source organism: Acidobacteriota bacterium (assembly GCA_040007095.1). Lineage (GTDB taxonomy): Bacteria > Acidobacteriota > Vicinamibacteria > Vicinamibacterales > CAVVIG01 > JBDTVS01. The sequence goes on from JBDTVS010000204.1 coordinate 4,932, forward strand.
TGCAGTCACTGGTGACTGGCTTCGGCTTCGAGCTCAAGCGAGTCGGTGGCAGTCATCACGTGTACTTGCATCCGGCGATTCCCGAGCTGATCAATCTGCAGGACGTTGGCGGGCAGGCCAAGCCGTATCAGATTCGGCAGCTGCTCCGGCTGGTCGAGCGGTACAATCTCGCACTGGAGGACGAGGCGTGAGCGACTACCACATCAACATTTTCTACAGTGACGAAGACGGTGGTTACGTCGCTGATATTCCCGACCTTGATTCCTGTTCGGCGTTCGGTGCGACGGCCGAAAAGGCGTTAGCGGCCGTCGAAGGCGCGAAGAATGTCTGGTTGCAGTCTGCCCGCGACGCCGGACGAGTTATTCCGACCCCACGGTATCGTCCCGCGATTTATCAGACCCGGAAGTAAGGTCAGCGCTGGCCGACTGTTGGCACACCATCCATGGCCAAGAAGCCCAAGCCCCCCACCGAAATCAGCTCCATTCGCCACACCAAAGACACGCGCGTCAATATCCCGACCGAGGAACTGCGCGATTTTGTCGCCGAAGACGAGAACGCGCCCAAGGCGATGCTCTACCCGCGCGATCCGTCGCTCGACCTCAGCTGGTCTGGAAGGGCAAGGACGAGCAGGACCAGGCCGCGCTCGAGGTGCCGATCGTCCCCATCTACATCCAGGAGAAGGTGCACCCGCAGGCCCTTGTCGAGAACCTGCGTCAGACGGCAAAAGGCAGTGAGCCGGAGCCTGAGCTGACGCTTTTCGACGACTTCAACGGCATGGACGATGCCGGATGATCCTCGGCGACTCGCTGCTGGTGATGACGAGCCTCGCCGAGAAGGAAGGGCTGAAGGGCAAGGTCCAGACGATCTATTTCGACCCGCCGTACGGCATCAGGTTCGGGTCGAACTGGCAGGTGTCCACGCGGAAGCGCGACGTGAAGGACGGGAAGGTGGAGGACGCGACGCGTCAGCCGGAACAGATCCGCGCGTTCCGCGACACGTGGAAGCTCGGTATTCACTCCTACCTCGCCTACATCCGGGATCGCCTCGTCGGTATGCGTGACCTGCTGACGGAGAGCGACAGCATCTTTGTCCAAATCGGCGACGAGAATCTGCATCTTGTTCGGTCAGTCTTGGACGAAGTCTTTGGGCGTGGACACAGTCCTTCTCAGTTCTGACTTTTCAGTTCTGAGTTTGACGGGGTTCTTTCGCCCGCCTGACGGTTGCGGTGTAGATGCCCCCAAGCTGGTTCGCTCCATCCAAGATCGGCGTCACGGCGTCTCGGCTCGCCAGCCCGTTGGCTTCGATGATGCGAAGCCAGAAGCGGGCCTCGCGGGCCTCCCGCAGCACGATGCCGTTTTTGAACGCAAACTCACGCCGCGTGTACGCAGCTTTTGCCTCTTCGGCATTTGCGCCGACTGACGTTCCAGCTCGAAGAAGCTGTCCAGCAACCTGTCGATGAGCTCCGGGAGTGCGCGAAAGCGCCAAGCAAAATGCCACGATATCGCACGAAAAGAGAAACTTTTCAGTTCTAAGTTCTAAGTTTGTCAGTGTGGTATCAAGCGAAGGCGACCGACAGCGTCCCGTTCGACGTCGTTCCTGTCGACCCGCATCGCCCGGTGCCGGACGGCTGCCCAGTCTGGTAGAAAATCGTCGTAGTGTGGCGACATCGGATGGCCGGATTCGCCGAGAGCGTCGGCGAACCGGCTGTCGTTGACCGGCGAGAGGTCGATGATTTGGCGGTAGCCCGCCACGGAGTGCTGCTCGTACGGAGTGTCTACGGCGACGGCGCCGACGTCGATCGTGCTCCAGTCGCCGCCGCTTGGCATCGAACGACTGAGCCACGGTCGGAGCAGGGCCACGCTATCGAGGCCCTGATGTGGAAATATCGCGTGGTGCACGTCGTCCCATCGCCAGCGTCCCATCTCGCCCTTCAGGTGGCGTGCCAGGTCGGCGACCGCTTCGTCGAGCGCGGTCGATACCGCTTCGTCGCACGTTTCGATCGTCGGTGTGCGCTGGTCGTCGCACCAGGACCGGGCCATCGTCAGGCTCGCGGCGGACGCGCCCCTCGACTCTTCGATGGCGGAGCCGCCAGAGGAATCGCCGCGGTCTGATTGACGCGAGGCGTCTTGCGATCCGCGTTCGACAGACGGGTCCAGCACGCGAAGAATGAAACGAGTGACGTACGAAAAGCGACCTGCGTAGTTCTGCGTGGTGAGCGGACCCAGATCGTCCGCAACCAGCGCCGGCACGAGCCGAAGAAACCACGCTTGAAAAATGGCCGCCGCGGCGCTGTCGCCGCGGGCATCGTAGTTCCACCGCCGCAGGATCCGAATCGCTTCGGTGTCGGCGACGCTGTGCGGCACGACGTGAGTGAGCAACAGCGGCAGAAGGGCCTGCGCGTTCAGCGACAACGTATCCGCCTGAATGTGTGCGAAGTCGTCGGGTTTCAGCGCCGACTGCTCTCGAAGCCGATCGAGAATCCGTTGCGCGCGGTACGGCTCGGTCCATTCGGCGCCGAGGCGATAGGGATAGTCCCACGCCGCAGGCCGGTTGTTGGCCGTGATGATGAGGTGCTCGGGCGGATCGTAAACATGGGGCAGTTGGTCGAACGGAACCCATCCCGTCCATTCCGCCGCGCCCGTCCAGCCTTCCGCCGGAAGTGTCCCGTCGCCGGAAGCGCGTATCGGAATCCGTCCGGGCGCGTAGTACCCGATGTGCCCATCGACATCGGCGTAGACGAAATTCTGTGACGGCACGACGAACTCTCGCAGCGCCGACGTGAAATCGCTCCAATTGCGCGCTTCGCTCATCCGCATCATCGCGACGATGGTGGTGTCGGCGGGGTCGAGCGCCGTCCAGCGAAAGGCCAGCGGTTCGAGAGGGGGAAGCCCGCGTTTCTCCGGCGCGGCCTGATTCATCGCGTCGATGGCATCCGACACGAGCGGCCCGTGGCGCGACACTCGAACAAACAGTTGGACCGGTTCCTGTCCCTTCACCAGGATCGTCTCCGGCACGATCTGAAGCGGTTCCTGCCGGCCCAGGAATTCGGCGAAACGTCCGGAGGGATCGAGTTTCTCGCGGTAGAGATCCTGAACATCGGCCGCCACGTTGGTGGCGCCCCAGGCGATGAAACGGTTCCGCCCCAGCACGACTGCCGGCGTGCCGGGAATTGTTGCGCCGATCGCGTCGTAGTCTCCCCCCGAGATCTGCGCGAGATACCAGATCGACGGCGCTCGTGCGCTCAGGTGTGGGTCGTTGGCGAGCAGTGGCTTGCCGCTGGCGGTAAGGGTACCGTCGACCACCCAATTGTTGGAGCCGATCGACTCGGTTCGCGCGCCGCCAAGCAGCACATCGCGCACGGTCGTGTCGCCCATCGACAATGCCGAGGCGAACGCGGATGACAAGGGCAGGTATGGCTGCTCGGGCTGGTAGGACAATCGGAAAGCCTGGTTCCGCACGAGCGGCCCGCGCGTCAGACCAGTCCTTTCGGTCTCATCAACCCGATCGACCACACCCGCCCTACCCGTCGCTGCCGCCCGACCCGATTCCCCTGCCTGAGCGGCCCCGCCAGTCCCATTCGCACTGCGTGCCTCGGGAATCCCCGCCTTTCGATCCGTCGCGGGGGGGCCGTCGGTCCCGCCTGCTCGACCTGCGCGATCCGTCCCACCAGTCCGACCTGCCCCGGCGGTCTCGCCCATTCCCGTAATGCTCAGCCCGTGCTGTGAATACGGTGGCATCAAGTCGGCGAGTCCTGGTGTGCCTACTCTGCTGACGATGTCGCTGCGGAGCAGTTCGAACGAGTAGTTGGCGCTCAGGTCCCACGCCATCATCTTCTGCCACACGATCACATCGGCGCCGGACCAGGGCTCCGGCTCGAAGCGGAGCAGCGTGAACTCAGGCGGAAGGGCTCTGCCGTGGTGTGCGGCGAGAAACGCGTTGATGCCGGCCACGTACGCGTCGATCTCCTGCCGTGTTTGCGGCGGCAGCCGAGCCCAGGCCGCCCTCGCGGCACGACCGAACCCGACGGTCCGCAGAAACTTGTCCTGAGGGAGCGCGGCGGAGCCGAGAATCTCCGACAGCCGGCCGAATCCGATTCGGCGTTGAAACTCCATCTGCCAGAGCCGATCCTGTGCGTGGACATAGCCCAGGCCGAACAGTGCGTCGAGCTTGTTGACCGCGTAGATGTGTGGAATTGCATCCCGGTCGCGGACGATATCGATTGGCGCCGATAGGCCGTTGACCGCGATCGTCCCGCTCGTGGCCGGCAGCGATTGACGCAGGTAGACATACACCGCCGCCGCGGTTCCCAGGACCGCCACCACCAGGCCGGACAGGATCAACAACAGCACGCGTCGCACGCCGAATATCATTACAGATCAGCCGGAAATTCGCCGCGGGCCGTCGGCTTACGACAACGATGCTGTTGACGGTTCACGGAGAAGGCCAGGGAGATTCATCGGGACTCTTCACTTCAAAGTTCTGAGTTCTGAGTTCTGAGTTTTAAGTTCGAAGTACGGGTCGCTGGCCTTTTTTCAGCGACCTGCCAGAGAGGCTGTGAGTCTGTGATCGATGAATCGCTACTGAGAAGCACGCTGGATCGGCTGTACTCGGAGTTCAACCACGCGGATTCGGCGACCGATCCCATTCAGATCGTCCGGCGCTACGAGCGTCCTGACGATCGCGAGGTCGTCGGCTTCTGCGCGGCGGCGCTGGCGTTCGGCCGGGTCGCGAGCGTGCTCCAGTCGATCGAGCGGCTGATGTCGATTGTCGGCGATCGACCCGCGGCCTACGTCCGCACGTTCGACCCCGCTCGCCAGAAGCATGCGTTTGCCGGGTTCGTGCATCGCTGGATTGGCGCCTCCGACATCGTCGCGCTGTTGTGGATCATCAAGCAGATGATCGACCGTGCCGGATCCATCGAGGGATTCTTTCTCGAAGGCGACGACCCTTCCGCTCCCGACATCACGGATGCGCTCGACAGCTTTTCGATTCGGGCGCTCCAGATGGACCTCACGGCGGCGTACGGCCCACCGGCACGGCGGCGCCACGCGTCGCCCAACCTGCCTCCGCCAAGGCCACGCGGCGTGTGCTACTTCTTCCCCCGCCCCTCGGCCGGCAGTGCGTGCAAGCGGCTCAATCTGTTTCTGCGGTGGATGGTGCGCCGTGACGCGCTCGATCTCGGTCTGTGGACGCGCGTGGCCCCCGCGCGGCTGATCGTGCCGCTCGATACGCACGTCATTCGTGTGGGGCGGTGCCTGAGGTTGACCCGCTACACCAGCCCGGGCTGGCCGATGGCTCGCGACGTGACCCGGATGTTGAGACGCCTCGATCCCGTGGATCCGGTGAAGTACGACTTCTCGCTGTGTCACCTGGGGATGATGAACGCGTGCGGGTTCAGTCGTCCCCAGGCTGACGGCCAATGTCCGCTGCGCGGCGTGTGCCGGCCACGCGCTCGTACACGGCGGCCGTCTCGGCGACCATCCGGTCGACGGTGAACCGCTCGCTGACGCGCGCCAACCCCGCCTCACCCATGCGTCGTCTGAGGTCGTCGTCTTTCAGCAGTCGCAGGATGGCTCGCGCCATCGCGGCATGATCGCGCGGCTCGACGAGCACGCCGGTGCGTTCGTCGTCGACGATTTCTGGAATTCCCCCGGCGCGGGTGGCGACGATCGCGCGCGAGCAGGCCATGGCATCGAGCAGCGAAGTGCCCAGGCCTTCCGTGACGGAGCTCATCGCGAAGACGTCGAATCCCTTGATGCATCCAAGGACATCGGTTCTGAAGCCGGGGAGCAGCACGTGCTTTTCGAGGTGATAGTCGTGCACCTGGCGTTCGAGCTGCTCTCGAAGTTCCCCTTCGCCAAAGATCACGAAGCGTGCATCGGGAAGCTCGCGGACGACGAGACGCGCGGCTTCGACGAGATGCCGCTGGCCTTTGTGCGGCACGAGCGCCGCGACGTTGCCGACCAGCGGCGCGCGATGCGGGAGAAAGCACACTTCGTGCACGTTCACGGCCGGCACTCCCTGCACGTGTTCGACGTCGATGCCTTCGTGGACGGTGACGACGCGATTGGGCGGAATGCCGTCTGCCACGAGCATCCTGCGGATGGCCTCAGAGGCGGCGATAAAGCAGTCGACCTGGCGGTGCTTCCATCGCGAAAACGAGTGGTTTCGGAGGTGGAAGTCGACGCGGCGCGACACGACCAGCGTGGGGGATTTGGGAGCCGAAGCGGCCATCGGTACCGCCAGCGCGGCCATCGCCGTGGCGTGGGCGTCGTGGGCGTGGACGACGTCCGGCGCCAGGCGCCGGATGACCCGCGACAGCCGCCAGGCGGCGCTGAGGTCGATCTCGCTGCGTGACGCGATCGTCACGAGCTCGAGGCCCTCGGCCGCGCGCTTTCTCAGCTCGCCGCTCGGGTGTGCGACCAGGATGGCGCGGTGTCCGATCGCACGAAGGCCGTTCACGGTCAGCAGCACCTGGTTCTGCCCACCCCGCCAAGTCTGCGCGGTATCGACGTGGAGGGAGAACATCACCGCTCTTTTCGCCGAAGTTCCGCCAGCTTCGCGAACTTGAGAAATACGTAATACGCGTTCATCGCTGAGATGACGAACCCGGGTATGCCGTCGCGTACGCCTCCCCGCAGCAGGTAGTTGCGCAGGAATGCCAGCGGTGGGTGGCCGGTCAGTCGCAGCAGTCCGGCGTGTTGTCCAGCGTCGCGCATCTGCCGGGCGGCGTACGTCGTGTAGCGATTGATCGTTTCCAGGTGATCCGCGATGTCGCGGTACGCGAAGTGTTGGAGCTCGCCGCGCAACCGGCCGACCGCGGCCCCAGATACCGTCAGCGCTTCGTGGACGTAGCGGCCGGTCCAGGCGCCCGCCCGGCGATCGTACAACCGCAGTTGATAGTCCGGGTACCAATCGGTTGTACGAATCCATCGGCCCAGATGATAGGTGACGCGCGGCATGCGATAGCCGCCATACGCCGGTGTGGCGGGCGTCATCGCCGCCGCGATCTCCTGCGCCAGTTCGGGCGTGACACGCTCGTCCGCGTCAAGCGACAGAATCCAGTCGTTTGCCGCCAGCGACGCCGCGTAGTTCTTCTGCTCCACGTACCCCGGCCACTCACGGACGACGACGCGGTCGGTGTGCTGCCTGGCGATGGCGACCGTATCGTCCGTGCTCTTCGAATCGACGACGATGATCTCGTCGGCCCAGGCAACCGACGTCAGCGCCGCCCCGATATCCGCCGCTTCGTTCAGTGTGATGACCGTGACCGAGACCTTCGGCACCCGGGGAGTCTAGCAGAGGGCACGCGGCTGTACGGTCGCTTGAGTTTCGGCGTTGATACATGTAACGCCGGGGTAGCAGTCCCCGCGGACTGGGCAATTCGTGGGTGGTTCGGGGAGAGATCATGTCAATCAAAACCGGTCGCTGGATCGTTCCGCTGGTCCTCGCCTCGGCCTGTGCCCGTCCGAGCGCCCGCGAGGTGGAGCGCCCGCTGCCGGGCTCGGAAAACATCAGTTTCCTCAGTATTTCCGTGGATGAGGAGACCGCGAAGGCCGACAAGCGGTTGCGGCGCTTCCTCGAGCGGCAGGTTCAAAAAGCGTCCGACGGCCGCGCTCTGCAGGTCGCCGCGTTTCCGCAGCAGACGATGCCCTACGAAGCGGTGATTCGGGCGTTTGTCGAACGGCCGTCGGACCGGGCGTACCTGGCGCGGATTACGCCCTATGCCTATGTCGCCGCCGAAATGCTTGGCGCGAAGCTGGACATCCTGGCCACTTACAAGAGCGTGGCCACTGCCCAGACGACATACCGATCATATTTCGTGGTGCCGAAGAACCAGTTCTACACGCAGACGGGCCGCAACGACGCAAGCGGCGAGGCGACGCTCGAAGACCTGCAGCGCTATCTCGCCGCGCTCAAGCAGAAGCCGGCGAAATTCATCTACCACGATCGGTTCAGCACATCGAGCTACTTCCTGCCGTCGTTGTACTTCAAGGCGCACCGCGTCTTCGCGATGAGCCAGGCCATCACCCAGGATCTGCTCCCGATCCAGGTCGAGCGGTTCCCCTCGACGAGCAGCACCGAGCTGGTGAGCCAGGTGGCCAACGAACAGGCCGATCTGGCCGCGGTGTGGGACGGCACGAAGAAGAAGTTCGACGATGCGATCCACGCCGAGCCAGCAAGTGCGAAAGCGAAGGTCAGCGCCAAGGTGCTGTTCATCCCGATTCCCACCACCTTGCCGAACGACTTCCTGGTGGCGTCGGGCATCGAGCCCGAGACCAAGCGTCAGATTGTCGAGGGGATTCGTGCGACGCCGTCGGCTGGCCGGGCCTGCAAGGACGGGGCGTGCCCCACCGACGACTTCGAAGAGTGGTATGCCTGGGAAGGCCACGACGCCGAAGTGACCGATGCGGCGCGCGAAGCACTGGCGCGGCTGCGTCAGGACGCCCGCCAGCGGCCGATGCCCGTGGTCGTGAAGGTGGTCGGCGCCACCAGGGACGCCGAGGCGTTGAAAGAATACATCGGGGCCGCCAAAGAAGCCGTCCGGTTGTCCGGCACTGAGTTCGTGCTCGAAGACAAGGATCTCCACAAGCGGGTCGACATGACGTGGACGCTGGAATTGATTCACGACGGCGCGCTGCGGCTCACGAGCACGCTCGACCCGCAGTTCGGCCCCTCGGCGGATTCCTTTCCAATCAGCTTCGCCGATCGGAACGACCTGCCCAAGCGGATTGCCGATCTCGCGCGCTCCCGTCTGCGCCGGGTTCGCTATGTGTGGCCGTACGAAGAGAAGTACCCGGCAGTGCTTCGGGATCTCGACTTTACGCCGGCCCACGACGTCCTCGTGCAGCGGATCAGCTGGATGGATCCGGACCGAAACGAATACGAGGAAGACACCCCGTTCCACGCGCGCATCGAAAACAACACCGATTTCAGCAAGCTTCGGCTGAGCGATGAGATCAAGTTTCCCCGCGGGACCGACGTCGACGGCTCCTTCAACTTCGAGCCGATGAGCAACGTGGCCTATCGCGTGATCATCGCCCCGGAGCCGCACGCCGGCTGGATCTGGGTCGCGCTGCCGTACTGCTTCATCGGTTTGTTCGTCGCCGCCCTGGTCGGGTTCATCGTCGACGTGCGCCGGCACCAACCGGCGCCACGGGGACTCCAGCAGACCTACCAGCAGATGATCGAGGACTACCACCGTCCGTGGCGGACGCAGGAGATCGAGGAAGGGCAGATCCTGTGGTCTGACGCCAGGTACACAGACGAGTTCGTGAAGGAGATCAAGACCGCCGGGTCGTTCCTCGACGTCGTCCGGGCTGGCGGCTTCGACTTCAACTTTGGACCGATCCCGCTCAGGTTCTCCATCCTGATGAAGCTGGCCTCGCAGTTGGCGACGCGCCGGCCCCGAGCGGTCTCGGAGTTGACCGAATCGTCCACCGCGGGCTGCGTGGCGGCACTCGATTCGCTGATTCAGTTCCTGGTGTGCCGGCGCCGCCTGTCGCCCTTTGTCGGGTTCCCGGAGTCGTCCGTGCCGGGCTCGCGAACACCCGCCTGGCCGGTGGAATGGGAGGCGCTCAACGACATCGCTTCCAGGCATTTCCGGCAGCTCGGCATCGGTCAGAAGCGGGCCGATGCGAGCCTGACCGCAGAGGACGGTGTGCTGTCGGGTGTGGTGGCGAGCCACTTTCGCGGCGTGATGAAGAGAGGGACACACGACGCGAGTCTCTTTCGACAGACCTGGAACGTCCGCGAGCAGGGGGCGCCCGGGCGGTTGGTCAGTGAATCGGTGTTGCGGAGCGCGATTCCACTGGTTGGCGAAGGTGGACTCGCGAGCAGGGTGCGCGTGGAAGTGATCCTGCCGCCAGACGCGGTCCTGACCGGCGCCGCGGACCAGACCGGCCTGCAAGCCTGGGTGTTCGGGAAGATTCTCACCTGGTCGGTGGAGCAGGAGACCCTGCTGCTGCGGGTGAGACCGTTCGCGATTTTGAGGAACTATGCTCACCAACAGTAAGGCTGGGCTGGTGACGCTCCTGTTGCTGGTGTTTCTCGTGAACTACGGGGAGACCTGGTTGGAGACGTCCTCGTATACGACGTCGCCGGTGTCGGCCGCCGCCTACCGTGCCGCCTACGCGGTCCAGCAATTCGAGCCCGAATTCCTGAACTTCGAGTTCCATGACCAGACGGCCAGGTGGGCGATGTACGCCTATTCGATCTCGTATTTCGTCCTGTTCCCTGTCATCGCGCTCGGCGTGCTGGTTGCCCTCGCCCGGCGCAAAGCGCTCGCGCCGTTGCGTGTCCTCTGTCTGGCGGCGACGGTGGATTACTGCGTGAGCCTGCCGTGGTTCCTCCTGTTCCCGGTGCCCGAGCGCTGGGCGTACCCTGAATCGAACGCGATTCTGCTCTCGGACCTGTGGTCGTCGAACCTGATCGCGGCGATCCGGCCAATCAGCGCGCTCAACAACTGCTTTCCGAGCACCCACGTCTCGTTTACCGTGGTGATTCTGGCGGTCTGCTGGCTGTTCCATGTCCGCCTGCGAAACACGATTTCTGCGCTGGGAATGACCGTCATTCTCGCCACGTTCGTGCTCGGGATCCACTGGCTCGCCGATATCGTTGCGGGCATGGTGGTGGGCCTCCTGAGCGTCGCCATCGCCTGGCGATTCACCGATACGTCGGAACGCCGCGAGCTGGCGCTCGAATCCGCGTGAGGAGCGGCCACTTGCCCCGGGACTTCGTGGCGATACGACGTCCTTCGCGAACGGTATACTTGCCGTCGCCAGCATGAGCATTCGAATGACCTCTGAAGCCGTACTCGATCTCTTCCGCCACTGCGGCGCCCTGCTCGAGGGCCACTTTCGGCTCACGTCGGGCCTGCACAGTCCCGGCTACATGCAGTGCGCGCTGGTGCTTCAGCATCCGGCGCATGCCGAGGAGCTGGGCCGGGCGATTGGCGAAGCGACGCGCGATCTCTCGCCTACCGTCGTGCTCTCTCCCGCGCTGGGCGGCGTGGTCATCGGTCAGGAGGTGGGGCGCGCGCTCGGCGTGCGAGCGATCTTCGCGGAACGCCAGGACGGCCAGTTCACCTTGCGCCGCGGCTTTGCCCTGGACCAGCGGGAGCGCGTGCTCGTGGTCGAAGACGTCCTCACGACCGGCGGATCCACGCGGGAGACCATCGATGTCGCGACGAAGGCGGGCGCGCTCGTCGTCGGGGCCGCCTCGATCGTCGATCGCAGCGGCGGCCGGTTGCGCCTCGACGTGCCGTACCGCGCGCTCCTCGAACATGTCTTGCCGACCTACGAGCCCGAGCAATGTCCGCTGTGCGCCCAGGGCCTGGCCGTGATCAAGCCCGGCTCCCGGCAGACCGTGTGACCGTCCGGCGTTCTGGCGTTCAATCCGGTGCAGGTTCAGTTTCAACGGGATCGCGTCGGACGATCACCAGTCGTCATGAGCACCGATCGAACGCTCTTTTTGACTGGGTGGGCCCGGCGCGCTCGGTGGTTAGGGTTCCTTAACATAGTCCCTCATGCCGACCTTCAAGGTGACGCTGGCCTACGACGGCACCGACTTTGTCGGATGGCAGCGTCAGGCCTCCGGCACATCCATACAGGGTCTCCTCGAGCGTGCGCTGCGAGATCTCGACGGACACGACGTCACCGTGCACGGCGCAGGGCGGACCGACGCCGGCGTTCATGCGTTCGGACAAGTCGCCAGCTTCGCGCTCAATCGTTCGATTGGCGCTGCCGAGCTCCTTCGTGCGGTGAACGCGCGTTTCCCCGAGAGTGTCCGGATCGTCTCTGCCGAGGAGGTATCTGCTTCGTTTCACGCGAGGTTCGGCGCGACGCGCAAGGTGTATCGCTACCGCATCTGGAACGCCGGCCTGCTGAGCCCGTTCGAGCGGGCATACTCGTGGCACGTGCCGGCGCCCCTCGACACCGGCGCGATGCACGAGGCCGCGATTGTTCTCCAGGGCCGTCACGACTTCGCGGCGTTCCAAGCGTCCGGCAGTGCGACCCGATCGAGTGTGCGCGAGGTGTTCCTGTCAACCGTGCTCGTCAATGGCCGGCTCGTCTCACGCGGTGGGCACACATCGCCGAGCGGTTCCGACGTGTTTCATCCTCCCCACCCGGCGGATCAGTCCCACCCGCCCGACCAGCCCGATCCGCATGATCGATCCGACGCGATTTTCCCGACCGCCTCATCTTTTTTCGTCGTCGGTTCCGCCGGTGTTGACGTCGAACCTGTTGCCGGCGGGGAAGGCCGGGACGACGCGGCCCTGTCTCGATGTCGGCATGGCGGTGCGCTCGTCGAGTACGAGGTGACTGGCGACGGCTTCCTCCGCCACATGGTTCGAAACATGGTCGGCTCGCTGGTGGAAGTTGGTCGCGGCCGACGACCGGTCGAGTGGATCAGCACCGTCCTGGTCGGGCGCGATCGCACGCTGGCGGGCCCGACCGCTCCTCCGCATGGGCTCGTGCTCGTGTCGGTGGAGTATGGCGTCCGTTCCCTTGCGGCTGACCGATAAAAGCTTCTACAATCAGCGTTTAGTCACGAAACTCCGCGCGAGCGTCGTTTCTTAACAGACTTCAAGGACGCGTGAATGTCGCTTGAGCAGCTCCTGGCGTGGATCCCGCCAGGATCGGCCGACGAAACGCTGGCGCATCAAGTCAACTTCGAACGGCTGCCCGCGCACGTCGCCATCATCATGGATGGCAACGGCCGCTGGGCCGCGCAGCGCCATCTGCCGCGGGTGGAAGGCCATCGCGCCGGCATCGCGTCGGTCCGCGACGTCGTGGAGACGTCCGCGCGTCTGGGCATCGGTGTCCTCACGCTCTACGCGTTCTCGATCGAGAACTGGAAGCGTCCCAGGACCGAGATCAACACGCTGATGATCCTCCTGAAGCGGTACCTGCGCCTCGAGTTGAGCTCGCTGCTCAAGAACAACATCCGGTTCCAGGTGATTGGGCGTCCCGAGGAGTTGTCGCCGGATGTGCGGCACGAGCTCGACATCGGCATCCGTCAGACGGCGTCGAACACGGGCATGCGCTTCAACATCGCGCTCAACTACGGCGGCCGCGCCGAAATCGTGGATGCCGTGCGACGGGCGATTGCCTCCGGTATCCCGCCTGCCGATCTCGACGAGCAGCGCTTCGGCGAATTGCTGTACACGGCCGGCCAGCCCGATCCCGATCTGCTGATCCGGACGAGCGGCGAGATGCGGGTGAGCAATTTTCTGCTGTGGCAGATCGCCTACTCTGAAATCTGGGTCACCGAAACACTGTGGCCCGATTTTCGCCGGCGGCATCTGCTGGACGCCATTCTGGCCTACCAGAAGCGCGACCGCCGATATGGCGGCATCCAGACCCCACCGGTCGCGGCCAGCTACAAGTGACACTCGATCTTCGACGAGCCACTCACGCAGCGGATTCGTCATTTCTCGGCGACGACCACGACCGCACGCGGGTGAGAAGGCTTCCCTCTTCCAGAATCCCGGTTGTGCACCGTCGAGTGTCTGACCGCCAATGACGCGCGTGCTGAGCGGAGTCACGCTCATTGCCGTGGCGATCGCCATCGTCTGGTCCAACCAGCGGATCGTGTTCGAGATGGCGGCGTTCGTGTTGTTGTTTGCCGCGAGTTACGAGCTCATCAGCCTGTTCCGCGCCGGCGGCATCACCGTAGCGCGGTGGCCGGCGATGATCGCGTCCCTGCTGACCTTGGCGACGTTTTCCGGAATACTCAGCGCCAACATTCCCGTGACGACCGACGCCGTGCTGCTCGTCGCGTTGATCGGCCTCGCGCTCGTCGCGATGCGCACGTGGCGCAGCGGCGTCGATGGGTTGACGACGATCTCTGCGTCGCTTTTTCCTTCGCTGTATGTCGCCTTGCCGATTGGCGCGATGGTCGCCATTCGCGAGCAGGGTCCGGCGCCGCTCTTCCTGGTGATGTTGACAGTCATCGTCAGCGACACGGCGCAGTACTACACCGGGCGCCTCACGGGCCGGCATCTCCTGGCGCCGGCGATCAGCCCGAAGAAGACGATCGAAGGAGCCGTTGGCGGCGTGGTATTCGGTACGCTGCTGTTCGCGTCGGTCGGCGAGTGGGCGCCGCCGGTGATTCGTGTCATCTCGCGCTGGTTCGACCTGGACTTCACGATGACGTCGGCCTTCATCTCCTTCTTGTCCTCGCTTCCGTTGAGCGTGCGCATCGGGATCGGGTTCGGCCTTGTGGTCGTCGGCATTGCCGGGGATCTGTTCGAATCCATGCTCAAGCGAAGCGCCGGCGTCAAAGACAGCTCGTCGATCATTCCGGGGCACGGCGGCGTCCTGGATCGTATCGACGCGCTGCTCTTCGCGGCGCCCCTGTTCTACGTGGCCGGCCATTTCATCAGAATCTAGGAGGCCCGGGCTTTGTCTCGGTGCGCTCGGTGTTCCCGGTGGTTGGTCTCCTGAATGAAACACATTGCGATCCTCGGCTCCACCGGCTCGATCGGGCAGAGCGCCCTCGCCGTGGTCGACGCTCACCCCGATCGATTGCAAATCGTCGGCCTCGCGGCGGGGGAGAACGCGGACCTGCTGGCGGCGCAGATCGCGCGATACCGGCCGCGCGTGGTGGCGCTGGCGTCGAGCGCGGCCAGCGATCGGCTGAGACGGACCGGCGTGACGGCCGAGATCGCCGGCACCGGACGGGACGGCCTGGTGGCGGTGGCGTCGCATCCCGACGTCGACATCGTCTTATGCGCGTCCTCGGGGACCGACGGCCTGGAAGCGGTGCTCGCGGCGATCGCCCAGCGGAAGACCATCGCCCTGGCGAACAAGGAAGTCCTGGTCATGGCCGGCGGTCTGGTCACCGACTCGGCGCGTCAGCACGGCGTGTCCATCCTGCCGGTCGACAGCGAGCACAACGCCGTCCACCAGTGTTTGCACGGACGTCGGCTCTCGGACATCAGCCGGTTGATTCTCACCGCGTCCGGCGGACCTTTTCTCGGCCGTTCAACGTCTGAGTTGGCAGGCGTCACCGCCGCCGATGCGCTCAAGCATCCGACCTGGCGGATGGGCCGGAAAATCACCATCGATTCCGCGACCTTGATGAACAAGGGTCTCGAAGTGATCGAGGCGCACTGGTTGTTTGGCGTGGCGGCCGGTCAGATCGACGTGCTCGTGCATCCGCAATCGGTCGTGCATTCGCTGGTGGAGCTCATTGATGGTTCGATGATCGCGCAGTTGGGCGTGACCGACATGCGCCTGCCGATTCAGTATGCGTTTTCGTATCCCGACCGGTGGACCGCGCCGCTCCCCCCGCTCGATCTGGCTCGAGTGGGCCGGCTCGATTTCGCCGCTCCAGACGGCGCGGCGTTCCCGTGTCTCGGCCTCGCGTATCGAGCGCTCGAGGCCAAACGAACGCTGCCGGTGGTGCTGAACGCCGCGAACGAAGTGGCGGTCGGCCTGTTTCTCGAAGGCCGCCTCGGATTCGGGTCGATTCCGCAGGTGATCGAGCAGGCGATGGACGCGTGCGTCCCGGCAGACGCGTCGACGCTCGCCGCGGTTCGCGCGCTCGACCAATGGGCTCGAGAATATGCGCTCGATATCGCCCGCGGGGTAGAATCGAAGGTCTGAGGTTGTTTGATTTGGGCATACTGCAAACCTTCGCCGCGTTTGTCTTCGTGCTGGGCGTGCTCGTATTCGTCCACGAGCTTGGTCACTTTCTCGCGGCCAAGCGCGTCGGCATTCGCGTCCTGAAGTTCCAGCTCGGCTTCAACCCCACCATTTTCAGCTTCCGGCGCGGCGATACCGAATACGGCATCGGCGCGCTGCCCCTCGGCGGCTTCGTCAAGATGGCCGGCGAGAGCCCCGAGGATGAACGCACCGGCGCCGCCGACGAATTCATGTCGAAGACCAAGTGGCAGCGCTTTCAGGTGCTGATCATGGGTCCGGCGATGAACCTGTTGTTGGCGGTGGCGTTGACCGCTGTGGTGCTCTATCGCGACGGCGAGGTTCCCGCTTACGAAGGCCTGCCGCCGGTGGTGGGCGTCGTGACGCCCGGTTCCGCCGCGGAGCGAGCCGACATCCGCGCCGGCGATCGCATTCTGGCCGTCGCCGGGTCGCCGGTGGAGCGGTGGGACGACTTCTTCATGAGGATCGGCGCGCGCGCGGAGCGCGAAATTCCGATCGATCTCGTGCGCAACAACGAGGCCTTGACGCGCCGGGTCACGCCGTCGACGGCGACCGTCGGCCAGAGCCGTTTCGAGTTTGGTGAGATCGGAGTCCTGCCCGACGTCCACCCGCATCTGGTGGCCGTGAGCCCGAACGAACCCGGTTCGCGCGGCGGCCTCAAGCCGGGCGACGTCATCGTCGAGGCCGACGGACAGCCGATCACGTTCCACCAGGATTTCAGGGTCATCATCGCAAAGAACCCGAATCACCCTATCGCCCTGTCGATTCTGCGCGAAGGCGCGCCGCTCGCCATCACCGTCACGCCGCGCAAGAACGGTGACGTGGGATACCTCGGGGTCACTCCGCAGGACGAGATGAGACGCCTGAATCCGTCCGCGATGCAAGCCCTCGAGCTCAGCGTGCAGAAGAACGTGCAGGGCGCGGGGCTGATCTTTCAGACTGTCTGGGGTCTCGTCACGCGGGAAACCTCGCCGAAGCAGTTGATGGGGCCGGTGGCCATCGCCCAGCTCTCCGGCGAGACCGCGCAACTCGGGTGGATTGCGCTGGCCAACCTGATGGCGATGATCAGCTTGAATCTGGGCTTGCTCAACCTGATGCCGATTCCGATTCTCGACGGCGGCCATATCTTCATCATGGCGCTCGAGGGACTGGCGCGGCGCAACTTCAGCATCCGCGTCAAAGAGAAGATGCTGCTCGCGGGCTTCGTGGTGCTCATGATGCTGATGGTGACCGTCATCTACAACGATTTGACCCGCATCAGCTGGATCGAACGCCTCATGCCCTGGCGCTGACCTCGCCCCGCCGCCTCCACACGACACCAGCGCCGATCGTTTCCTCCGTGGAGATTCCCGATGCGAAACACCCACTCCGGCGCCACCCTGTCAGTGCGGGCCATCGCCGGCTCTCATGTGGTGATCCTCGCCTGGGACATGAAGCCACCCGCAACCGCCGGCCTGCTGGGCTTTGCCGTTCAACGCACCGAGCTCCGCCACGGGACGGTGATCGAACGCTACTGGCTGCGCGGCATCAAGCGATTCGAGGACAAGGACCAGGGCCTGCCGCCCGGTACGCCGGTGCCCACTTCGGAGCATCCCGTTCAGTCCTTTCAATGGGGCGACTACACGCCGCATCCGGATACGGACTTTGTCTATCGCGTCGTCCCCGTGTACGGGCAGCCCAAGAATCTCGAGCTCCGCGAAACTTCTGCCGCGCAAGTCGCCATTCACACCGAACCCTCATACGGCACCGAACATTCCATTTTCTTCAATCGAGGGGTCGCAGGATCGCAGGCCTACGCGCGCAAGTTCCCGAACCCGACGCCCGATGTGAACGTGCCGACGTCACCTCAGTTGAAGTGGCTGTCGCGCGGCCTCTACGAGGCACTGGTGAAATTCATCGGCCGTGCCGCGAACAAGAAATGGGGTCTGCGTGCGGCCCTGTACGAATTCCACTATGAACCGGTCGGTCAGGCATTCAAGCAGGCCATCAACCACGGCGCCGACGTCAGGATCGTCTACGACACACCGAACTACGGGCCCCAGAACACCGCAATGGTGAACAAGCTGGGTCTCGGCGCCAACTGCATCCAGCGCGACAACGGCGGAAATCAGAAGCACAACAAGTTCATCGTGCTGCTGAAAGACGGGAAGCCGATCGAGGTCTGGACCGGTTCGACCAACATTTCCGATGGCGGAATCTTCGGACACTCGAATGTCGGACATCAGGTGGCCGACGAGACCGTGGCACAGCAGTATCTGGACTACTGGAACGCTCTGGCGGCCAACCCGCCCGTCGGCGCATTGGCCAAGCTCAATAACGGTCGTACGCCGACGCCGTCGTCAGCGCTCGGAAACACCGCGCTCGTGGCGCTGTTCAGTCCACGCCGTTTCGAGACGCTGCAGTGGTACGCGGACTTGATGAACGCCGCCCACGAGATCGTCTGCTTTACCGTGGCGTTCGCGCTCGCGAAGCCGTTCGAGACGGTCATCCAGCAGGAGAACGACGTGCTGCGCTATGTCTTGTCCGACAAGCGGCTGGCCGGCTCGGCGCTGATCACCAAAGACAGGGACGTGCTGTATGCCGCGGGTGCGAAATTCGACAAGGGCGAGCTGCCCGACTTTCTCGAGGAGAAGCTGACCGGTCTGAACCAGAACCTGTACATCCACGACAAGTTCATGCTGCTCGATCCGATTGGCGAAGTTCCCACCGTGATCACCGGGTCGGCCAACTTCAGCGGGACGTCGCAGAGCGGCAACGACGAGAACATGCTGGTGATTCGAGGCAATCAGCGGGTCGCGGATATCTATTTCGGCGAGTTCCTCCGCATCTTCGATCACATCTACGCACGCTATCTCGCGCGCAAGATCAAGGAAGAGATGGCCGCGAAAGCGAAGGAGAACGCCGGCAAGCCGCAACCGGCCACACCGGGGAGCGGGTTCCTCAAAACGTCAGACGTCTGGGTCGCCGCGCATTTCCAGGACGGACCGAAGTCGCGCCGCCGGCAGTATTTTCACGGTGCGTGGCAGAGCTGAAGCAGGCTGCTGAAAAACGCAGCCCGAACTGAAAACTCAAAAATCAGAACTCAGAAGGCCTCCGAGACCACCCAGGAATTCGCACTTCTAAGTTCAGGTTGCTGGCTTTTTCAGCAACCTGTCAGACGACGCGGACTGACACCTCGCCCAGAAGACCGAAGTCGGCGACGATCGCGTCGCCCGGCGCAATCGGCAGCGGTACCACGCACGTGCCGGTGGTGACGATCTGGCCCGTTTCGAGCGTGATGTCCAGCCCCGACAGCTCGTTGACCAGCCAGGCGAGGGCGATGCGCGGGTCGCCCAGCACGTTGGCGCCCTGCCCGTGGTGCGTCTGCTTGCCTCGCACCGTGAGGGCCGCGTGATGATTCGCCAGGTCGATCTCCCGCCAGCGCGCCGTGGTCGCCGGGCCGATCACGAAGAGATGCGCGCAGGCGTTGTCGGCGATCAACTGCGGCGCACCGACGATCGTGAAGTCCTCGTAGCGGGAGTCGGGCAGCTCGATGGCGGTGTGCAACGTGTCGACGGCCGCCAGGGCTTCTTCCACGCTGTAGGGTTCGGGGCGGGGCCGCAGGTCTCGACCCATGCGAAACGCGAACTCCGCTTCCGCGACGCGCATGTGATTGGCGCCAAACGGCAGTTCGCCCTGACTCTCGACGACCTTCTCGCGCAGCAGCCGTCCCGCCAGCGGCCCGTCGACGGCGATGTGCGCCTGCCCGGCGAGGCTGGTCGCCGCGATCTTCCAGCCGAATAGCGCGGCGCCGCTCCGCCGTTCCAGGTGCGCCTGCACCTGATAGCCTTCGGCGCGCGTTTCCGGCCGTACGGCCTCCGGCAAGGTCGCCAGGCGCGTTCCGTCTTGCCAGTGTCGCCACAGCAGGTCGGAGGCGGCCGAAAAGCGCTCGTCGATTGTCATGCAGGATACGGTATGGTCGGCCGATCCGATGCGTGCCGGGCGTTCGGTCCAGCGGCGACGGGCGACGGCGTTTTTCAGCTTTCCGAAACTGCTCTCACGGGAGTTCGGATGGCCGGGCTACGAATTTGAGCGGGCGTTCCGGTCCACGTGCACGAGAACCATCGCACTGAGGTTCGCTTGGTCGGAGGCCGGCTACTTCGGACGTAACGCTATTGTGCGACGATCGCCGGCTGCTCCAGGGGCCAGGGCTCGGCGTCTAGCGATCCGGCGGCTTGATCCGAGGGTGCCCGCCGCTTGCCGATCGTGACGGGAACCAGCACTCCGTCTTTCGGAATGCTCAGCGCGACGGGCTGGCCGAGGGGCGCGAGCGGCACAGCCTTCCGGGGGTTCGCGTAGACCGCATGCTTGCCGTGCTTCGCGTACCACTCCGCGGTGCTCGCGTTCTGATACATCTTTTCGACGATGTGCCGCCAGCCGACACCGGTGTTGTAAGCGCAGAAGGAGATCTCGCCCAACTGAGTGCCGTACGGGATGATGCACATCTCGGTGCGCCGGAAGTCGTAGTTCCACAGATCCTGGAACCACATGCCGGCGACAAACAAGACCAGCCACTCGTCGGATTTCCGGTTGCCATCGGCCGGCGTCCCGAACCCGCCAAGCGATCCGCCGCTCTGCTTGTCGAATTTCTTGAGGAGATCGGCGAGTCTCAGGCCTTTCGGCGCGCCGCTCGGCTTGTAGTTCCTCAGCACGCTCAGCCCGGTCTGAATCTTGGTGAACAGGGGGCTCCTGGCCGCGTCCGAGATGGCCCGCGCGTCCGAAAAGAAACGCTCGACGTTGAAGACCTCGGACAGGGGCGCCCATTCCTTGGTCTTCTTGCTGACGAGCAGGGCCGTTCCGGTACCGCAGTTGGGGTGGCACCCGCATTTCATCGTGCCCCAATCCGCGCCGGCGCCATTCATGAGGTCGGTGACGTCGGAGACGGCGCTCGCGGCCGATAGCGGGAACCAGTCGCGCAGCGGTTCGGTCACGCCCGTCTGGCGCTTCACGTCTTCCGCCAGGTGCGAGAGGGTGTAACGATGGCGCGCGCGGGTCTCGTCGTCGATCTCCTCGTCGCGGCCTGTGAACGAGACGGGCTGAAACGAGACAAAGCTGACCTTGTCGGCGTTATCGACCGCGAACTTGATGATTCGGCCGACCTGGTCGTCGTTCACCGTCCGGACGATCGTGACGACGAGCGCGATGTCGATGCCGGCGCGATGCAGGTTCTCGATCGCCCTCAGCTTCACTTCGAACAGATTGCCGACTTTTCTGTGCGCGTTGGCCTCTTCGCTGACGCCGTCGAACTGCAGATAAGCAATCCGTAAACCCGCTTTGGCGGCTGCCATGGCGAATGCCGGATCCTGCGCGAACGCGATTCCGTTGGTCGCGGCCTGGGCGCTGTAGTACCCGACCTGCCTCGCGTAGGCCACCGCCTCGAGGAAGATTGGCGAAATCGTCGGCTCGCCGCCCGAGAACTGCACCGACATCTGGCGGCGCGGCTTGATCGTGATCGAATCGTCGAGGATCTGCTTGACCTCGTCGAGCGACAGCTCGTGGACGTAGCCGACCTGATTGGCGTCCATGAAGCAGGGGTCGCACATCATGTTGCAGCGATTCGTCAGGTCGATCGTCAGCACCGAGCCCCGCCCGTACTTGATCGACGAGGTGCCGTGGTTGTGCAGGGTGTCGGTGAGCGCGAAGTAGTCGCGGCCGGGGAACAGCTGCTCGATCCGCTTCAGGAACGCCGGGTTGATGGCGACGACGTCGGAGAACGTACCGTGCTCGGGACACGTTTTCTCCATGAGAATCTTGCCGTCGCGCTCGATAATCTGGGCTTTGATCTCGCCGACATGGCTGTCGACGATGGCGCTGAGGTCGATCTGGCCGCTCAAGATCTTCGCGCGGGTCTCACGAACGCATGTCGGACAGAGCGAATCGGTCGACCGTGGCCAGCCCAGGGTTGGCGACGTCCGTTCCGAGCTTTTGAGCAGTGGCCGCGGCGCCCAGGGTGGCTGGAACGATCCGTCCGGCACGAACCGATTGACGGCCTGAAATCCCATCCACCCGAGGTTCGCGATGTTCGATACCGCGGTCTCGATAGCTCGTGACACGCCCATTACTTGGTTGGCTCCTTCCGCGTCGCCATTATATCGAGTCGATCCAGAATGTCGATCACCGCCCTCAGTGCGCGTCTTCGGCGGCCAGCGCCTCGAGCACCCGGCGGTCCATCTTGCCCCGTGCATCGGTCGGCAGTTGATCGAGAAAGATGAACCTCCTGGGAATCTTGTGCGGCGACAGCAGCTTCGCGCATTGCCGGCGCACCGCGACCGAGGTCAATCCGGCATCCGACACCACAAACGCGACCAGTTGTTGTCCGCGCCGGTCGCACGCCGTGCCGATCACCCGGGCATCGACGACCCCGGGCAGATCGGCAAGGATGCGCTCGACCTCGGCCGGATCGACTTTTCGTCCGGCGACGTTGACGAGCGGCGATACGCGTCCCGTCAAGACCAGCCGTCCGCGACTATCGATGTAGCCGATGTCGCTCGTGACGAACCCGCCGTCGATGAAGCCGGTGTCGACGTCGACGGGCGTCGCGCCCGCGTACGCCGGCGCGACGGCCGTGCCGGCGACATAGATGCGCCCGGCTCCTGCGGCGTCGGAACCGCGAATCTCGATGGTCACTTCGGGCATCGGACGACCCACATCGAGCGGTTCGTCGATCTGCTCGCTGTCGTCGTAACTGATGCCGCCGGTCTCGCTGCTTCCGTAAAACGAATGCAGCTTGCGGCCGAGCCGTTCGTGAACCCAGCGGACCGTCGCCGCGTCGATCCGGGCACCGGCGGTAATCAGCAGCCGCAGGCCCGCCGGCAGCACGTCGAGCTCGAGCGCGCGAAACCGATGGAACATGAACGGCACGCCGGGGAAGACGGTCGCCCCCGACGAACGCAGGTCGTCTGTAAACTGCAGCGGATTGAACGACTGGCGGAGGGCCACGGCCGTTCCCTGAAGCAGCAACGGCATCACGATATTGCCGAGCGCGTAGGAGTGGGACAGAGGAATGCACGCAAAATTGATGTCGTGTTCCCTGATGTCCATCGCCTGGATGACGTGACGTCCGTCGTTCACGAGATGGTGCACGCTGGCCAGGGCGGCTTTGGGGAGATCGGTCGATCCAGACGTCAGCTTCAACACCGCGGACTCGCCGTACACCTCCAGCCGCCGCGCTGGCCTCAAGGTGGCGATCTGGATGTCGCCGATGGTCATCCGGTCCAGGGCCGCGATCGGAAGAGGTCGATCGGTGACGATGGCGGCGGCCTGACAGCCGTCGGCGACGGCGGCGGCTTCCTGGTCGGTGGCTTCGCCGAGCGCGACGAGCGCCGTTCCCGCGCTCATGCACGCCGCCAGCAGGGAGAAGAACGCGGGATGGTTGCCGACCCGCGTCACGACGGGTGCGCCCGGGCCGATTCGCAGCTGACCGAGCGCGCGCAGGATCGCGTCGTACTGTTCGTGCAGGTCGGCAAATGTCAGGGATTGACCAGTCGCCAGGTTGCGCACGGCCACCAGCGATCGCCGATCCCGACACGTCCTCTCGAAGCAGGCATCGAGGTCGTGCGACGGTTTCGTTGGCAGAGTGCTCTGCATCGAAGTCCCAAAAATTCTACATGACTTCGATTCCCCGCACGGCAACCCGCCTTCTCAGCGAGTGCAAACTTCTCAGTTTTCAGCTCGGGCTGCGTTCTTCGGCGGCCTGCTAAGGACCCGTAGATGAATAACGTGCGCATTCTGGCCCGCCGATGCATCCCGCCGGGCTGCGTTGCTCGTCACTTGCATACGCCCGGTATGCGCGCTCCTCGCGCCTTGCCGGGCGGGCGCCTCGACGCCCAGAATGGCACACGTTATTCATCTACGGGTCCTAACGCTCGCCCGCCTCCATCGGCGGCCTCTGGTCGACATCCACGCTCTCAGCGTCAGCCAACGCAGGTGCATGAGTGACGTCCGCTTCGCAGTCGGCGCCCACCCAGACCGACCCCCGTGGCGAGAGTCCGGCGTCGCTCAGTTGATGCCGCACGTGCTCGGTGCTGACCACGTGTCGTGTCTTGCCGTAGATGAGGTAGTTCGATTGCTGGTGTCGGGGCGTAAAGTTGACGGTGATCACATTCGCACCGGCACGGAGGCCGGCGGCCTGACCGCCAGCGGCGCGTTGCTCCAGCGCGCTGACACTCGGGATCAGCCAATTCGGATTCATCAGCCGCATCGCCGCGATCACATTGAGCGTGGTGGAAATCGACCCGGGGACGGCTTCCGCGAGTGGCGTCTCGGTGGTGGGCACGAACGGCGAGGCGCTGCTCATGTGAACATCCAAGGATTGCGCCAGGAGAATATCGTCGACCAGGCTCTCGGTCGTCTGGCCCGGGAGACCGACAATGCAACCGGTCCCGACCCGGTAGCCGAGTCGTAGCAGCGTCCGAATCGCCTGCGTGCGGGCGTCAAGCGTTTCGCCTCGAATCTGCCGATGCAATTCCGGGTCGGCAGTCTCGTGCTTCAAGATGTATGTATCTGCCCCGCACGCCTTCAGCCGGCGGTATTCCGCCTCGCTTTTGATCCCCAGGCCGAGCAGTACCTCGACTCGACCCGCGAACAGCGCGCGTACCGCGGGCAGCACGTCGCAGACCAGGCTGGTCGTCTGGGGAATCTCGCCGCCCTGAAAGACGACGACGTTGATGCCGGCGTCGCGAATGTCCTTCACGGCGGAGAGAATCGCGGCTGGCTGCAGCAGATACGAGGTGTTCTCGCGCGTATTGTCCCGGCGCATCGGACAGTAGTCGCAATTCACCCGGCACAGGTTGGTGATTTCAATCACTCCCCGGACCACCACCGACGTGCCGAATGCCCTGTTTCGCGCCGCGGCGGCGCGCGCGTGCAGCGTCTGCTGCGCCTCGCCTTCGGCGGTGATCATTTCCAGGAGTTCGACTCGTGAATACCTGGTCATCCTCATCTCTGGTACTTGGTCAATTCGGCGTCGACCACTGCGCAACCGGGTACACCGCGTGGAAGGTGTGCTCTTCACACGACGAGGCCGGATGATAGCACGCTGCCTACGGCTGGCCGTCGCACGCGCGATCGTGCCCGTGGCCCTCTCCGGACACCGTCGGGCGGTCCATGGAATTTAGAGCGCATCTCATTCGTCAAGTTTCAAGTCTAAAGTTGGAAGTCTGCGGCCTTGAGACTTCAGGCTTGAGACTTCCCGGTCCCGGACTCGTCTCCCCCGCGTCGATTGACCGCTAAACGGTCGTTACGCGAATTTTGGTCCCGTTGTTAGAATGGCCCACGTATGAGCTCTGTCGTCGATTTTCTTCCGCATCGGCCTCCCATGCGGCTGGTCGAGGAAATAACCGATGTCGTTCCGGGAGAGTCGGCGCGCGGCATCCGCGTGGCCCACCCGGACGACTGGTTCTTCCAGGGACACTTTCCAGGCGATCCGGTGGTTCCGGCGGTGGTGCTCGTCGAGTTGCTGGCGCAGGCGGGCGGGATTGCCGCCGCCAGCGGACGCGTTCAGGCCAACGGCGGGCGGATGTGGCGCATCGCCGCCCTGGGCCCGTTCAAGTTCCCGGGCACTGCCAGGCCGCACCAGATCCTCGAAGCGCACGCACGCGTGCTGGGCCGCATCGGCGGTGTCATCAAGATCGAAGGTGAAGTGTTGGCGGATGGTCTACGGGTCGCGGTTGGTTCGGTCACCCTCGCCGACGTCGGCGATCGCTCTCACGTATCCGACGTCCACACCGACGGGAGGGTTGATTGACGCGCACGATCGTCTTCCCAGTCTTGCTGAAGGCTTCAGCGATGCCGTTCAGGATCCGGGCGAAGAAATCGTGACTATGAACCCGGCGGCGCGATCTGTGGGCGCCAGTAGGGGTAGAACTGATACCAGAGATGCGGATTCGCACGGATCTGGCATTCGAACTGGGCGGCGAATGCCTGCGTGGCGTCGCGGACGCTCTCCTCGGTCGGCTTCGAGGTGTCGACGAAGATGGCCTCTCCGAAACGCCCGATGAATCGACCATCCGCTTGCCGAATCATGAACGCAGGCAGCAGCGGCGCTCCCGAGAGATAGCCGATCATGGCGGGCGATCGCAGAAACGCGGTCGGCCGGCCGAAGAACATGACGTCGATCCGATCCCGTCCGAGCGGCCGATCGATCAGCGTGGTGACGACGCGGTTGGCCGCCAGGGCGCTCCGTATTCGCAGCGCCGTCTCGAGCGTCTGGCCGATTTCCAGCGTTTCGATGTCGAGCGACGATCGCATCCGCCGGCGTAGCGCGGTCACCATCGGGCTCACGTCGGATTTCCCGACCAGCGTGACGGGACAGCCGCTCAGCAGACGAAGCGTGACGCCGCCCAGTTCCCAATTGCCGAAATGGCCGCTCACCACCAACACGCCGCGATGTTGACGCCGGAGCGCGGCCAGTCCCTCATCGCGGTGCTCGGCCATCCACCCGCCTAATTGCGCAGAACTGATCCCGAGGCTGCGAATGAAATCGATGGTGTCGAGCGCGTACGAGCGGTATGTCAACCGGGCGACGCGGCGAAGGTTCCGCTCGGTCGCCGCGGGCTGCACGGTCCGGAGGTTGGCGACCAGCGCGCGCGTTCCGTCGCGCATCAGGTGATACGCCAGCCACGTGCCGGCATGGCCGATCGCGTAGCTGCAGGAGCGCGGCAGACGGGAGACGCCGTGATAGGTCGCGCCGAAGATGAGTCCGTTGTTGAGCGCCCCGGTGTGCCAGCTCACCGTCGTCAGGTCGAGATCGCTTCGCATTAAAAGTCGGTAAAGACGGCCTGCGTCCTGCAGAACATCTGAAACTCGAAGGCGACAGCCACCTGTCGCGCGATGTGGTGAACGCGGTGCGTGGAGCGTGGACGCGTCGGCGCCGGCCAGAGCGATGAGCGGCGCGCCTTGCCCTGCTCGAGAACAGGATGATAACCTCGCCGGCATCGCCAATGCACGTACTGCTGTTGCGGCCGGTACCTGGCAACGATCGCTTTGGCCTCGGCCCTTTTTTCCGAATTGAGCCCCTCGGGCTGGAGTACATCGCCGCGGCGCTCGAAGCGCATGGGCACCGCGCGACGGTGGCCGATCTCCGCTATAGCCGATCGCTCAGTGCATTGCTGCGCGCCACGCGCCCCGCCCTGGTCGGCATCGCGTGCATGCACGCGCTCGAAACCGACGAGGTCCTGATGCTGGCGGCCGATGTGCGCCGGGCCAGTCCCGAGTCGTTCATCGTGGTCGGCGGACATTCGGCGGCCGCCTACCCGGCGCCGTTCTTCACCAAGAATATCGACGCGGTCTGCGCGACCGACGGAGAACTGGCGGTGCCGGCGCTGGCGGACGCGCTCGAGAAAGGGCGCAGTCCATCGCAGGTGCCCGGACTGTTGTTGCCCGGCGACGATGGACGCTTCAATAGCACACCGCAGGCGGAGCGGAGCTATGCACTCGACGAAGTGCCGACGCCGCTCAGGCGCGACGTCGATGCGTGGCGGCGACAATACGCCTGCCTGCTGTTCAGGCCGGTGTGGTTGATCGAAACCGCTCGAGGCTGTCCGTTCCGATGCTCGTTCTGTTCCGTGTGGTCGCTCTACGACCGATCGGTGCGCCTCAGATCGATCGAGAGTGTCTGCGCCGATTTCGAAAGCACCGGCCCGCACGTGTTCGTCGCCGACGACCTGTTCTGGTATCCGCCGGCGCGCAGCCTGGAGCTCGCGCACGCCTTGCGAAAGCGCGGCGTCCGAAAGCGGTGGATGCTCGTTCAAAGCAGGACCGATCTCGTGGCGGCGCACCCGGAGCTGCTGGACGCGTGGCGCCCGATCGCGCAGGACTTCGATATCTTCTTCGGTCTGGAGGCGGCGACCAACCAGGGCCTCACGGAGCTCGTGAAGGACACCACCGTGGATCGAACGGTGGACGCGATTGGCATCGCGCGATCGCTCCGATACGGAGTGACCGGCAACTTCGTCATCGATCCCGACTGGACGGAGCCTGACTTCGAGCAGCTCTGGAGCTTCGTCGACCAGCACGATCTCTCGCGCGCTGGTTTCACCATTTTGACGCCGCTGCCTGGCACGGCGTATTTCGACGAGGCGCGCCCGCGTCTGCGCGCCGTGAAATGGTCGCAGTACGACATGCACCACCTGTTGTGGGAGCCGCGGCTCGGCGCCCAGCGCTTCTTCGAGCTGTATTGCGAAACCTGGCGCCGTTCGATCCTCAATCTGGGCGGCCGCAAGTCGTGGCGGGATTGGACCCGGCAGGTCAAAGTTCGCGACGTGGCCTTTCTCACCAGAATGTTGGTGCGGACACAGCGCATGATGCGTCCGGACGCCTACGTCCGCGAGCACCGTCTGGCCGATCCGCACGGCGGGATGATCGGATTGCGCGGCACCAGCCAGCTGGCCGACTAGAACGGTCTTCGCGGCGATCGTCTTGCCACTCGCAGACAGCGCCGGAGTTTTGGAACCACGAAGAACACCAAGGTCACGACGGAGGTTGTGCCCAGGCTTCAGCCGGACCGTGAAGTCCCCCTGAAGGCGGACACTACGTAAGAAAGGAAAAATGCTTCAAGCACAGACGGCCAGTTGTTGTCTGCGTCAGCTCGAGGGGTGCTTGGTCAGCTCCGCGTCTACGGGCCGCAACGCCATCCGGGGCGCGAATCCAAATACCCGCTGCAGACGGACCAGCAGAAAGAAGAGCGCCACCCAGATTCGCGTCCCCATCGTCGGCCGCCAGTAGCCGGCGAACACCGTCACCAGGGCCCGGAACATCCGCGGCGCAGGATTCTCGGCAAAAAACAAATCGCGGAATTCGGCCGTGTAGAAGCCGAGAACGAAACGCCTGAACGACGTGTACCGCTGGCGCTGCCGCCGTGCGTAGGCGGCGAACCGCCGCGCGGACACGTCGCCGGCGGCGAGCCCTTCCGCCATCGCCCGGCCTGCTTCCAGGCCGGACTCGAGCGCGATGGCCACGCCGGTGGAAAACACCGGATCGAGAAACGACCCGGCATCGCCGGCCAACATCCATCGATCGCCGGCGTAGGCGCGTGACGCGAATGAAAAGTCCTTCTCGACCCGCACCGGCCACTGGCGCTGCGCGTTGGCGAGCAGACGCGCCACGGCCGGCGTCTCGGCAATCATGCGGTCGAGCAGTTCGCCGTGCTCCAACGTCGGCAGTGCTTTCATCGCGGCCCTGGGCAGCACGACGCCAACGCTCATCAGCTCGCCAGAAATCGGGATCAGCCAGAACCACCCGAGGTCTTCTCTCGCGACAATCCGGATATCGCCGGAGCGCCGGCCGTCCTGCCTCGGCACACCCGAGTAGTGCGAGAACACTGCGACATTGGCGAGGCGCGGCTCATCGATCCGCAGGTCGAACTTCCGCGACAGCAGCGCGCCGCGGCCGGAGCCGTCGATGATCGCCCGCGCCCGCACCGGCCGCCGTTCACCGTCAGCGTCTTGCACCGTCGTCGTCACGCCCTGGGCGTCGAACGACACCTCCAGCACTCGATGCCGCTGACGGACGTCCACGCCGTTGGACGCCGCGTGCCGCAACAGCAGGTCGTCGAAGGTCGCGCGCGGCACCTGCCACGTTTGAGGGAGCCGGACGCCGGGTGCGACGCCGAAATCAGCGTAGCGCTCGACGCTGCCGTCGGCGGACATGAAGGTGGCGCCCCACTTCTGGGGAAAGCCCGCCTGCCGGACCAGATCATCGGCGCCAATCGCCTCGAGGGTTTCGTTGACCGACGCCAACAGGGATTCGCCGATATGGAAGCGGGGAAACTGGTCGCGTTCGAACAGGACGACGCGGTGTCCGGCTTTCGCCAGCCAGGTGGCGGCCGTCGATCCCGCCGGACCGCCGCCCACGACAATCACCTCGCAATCGAAATCCGTGTGCGTCGCGGACTCGCCCGCCCGAGCATCGGTCATGGGGCCCCAAGTATGCCATCGAACGAGCGCGAGCAGCCGGCGACGGCCGCCCACTTCATCCCGCGATCACCCTGACGGCGCGGCCGCAGCGTGCTCAAACGACGTGATCCGATCCGCGCGCTCCAACGCCAGCAGGTTGCTGAAAAGGCCCGCGACCTGCACTTGGAAGCGAGCACTTGAACGTTGAAGGCAAATTCTCGAAGGAATCTCGCAGTCCTTTTAAGTTCTGTCTTTTCAGTTTTCAGTTCGGGCTGCATTTTTCAGCAGCCTGGTACTAGGCCCAAAATAAGCGCGTTTGCGGGTCGGCGGGCGAGGCGAATCGCAGAGA
>JBDTVS010000205.1:0-57181 GCA_040007095.1 Acidobacteriota bacterium
CATGCCGCATACGGTACGCCCCTCCGATCACTTTGTACAGGGTGAACTGTTACCGGCACACGCAGTGGCAAGGGCGAACTCGCCGTCGCCCGTTTGCTGACGATCACTCGCACGTGCCGCATGCAACACGTCAGCATCTTGGTCTATCTCACCGCGGCGATTCGAGCCCATCGTCGCTGTCAGGTAGTCACGTCATTACTGCCCAAAGTCCCGAGGGGCTGAACTGTTACCGCAAATTTAACATCTGGCCCGTTGGTTATGAGGTCGCTGAGACAAAGCCACCGCAGCCCAATCAAACGGAACCTCTCGACCTGAACGAGGCCGTTGCGGCGTTGCAAAGAGCTGCCGCCACTCGGTCCGGGCAGGTAGTAGTCGTGATAGACGAATTCGACCGAATCGTCAATGACCGCGAACGAACTCATTTTGCGGATTTCATCAAACAGATTGGGGACCGACGTCTTGAAGTCCGGTTCGTCTTCTGTGGCGTCGCGGCGTCACTCGAGAAGCTGCTTGGAATGCACGAGTCTTGCTACCGTTACATTACCGCTATCGAACTGCCTCGTTTGAGTTGGGATGCGCGCTGGGCAATCATTGATGCAGCTGCGGCGGCGTTGGCCATCTCCATTGGCGCTCATCCGCGGTTTCGCATCGCTGCAATCAGTGATGGGTTCCCTCACTACATTCACTTAATTGGTGAGAAGCTGTTTTGGGAAATGTTTAATGATCCGCATGTGTGTATTGCGCCGACTGTCCAGCACTATTCGAATGCCGTGGCGTCGGCGGTCATCGGGATCGAACAGCACTTAAAACGCGCCTATGAGAAGGCGACTTTGAAAGACAGTAGTGATTTTGAGGAGGTCTTGTGGGCTGTTGCGGATCACTCTGAGCTGATCCGTCACGTCGACAGCATTTACGACTCCTATGAGACAATTGCGAAGCGGCTAGCCATTGCCGAGCCCCTCGATCGGGCGCGCTTCGGTTCGTGCCTTCGGTCCCTGAGATCGGCTAGTTGCGGCGGAATACTCGCGAGTTCCAGGCGAGGTTGGTATCAGTTCCGCGAGAACATCGTCCGCGGTTACGTTCGACTCAGAGCGGAAGAACAGGGGCTGGAACTGGCGCTGGACTACCAGGGAGCCGAAGGTGAGTCTAGCGGATGGAGACAACGAGGGCTTCGGGCCAGAAGCCGACGCGCCGGCCGACACTATCGAAGCAAAGGTTGAAGCGAAGCGCGGCGCTGACATGTCCGCCGCTCTTGCAACGTTGGGCCGACGAAGCACATTCCTGGGAGGCAAGCAAAGGAGCTCCGCCTCAGGCACGTACTGGGACCGGCATAGAGGAACGCGGCGCGGCTGGCCACGGGGTATCCATAAGGGCGATACCGTGGTCACGAGGGGGCGCGACTACTCTGTCCGACGAGTGTCTGCACAAGCTCGCCGACACATTGGTGCGGACGAAGGGTCAAATCCTGCAGACGCCTGGTGCCGTCCGCCCCTGTGTCCGCGTGCATCCAGCGAAACCGAAGATCGGGCTGCGCACGACACGAGCCAACGAGATGTGGCACATCGACACCACCGTCATCCGCCTGCTCGATGAGTGGAGCCGTGCCTAGCTGCACGCGGTGATCGACAACTTTTCTCGACGGATCTTGGCGTGGTGGGGTCGCAGAGACGTTTGCGCCGGTGAACAGTGTGGCCGTGCTGCTCGACGCTAGTCGGGCCGCGGCGCCATTAGAGACGACTTCAGTCGTGTTGGCGGATGAGGGCGTCGAGAACGTAAATGCCCAGGTCGATGACCGGATCATCACAGGAGTGCTGCGCCGGGTCCTGGCCTTTTCGGCGTCGTGCGCGACATGCCCGTCAGTCGAGGTGGCCGCGTGACCAAGGCGTCCTGACCGCCTTCCGATCACCGCGGTCCCGCGGCCCCCCCTCGTCTGGAGGCGACTGCCTCTGAGGAGCGGATCGCGCGGTCGCCCGAGTAGGCGGGCAGGACCGTGTCCGGGATCAGCGTCGCTCCCCGTGGCCGCCCTTGCCGCCTGAATGACGAGAACTCGCGCGCGAAAATGCAGAATGTCCATGCAGATAGCTCCGCTGGCAGGACGCCCGGAGACATCGCAGGTCATTGCGACCGCGTGGCCCGACGTCACGTTGAATTGCGGAGTCGATTCTGTTTTGGCCGAGCACAAACTTGTTTCTCAGATCATTGGCGCTGGGCAACTCGGTGTCGTCCGACTCGGCAGGCAGGTGCGCGACCGCTGTCGTTGCGAGAATCAGTAACGCACGAGGCTTGTGTGACCTCGGTGTGACCTCATAAAATTGGCAATTCCGAGAGGTCTCGCTAAGATATTGTTTCTATTGTGTTTACGTGGTGAGCCGGGTGGGAATCGAACCCACAACCCGCAGATTAAGAGTCTGCTGCTCTGCCAATTGAGCTACCGGCCCGAAGGTGTGCGCGGCCCACGACGTCACGAAACATCATGGACGCAAACTCAAATCTTAGCACGGCTTCTGCCTGCGGCAGGTTCTCCCGGGCGTCGACGCGTTTGTGAGCGTGGCGATCGCCGAAACGGTGAGCAAGGTCCACCCGTTCGAGCACGAGCGCCAGCAGGATGTGTTCGCGCATCGCTCAGGTCATCACTGCGGGTCTTGACGAGCCGATCGGCGACCGGCGGCGCAGCGCGATCACAATGCTCGCCGCGGCCGTCAGTACCGAGGCGGCCAGCGCGAGTCGTGCCGTGGGGGCAGACGACAGCTGGGCGCCGACTCTGAAATTTGCCAGCGCAAACGCGGCCAGCGTGAGCCAGGCCAGGAGGGCCGGGGCGCGCTCCAGAACCAGCGCAGCCAGCGGCACGACGAGGAAATGAAAATTCCACAAGGCCCGATCGGGCTGCTGCACGTAGGCAAAGATCGCGGCGATCGGCACGGCCAGCCAGACGAGCCGGCGCAACTCGGCTGAAGCGAACGAGAACCCCACCGGCGCCAGGAGATACAGCGCACCGTATTCGTTGAACAAGGCGGAACCGATGCCTCGCAGGCTCTGCTGCGCCAGCCACGGTGCCAGAAAGCCGCCGCTCAGCAGGTGTGTCGACGGATTGTCGCCGTAGCCGTAGTTGAATCGCAGCATCAGCGTCAACTGCAGCACGAGCCAGACGATCATGGCAGCGTTGGCAGCCACCAGGCTGCGCGCGGCCAGCGTCCACCGTCGTGCGAGGGCCGCGTGCGCGGTCACCAAGTAAAGCGGCGCGGCGGCGAATTCCTTCCCCAACACGGCGATGGTGCCGACCGTCCCGGCGGTCCAGACGCGTTGTCGGAGCAGTTCGTTGACGATCAACGGTCCGACCGCGTACATCAGGGGATCGGGAGTGAACGAATCGTGCAGCGTGTAGAGCGACCCGAATCCAAAGGCCGTGGCAAACGACGCAAGTGATGCAGCGCGCCGTCTGAGGCCGAGCGTCAGGCACAGCTGAAAGACAGCGACCGCGGCCGCTGTGTTGCACATGACCGCGTAGGTTTTCCATTTCGTCACGGACGGTCCGGGCATGGCGCCGAGCACCCAGGGCACCAGGACCCGAAAACAGTGAAGGTCCGTGCAGTCGGGCACGATCCGCTGCGCCGCCGTCGCCTCGTACACATCCCGATCGGTGACGCGATCAGGGAGCGGCGACAGCCAGGCGATAAGTGCGAGCCCGATTGCCACGGCCGCGGTCTGCAGGACGCCCATCGCTCGCGTGTTCAGCACCTGTGGTCGGCCATCCGCCATGACGTGGTCGCTCGTCGATTGCGCTATCCGTGGTCGGCGACGCGCTCGCGGAGACGCGGCACCAGGTGTTGCGCCACGATTTCCGCGACCTTCGCGGCGCCTGCGTTGGTGAAGTGCAGGAAATCGTAGAACAAACGAGAGTCTTTCGGCATCTCGCGCGCGAGATCGATCAACAGCAGCCCGTGCGCGGCCGCGACGCGTCGCGTCACGTCGTTGTACAGCTCGAGCAGCCGCCATTCGAGCGTGCCGTTTCCGCGGCCGTTCACCTGTACGGTCGACAGGTCGACCCCGGTCGCGGCATCGATCGCATTCCCGAACAAGGCGGGCTGCGTGACAAACACCGGCTCGATGCCGCTGGACCGGCACAATGCTGCGAGCTGCGTCAGTCGTTGCGCGTACCCTTCGAGGTAGCGCGTCCGGTGCTCGTCCAGCGTGCGCTCGACCTCCTGGTCGGCGATGGTCCGCCGCGGCACGGTCGTGACGTCGATCTCGCTGTGACCGAAGCCGCGTTGGCGGGTCCAGGCCGCACGGTAGGCGTTCTGCGCGACCGCCGCCACTTCCGAGTAGTCGATCACGAACGTTTGAACGCGCCGCGCCAGAGTGGCCGGCGGTACGAGCGCCGTGTCGTATCCGTTCGAGCGGTCGAGCCCGACGTCGTTGGCGCCGACCAGGAAGACAACGAGGTTCGGCTTCAACGCGAGAACGAAGTTGCGCAACAGCACCAGATGACCGTTGGTCGACTGCCCATCCAGACCCGCGTTGTTGATCCACGCCGTCGGATCGATCGTCAGCACGCGCCGCGCCAGGCCGTCGGTCCAGGTCTTGCCGTCGGACAGGAACAGGCATTCGGTGGTGCTGCCGCCGACTGTCAGGATGCGAAGCCGCCGATCGAAGTCGCGGGGTGGATCGGGTCCGCGGAATCCGAGCGAATTCTTGGTGTGATGCGTGATCGGGTCGAGCTTCGGCGCCCGATGATTGTCGAAGGCGTAGACCTGGCCGACCGGTAGCACGATCCGGTCACCGCGCACGCGGTAGGGCAGAGGGTTGTAGATTCTCAGGCACAACTCGAGGGTGACGAAACCCAGGAGGAGTTGGACTGCCAGTATCCGAAGTCGACGCATCGTGGCGGGTCATTCTACCGCTTGTCTTCATGCGGCCGCATGCCCGCGGGTCGGCCGGGCGATGGGTCAGCCTTCGAGAAAAACGCCTCTCGCTCGTGTGCTCGCCATAGTAGACAAACCGCGCCGGGCCATGCGATTCCGCGATGAACATCGCCGTCATCAAAATCCGCCGGTTCACGGGAGGGGAACTGTCTGCTAGACTAACGCTACGCTGCCAAGGCGCCCGTAGCTCAGCTGGATAGAGCGGCAGGCTTCGAACCTGTAGGCCGGGGGTTCAAGTCCCTCCGGGCGCACCACCCATCTAACGCGATTTCGAGTAGCCGCCCGTAATCCCCGTCGAATGTATCCTCCAGGCCGAATTCCGGTCCGCCGCCCTCCGGAATGAACGCCGGTTTCGGCGCGACAATCCCGCTGAACAGCTTGTCGAACCGGGTCGGGGCCGTGAACGTATAGCCTTCGCCCCGCTTCAGTGGTGTGAAGGTGATGCGCCCCTGGATGATGCGCTGCAGCACGGCACGGCCTTGCGTCGGGGACTGACGCAGCAGCCGACGCCACTCCGCCAGCCGCGTGTCGATCACCTTTGGGGCCAGCCGTGGGACCGGACGCAGCCCGACGACGTTGCGGTCGATGGCGCTGCGCCGTGCTTCCAACTCCCGCAGCTTCGTTGCCAGCGACACGACGTCGCCCGCCGTGGCCACGGCCACGACCAGCCGGTCAATCTGCTTGGAGATTTCCATCCGTTCCCGCAGCAGTGCCGCGTGCTGCTCCTGCGCGTCGTCGCGCTCCGTGAGCAGAATCACCTGCTCGATGGCCTCTTTGGTCAAGGCGTGGGCCTCCACCGCGGCGAGCACGGCCTCGTTCAGGTCCGCGACGGAGATGTGCAGGCGATTCGTACAGGCACCGTTGGCGCGACGGCGATGGCAGATGTATTCCGGCCTCCGCCCGCGCTTCTTGCCCCCACTCTCCACGATGAGACCGCCGCCGCAGAGGCCGCACGTGGCCATGCCAACCAACAGGTTGTTCACGCCGTCTTTCCTGGGGCCGCCCAACATCCGGCCATCTTCAAACCGCAGCGCCCGGCCTTCCGTCGCGGCTCTCCGCGACTGCACGCGTCGCCAGAGCGCGTCGGTGATGATGCGCGGGGAGGGAGCCTCCAGCCATTCGGACTCCGGGCGGTCGGTGGGTGCCCACGCGCCATAGCTGTCCTTCTTGCGCGTCCGGTTCCACAGCCGCACGCCGCGATACGTCTCTCGGTAGAGCACGGCCCGCACGGTGGACGGTCCCCAGCCAACCACGGGCGCGAGGCCGTCCGTGCGACGGAAGTGCTTCGGTGCGGGGGAGCCGTCACGGGTCAACTGCTTGGCGATGCGTTTCAGTCCGAGGCCCGAGTCATACATCTCGAAGATGCGAACCACCACGGCGGCCTCGTCCGGATTGACCTCCAGCTCCACATGGGACCGGAGCGGATTTCCATCCCGGTCTTCGCCGTGGAAGATGACCCGATTGTGGTAGCCGAACACGCGGCCTCCGACCACGTGCCCTTGCTTGTGGAGGCGCGTATGCGCCGCGTGCACCTGCTCGCTCGATGCCTCACGGTGCGCCTCGTCGGCGGCGGATTGCATCGCCGACATCGCCTTCTCTAGCCAATTCTTCGGCGTCAGCGACTTGCCCTTCGAATACCCGAAAATCTCGACGCCCGCTTGCGCCAGCTGCTTAATCACGTAGGCAGTCTCCGCCGACTCCCGACCGAGCCGCGATTGTTCGCGGACAATGAGCACCTGAAACGGCGGCTTCGGCAGCGTGGCCATCAATCGTTGGAACGCGGGCCGGTTGCCAAACTCCGCGCCGGAAATCTCTTTCGGCTCCGCGAACACATATCCCACCGTCCAGCCCTTTGCGGCGGCGAACTCCCGCGCTCCCTCTTCCTGTTGTGTGACCGACAGATTCTCCGTGGACACTTTCTGCTCGGTGCTTTTCCTGGCGTAAATCGCGGCAATCATCCAAACCTCCTGTGGACGCAAGTCGTTTATTCGCTTGCACTTACCGCAACTATTTTACCTTGGATGGAAATCGCTTCGCGCCGCGCGAAATTACGCCCGGCGACGTGGCTTGCACAACACGCCGCCGAGCGCAGGGCCTTCCCCGACCAGCTTGGTTCACACGGGCATGACACCGCGTGGCGGGGCACCGGTCGGAGTTCATTTGGTCTTGGCCCGGACCATGAAAATAGCCCCGCTTTTCGTGGACGGATGTCCGCGTCGTGCTCGAAACGCCACACGACGCGGACTGACTCTGGGGTCCGTCCGCTCCCAGATGACTCGCGGTGAAAGGAAGATAACACCACGAGTAATGAGTGACGGATGCCTGCGTCGTGCGCTTGCTTGGCACACACGGCACAGGCTGACTCTGGGGTCCGTCGCTCCCAGAAGACTCACGGCCGGACCTATCTCCGCGAGTGCATAAGTGACGGATGCCCGCGCCGTGGTGCCTACTCCACAACACAGGCTTGGCCCTGGGGTCCGTCGCTCCCAGCTCGCGGCCGAGGGACCTGTCTCGGCCGCAAAGTTGCATCGGTCTGCTCCCACGCCGCGTCACGCCGTCGGCATCTCCGGCTCGGCCACCGGCCCCGACTCCGGACTCGGCTCGACCTCCACGATGGTGCCGTCCGGATACTTGTCGAACTGCGTCCCATCGCCTCGCGTCTTGCGGTCGGGCCGCTTGGCTCGTTCTTCGCGAGCGGTCGCGACTTCTTCGGGAGACCGCGACGCCAACACCAGCTGCGTCTGCGCGACGGTGCGCCGCGAGGTCAGGTCCAACAGGGTCTTTTCCACCTCCGGGAGACTGCCGCGCCAGGGCAGGCCGCTGTACACGGCGTGGTTCGGATTGTCGGTCGGCGTGTAGCCTGCGGCAATCATCAGCTCCCCGAGCGGCGTGCTGCGCAAGGTGTAGACCGATGCGCCTAACAGCTGCTTCGGACCGAAGTCGATGGTGTGGATGGCATACCGCAAAATCTGTTGCACTTCCTGGTCGGCGCGGCTCCGGGTCCGCGGCATCAGTAGCTCGTCGCAGAGCGTCTTGCGCGTGGGAATCAGAAAGTCACGCCACCGAATGGTCTCGGCGAGTTCGTGGTCCAGACTGACCAGCGTGGCGTTGGCGTTCGCTCGTTCAGTGGCGCTGGCCCGACGCTCCACAATCTGCGACCGCAACGCCGTCCGTCGCTCTTCGTACGCGAGGCGCTGGCGCTCGGTCCAGTCGCCAGGAATGTCGAGCGGGTCCAGCATCGACGCCAGCTCCGTCTCCGTTTCACGGGTGATTTCTTCCATGAGTGTTTGTAACTCCATCATTGGTTGGCCACCTGAAGTGCCTTGATGCCTGCGGCGTAGGGGTCCGGGGCTTCATATCGTCCGCTCGTCGCTGCGCGACAAGCAGACGACTCCGCTCGCCGTTGCTGGGCGTGGTAGGTCTTGCACGTGGGGCAGAGCGCGCCGCCGTCGGAACAGCACGGACCGCCGTTTTCGTGTCTACGTGGTGTGAAGGACATGTTTGGACTCCTGTTGTTGTTGACGGAGCGCTTTCAATACCCGCTTGCCCAGACGGATTTTCTCGCTGGCGACTCCGCTCGCCTTCGCGGACTCGGCCCACGTCATCATGGACGCTGGCGCCTGTCGAGATCGCAAGAAGGCGATCTCGGCGTCGTAGGCTTGCGCTTCGCCGTGTTCCGGATGCAGATGATGGTCGAGTTCATGCCGCAGCACCGCAGCCAGCAGCAGCGGTTTGCCACGCATCGCACGTTGGAACGGCTCGGCATTGGTCCGGAGCGCGATGACGCCGGTCTTCCGTGTGTACTCCGCGTCCGCGGTATCGTCGCGAAGAGTCGATAATAGGGCGATGGGCGGCACCTGCGCTTGCAGCGCACGCGGGAGCAGCGCAACGGCATGGGTGACGGCGCGTTGGTGGGCTGCCCGGAAGAAGAGGCCACCGAGCTTCGGCACGAGCGGTGGGATGGTAATCGCCCGGAGCGCCAGGCGGTCCGGGTCCGAGGCTCCTGCGGCCGTGGCGAGGGTGCGCAGGACGCGGGCTTGCGCGAAGTAGACGTCCCAGGTGTGTTGCATCAGACCTCCTTAGTGAAGGATGAAATGTTCGGTCAGTTCGATGGCACGATAGAGCCGCCATGCCGCGGCGTAGACGTCCGCCTGCTCAGGGAATTGCCCCACATGGAGGCAAATCGATTTCAGGGCGGCGAGGTCGATGGATGCCGGATTG
Source organism: Acidobacteriota bacterium (assembly GCA_040007095.1). Lineage (GTDB taxonomy): Bacteria > Acidobacteriota > Vicinamibacteria > Vicinamibacterales > CAVVIG01 > JBDTVS01. The sequence goes on from JBDTVS010000205.1 coordinate 9,141, forward strand.
GGGATTGCGAGCGGCACCACGCGGGACATCACGGTGTAGTAGTCGGCGGCGAAGCCGACGAAGGCAGCGTCGGGGATTTCCATTCGGTGTTCCTTTCGGAAAAGGGGTAATCTGGGATTACCCCTTTTGGGTTTTCGGGAAAGGTAATTTGGAATTACCTTTCGGGCTTGGGGACTCTCGGTCGCGGGGTCCGCAAGCCGGGAGGGGAGGCCCGATGCTCCGACCTCCCGCCCCGATGTACGCGGCGTCCGGGGAGCACCGCGCGGATTGCGTCCCGACGCCCGAGTCGCGGACTGCGGGACGCGGACTGCGCAGTCCGGACGCAGGACTGCTGGCTGCTGTAGGTAATTTGGAATTACCTACAGGCGTTCTGTGGTAATCCCGGATTACCACCAGCCCCCAGCCGACCCGCCCAGCCCGACGCGGTGGGTAGGGTAAAGGGGTAGCGGCGCGCGGGCCGGACCGCCCTGGGTTTAAGAAGCGGCGGGCCAGTAAGGCGCCCAAGGCGCGGCTGGCGTTAGGGTTGGGCGTCATTCGGGGCCTTTGCCTGGGGGCGCCGAACCCACGGGCTGTTCCACCACCTCGGCATCGATGGCGGTAGGGGCAGCGGGCAGTTGGTGTCGCGCCTCGGCGTCCGCTGCCTGCCGCATGGCGACGGCGATAGCTTCCGCACGCTCCGCCAACTGCTGGGCGGATAGGTTCTGGAGTGCAAGAGGTGCTTGTTCCACCTCCATACGCAGGTGCTGGCTCGGCTTGCCATAACCTCGGTCCAGGAGTTCCCTCGCGGCCCATAGACGGTCTTTGTCGAGGTAGATGCCCTTGACGTCCATCATCACTTCCGCAAGGAACGCGATTGCCTCGCGGCCGTATTCACGTGCGAAGTAACGCACCTCGCGTGTGGAATTGTTGATGGCTCCAAACCGGCGTCCTTCACCTGCCATAGCTATTAGGTCCTTGCGCCTTTCAAGAAGTCAGGCCCGATATCGTTGGGCTACCTTACCTACCCGGCCTGCCTGACCTACCCGACGACTAAAACGTTAGCGGGCTTTTTTTACCTTACTTACTTTTTACTACTTACTTTAGGTAGGGTAGGTAGGGTAGGTAGGTCAACCACGCGTACCATAACGTGTTACGACTACCCGACCCCTACCCGACCTACCCGACCTCACGTCCACACGTCTTCGCCCCAGTCGTAATCAGCAGACCACCCGCAGGCCATCATCCAAATGCCCCGGCACTCGGCCAACGGCCGTAGCTCACAAAACCGCTGGCGTGGCTCGCCGTCTCGCTGCTCGCGCGATTGCCGCACGATGTAGGGTTTCAGAAACGTGCCGAGTTCCGTTTCCGTCGCCTTGCGCGTCCACCGTTCTTGGTGTCTGTCGAGAAATGCCATCAGGTCGGAGTGCAGCGCGGCCTTTTGAATCTGCGTCGGCCACTTAGCGTCGTCCTCCACGCCAATCACGCCGACTCGCAACAACTCGAACCACCAACGCTGAATTGGTTTCAGGCTGTGGGTGGTCACGTCGCGTTTGCCGGCCGTGTGCAGCGGATGGCGGAGCGCGGCTTCATCAATCGGGTGGTCCAATAGGTCATGCAGCATGGCCGCGAGCCCACCATTCGCCAGTTCGTCGCGCAGCGGGGCGAAATACGCATCGTTTTGGCGCTGCTTGGCGCTGACGTCCAACACCATGTAGCGCCGGTCGTCCGTCGGAATGGCGACGGGCCATTCGTTATTCGACGCGATAATGATGTGGAGCGCGCTCGGCTCTTCGACCAGCGGCAGGAACTTCCGTTCGATGTTGACCGTGCTTTCCGTCACCATCCCTTTCAACTTCTCCGCGGCGCGGGGGTCGCCGCCCCACGTGCTCTCGTCGGCGAACACGAGCACCTTGCCGGACAAATGCTCGTTGAAGCGACCGGTCAACGCCTCCGCGCCAATGACGTGCAGATATTGCTGTCTGTGGAACAGCGCACCGAGCATCTGATGCCCGAAGTGCCCTTTGCCGGTTCCTTCACCACCACGCATCACGACAGCGGCGAAGGCGTGTTGGCCGGGACGCTGGACCAGTGCCGCGCACCAGTTGAACAGCCAGGCGAAGTAGTCGGGGTTGCCGCCGCAGATGATTTTCAGCATGTGGTCCCGATTGCGCGACCAGTCGCCGATAACGGGCGGCACCGTGAATCCAAGCCAGCCGTTGTAGTCGTCGGCGCGACATTGCTCCGCCGACCCAGGCATCACGTAGACCAGACGGTCGTAGCGTCGGCCATCGCGATGCTGCAGCCATTCGTCCGCGAGCGGTCGCACCTTCTTGCCGACTGACACCCGGTCCTTAATAAGCAGATTCCGGAATTCCTTGAACGGCCAGAGTTCCTTAATGCCACCGTCAGGCCACGTCTCCATGACCACGACGCGATTGCTCACGCTGACAATGGCGAAGTGCTCATTCAGCCGATTGACCGCGTCCCACAATGGGTCGAGCTTGCCGTAGGCGTCCCGGAGCTTCGCGACAATCTTGGCTCCGGTATCCGGCAGCAGACGCGCGACAGTCGGACCACCAGCTGCGGGCTTGTCCGTCTGCAGGCAGGTCCGCGTGTTCTTAATGGCTTGATGTGCATCCGCAATGCCTTTGGCATCGGACCCACCCAGTCGGCACGCCCATTCCAGAATCTTGACCGCCACGGAGTCCGGTAGGTCCAACGTCTCGAGCAACACACGAGCATAGGCGAGGCGCAGGTCATGGCGGGTGTGTGTAGGCCAATACTTCGCCAATAGACACGCAGTCCACGCGTGACGCGCCGCGTCCCGTATCTCGTCAGGGCTCATTCGACGAGGCTCGACCAGCAAGCCGTCCCACGTCAGTCGCTCGCCAGTATCAGGATGAATGGATGGCGGCGCCATGTCTTGCAGTCCGACACGGAGCTGCAGCAGATGTCCGTCGCCACCCGCGATGTCCGTGAGCGTGAACGTTTCCGTAAGCTCCGGGCAGAGATACAGCCGCTTCCGACGTCGCAACGGTCCGCGTCCGTAGGCTGTTGTCGGCGGAAAGAAGGCGTCCATGCAGGCAGCGACATCAGTCGTGAAGTCAATGTCCACCACGACCAAGCCGTTCACCGAGCGGATGCCAATGTTGCAGTCGTGCGAGAAGTGGTCGAGACCAAACGTGCGTCCGGACCACTGGCGTTCCACACACTCCTTTGTTCGAGGCAGAAGTGGCACGACCGCGAAGCCCATGTTGTGGATGTAGTGGCCAGCCCACTGCTGGATAGCGGGGCGGGTCATTGCACCGTCACCGTGGCCGCCGTGCGGCGAAAGACTCCCTCGACTTGCGCAGCCGTCGTCTCCCGGTCCGCTTTCCAGTGCTTCTTGCACAGGCCGTAACCGAGGCAGGGCATCGTGGTCGGGTAGGGTGCGTGACGCCGCAGACGCAGGACCATCGCCTCGGCCTCCGGCGTCTGCGGGATATACATGCCCACGACCTTAATCGGACGGCCGCACAGCAGGCACCCGGCGAGTTGGCTGGCGAAGCGCTGCGGATCGAATGGCTCCCGGCCGGTCGGGGTGCAGGCCCAGATGTCGGCTTTCACTTCGTCACCTCGTCGAGAAAGATTTGCTCTTTCGGGAAGCCGACAATATCGGCCAGTCGCTGCAGCCGCCTCACCATCAACGGCGAGGCTCGGACTGTATCGTCACGGAGGGCGAGATAGAGATAGATGTAGTGCGGGAAGCCAGCGGCCGCCGCGAGGGCGCGCTTATTGGCGCGGTGGATTTCTACCTTGTAGAGCAGCCACGGACTGATGGGCCGAATCGGGGAGAGCGCAGGCATCAGGACTCCTTCCTTGTTAGCAGAAAGGTCCCGGACTGTGCTCGCACTCAGTCAGGTGGGACAAGACCCGGCGGCGGTTGCGAGCCGCCGCCGAGGTAGGGGGATTATATAGCGACTAAGGTCGGAAAGCTAGTACGTAAACGTTTACGCGCGTCGGCATATTTTAGTGTCGTAGCTCCTCCCACCAACCTAATCGCGCAGCTTGAGACCGAAGCTCGGACTGAACGTCGCGACTTCCTCATGGGTCGGGCCGTAGAAGTGCACGTAGCGAGGGGCATGCAAGACCTGGTCGGCAATCACAATCATTTCGGCCCTTTGGTAGAGCGCCGCGCGGTCGACGGTGTTGAAGGTTACGTGCAACGCGGTGCCATCCTCTTCGACGGTGGCTGTTTGCCGAACGCTTGCCATGACGCTACGTGCCGACGCGACCTGCTCCGGCGTGTGCTTTCCCACCGCGGTGGCCGGCTTCGTCACCGTCGGACCAAACACCCGACTGACGAGATTGTCTGGAGCAAGAATGAGGAACGCCACAAGAGCTGGCATCGCGGACATCAGAACGACGATTCCGAAGACCCCCAACCACGTGTACTGCTTTTTCCTGGCGATATAACCGGCGAGCATTATGAGAACTAACACTGCTAACAGGAAACCCAAAATTACGAACTTCTGCGAAGAGTCCAAGTTCATGTGGTTTCTCCTACGCCCAGGTGTTGGCGGGACCCACATCAGCCTAGCCCGTTCCGCGGCCCCTTCTCCGTTCAATAGCGCACAGGCGCCCATGTGGCCAGTCGCGTCGCACGCTTGAGTTCAATCGAGGCACTTGACATGAACTCATGTTATTTCGTATCATGAACTCGTAGAAGAAATGAGGTGACGAAAAGTGAATGACGACAGCGACAAACCCACGCTGGTGAACCGGGCAGCCGAAGTGAAGGCGATGGGCAGACTGACGGAGGCTCTCGACGGCCTGGCGCCGGACGCAATCGCGAGAGTGCTTCGCTGGGCGGCGGAGGCGTACAACGTGACTGTCAGCGGTTCTCGAAACAAGGGCCGCAATGACAGTAGTGGCGCCTCGGAAGCTGGCGATGGCAATGGCAGTCCGAACGGCGAACAGCGATTCGCTTCGTTGGCCGACCTGTATGCGGTGGCGTTGCCGGAAAGCGAGGCCGACAAGACACTGGTGGCGGGTTACTGGTTCCAGTTCGGCGACGGCCAGGAAGATTTCGGCGCACAGGAAATCAATTCGGCGCTTAAAAATCTAGGCCATCCCATTAAGAACATCACCACCGCCTTCAACGCGCTGAAGGCGCGGAAGCCTGCCCCTGTCATGCAGCTGAAGAAGTCCGGCACGTCGAAGCAGGCCCGGAAGACCTTCAAGCTGACCTTGGCGGGCAAAAGCGCCGTGGAGGCGATGATCCGCCAGCGCTAACGTACTTCTCCGTTAGCGAGCAGACTGTGGTCGGCCTAGGGGAAAGGAAGGATATCGTGCAACAAGGTTTGGCCCTCGCGGTCGCGGCTCGAAGCCGCAGAGGGCAGAAAAACGACGGCCCACTCTGAAGGATTCGCAGTCCACTGCAGAGTGGGTCGCTGAGCGCGAGCACGAGGGTCAGGGTTAGCAGCCCTGACCTTTCGTCATTGTACCCCCGACCGTAGCGCCGCCCGCCCGGCGTACGGCTGCCGACCGGCTTAAGACCCGCTGGCGACCCCAGGGAGCCGCCAGCTCGGCCGCTAGCCCTACGCCACCCGCAGGTGGCCGGACAACGTTAGAAGGTTTCGTTGCTTCCGGGCGCACCATTTAAATACAACGAAATAAACAACTTGTCCATTTGGATCTAATTTGAGTCAGCGTCTGTCATGGCTCCGGCTCATTCGGGTGTACGTAGAAGCCTGTGCGTTTTGACCTGGCTATCAGTCGGCGAGAACTGGCTAAAGTGCCTGCGTTTGGGGGAGAACACCGTACATGGTTTGATCGATGAAGTGCTCCGAGTAGGCGTTCTGCCACGGGAGCACGGCGCAGCCAGGGCCTCTTCAATGCCCATCGCGTTCACCGTCGCGCTGACGGCTTGAAATACGCGATCGCGATCGCGGATCAGGAATCGCGGCGCTTGCTCCCACGGGAACGCTTCCCGAAACTATTGTGCGGTCCACGCAGCGGTCGAATGAGACGTCTCCGCTGTGCGCATGATGCGACGACGATCGTGCGCGAGCAGGACCCCACGAGAAACATTCGGCACGTCCCTATAGGCACGACGAAGAAGTCGGTCGCCGTCAACTGCGCCACATGGTTGTCAAGGAAGGCACGCCACGTCTGCGACGGAGGGTTTCGCCGTCGGACCATGTCCTTAGCGACAGTGGCCTGATGTCGCAACTTCCAACGACTGAGCGCAGCACAGCTGTCGCCGAGTAGGCTCCAGGGAACGCTGGAGCAGTCCCGTTCAGAAAGCAGGACGAGTCAATGAGTTAGATGTGCTCGGCCCTGTCTGCAAGGCTCGCCGTCGATTCGAATCATGGCCGCGTCTCAGTTCGCGTTCATGGGCGACGTCCCATGGCTTCCCGTCTACGCCGCGACCAGCCCGTCGACTTGTACCGTAGGGAGCAAATCCCTCAGGTCGAACCAGTTCAGTCACTGAAATAAAATAACTTAGAGTGTCGACGCCGATTCGGATGTCAGCTTCCCTGTTGCTCGCGGTGCAGTACCGGTGCAACTCGTAGCCTGTCAGTCCTGAATTGGCTGCCAGGCGACCACGGAAGCACCAGCCGCGCCGTTGACGACCGGACCGGCATTGCGGGGCGGTACGACGTGCACCTCGGCGTGCTGCAGTTCGGCGCAGGTAAGAGGCCCGACGACTCCTCGGGGGCGGCCGATCGCGCGATGGCCGAGGCGCCGTCAACGATCTTCAACGACGCCCTCCGTCCGTGTGGGCTGGAGATTCAGTCGCGCAGCCTGCCGGTCAAGTCCTCGTCACCGACTACGCTGAGCCCGAGTCCACGTCAGACTGACCGCATCCATCGTGGCTGATTATGGCTGATGGCAAATGGCGGATGGCTGAAACGCGCCCGTTACTGCCACCCGCCATCTGCCATCAGGCCGGCTTTTCTCAGCGGCCTGTTAGAAGTTCACCGTCAGATTCCAGCGGACGAACCGCGGCGTGTAAATCGCCGTCGGGTTGTTCCACGTGCCGCCCTGGGCCGTATTGCCGACACTGTACTGATAGTTGCTCTCGTACGTCGTCGTGTAGTTGGTATTCAGCAGGTTGGCCAGATCGATCCCGAGATCCGCCCGGCGCCTCCCGAAGCGGAAAATCTTCGCGAAGCGCATGTCGATTTGTGTCTTTCGATTGTCGGCGTACAGCCGATGATCGGCGTCCAGAATCGCGATAGTCGTATTGCCGCTGGCGAGGCCTCCCGGCGGCAGCCGGCCGGTGATGCTCTGGATCACCGTATTCGGCACGTCCCATGACGCGGGGAGCGCAAGCGGCGGCTGCGAGCGCACGGTGCCGCTGATGAGCACATCGACCTTGGGGACCATGTACGAGGCCAGTCCGCGGATCGTCGTCTGGAAGGGTGCAGCGTCGTGGCAGCTGCGCACGTCCTTGATCGTCGTCTGGGTCCCGGTGTCGAGCAGGTTCGCGGTGGCGCAGCTATCCAGAACCGACCGGCCGGTCTGTGTGCCGAACTGCAGCGTCAGTCCTTGACGAAGACGCGCGTTCAGCGTGAAGTCGACGCCGTGCCAGTAGTTGGTCCGCTCCGGCCCGAAGTCGGTCTCGAACGTGGTGTAGTTCTGCGCGCCGCGATTGGCGGCCGCCGCCGTCACCATCGACAAGGCGATCGGATAGCCGCCGCCGCCGGGCAGCCGCGGATCCTGTGGAGCCTGGATCGTGAACTGCTGATCGTCGCCGGGCCCGCGAAGCGTGTTGTCGGTGACCTTTGCGCCATGGAACCAGCGGCGGTTGTAGGCGACCTCCGCCGACACGCGCGGGATCACCTGCTGCTGGAGGGTGATGCCGTACTGCCAATCGTGCTGACGGACGCCCCAACCGTGAAGCGTCTCCGGATTCACTTGCGTCAGGTTGTCAGAGACGCCGCCGAAATTCAGCGCGTCGCCGGTCAGCGCGGGGCACTCGCCGTTGCCGGCGAAGTTCATGATGTCGCAGTCGATGACCTTGTTGTTGTTGCTGTCCCCCCAGTTCCGCGTGGCCGTGCGAACGAGGCGGACGACGGGACTATTGCTCGTGTACTCGCCGTCGTTCGTCGCGGCATCGAGGTAGTGGCCAAGATTGAACTTCAATGCGGTCTTGCCGTTGCCGAACAGATCGTACGCCAGACCCATGCGTGGCGTGAGGTCGTTGAAGGCGTCGACGCCGACCGTCCGCGGAAAGGAAATCGGCGCCGCATTGAACGGCGACGTCTCCGGTATTCCGTTGTTCTCCGCCGGGCTGTAGCTCGAGGCGCGGTCGTAGCGCAGCGCGCCCTGCAGAGTCAACCGTCCGCGCGTCCACCGGTCCTGAATGAACACCGCCGCGGTCGACGTCCGGTCCGCCCGGCGCCCACTCGGCAGCCGGAAGGTGAATTGATTCGGCACACCCAGGTTGAACCGGTAGGACAATTGCGACTCGGACACAAGGTCCCACCAGTCGACCCTGATGAAGGCGCCCTGGTAGCCGATCTTGAGATCGTGAGAACCGGTGACGTACGACGCCGACGCGCGCCAGCTGTTAGGGTTGGCGAAGTTCGGCGTCGCGGTCGCCACGGCGCGATAGACGTAGTTCGCGCGTGGCGCGTACTGCAGCCCGGTCGCCGGATTCGTCGCCGTGGACTGCTCGGTCACCGCGATCAGATCAAAGATCCCGTCCGGCGCTGCGATACCGGTCGTGCCGCCTTTGAATGAGAAATAGGTGAAGCCGGCGTCGAGCAGCAGGCGGTTCGTCATCGGCGCGCTCCACAGCGCCTGGTGCACGTGGTACGGCAGGTTGCCGAAGTATTGCGGGTTCGCTTCGGGTGACTGAGTGGTGCTCCCCAGCCCGATCCAGTCGGCTTCCCGCGAGTTACAGGCAGTCGTGCTCTCGACCTTCATCGCCGACCCCTCGCAGCGGCTTTGGTATTCCTCGTTGATCGTGAGGCGATGCTTGCTCGACAGCTGGGCCGTCAACCGCCCGACGTAACTCGTTCGCCCCTGTAACTGCCGCCCCGAGACGGTTGAGTCGCCGACCCAGTCCCACCGCGATGCGTCGAAGGCATTCTTGTTGGCGACCACGCCCTGGACCGCCGACGCCGTACTGAGACTGCGATAGCTGCCGAAGAACCAGAGGCGGTCGCGCTTGATCGGACCGTCGAACGAGATGTTCGCGTCGTAGGCGCTGATGATGCCGGGCGTCTCAGTGAGGCCAACTCCGCGCAATTCGTCGGTCAGGTTGTCGCCGCGCGACCAGGACCCTGCGTTGCTGAAGAACCCCTGGCCGCGAAACGTGTTCCCACCCGAGCGCGGGACCAGATTCATCACCGGCCCGCCGATGTCCGTTTCGCCGAGGCCGCCGCCGACCGCCACCGCCACCTCGTCGACGTTGACCGAATCGAGGATATAGGTAGACACACCGCCGCCGTTGAACGGCGCCCCGATGATCATCCCGTTGATCGTCATGCGGCCCTCGTTGGTAGGGCCACCGCGGGACGAGAACGCCGTCATCGTCGGCGACGCCGCCAGTGCGGTGTCGCCGACGACAAGGCCCGGCACGGCATTCAGCAGTGTGCCGACGGTGCGGTTCCCCGGAATGGTATTGACCACCTCGTTGCTGAGCACCGTCTCGCGCTGGGCGGTCTGCACGTCGACCACCGGTGTCTCGGCGGCGACTGTGACCGTCTCCGCGAGCGCGCCGACTTTCATGTCTGCGGGGATCGTCAGCGTCGCCGTGCCGCTCAGTTCGAGGCCGTCACGCTTGACGACGCTGAAGCCGGGAAGCTTGAAGGTCAGCGAATAGGTGCCCGGATTCAGACTGGTGATACGGTACTGTCCCGCACCGTCGGTGACGGCCGTGCGCACCTTCTCGATGAGTACGGGGCTGGTCGCTTCGACGGTCACTCCCGGGAGCACGCCGCCTGATTCGTCCCGGACGGTGCCTGTCAGCGTGCCTTGTGCAAGTGCGAGGGACGGTAGCAGGACAGCCACCGCTAGAAACAGGACGAATGTCGCCGACGCTCCACGCATGGGGGCCTCCTGATGACCGAGTAGGTTCCAGACGACGCGGGCGGTTTCCAGTCCTATCGCGAATTAATGCGGATTCAACGTCTTCCTGAGCCGTTTGTCAATGAAGCGTCGCCCCTCTACGGTTTCTGGGTCTTCTTGCCGGCTCGCGGGTTCGGCAGACTACCGCGGGTTTCAGAACGGTGTACCGTGAAAATCTCAAGGTTGAAGTCTGGATGGTTGCGGCTCCCACGATCGCCAGGCCGGACGCCCACAAGCGTGGCCAGATGCTCGAGGCCACGCGCCGATCGACCACGATCGTGATCGACGCCGGTCAGCGGCTCCAGCCGCGTGATCGGCAAATTTCAGATTCCACGTGCCAGGTTCAGTCCCACCGAAGTTCAGCCGGTCAGCTTTCACCAGGTCCGCTCGTGAAATCGCTCAATAAGGCAAAAGGCTGGTATCCAGGGTCTTCTCGGGTGCACGACGTGAGCGGATGGTCAATTCATGGCGCTGCGACTTTCAGTGGCGCCGTCGAGTACACCGGCTTTAACCGGTGCGAGCGTTCAATCGGCCACACTTGGAAATACAACACAGCTACGAAGTACTGGCCGGGATCCTCGGCAAGCCGTCGGCATCGTCGGCGCGAATAGCCGTCTGGCGGGCGATGAGGCGACTCACTGAGCTCCTGCAGCGCGACTCGTGAGACGGTCCAGGGCTGTGGCCGGCAGGCTGTGGCTGGGCGGGCGCCTATAGCGTGTTGTCTCGGATTCGCCGAATGATGCGCCCGGCTTTCGCCAGCAGCGCGGTCGCGTCGAGACGCTGGCCATTTGCGAGGAACACGGACAAGGCCAAAAGGCCTGCCCCGTGTCGACGCGGACTGGTCGTGAGCATGTTGGCTCCCCAGCTACGCCGCGACCAACCCTTCGACTTGTACCGTGGCGAGCAAGTCAATCCGGGTGCACCAATTAAATACCAAAAAATAAACGACTTATATCGTTCGCTTCATTTGGAGGCGAGCCCTCCAGGAGGGGCCCGGTGCCCCGTTGATGTTGCGGGCGTGGATTCCCGGGCAGGACAAGGTCGGGGGCAACGCGCCCGCCGGATGCGGAGATCGTCCACCATCCATTCCGCAGTACACTGGCCATGGCGTCCTCCTTGCCGAAACGGGGTTGATGTCCTGCCAGACTCACCCTGCCTCGCGGAAAAGGCTTCACCTGTCGAGTTATCCGCCCTACCGGGCAGCGATTTGTTCAACTCCTGATGCGCCGCATCTAAACCTCGCGAGCATCTTCGTGATGTCAACTGCGCCGCGGATCTGGTGGGTGAGGAACCGATACCGGCGCTCCGAGTCACCTTGCGCCTCGACTGTCGTTGGGAAGGGGCTCGTTGGGGACGAGCGAAGCCCATTCGTCACGAGAAAGCGCGCGTCCCGCTTTCGCTTTGGCCATGCTCAACAGGGACGGGCCGACGAGCGGCCAAGCCCGATACAGCGTGGGTTTTCGTTCCACGCGCTAGTTGCCAAGGAATGCCTCGGCGATCATCACTCGCAGTTCCGAACCCCAGGTACCGCGCATCGCCGGCGCTGGCCACATCGTGACCGCGTACTCGGCTATCTCCACTCCGGCGCGTAACCGCGCCGCCGGATCTTGTGCTCGACCCGCAGGCTGACGCTGAACAGAATCATGACCTCGACCAACGCGATGAACGCATAGATGGCATAGCGTGAAAACGCGTTCGGGACGGGCCAGCACACGAATCCCTGAGCGAGACACCGCTGCGAGACGCTTTCGAGCTCCAGGTGTTCCCGTGCGATCAGGGCAACAGCGCCGCCGAAAATGACCACTGTCCCGGCGAGATTGCCGAGAATCGGTTGGCTCTTCAGCCAGATCGGATAGGCCACGAGCGCACCCACCACGCCGGGCACGCTCACGGCGATCGCAATCCAGAACCAGCTGAGCTCGCGCAAGGCGTTTCTCCTGAAGTGCCGTTCGCGTGATGATACGCCAGGCTGTGGCGCTGTCGGCGATGCGGCTGACCGTGATGAAGACACCACAGCCTCCGCCTCGAGCTACCCACGTTCTGTGGCCGGGGGCGGCGGACTAGTAAGCGTGTCGAAGGTGGGTAACTTCCCTTGCGGCACACGCCCCAGACCAGCGTCATTCTACGCGGATATCGATAATCGCGGACGGATCCCGGGCGCGGGCTTCACCGCGCACACGGGCGCGAGCAAGACGGCCGCGGTCCTTCGCGGTCAACTTAGCGGCGGGCATGGAGTTTCTCCATTCCGATCTCAGGAATTCAGTGTGTTATTCCACGGCGACACGCGGCCGGGTGAACGCGTTGCTGCAGAACGGCCGCGCGGCCTGGTGTCCGCCGGTGCGGCTCGAGCTTTGGCGAGGAGTTCACCAACACGTCGAGCGAAACGTGCTCAGGCACTATGAAGCCTTGCTCCCCGACGATGAGATTTCTTCAGCAGTCTTGAAGCCCGCCACCCGACTCGCTGCTCGCGGACGCGCCGCAGACCGGAACGTCGACCCACCGGCGTCCTCAACTGGCCGCAGATGTCGAAGAAGAAGTAGGCTTGAACAGGAAGAATTCCTGATGACAATGACGCGGGACGCCGAGCGCGCCTATGTGCGTCGGTGGGTGCAAGCAGGGAAGGCGTTGGAGAGCGTGCGCTGGCAAGAGCTGCGGATGCTCGATGAGTCAGCAGCCCTCAAGGCCACCGACTACCTGATCGACGCCGCGCTGCTCGTCCCCTTGCCGGCACGGCGGCGTCAGTGGTCCGGGCTCGCCGAGTGGCAGGACCTCGTGCGCGCCCGCCTGGTCCGGTGAACGCCCTCTTTGTCGCCGCCGTCGATATCCAGGCGTGGTGCGCCGGTCGCGGCTGGAAGTGCTGCGTGATCGGTGGCTTGGCCGTGCAGCGGTGGGGCGAACCCCGGCAGACCCGCGACGTCGACCTGACGTTGCTGACGGGTCTTGGCCGGGAAGAACAGTTCATCGATCCGATCCTCGCGCACTACCCGGCACGGCTTCCGGACGCGCGCCGGTTCGCGCTCGACCATCGCGTCCTGCTCGTGGAGACCGCAAACGGCATTCCTCTGGACATCTCGCTCGGGGGGCTGCCGTACGAAGCGCGAGTCGTCGAGCGATCGACCGAATGGGAGGTCGAGCCCGCCGTCTTTGTGACGACGTGCTCGGCAGAAGACCTCCTCGTCTTGAAGGCGTTTGCCGGCCGAGCGCAGGACTGGCTCGATGTGGAGGGCGTGGTCGTGCGGCAGGCGCGACGGCTGGGTCGTCAGTTGGTGCTTGCAGAACTGCGGCCGCTGCTCGATCTCAAGGAAGACCACAAGGCCGGGGCCCGTCTGCTCGATCTCTTCAGCACGCATCCGGCCTAGCTGCCGCCTCCCGTTCACGTCAGCGCGCCGCCAAGGACGAGCGGGAGGCGCGATGTGCCTTGGGCCGAGTCCGATAGCGGCCCCTTCGGTTGACCGTGGCGGCGGACTCGTCTTGCCGAGAGGCCTCGAATGTCGGCTATCGTCCGGAGATGCGGCAGTGACCATCGGTCAACCGCACTACTGAGCTCGTGGGACGAGTCGAATAATATCGGTGGAGACTTCGACGCGATAACGCCCGTCCTCACGAATTGACCGGAGCAGTTCGTCGAGCTTCGGATAGTCATGATTCCCGTCGAAAAATCGTGCGTCATCAATCAGAATGACGTGATTCTTGACCGGATGACGGAGCACCCCCAGGAGTTCGTCAACGATGGGCGTGCTCGTGACGCCCATCGCCGTTTGGGGGCTGGTGTAATGTCCATCCAACCAAAACAGCGCCGGCCTGTCGAGTTCCTTGAGAATCTCTTGCAGCTTCTCACCGCTATCGCCTTGCACCAGATTCACATTCTTGGCGTCGCGGAACCGGACCCGCGCCGCCTCGTAGAGTTCCTGTGAAAGCTCGATACTGGTACACCGAACGCCGCTGCGTGAGATGTAGCCCAGTGTGTCTCCATCATACGTACCGGTTTCAACGAACTCCTCTATCGAGAATCGCTTCAAGTAAGACATGACCACCATCATCTTGACTGCATGTGGAGCATGGCCCACGCAGCCGCTTCTCAGCCAATGCACGATGTCTGGCAGACTTCTTACCAGATTCACAGAATAGAAGAGACCTGATCGAAGAAGGAAGCGCCTCGCGTGACTTCTGATCCGCATCCGTATTTTCCTCATCTGCCCAGTGCAGACGCTGTTCTTGCTATCGGTCAGGACCGTTTGCCGGCCGGCGCGCGCGCTCCACGGCCACCGGCGTACCATTTCTAGGCTTTGATGAATCGAGGAGACTTCGTCACCCCGCGTGTCAAGACGACAGACGGTCAGCACCTTTCGAAACAATTCACAAACACTTGACCAACAGTATCACGATGTTTTTCGTCGCAGCTGGCCGCGGCCCGCGGCCGGCCCCGGGCGTGGATGAGTCACCCGATCACGCCCGGACTGTTATGGAGCGCACTGATGCCTGGTGACGCGTGAAGACCGTCGTGAGCTCGAGAGGGATGCGTCATCCAGGCGGAATGGCACTTTGGTGGGAGAGACCCTCAGCGGCGACTGTGATGACGATTTTTCCGCGGGCCCGGCGGGTCATCGACAATGCGACGGCCTGCCGAGCATCTGCCAGTGCGAAGGTGTGGCACACGGCGGCACGGAATTGGCCAGACTCGACGAGCCTTGCAAGCTCGCGAAAGTGTCCGGCGTTGACGCGACCAACGAGCGCGCGCACGCGTTTCCGACTGATGAGGCGGGCGCGCAACCCGGCCAGAAACGTTTGGAGGCGCGGCACAGTCGCGATGTAGATCCCCGACGAAGTCAGCAAGGCCGCCCAGCGCGCGTATGGGTGTGCGAGCACGGCGTCGATAATCAGATCAAACTGTTCATGGCGGGCGAACACATCCTCGACGTCGTAGGCCACCACTGTGTCCGCGCCATACTCTCGTACAAACTCAATGTTGCGCTGGCTGCAGACCGCGGTGACATGCAGGCCGCGCTGTTTGGCGATCTGCATCGCGCCGGACCCTAGCCCGCCAGCCGCACCGACCATCAGTAGCCGTTGCCCGGCCCGTGCCTTGCCGAGCCCATCGACACAAATGAGCGCAGACCCACCCGCCACACCGAGCCCCGCGGCTTGGACGAACGAAGCCGCGGCTGGCTTGGTCACGCATTCGTCGGCATGGACCAGCGCGAACTCGGCCACGCTCCCCCGGTCGCCCTTCAGCATATCGACGGCGCCGAACACCGCATCGCCTACGCGAAATGCGCTCTGGCCTGGACCGACCGCCGTCACGGTGCCAGCGAAGTCCGCCCCGAGTCGGCGAGGGAATCGTCGGCCCGACAGGAATTGGAGATCGCCCTGCATGATCTTCCAATCGATCGGATTGAGCGCGGCGGCGATGACCTTTACGACCCGTTCACCGTCGCCCGCCACCGGCACCGGCAGTTCACGGAGTTGCAGCTCATCGGCGCCTCCGAACCTGTCGTACACGAGCGCGCGCATCGGTGGATCACAGCACGGCTGAGTTCGCTGTCCAGTCGAGCAGGCCGCGGGAGTCCGTCGCGCGTGGCGTATTCAATGCCTCGCGCACCTGACTCGGCAGTCGCCTCAAAACTTGACGCGCGTGCCAATCCAGTAGGTGGTTGGCGCCCCCGGCGCGTAGAACGTCGCCTGCTGCACCGGAAATTGTCCCCCGATCGCGGGAAACTGACGCGCGATGAAGGTGCCGGTGGCCGTAAATCCCGTCGGGCCCAGCTGGGACGCGGTGTAGTAGTGCCGGTCGAACAGATTGTTGATTTGCGCGAGCAGCTGGATCCATCGGGTGAGCTGGTAGTGGGCGCCGAGATTAGCCGTGCCGTAGGCGGGCGTCGTCCCGGGGC
Source organism: Acidobacteriota bacterium (assembly GCA_040007095.1). Lineage (GTDB taxonomy): Bacteria > Acidobacteriota > Vicinamibacteria > Vicinamibacterales > CAVVIG01 > JBDTVS01. The sequence continues at coordinate 25,073 of JBDTVS010000205.1, forward strand.
CCAGATAGTAGGTGCCGTCCGGTTGGCTCAAATTGTTCTCGTTGCCCCGCGCGTACACCCCTGACGCGGCGATGAGGTCGAGATCCACGGACAGCCTGGCGGTCACCGCGAGATCGCCAAAGGCCTTCAGCAGGTGTCGGGGAACCAACGGAATTCGATCGTCCGCGTGGATGGCAATCGTGCCTTCGAGGCCCTTTCCGCCGGTCAAGGCGGCATCGTTCGCGCTGTTCCCCCTGCCGGCGAGCGTTTCGGCGCTCTCGAACGTCGCATCGAGCCACGTATAGCCGGCACCACCGCTCAGACGACCCTTACGGGCCGTCATCCCCATCTCCACACCCTGCCGCCGCGTGCTGCCGAAGTTCTTGAAGTAGCCGAATCCTGTTTGTGTCGACGCCACGAACAGGATGTCGTCCGTGTTCGCCGCATGGAACACGCCCACATTCCAGGTCAGCGCTCCCTGATCCCCACGCACGCCGGCTTCCACCGTTCTGGTCACCACTTGATCCAAGGGCGGATCGCCGGCGAGGGCGTTGGGCAGCTTGCAGGGCGCGTTCGGATCCGCACAACCCAGTTCGATCGAGGTCGGCGCACGACTCCCTTCGCCGTAGCCGGCGTACAGGTTCACCCGTCGCGACGGGCTGAATGTGACGCCGGCCGCGGGATTCAGACGGCTGAAGGCATGGTCTCCGGTCAGTGAGCCCGGCCCGCCCACGGGCGTGATCTGATCGATATTGCTGATGGCGGTGCGGTTGAACCGGGCGGAAAGCGTGACCGACCAGGCGCTACGAATGGACCACACGTCGGCGGCAAACACACTGCCGGTATTGCCCCGTCCCTCCAGGCCGACCCGGTTGTCGTACGGCGCGCCGTCCACGTCGCCGCCGGTGACGCCGTCGGCAAAGGCGTCCAACGTGGTGACGCTGCGATCCGGATTGAGGTAGCCGAGCTGCGTGGACTGGTGGAACGTCGAGCGGCTCCCATCGTAGCCCGCACCCACCGTCATGACGTTGCCCGGTGTGAGCCAGTCTCGAAACGTCACCTGCCCGGACGCGCCGTAGTTGTGCTGCACGCTGTCCGTGCGGTTGAGGAGCCCGTTGCACTTCTCGCCTGGCTCGTCCCTGAGCAGCACGTTCCCGATGCAGCGCCACGAGGGAAACGGCGTATTCGCGGCGGTGGCGCCGGCGGTCGGAAACCCGGTGTAGCCGGCGTTCCGCAGCGCGGTCTGTTCGGCCGCGCCCGGCTGATAGACCGATTGGTCCAACGAGTCCTCGTTGATATCGCCATTCAACGTGTTGGTCCGGATATCCCGGTAGTAGACGTTCCCGCTGAGCGTCAGCGAGCGCGTCCGATCGTGGCGTGTGGTCAGGTTGATGAAGGTCGCGCGGTTGTCCGTGTTGTCCGGCTTGGTATAGACGCTCGCATAGTCCCGGTCGAGCAACCGCTGGTCCTGAAGGCCATTGCCCGTCAGCGAATTGTTCGCGTAGCCCACCGAGAGCGCGGTCTCGCGCAGTGCTTGATGCCATCCCAGCTTGCCAAAGACCTGCCCCACCCTGGACGGCGAATCGTCCCGCCAGCCGTCTTCGGCGAAGAGATTGCCGCCCAAATACCAATGCAGGCCGCCGGGACGGTTGCCGCCGTGCTCGAACTCGATCGACCGGCGCACGTCGCTCCCATACACCGCTCGGACGGACGTCCCCGGATTACTCCTCCCGTCCTTGGTCTGAATGGAGAGCGCGCCGCCGAGCGTGTTGAGTCCGAACAGTGGATTCGATCCCGGGATCAGCGTGGTCGATCCGATCGCCATGCGCGGAATGAGATCCCAGCTCACCACGTCGCCAAAGGGTTGATTGAGCCGCACGCCATCCATGTAGACCGAGAGGCCCTGCGGCGTGCCCAGCAGGGGCGACGCGGTGTAGCCGCGGTAATTGACATCGGGTTGGAAGGGATTGCCCTGCATCTCGTTGACGAACACACTCGTGAACCGGCGGTTCAGCACATCGGCGAGGTCCAAGCCGCCGCTCGCCTCGATGTCTGCGCTGACCGCGGTTTGCACGGGCGCCGGAATCTGTTCGAGCCTGAGGTCCAAAGCGGGCAAGGGCGTCGTCTCGATCACGTCCACTCTGAAGGTCGGCGTGCCCGGCGACGAGCTCGCCGGCGTTTGCGCGAGCCCGCTGGCGGGATGCAGGGACGCGGTCGCGAGCACGGCGCCCGCGAGGCCTCTCAGTTTCGCCACGGCGCGTCGCACGGACACGCGGGACGGATGCTTGAACACGATCGCCCTCTCTTCTCAGTGTTGACTGCGGATGGGTCTACGCGACCCCTTGTGTGAGGGCCAGCCGCAAATTCATCCCATCGATCTATATATTCCCGGAGTGGTCCATTTGTTCACGCTATTTCTTCGTTGCGCCGCGCCGACCGATCGCGGTTCACGCCGACCGCACGCAAGTAGAATGTCACGCACTGCCGGTCCGCCTGATGGCACTCGCATCCTCGAACTCGTTGATCGATACCTCGCCGTTGTCCGTGGCCGGTACTGTGGGCCGCGCGTTCGAGCAGTCCACAATCTGGAGCTGAAGCGGAGGGCTGTGTGATGTCACCACGGAGAGCATCCTGCGGAGGAGGAGCTCGTTGTGGCAATGGATCGGGAACTGAATCGGCGCCTAGGTGTCGCCTAGGTGGCGCTGATCGCCGGCGCGTTCCAGGTCGCGCGTACTGCGGAGGAGATGGCACGTCCCACGGGGACGTCCGCGTCAGGAGGAGCGGGGCAAGCGGGGCACTTCCTATCCGGGCACTCACACCAGGCGGCGTCGAGCCGGTCGGCCTCGACACATCGCCACGCGAGGGCGCGATCGATCAGTGGGTCATCGCGTAGAGCAGTGCGTTGATGCCGAATGCGTAGCCGACGCCGGCGAAATGGTCGAAGAACTCCTTGTTTTCGCCTTCGCGCTCGAAGGCGTCGCCAAAGTCCGTGTTGTGCGTGCTCAACACCATGATGTTGCCGTGCTGGTTGAAGATGACGCGCACGTGCGGTTCGCGACTTTCGGCGCCGCGTTCCGAGGTCTGACCACCGCGGAACCAGAAACCGATCGACGGGATCTGCGGCACCGACGTCACCTGGTAGAGCATGTGGAACATCGTGTGGGACAGGGGCAGGTCGACGAGCGGGTATTCGGTCGGGGACAGCGCTTTGCCGATCTGCTCGGCCCAGTTGGCCCATGCGCGCTCGCCCCAGAAGTCGTCAGCCCAAAGGAAGCCGCCTTTCAAGAGATAGTCCCGCAATTGCGCCGCCTCAGCATCATCGAAGTACGACCCACCTGGCTCCGTCATCATGATGAAGGGACATTTGTACAGGTCCGGGTCCGTGAGCTGAAAGACCGCATGGTTGTAGTCGCCGTGCGCGTCTCGACTCACGCTGGTCGCCGTCAGTTCCGAGAGGCGGTATGACAGGTTGATGTCGGCGCGGGGATAGTCGACCGACCAGCCGTCGCCATCCCCGGACGGATTCTGGCGGAACATGATTCGACAGAACCTGAACGCGCCGTCGTACGGCGCATTCGCTTCCCGCCGCGTGAAACGACCGCCACCAAACCCACGTCCGCCGCGCTGGGCCGCAGCCGTCGCGGCGACGCACGACGCGATTGCGACGGCGACGAAGATCTTCTGGCGACCGAGCATCCCCATCATGCGTGTCAGATCGAACTCAGTCTACCTGTGGGTCTCGAATTGTCAATTCTCACGCCGAGCCAGGATTGGGCCACGTTGAAGTACCCCTTGATACCATCGTCTAATGGATTCGCGTCCGCCCATTGTGTCTAATTGAACTCGCATGCGCGCCGGGAAGAGAGCGTGCCATGACGACGCTTGATACAGGAGGTACCGAGATGAATCGCAAGAGCAAGCTGACGATTGGGATTGTGACGGTATGGTTCGCCGTCGTGGGCGGCTTCGCCATTTCCGCGCAGGACAAGTACGGGGTGAAAGTGCCTGGCGGGCTCGCGTTCTCCGAGTTCCGGGGATACGAAGCGTGGCAGACGATTTCCATCAGTCGAAACGAGAGGGTGGTCGCGGCGATCCTCGGCAATCCCGCGATGATCGACGCCTACCGGGACGGCATTCCCGGCAACGGCAAGCCTGTACCGGACGGGGCCAAGATGGCGAAGATCCACTGGAAGCCGAAACAGAACCAGTTCTTTCCGGATGCGACGGTGCCCGGCGACCTGGTGAACGTCGACTTCATGGTGAAGGACAGCAAGAGGTTCGCCGACAGCGGGGGATGGGGGTACGCCGTGTTCGACTACAACGGCGCGTCCGATACGTTCACGCCCGGCACCACAGCTGGCTCGCCGCCCCAGGGGAACGACGCCAGGTGCGGGTTCGCGTGCCACACGCGAGCGAAGACCAGAGACTACGTGTTTACGGAGTACGGAAAGCGGTGACACCGGTTCTGGTATCCTTGCCGAACTGGGCAACGCTTCGCCGTCTACGATGCCCTGAAGAATGCCTGGGCGCTACGCTCACTGCCTCGTCGCACGATGCGCCGGGAGCGCATTCGCCGACGCGGACACCCGCGGTGTTCGCCCTCGAGTACAAGGAGCACCAGGATGAAGCCGAAGAACACGATCTGCCTCTGGTTCGACAAGGACGCGCATGAGGCAGCGCGCTGCTATGCCGCTACTTTTCCGGACAGCCACGTGATCGCTGTTCACGAGGCGCCCGGCGACTACCCGTCCGGCAAGCAGGGCGATGTGCTGCTGGTGGAATTCACCGTTCTCGGCATTCCCTGTCTCGGTCTCAACGGCGGTCCGGAGTGCAGGCACAGCGAGGCGTTTTCGTTCCAGATCGCGACCGACAATCAGGAAGAGACGGACCGCTACTGGAACGCGATCGTCGGCAATGGCGGCAAGGAGAGTCAATGCGGTTGGTGCACGGACCGCTGGGGTCTCTCCTGGCAGATTACCCCGCGCGTGCTCACTGAGGCGCTTGCGGCTGGTGGCGGGGAGGCATCGCGCGTATTCGCGGCGATGATGCCCATGAAGAAGATCGACATCGCAACCATCGAGGCAGCGCGGCGGGGCTGACGTGACCGCGCGCGGGTGAAGTCGATGCCGTCGAACACACACCGCTCGACCGCCTCACGTGCGTCGAGGGCACTTTGAGGAATCGGGCGTGCGACGCTCGTCAACGGCAGGCGCCTGCCGAGTGTGGCGCACGAGCCCGACGATGACAGACGAGGACCACCTCGTCCACACCGCTTAATTCAATCAAACCTTCGACCAGGTGCAACGGCTTTTGAAACCGCGTGGCCAGCGGCATCCCCACCCAGTTGTACCAAAACATCGCCCGCGCGGGGTGATGCTTCAACCACCACATGCCGTACGCCACCCACCGGGGATTGGACGGTTGCATGCCGTACACGGCGCTCTTGTCGAGCGTCAGTTGGTGGCTGTCGAGGAGGGCCGGCAAGTTCAGAGGGTCATAGCGCCGCGCGTGGCCGACCGTATCGTCAAACGCCGTCCAGTGATCCGGATGCACCGGGACGGCAGCGATCAGGGTGCCGTGGTCTTTGAGCACACGGCTCATCTCGCCGAAGAGTGCGTCGTCGTCCTCGAGGTGTTCAATGACATCGAAGGCACAAATGAGATCGAGCTCGCCATCGCCGAATGGCAGTGTGCCGATTTCGCCCACTGCGGCGATGCCGCCGAGCGCGTTCAACCGATCGACGGCTGGCGGACTGACGTCGATGAAATGCGTCCCGGCAATCGGCAGCCGCGGCCGCAAGCCAGGGCCGAGCTCCAGTCGTCGGGGTGCGGCGGGCAGCAACGCCGAGACCAACGGCCAGGTGTTGAAGTCCTCAGCACGTTGCAGGCGGGCTCTTCTCCAAAACGCGTCGTAGAACTGACGGTTGATGGCGGTGACGCCGGTTGACGCGTGTGTCGCCGTTTCCGCGGGCATGGCCAGCCTTTGCAGTCTCTAATCTTATGCAGCCGGACCCACGCGGACAAACCCGCGTTCGACGACCCGGGAGGTTTGCAAGCTCCAGCAACGCCGGGTTCAATGCCGTTGCTAGTGTCGTGTCTCAGAAATTCGTTTGCATTCGGCCGGCGATGCATCCCGGCTGGCGGCGTCGCTCGTCGCTCATTCATGCCCAATAGACTCGCTCTTCGCGCCTTGCCATCCGGGCGCCTCGCCGCCCTCGGTGCGACAACGAATTTCTGAGACGCGACACTAGTTCGGCGCCCGGCGGTACACGGCCACGTTGCGGACAGTCTCGCCTGTCGTCTTGCGCTCAAATGCGATGGTCATCGTGTTGCCGTCAGGCGAAATCACGCGCCGGGCCGTACCGTAGACCATGCCGGCGTGCGAGAGCACCGACTCCGACGTGTGATCGTCGATCCGCTTGAGCGTGATCGCATCATAGGCAGGCGTTCCAGTGACGGCCTGTTCGCGATCGTAGTTCGCTCTGTACTCGATGATTTCGGTATGTCCGTCGGCGTGGATCCTCTTGATCACGCCCCGCACGCCGTCCCGGTCCGCCGTATAGATTCGGGTTTCGCCCCTCGGGGCCGGGCCGGGAAAGTACTTTGACTTTGCCAAGTCGAGGCGCCAGGTGCCGAGCAGGACCTTCTCTCCAGGGCCACCGGGCTGGCCCATCGGCAACGGATGAGCTCCGACGACCACCGTCAGACCGAGCAGGGCCGGTAGGACCAGTCGCGTTGAGCGAGCGCTCATAGTCGTGTCTCCTTGGTTGGCCGGAGATCGCCGACGGTCGATGAAGATACCCAGCGTACACCCGAACTCTGCGGGAGAACAATAATTGCACCCTCGCGAAAACGATAGCGCAATCCCTTCGTAACCGCCCAGTGTCCGCACGAAGCGATCGCCTGATGCGGCACCACACGAATCAAACGGTCAGGTCTACACCCGCTGACCGCTGAAGGGGATCCCATCGTTCATCGCCGAGCGGAAGGCGCCCTGCACGGAAACGTCCAAGAAGTGGTAGCTTTCTGTCCGTCGGGCCGCCATCGGGCGGCGCGCCCAAAAAGAGAAGGCCGATGGCATCGATCAAGATTACCGACTCGATTTCCGCGGAGCTCATCTCCGCCAATCCGCAAGCCAACTCCGGTTTCGCGAAGTATCTGAAAGCGACCGCCGCGTCATTGCTGGCGGGTACCGATTTCACGGCGCAGTTCAAGAAAGAGCTGGCGCTCGTCAACCCCGGCGAGAGCGGCTTCACGCTGAAGTGGGGGAGCGACGTCCCGGTCGGAAAAGACACCGCATCGTTGAAGATCACGGCCGGTGCGTCGGCGCTGCTCACGGTCTACAACCACACGGGCATGTTGCTGCTCGACGACGCCTTCGTGGGCCCGGAGATCAAGGTGCCGGCGGGCCAGGCGTTCGTCGCGTTCCTGCTGCGCCCGACGATCAAGGCCGAGGGGGCGGCGACAGTGGGGGCGCTCTCGTTTGGCATGGAACTGGGCACGGAAGTGGAGTGGCGCTTCTACCAGCCGTTCGATCTCACCGGGCCCCCGATCACGTTGGGACGCGCCTGTCAGGCTCTCTTCGAAACCCTGTCCATCCCCAACAGCGTCGACGACCTCAAGGCGATGGCGGATCGGCCGGTTGGCACGATGACTATCGTATCTGGTCACGGGCACCTCCAGATCGGCTGTTCGGTGAACGTCGCGGCCGTCGTCAACCCGCTCGCGAGCGTCAGCACCATTGGAAAAGTCGGTCCGCTCGATGTGTCCGGTGGGGCCTCCGCCGAGATCGGGGTCGAGGCGACCATCTCGGGTGATTTTCAGATTCGCGTGCAGACGCTGGAGGGCCGCAGAGTTCGCCTGGGTTATCACAAGATGGCTGCGCGCGAGGTCGGCGTCACGCTGGAGGCGTCGGCAGGGCCCGGGGTCACGATCGGCGATCGCGATCTGCTGACCATGCTCTTCGGCAAACCGACCTCAACCGGGACCATCGAAGAATCCCTGACCGCCGCCGGAGTCACGAAGGAGCAGCTCGACAAGATCACGACGGCCATGAAAAACGGCCTGTCGCGCAAGCTGGCGCTCGAGCTGGGCGCAAGCTTCTCGTCCCTGAAACAGAATGACGCGGCGTTTCTCTACGAGATCGATCTGGACACGCTCGACGCCGAGGGCGCCGCGGCGATCGACAAGGCGCTGTCCGGCAACCTGGGGGATCTGAATCGGCTGGAGCCGACCCTCCCTCGCCACGGGATCGCGTTGAAGGAAAGTCGAACCAGCCACTTGCGTACCAGGCAGGTGGCCTGGCGCGTCAACGTGATCGGGCTCGTCAACGTCCTCTCGCTCAAAGAACTGGCGGTCGAGGCGACGGTCGTGCACGATGCCGACTCGGGCGAGCTGCTGCTGACCGACGCCGCCACCAGCCAGAAGGTCAAGGCGATCACCAGTCGGAAGGATCTGCACAAGCTCCTGTTCGAGTCGTTGATGCTCACGGTCACCTACAAGGCGTCGGGGATGGATCAGAACACCGGCCTGACCGCGGCGATGAGCTACTTCAAGATGGACAACGACGTAAACCGGCACGAGATGTCCGACTACCTCGACGCCGTCGCGGCGGTCGGCCTGATACCCGCGCACGACATCGAGGCGCAGCTCGGGCAGGTCGACGACTTCGATCGAGGCAGCCTCCTCATCGACGTCGACTTCGACCAGGCCTCGTGCGAACGGATGTTCATCGATGAAGAGACGCCGCGCGATCGCGATTTCTACGAGGACGTCGGCAAGCTGGCGCTGCTCGCGCTGGTGCAGGAAGACGACGCGGACGCGTACCGTCGCATCCCGCTGACCAATGGCGCCCTGTGGCAGAAGATGCGCAACAACACCTCGTCTGACTTCCGGTTCCTGCTGCGCCCGTTCCTGCCGGCCGCGAGCGAGGACGCCGAGAAGCTGCACGCCGGCGTGGTGACCGCCGACTACATGATGATTGTCTGGTGGGCCGGCACGATGGCCACGGCCGCCCAGAAGCTGGGCGAGATGCGCGCGTTCCTCACCGGGCCGCCGCCCGTCGTGCCGAGCGATACCAACAAGGCCTTCAACAAGCGACGCAAGGCGCTGCGAGAAGCCATGGTCGAGGTGATCCTGAAGAGCCCCAGCACCTTCGGCGGCGACCCGTGGGGACTGGTCGCCTTGTTCTACGCCTCGAAGCGATCGGCGCCGGTCACGGCGATGGTCGTGTCTCCCAGACTGACGCTGTTTCTCCCGTAGGAATATCCCATGCCCAAACCATTCCTCGAGCTGACCCTCGAACAGTTTGCGGATCTCCTGCTCGACTTCCCCTGGGCGCGCAGGATTTCGAGCGTGCACCTCCACCACACGTTCCGGCCCGATCATGCGATCTTCGCGTCGCGGCCCGCGGCGCAGTCGATCGAAGGGATGTTCCGGTTCCACACCGAATCGCGGGGCTTCAGCGACATTGCCCAGCACGTGACCGTCGACCCGATCGGGCACATCTGGACGGGCCGCAATTTCAACCAGCCGCCGGCCAGCGCCACGGGCTTCAACGGCAACAGCCAGGTCGGCCCGTTCATGATCGAGATGATCGGCGACTTCGACCTTGGCCACGACCGCTGGGACGGTGCGCAGCGCGACGCGGCGGTCATGGTCGTCGCCATGGTGCAGAAGTTCCATCACCTGCCGCCGGGCGAGTTCAAGTTCCATCAAGAAATGAGTCCGAAATCGTGTCCGGGCACGTCTCTCAACTTCGCGACTGTGCTCGCCCTGATCGAGGCCGCCCACGGGAGCATCCCGGCGATCCCGGCGTCGCGGGATCGGGGCCGCGGCGATCGACTGATCCAATTGCTGAACGTCAACACGCGCGGCCTCGGCCCGCTCCGGGAGGAAGGCGAGCTCCCGGAGGACGCGATGACGCTGCGGGAGCGGGCGATGTCGGCGGGCGAGTCGGGGGCGTTCACCGCCACGCGCGGCGGTGATATGCGCGAGCTCAGCGCCGACGATCGCGATCTGCTGCGCCGGCACGTGATCAACCTGCGGATGGGCGCCTTGTCGAGTGGTGGCGAGTTTCAGACGACCGCCGAAGACGTGGAGGCAATCTTCAAGGAGCACCTGCCCGCCACGCTCGAGGCGCGAAGAAGAGAGGGCAATCCGCTCAGACTCGTGTTCTTCGCACACGGAGGATTGAACGAAGAAGACGAGAGCCTGAAGAACGCCAGAAACCGGATCCCGTTCTACCTCGAGAACCGCTGCTATCCGATCTTCTTCGTGTGGGAAACGGGCGCGAAGGAGACGCTCACCGACATTCTCAGAGAGATCGTGGGGCTGGGACCCGGCCGAAGCATTCTCGACAAGATTACAAATTTCACGGATCCGGCGCTCGAGGCCGCATTCCGCAACGGCGGCTTCGCGCTGTGGGCCAACATGAAGCGCAGCGCGGAGCTGTCCTTTCTGCCCAGGCAGGGGGGCGCATTCGTGGTCGCACAGCTGGTCGAGTTCTGGAAGCACCACAGCGCGGAGATGGAGATCCACGCGATCGGGCACAGCGCCGGCTCGATCTTTCATGCGCATTTCCTCAGCTCGCTGTGCCAGCAACCGTCCAACCCGCCGGTCGAGGTCCGATCGGTCCACTATCTTGCCCCGGCCATCACCGTCGACCTTTTCGCGGAGATGCTCATGCCGCTCGTCGGCAACCGCGTGAAGACGCTCACTCAGTACACGATGCGGCGTGATTTCGAGCTCGCCGACTCGGTCGGACCCTATCGCAAGTCGTTGTTGTATCTCGTCAGCCGTTCGTTCGAGGACCGCCCGGAGATGCCGATCCTTGGCCTCGAAGAGAGCATCAGGCGCAGCCCCGATGTCTTTCGGTTTTTCGGCCTGCTCGGCCACAAGGCCGGGAAGGGTGAGATTCTTTTCTCCACCCGGGAGGACGGTCCCAGCCACTCCACGATCGCCAGGAAGCATGGCGACTTCGACAACGATCGGCTCACGATGTCGGGCGTCATCCGGCGGGTGCTGCGGATTGCCGACGACGTGCCTATCGCCGAGTTCCCCGAGACGGTCTCGCGGTCGATCCTCGATGTCGCGCCGCCGGCCGGTCCGCTGCCGACGCCGTCCGCGTCAGCCGTCGCTCTGTCTGCACCCGCCGTCGCCGGACGTCGCCGGGCGCTCTGCGTCGGCGTCGACGACTACGACGCGCCGAACCGGCTCGGCGGCTGCGTGAACGACGCCAACGCCTGGGGCGCGGCGTTACGGGGTCTGGGCTTCGACGTGTCGATGATCACCGACCGGGACGCGACCTGGAAAAAGCTGACCGAGACGCTGACGGAGATCGTGACGTCCGCGCGCGCCGGCGACGTGATCGTCTTCCAGTACGCCGGGCACGGCACGCTGGTCGATGATCTGGACGGCGACGAGGCGGGCGGCCGCGATTCGGCGCTCTGCCCGGTGGATTTTCCGGCCGGCGGCTTCATCATCGACGACGATCTCCGGCGCATCTTTGGAAATCTCGCGACCGGCGTGAACCTCACCTGCTTTTTCGACTGCTGCCACTCCGGCACGATCACGCGGCTGGTGGCCGCGGAGCGCTCGTTCCCGAGCGGCGCCGCCGTGCGCATACGCGGCCTGCAGGCCACCCCGGACATGGAAGCGGCGCACCGCCGCTTCCGGCAGACCCTTGGTCTTGCGGTCCCCCAGCGCCGCGGACCGCAGACGATGAAGGAGGTGTCGTTCACCGCGTGCACCGACGCGCAAACCGCGCTGGAGGTGGATGGCCACGGGCAGTTCACCGTGCGTGCGCTCGACGTGCTCCGGAATGGGGCGACTTTGACCAACGAGGATTTTCATGCCCGCGTGACGGCGGCGTTCGGGGCCAGCAGCGCCGCGCAGACTCCGCAGCTGGACTGCGCGCCGAGCGCCAGGAGCCTGGCGTTGCTCGCCGGGCTGACGGGCGCCCCGGCGCCCGTGCCGGCGCCGGCCGCGGCGGACATGAGCGCCATTCTGGCGCGTCTCAACGAGTTCGATCGGCGGCTCAGTCGACTGGGTGTGTAAGTGGCGTGCCTCCGTTGATTCAATACCACTCGTGACAGGTCTTTGGACAATGCCGAACTCCGTCGAACGGTATTCACCGGCGGTCACGTGGCAGGCGCAGGTGCGCGCCCACCAGCGGCGCGCGGGCGATCCGCTCAAGCGGCCGCTGAAGATCTACACGCTCGATTCCGGCACCGCTCGCATCGACGCCGCCACGACGACGGTGGACGTGCCCTGGGAGCCGCTCGGGCCCGGTCCGAGCGGCGCGCTGCTGTTGGTCGATCCATCGGATGGCGAGGCGCTCACGGAGGGCGTGGACCTCGACAATCCGCGTCTGCTCATTGGCGCGGGACTCGACCCCTCAGTGTCGGACCGCCGATTCCATCAACAGATGGTGTATGCCGTCTGCTCGCGAGTGTACGCGCAGTTTGAGAACGCGCTCGGCCGCCTCATTCCGTGGGGCTTCGATGCGGCGGACCAGCAGGGCCGCCTCAGGCTGCGGCCTCACGCTCGCGATTGCGGCCAGAACGCGACGTATCAGAAAGATCTGAAGCAGATCAGCTTCGGCTACTTCCAGGGGCCGGCCGCCGGCACCGGCCGAATCGCGCCCAATGGCGACGTTTTCACGTGCCTCTCGCACGACATCATCGTTCACGAGTTCACCCACGCGCTGCTCGATGGACTGCGCTCCCGCTTCATCGTCCCCACCGGCGGCGACGTGCTGGGCTTTCACGAGGGCTTCGCCGATCTGATTGCGGTGTTCCAGCACATGCTGTACGGCTCAGTCGTCGAGGCACAACTGCGGCGCGTCGACGGCGACCTCGATCAGTCGACACTCTTGGCCAATATCGCCGAACAGTTTGGCGACGCCGTGCAGGGCCGGGCGCTCCGCAGTGCGGTGTCGCATCAGGCCGCGCGGTACCGGCCGGAGATGGAGGCGCACGAAATGGGGGGCGTCCTGCTGTCCGCGGTGTTCGCGGCGTTTCTCGCCGTCTACAAGCGAAGGACGGCGCCGCTCGTCGGGCTCGCCTACCGCACGCCGTCGGGTCGTCTTCCGCCCGAACTCATCACCATGCTGGCCGGCAAGGTGGCGGACATCGCCGAGCATTTCCTTGGCCTGTGCATCCGCGCGATTGACTACTGCCCTCCGGTCGATCTGCACCTTGGCGAATACCTGCGGGCCCTGGTCACCGCGGATCGCGAGCTGGTGCCGGACGATCCCTGGAACTACCGCGACGCGCTGATCTCCGCCTTTGCCACGCGCGGGATCTATCCACCCAACGTTCCGCAGCTGTCCGAAGATGCGTTGGCCTGGAAATCGCCCAATCGCTTTATCGAACCCGCGTCCGAACTGCATTTCGCCCGGCTGCGATTCGCGGGTGACCCGTCGTTGCCGGCCGATGCGATGGAATCGGTTCGTCAGGCCGAAGCGCTCTGGGAGTTTGCCAGCCGGCCGCACGTCGCCGACGAGTTCGGACTGGCGCCGCCCGACAGCACTACCGATCCGTGCTGCGTGGAATCCATTCGAACCTCGAGGCGCGTCGGGCCGGACGGACAGGTCCTGTTCGACCTGGTGGCCGAGATCACGCAGCGCCGCCGCGTCTCGGATGCGGCAACCGGCGTCACGAGCAAGTTTTTCGGCGGCTGCACGGTGATTCTCGGACCCCAGGGTGAGATCCGCTACATCATCTCGAAGAACGTGAACAACAAGGATCGGTTGGCGCGCCAGCTGGACTATCAGCGCAGCCAGTCGCAGTATTGGTCGGCCTCGGACGGTCAGTACTCCCTGCGGGGCTACTCGCATCAGCTCGCGCACCACCGCTAGATGTCGACAGCCGTGCCGATCGGGTTGAGTGTTCTTTGGGTAGCGGCGTCACTTCCAAGGGCTGAGCCAGCGAAGCACGAAGCCACCAAAACATCCATTGTTCTTGTGTTGTCGTAGTTGCATTTGGAGTCTGCACACCAGCAGAACACACACGAGCTAATCGCTTGTCATGAAACGACCCTGGCTTCGGCGCGGATTGCTGGTCACTCTGGTGCTGACGATTGGGCTCCTGTTCGTCGCGCTGCGGACGCCAGGAGGGCCGAGACCGCTGCGGGTATTCGAACCAGGTCGCATGGCCGATCTCGAGCTCGACATGTGGCAGGCCTACTACGCGCACGAGAACGTGCGGCTCTTCGGCGATCTGTTGACGACGCTGCGCGAGCAGTATGGATATTCGTGGGCGCGGGCGAGTCTCGGAGGATTCTATCTGGCGCGCGCGGCCCGCACGTTCGGTGACGCACGGTCCGGTTACGAGCGGGTCCTGCCCGACCTCGAGCGCGCGTACGCGATGGTGAAAGGCCGAAGCGGCGCCGCGTTCGATCCGGCCGCCGTGGCGCGCGCCGAACTGAACTGGTGGGTCGCCCGGCGCGTTCCCGGTCAGGACGACGCCGAGAACGTCGGCCGGCTGATCGCTGCGGAGAACGCATTGTTGTTCGAGGTGCCGATCGAGCGCGTGCTCGAGGCCTCCACGCTGCGCGCCCGAGCGGGCAGGCTGCGCGACGAAGGCGGCGCCGAGGCCGAGTGGAGGGTCGTCTCGCAGTTGCTGCACCAGTCGTACGAGCAGCTGCACGCGGCTGTCCAGCGATGACGGTCCAGGAGGCCGAACTGTGAACACGTCACAACGTTTTGACGCAGAGCACGCAGCGTTGAACGTCGTGTTTTTTGCGCAGGCTCTTCAGCCGCTTGCATCATCATCGGCAAGGTGCGACGCGCTCACGTCCACTCGGCTCCTACCAGGCGGATTGCGGCGCCCAATTCTCCAGCGGTCTCAAATCGACGCAAGGGGTCGAGGGCCAAGGCACGGTCGATGGTGTCCAGGAAGGTATCCGGCAGGTCGGGCCGGAGATCCCGGAGCCGGAGAGCCTGTCCCTGACGGTGATATTCGGCGATCTCTTCGAAGGTCTGCCCTTCGTTTGGAAACCGGCCGGTCGTGAGGTGGAACAGCAGGACGCCCAGGCTGTAGACATCGCTGCGGGCCGAGGAGGATTCGCCGATGAACAGCTCCGGTCCCATGTAGGCCGGCGTACCCCATCTGGAGACGCCTCTGGCTCCAGGCGGCACGACGGCGCCAAGGTCCATGAGGACCAGTCGTCCGCCGATTTCCCGCATCACATTCTGGGCCTTCACGTCTTGATGGACCATGCCGGCCAGGTGAATCGCCGAGAGGGCCCGGCAGATCGCGACGCCGACGGCGGCGGCCTCCCCGGCACCGAACCGTCCCTGTTCCCGGAGGAGATCGCTGAGCGTTTTTCCCTCGATCAGCTCCATCCAGAAGCCTGCGGTGCCCGCGACCTCGTCGGCTCCGTAGACGTGCACGACATTCTGGTGACGGACGCGCGCAAGATGGCGGGCTTCGCCCAGAAGGGCCGTGCGATCGGGGCGGTCGACGTCGAGAAGTTTTACGGCGACCTCTCGTTCCAACTTCGGATCCCAGGCGCGGTAGACACTTCCGAAGCTGCCGGTTCCGATTCGCTCTCGTAGAGCGAAGTCGCCCCAGCGTGCGCCCGCGCCGCCCGACGATTCCGCTGCCTGAGCACTGCGGTTCCGGCCGGCCGCCCACGCTCCATGGGCTTCCATCAACCGCTCCAACTCGCGCATCTGACGAAGGTCCTCGCGCTGGCGCTCCGTCGTGGTCATCGCGAGCTCACGCGTCCAGTCGATCCGTGCGCCATCAGACACCGAATCGGCGAGCCACTGCATGTGCTCGTTCCAGGAAGAATCGCTGTCCGCGCCGGGTTCGCTCGTCGACTCCTGGTGTGGCACCGGTGCAGTAACGGCCACGTCCCCGAGACTCTCGGCGACCGCTGCCAGCAAGTTCTTGTCTTCCGCACTGAAGGGCTCTCCCGACCGCTTCGCCCCGAATGCGAAGACGATCTCCGGCTCGGAGGAGTCAACCCGGACCGGCACGACCAGACTCACGGCCGCGCCCCGCAGCATCTCGAGTTCGCCGGCTGGGAGATGCTCACACAGCCACGATCCAGGTTCGAGGTCGATGTCGAGAGGCTTCTTGAGCGTTCGGACGAAGTCCATCAGACTGGCTCGGCGTAGCCACGACGGTGCGACGTCTCCGTGGGCCGCGAGAATGCCGAACTGCTCGTCGGCTGCACCGCAGTGATAAACCGCGAGCCATTCCGGGTGCAGCGCGGCCTCGACCTGCGCGACGGTAAATTCGGCGGCCGCCCGGAGATCCTTGGTCGTTCTGGTCTGGCTCGCCACCGCCCGCAGCAGTTGACACGCATCGTAGCGTTCGCGGAAGAGGCGGCGGTCGAGCGCGTCCATCCACCGGCTGCGCCGACTCTGGAACATCACCACGGCCGCAAGCGTGCTGGCATACAGGACGGCGTGATGGCGAAGGAGCTCCTGGAAAGACTCTTGCGCGTGCAGCGTTCCCTCGACCAGGATGGCGCCGACGATGACCGGGCTCATCACGAGCAAAGCGCGCCGGGCGAACAGGTACTGCAGCCCGCGGCGGACCACGAAATTGATGTCGAAAAGGTGATGCCTTGCAATCGCCCACCAGAACGAGATGGGCATGACCAGGAAGGCCGTGTAGGCCAGTTGCAGGCCGAACGAATGGTACAGCGCGGTTGGGTCGCTGGTCACACCGAGCCACATGCCGCCGACCGCTGGTGCGCCGGCGGCGCATCCGAAAATAGAGGCAGCGAGCACCCATCGCAGCCGTCGTCGATCGCTGGCGTTCGTCACCGTTCGGTAGTACACGGCGAGGATCGCCATTGAGAGCAGGATGTAGACAAGGTTCGTGACGGTGACCAGCGAGACCCATCCGGTGGTTCTCTCGAGGACCTCGGGTCGATACACCAGCGTCGTGATGAACGCGACCCGCCAGACGCCGATCAGCACAAAAGGCAGCGCAAGAGCCGTCACCAGAGGCCGCGACGGCCGGACATTCAACAGGGACGCGAAAAACGCACAGATGATTCCGCCAAGGACGACGGTGCTGATGGATGGCAGGAAGAAGAGGATGCTGACTGGCAGCGGCAGTGTGTGCCAGATGGTCGCGAGCCGATAGGGGAGTCCGACTCGGAAAACCGAGATCGTCGCAAGGAGCCAGAACCCGAGGGCGGCCGACACGCCAAGGCCTCGAACGGCGAGGGCGACTGCGAAGCCCAGCGTCACGAACTGAATCAGCCTCGACATCAGATGCACGGCGCCTGACGCCGTGGCCCACGGCGCTGTCGAGGCGTCATGAAAGATCAGCGCAGTGCTGCGGGTCGCCGGGCCCCGTTGAAATGTCACGGCCATGGGCCGACCGATGTCCACGCGCGCGAACACCGTCGACCAGTCCAGGACATTTCGGATCGGCCGTCCCTCGACGGTCAGAATTGTGTCGTCCCTGGTCAGGCCGGCTCGATCCGCCGCGGAACCGGCCTCGACAGCACGAACAATCGTGCCGCCGGTGGTGGCGAGGAGGTCGGCGCCAAGAGGCTCTGGCGGGAAGAGATCGCAATAGGCGATGAGGCAGAAGTACGCAGTGAAGGCTCCAACCACCACGGCGATCGCGACCCGATAGAGCGCCGAGCGATGCAACCCTCGTGGAGTTGGAGAGGCTCGTCCGAACTCCGCCATCAACGGGTATTATAGCGACGCGAGAGAACTCTTCCGCACAGTCCCACATGCGCGCTGTCCGAGGATCGGAACGATCGCGCCCGGACGATTAGCGTGGCGCCGGGGGCTTCTTCTCGCCGTCGACGTCCCTCTGCCACGCTGCGACCAGCGGCGCCAGTCGTCGAGCAACCTCAGACTGCTCCCTCATCAAATCGTGGCGTTCGCCCAGATCTGTGCGGACATTGAACAGCATCGCTCTTCCACGTCGTACCGCAGCGTCCAGTCGCCCGCCCTGACCGCTCGTTGTGGCTGGGCGCCGTCTCTCCTCAGTCACGCGCGGACATCACGAGGCGCGGGACGCTCTCGCGGGAGATTGTGACTTACCGTGATGGATCGTTGGCGCCGGCGAAGGTCCAGGTGGCGCCGGTCCATCTCCACCAATTGTAGTCGTCACCCAACACGTAGATACTGCCCCGGTACCACAGAATCTGCGAGCCGTATCCGCCGGCCGCCTGGGCGTCGTCGTGCAAGATCTCCTCAGCTGGTCCCAGCGTCCACGTCGTGAGCTTGTCGTCTACGATGACGGACACCAGAGGGGCCCTCGATCCGTCGGGCGAAGCGATGCCCGACACATCCGGAACGACGTTGGCCGGTGTGAGCACAAAGCCACGACACAGCCCTTCCATGCTGCAGCTCGTGCCCGCGACTTGACCGCGATTGTTGATGCCGCCAGCGTGCGCATACTCGAAGAAGACCCACTCCTGGCCGAAGGCGGCCAGAAATCCGTGAGCCCCACCAGGGTCAATGAGTCCGCCAATGATCTCGCCACGATCGTTGATCCCTCGTGGGAGGTGGATAACAGGGGCATTCGGCGGGTCCAACAATCTCGCCACACTCCCATCAGCGTCCAATCGGAAGCTATTGCCGCCCTGCACGTGGTACCCGACGACCTGGCCACTGCGGTTGATTCCCCAGGCCTCGGTCCCAGAAGGCGGCACGGTCGGCAGATCGATCGTGACGAATCGTCCGTGAGTCCACAGGTATCCATGCGAGCCGCCGCTGTCCCCGTAGGTGCCGACGATCTGGCCGAGGTCATTGATCCCGTGGGCGATCGCCGAGGTCGCGCCGGGAGGATCGACCGTCGTGAACTCGCCATTCTCGAGCAGGAACCCGTGCGATTGGCCGTTGACCACGTACGAACCCACAATCTGGGTTCGGCTGTTGATGCCCCAGGCCTCGGTTTTGTCGGCGTTCGACACATCGATCGGGAAATATTGCCCGTTGGTGCGAAAAAATCCGTGCGTCTTCGTCGCGGCGTCCGTGAACGCCCCGACGACCTGGCTGCGATCGTTGATCCCGTTGACAAGGGTGCCTGACGTGAGACCTGGGATGCGTGTCGCGCCGGGTACATCGATGAAGCACACCGAAAAAAGCGGTCCTCCCGTACCATAGACGCCAGCCACACTAAGCAAGGCTATTGGCTTCTCAAAACAGTTTCCGTCGAAGTCGGCAGCGTCAGCAGTGCTGGCACCAAAGAGGACGGATGTTGCGACGATCGCGCGGAGCAGATAGCTTTGCATGATTAACCTCGCGCATGACTGAACGACATGAAGGCGACGCGTCTGCCGGCTTCACCGCCGGTGCATCGTCAGGACGTCACCGACGCTGCGCTGAGGGGCAACACCAATGCCACCTCCTTTCGTCGAGCACGCCAGCTGAACCTCGACAGGTCCGCGTGCTTACCGCCGCGCGTGCGTTCTGATCGGTCGGCTACCTCATCGCCACGTCGACCGATCCGCCCCGCCTGTACCGACTGCTGACCCTCGATGTGGTGCCACTGAAGGTGAATCCCACGTCGAACGCCAAATTGAATGAGCACGGATCAGTGAACGTATAGCGACCGGTCAACGTGAGTGGCTGCGGGTCGAGGCGCCGCTGCTCGTTGGCCGGGCGCGAACTTGACCTTCCGCGTTACACTTAGAGAGCACGCCTGTTAAACCAATGTCCTTGATACGGGTGAAATCGTCAGGCCACGTGGCCAACCGTGGGCTGAGACGCTTCCCGATGCTGGTCGCCGTGTGCTTGTGCCTGGCGAGCATGGGGCGCGGGCTGGCAACGCTCGAGCTGCAGGCCGCCTCGCCGGGCGTGCGGCCGCAGGGGGCGCCGGAGGCTGCGCCGCCGCGCGCGGTCCTCGATAAGTACTGCGTGACCTGTCACAACCAGCGGACCCGTACTGGGGGACTGGCGCTCGACACCCTCGACCTCGCCCACGTCGAGGCGCAGCCGGCCATCTGGGAAACCGTGGCGCGCAAGGTGCGGACCCGGGCCATGCCGCCGCAGGGAATGCCGCGGCCCGACGAAGCGGCCATGGCGTCGCTGACGTCATGGCTCAGTGGGGAGCTCGACCGGGCCGGCGCGGTACCCAATCCGGGGCGGCCGCTGCTGCATCGCCTCAACCGCGCGGAGTACGGCAACGTCATCCGCGATCTGCTCGCGGTCGAGGTGGACGTACGGTCGCTGCTGCCCGCGGACGACTCGGCGTTCGGCTTCGACAACAACGCCGATCTCCTGGTCGTCTCTCCCTCGCTGCTCGAGCGGTATCTCACCGCCGCGGATCGGGTGAGCGCGCTGGCCGTCGGCGATCCGACGACCGCGCCAGGCTCAGAGACCTACTACACGCGCGGCGATCAGTCGCAAAGCCAGCAGCTCGAAGGCTTGCCGCTCGGCACGGTCGGTGGCATCGGTGTCCGTCACACGTTTCCGCTCGATGCCGAGTACGAATTTCATGTAACCCTGACGCGAACGAACCTCGAGGCGATTCGTGGCCTCGAGCACGAGCACCAGCTCGAGGTTACCGTCGACGGCGAGCGCGTATTCCTCGCCCCCATCGGCGGAAAGAACGAAGCCGGCCAGACCGGCGCCATCACCGCGAGATCGGACGCCACCGACGCGCGGCTGCGCGTGCGCGTGCCGGTGAAAGCGGGACCGCGGCTGGTGGCGGCTACTTTTATCCGCAAGATCGCCGAGAACACGAACCGCCTCCGTCCGTTCCTCCGCAGCAACGCCGGCACATACGACTCCACGGGGCGGCCGCACGTGAAGTCGTTGACGGTGACCGGACCGTTCAACCCGACCGGTCCTGGCGACACGCCGAGCCGCCGGCGCATTTTCAGCTGCCGGCCCCCGACGTCTCGCGGGTCGAGCGAGTCGAAGACCCGTCCTGATGCGGCGGACACCGACGAGGCGAGGTCCCGGCGTAGCTCGCCTACCACTGACGCGAGCGAAGACGGATGTGCGCAGAAGATTCTCACCGCGCTCGCCCGGCGCGCCTACCGGCGTCCGGTGGGCGAGTCCGACCTGGCGCCGCTATTGACGTTCTATCGCGAGGGCCGGCGGAAGGGCACCTTCGAAACGGGTGTGCAGCTCGCCTTGCGCCGCCTGCTGGCGAGCCCGACGTTCGTGTTCCGCGTCGAAGAAGATCCGGCAACGCTCGCTGGCGGTGCCACCTATCGAGTGAGCGACGTGGAGCTGGCGTCCCGTCTGTCGTTCTTCCTCTGGAGCAGCATGCCGGACGACGCGCTGCTCGATCTGGCCGCGTCGAATCGTCTCCACGTGCCGGCGGTGCTGGAGGCCCAGGTGCGGCGCATGCTCGCCGACCCGAAGGCCGACGCCCTGGTCGAGAACTTCGCCGGGCAGTGGCTGCACATCCGCAACCTCCAGAACGTCGCCCCCAACACCGACGAGTTTCCGGATTTCGACAACGACCTGCGCGACGCGTTCCGGCGCGAAACGGAGCTGTTCTTCCGGAGCATCATGCACGAGGACCGGAACGTCCTCGACCTGATGACCGCCGACTACACGTTCGTGAACGAGCGGCTCGGGAAGCACTACGGCATACCCGGTGTGTACGGCAGCCAGTTCCGCCGCGTGACGCTGACCGATGACGCGCGGCGCGGGTTGCTCGGCAAGGGCAGCATCCTGCTCGCCACGTCCCACGCCGACCGCACCGGGCCGACGCTGCGCGGCAAGTGGATTCTCGAAAACCTGCTCGGGACGCCGCCGCCGGCGCCGCCCGCCAACGTGCCGCCGTTCGAGCAGACCGCGGGGCCCACGCCGCGCACGATCCGGGAGCGCATGGAGATCCACCGCGCCAACCCGTCCTGCGCGAGCTGTCACCGATCGATGGACGGCCTGGGGTTCACCCTCGAGAACTTCAACGCCGTCGGTGCGTGGCGCACGCGCGACGCCGGCTACGACGTCAACGCACAGGGCACGATGGCCGACGGCGAGATCGCAGTCGGTGTGGCAGGGCTTCGCGGGGCGCTGCTCAAGCGGCCTGAAGTGTTCGTCCAGACGCTGACCGAGAAGTTGATGACCTACGGTCTCGGTCGCGGGCTGCAGTATTACGACATGCCCGTGGTGCGCGCCATCCTGCGCGACGCGGCGGGCCAAGGCAATCGGTTCTCGTCGATCATTCTGGGGATCGTGAAGAGCCCCGCGTTCGAGATGCGCAAGAAGGCGGACGCTGCGGCGTCCCGGGTCGATCAGGCTCAGTGAGGGAATCCCAATGTTCGTAGCCAAGAGGGCGTTGTCTCGACGGACGATGTTGCGGGGAATGGGCACGGCGGTCGCATTGCCGTTTCTCGAGTCGATGGTTCCGGCGTTCACCGGACTGGCGCAGACCCCGGCGAACCCTCCGCAGCGGTTCGGTGCGGTGTACTTCCCCAACGGCACGCCGATGAATTCGCCGGTGAATTACTGGATGCCGAAGGGCACCGGCGGCGACCTCGAGATCACGCCGATCCTCAAGCCGCTCGAGGCCTACCGCGACCAGATGACCGTCGTCGGCAACCTGTCGCGTGCCGGCGGCAAGACGGTGACCGACCACGCGGTGAGCTCGGCGGGATGGCTGAGCGGTGTCGTCGCCAGGCAGACGGAGGCGGAAGACATCAGCCTGGGCGTGACCATCGATCAGGTGATTGCCGGTCAGGTGGGCCAGGAGACGCCGTTCCCATCGCTCGAGTTTGCGACAGAGGATTTTTCAGGGTACGTCGGCGGCTGCGTGCCCGGCTACAGCTGCACCTACATGAACACCATCTCCTGGGCGGGGCCGACGGCGCCGCTGCCGATGGAGATCAACCCGCGGGTGGCCTTCGAGCGCATGTTCGGCCGTGCCGGCGACGCCTCGGCGCGGCTCGAGCGCATGCGCGAAAATCGCAGCATCCTCGACTCGATCGTCGGCGAGGCGCGCCAGTTGCAGAACCGGCTCGGCCCGCAGGACCGTGCGCGGCTCGACGAATACCTGGGTTCGGTGCGCGAGATCGAGCGCCGGATCGAAAAGACCGAAACGCGCAACGCCACGAGCGTCACGTCTCTGACGGCGCCGGTGGGTGTGCCCGAGGTGTTCGAAGACCACGCGGCCCTGCTGTTCGACCTGCTGGCGGTGGCCTACCAGGCCGATCTGACCCGCGTGTTCACGTTCATGATGGCGCGGGAAGCGAGCCAGCGGACCTATCCCGCGCTGAATATTCCGGAAACGCACCACGACGTATCGCACCACGGAAACCAGGCGGAGAAAATGGCGCTGCACGCAAAGATCGACACGCACTTCGCGTCGCTGTTCGCAGCGTTCGTCGACAAGCTCCGCAAGTCGCCAGACGGCGACGGCTCGGTGCTCGATCATTCGCTGATTGTCTTTGGCGCCGGCATGAGTGACGGCCAGGCCCATTCGGCGTATCCCCTGCCGCTCTCCACGGTTGGCGGCGCGAGCGGAAAGATGAAGGGGGGCCGCTACCTCGTGGCCAACGAGTGGACGCCGGTCGCCAACTTCTGGCTGAGCGTAGCCGGGATGTTCGGCAGCCCGCTCGAGCGCTTCGGCGAGAGCACCGGCCGGGTGGATCTCTAGTGGAGTGGTACTCCCTTAGCGTGTGCAGGGCACGAGAGCATTGTTTGGGCGTACGAGTCGAAAACGCTCCAGCGTGCTCGCTGCGGGGCGTCCTGGCGTGCGCGCTCGCCGTCGGCCTGCTGGCGTGTGCTGCTGTGGGTGCGGAAGCGGCCTCGTCGCTGCCGCTCGTCGACGCCGTCAAGGACGGCAACCGCGAGAGCGTGCGGACGCTGCTGCGGCAGAAGGCGAACGTCAACGCCACCGAGGCTGACGGCACGACAGCCCTGCACTGGGCGGTTCGCGCCGACGATCAGGAACTGGTCCGTCTGCTGCTCGGAGCGGGCGCAAACGCGCGCGCGGCCAATCGATATGGCGTGACACCGCTCCAACTGGCCGCAACCAACGGCAGCGTCGCCACGGCCCAGGCGCTTCTCAAGGCGGGCGCCAATCCCAACGCCGTGCTGCCGGAGGGAGAGACGGTCCTCATGACCGCCGCCCGCACCGGCCAGCCGGATCTGCTGAAGGTGCTCCTCGATGGCGGCGCCGAGCTGAACGTCCGCGAGAAATGGTACGGCGAAACGGCGCTGATCTGGGCCGCCGCCGAGAATCATCCCGCCGCGGTGCAGCTGCTGCTCGAGCGCGGCGCCGACGTGAACCAGGCGTCCGCGCCCCTCACGTTCGCCCGCCGCCGGAACGGCCAATCGCTGCTGCCGCTCGGCAGTTGGACGCCGCTGATGTATGCGGCGCGCGAAAACGCGCTCGACGCCGGCCGTGTGCTCACGGCGGCGCATGCCGATCTCAACGCGATCGATCCCGACGGCGCAACCGCGCTCGTCATTGCGATCATCAACGCGAACTACGACTTCGCGGCCCTCCTCCTCGACGCCGGCGCCGATCCGAATATCGTCGACAAGGAGGCCGGCATGGGCGCGTTGTACGCCGCCGTCGACATGCACCGGCTGGCCATCGGGCATGGACGGCCCAACCCGCGGCCCACCGCACAGCTCGACAACGTCGACGTGGTGCGCCGGCTTCTCGCCTGCAAGGCCGACCCGAACGCGGCGCTCAAGGCACCGATCATCCAGCGCCAACATACGGGGGGCGACGCGACCCTCGGCAAAGGGGCCACGCCGTTCATGCGCGCCGCCAAGTCGGGTGACGTCGAGGTGATGAAGCTGCTCGTCGCGGCGGGAGCCGACCCGAAGGCCACGCTGAAGAACACGACCGCCCTGATGTTCGCCGCCGGTTTCGGCTGGCGTGACGGCAGCCCGGCGGCACCATCCTACGACCAGGGCTCACCGGAGGAGGCGACGCAGGCGATCGCGATGCTGGTGGACCTCGGCCTCGACATCAACGCCGCCAACGACACCGGCGACACGGTGTTGCACATGGCGGTCACCGGACGCGGGTCGCCCGAGATCGTTCGCTTCCTGCTGGCGCACGGGGCGAACCTGCAGGCCCAAAACAAACGAGGTCAGACGCCGCTCGCGGCCGCCAAGGCGAGTCGCAAGCAACTCGACCCGCTGATCGAGATCCTCCGCACCGCCGAGACCGCCTCCCACTGAATTCGATCGACCAGCCTCTGACCAGCGACGCGCAGAAACCTTCCGGAGCCGTTGCGGCCCTCGTGCGCGCCATGCGCTCGCCGCGAACGGCTGCGGTCGCGCTCCTGTCGTTCTCTTCTGGTCTCCCACTCGGCCTCGTGTGGTTCGCGATTCCCGACTGGATGCGCGACATCGGCGTGGACATCCGACTCGTCGGACTGCTCTCCCTGGCTCAGGCTCCCTGGGCGTTCAAGGTGGCGTGGTCGCCGCTGATGGACCGCTATGTCCCGCCCTTCTGGGGACGTCGGCGTGGGTGGATGGCCTTGACGCAGGTCTTGTTGTGCGCGCTCGGCCTGGTGCTCGCCGGGTTGGGACAACGGCCGGAAGCCCTGTGGGTGGTGGGTGCGGTCGCGTTGGCGACCGGGCTTGCCTCGGCCTCGCAGGACATCGCGTTCGACGCGTACACCGTCGAGATCCTCCGACCGGAAGAACACGGCGTTGCCGTCGGCGCACGCACCGCCGCGTATCGGGCCGCCATGGCTGTCTCGGGCGGCGCCGCCATCACGCTGGCGGCGCACTGGGGCTGGCCGTTCGTCAACGTGCTGCTGGCACTGCTTTACATCCCGATCCTGCTTGTGACGTGGAGGTCGCCGGAGCCTGAAACCTCGACCGCGGCGCCTCGCACGGTGCGCGACGCTGTCTGGTTGCCGTTCCTGGAAATGCTTTCGCGTCCCCGCGCGATCGAAATTCTCGCGTTCGTGGTGCTCTACAAGCTGGCCGATCAGTTGTCTCAGGCGCTGACGCGCCCGTTTCTCATCGATATGGGCTACAGCGCGGAGCACCGCGGCCTCGCGCTGGCCACCGTCGGTCTGGTGGCCACGGTCGGCGGTGCGGTCATCGGTGGTTGGGTGACGACGCTGGCCGGCCTGGGCCACTCGCTGTGGCTGTTCGGACTGCTCCAGGTCTTCTCGAACGGGGGCTACTGGCTGCTCGCGCAGACGAGTGCACCGCACCTGCCGCTGATGTACGCGGCCACGAGCTTCGAGCTCCTGACGTCCGGCATGGGGACGGGCGCATTTTCCGTCCTGCTGCTTCGCCTTACCGAGAGGCGATTCTCAGCGACGCAGTACGCGCTCTTCTCCAGTCTGTTCGCGCTGCCGCGCGTCCTCGCCGGACCCATCGCCGGTTTTGCGGTCGATGCGTTCGGCTGGTCGGCCTTCTATCTCGCGACGATGGTGTGCGGCATTCCTGGATTGCTGATGCTGGCGCGATTCGCCCCCATCGGCGTGCGGGAACCCCGGATCACCACAGCCGATCTGGACCAGATGCCGTCGTCGTCACGCGAGGCTGGGTTCGTCGTGCGCGGCGTGGCAATCGGACTCGCGGCCGGCCTTGCCGCGTCGCTCGCGGTCGCCTTGATGTCCGCGCTCGACACCATGCGTGCGACACCTGGATCGGGGCTGCCGTTCGGCGCGGCGTGGTCCGCGACCTGGCGTCCCGGCAGCGTGGGTGGCTGGCTGCAACTCGCCAGCATCGTGTTGTTCGCGTGTGCCAGCGCCCTCGCCTCGGTGGCGGCGAGGGCCGCCCGATATCGAACGGGCCGGTAGTCGGCCACTGTCGACGGCTTCGCGAGGTTCACCACCGAGGCCACCGAGATCACCGAGATCACCGAGATCACCGAGAAGACATTCTGCCGTTGCCTCGGTGTGCTCGGTGATTGACGTGAAACTGCCCCACCGACGGGTCGCGCAACTCGGCGATGTAGTCCTCCGCCGTGGGACGGGGGCGGGGTCTGAGAACGCCGACCGTCCGCCCGGCCTACTGGCCCCTTCGGCCGGCTGGTGCACCGCGGCCCGCCGCCGGCGCGGCAGCCGGTGGCGCGATGCCCTTGGCGCGCATGTAGACGCCGACGATGCCAAACGATTCGAGGCCGTGCGAAAGCAGAGCCGAGGCCACCGCGCCGCGCGCGGTCTCGCCCTCCCCCTGCTTGATCATCTGCAGCGCGTTTTGTTCGGTCAGCGACGACATCGCACCGTCGCAGAACGCGAACGCGTCGGCCAGTGCTTTGATCAATTCCGCCTTGGTAGTCTTTTTCTCGTTGCTCTGGGCCGGGCTCGGGCTCGGCACGCCCTTGAGGGTGGCGCAGTTGGTGAACTGGTTGTCGGCCTGGTGTCCGATCCACTGGCCATACGTACGGAGATCGGGGTCCGGCGCCGGCTTGAATCCATAGTTGGCCTCGGGCATCTTCTCGGCCGCCTGCGTGAGGTTTCCCTTGAGAGTCGCGTAGGCATTCTGCATGCTGGTGGCGAGACCTACTTTCTGCCCCGCGGTCGGCGCCTGGGCTGCCGCGCACACCGTGAACACCATCAGTCCCGCCGCGATATAAATCGTTCGCTTCATGGGCGTTCCTTTCAACAACCGCGTGAACCGTCGTCCGAGACGTGGCGAGCTATCAGTCGAGCACAATTCAGCGCCGCCTCAAGCGGTGGCGTATTGTATCTTCCCCACACTGCCGCTTGATCAGGAATGGTTTGAAAGTGGCGACTTCATCCGACTCACTCGTGGGCTCGGAATCGCCGGATGCCGTCTCCGTTCATCAGATTGAACTTCTGGATCCGCTTGCCGGTCCAGACTTCGCCCGTGTACAGGTTGCCGTGCGAGTCCATCGCGATCGCGTCGATCCAGAAGAACTGCCCCGCCATGCGTCCCAGGCCGCCAATCGAGCCCACCAGGTTCCCGTTCTTTCGATCGTGGATCCAGATGGTGTGATTGGTACCGTCCACCGCGAAAAGGTATTTCTGCTGCGGGTCGTGTGAAAACGTCAGGTTGTAGATGGTTCCACACATGCCGAGCGTCGCATGTCCCGGTCCGCCGCACTCAGGGCCGCGCGCGGGCGTGGACGGGTGCACGAAGAACTGGCTGACGAACTTCCCCTGCTTCGTGAAAACCTGAATCCTGTTCGAGCCGCGCTCACAGACGTAGACGAGGCCGTCCACGGAGATATGGATGCAATGCAGGGCAGGGGCGAACTCCTGCTGATCGGGGGCCGGGCCGGCTTTCCAGTCGTACGGAGGCGTCGGATCGTTGCTGATCTCGCTGAGCGGCTTGCCATGGCCGCCCCAGCCTCGCTTGAATGTTCCCTTGTCCATGTCGTAGACGAGGACGCGCTTGCCCTCGACCAAAAACAGCTCGCGCGCCTCCTCATCCAGCGTGAAGATGAAGACGCCGTTTGGCAGCGTCTCCGTGTCCTGGTTGTTCTCCCGCAGCGGCGGGAGCGTCTGGCCTGGCTGTGGCTTCGGTCCGCGGTGACCGAAATCCCATAAAAACTGCCCGTCGCCCGTGAACTTCAGGATGCCTTCGCCACGTCCGCTGGCCGAGAGCCAGACGTTGCCCTGCCGATCCACGACGACGGTGTGCTCGTTCTCGGGCCAGAGCGGATGATGCCCGGGCCCGCCCCACGCACGCAGCAGGTTGCCCGACGTGTCGAACTCGAGGATCGCCGGTGCGGCCACGCAGCACTCGGCGCGCGGAGGCGTCGTGGAGGCGCCGTTCTCGTCGGGTCTGATGTCGCGTGGGCGGCTGAGGACCCAGATATGGTCGTTGTGGTCCGTGACCATGGTCGGGATCCCCTGCAGGAGGTACTTGCTCCGCAGGGGCATTTTCGGCCAGGCCGGGTCGACCTTGTAGATAGGAACTTCAGGAGCGGCCGGTTGGCGTTGGGAGGACCGCCGCCCTGCCTGGTTCGATGCAAGGCGACCACCAAGGGCCGCCGCCTGATCGGCTTGAAGGGGGACGTGCCCGGTCGATACGGCGAGCGCGCAGCAAATGGATGCGACCGCAATGGGCGCCATGTTCAGGATTTCGGTCCACATGGCGCGAAGTCTAAACCAGGAGGGCCGTGGATGTCCGGTCGTGATGGCTTCAACTCGGCGTTTCTTTGCTGCTAGTGACGACCGTCGCCGCCCGCGACGAGCTCACGGTAAGGGGCGAAGTCCTGCCAGATCTGTTCGATCACGCGCGGATCGACGGCGCGGGTCTCCGGCTTCTTCGGCGCTTTCTCGGAGTGCAACGTCAGCTTGACGGACTTGCAGTGTGGCCCGAGCGCCTGGGGATCGAAGATATAGAGACCTTCATGAACGGCGTCGGTCTCCGACACGCGCCGCTCGAGGATGAACGGGTGGATGGGGGTGACTTCGACGTCGCCGCAAAAAGCGTGCAGTTCGGCAACGCCCGGCTTGAAATGCTTGATGGCGGGTAAGGCGACACCCTGCGTATACGCCGCGCCGCGGGCAACCGTCGTCCAGAAGCTCTCGGCCATCTTCGGCGTCACGCGAACCGCAAGCACCGGCGGGGCGTCGGCAAAGTAGTCCGACCAGTCGCCGAAGTCCGTGGCCGCGATCTGCCGGTACTGCTGCATCTCCTGACCACGCGTGTTCCGGCGCCCGCCAGCGTTCTCCTGCGGTGTCTGCGCGCCGTAGACCAACACGGGCGTGAGAAAGGTGATCTCGAAATCGGACGATGAAATCTGATAGTCGGTCAGGTTGCCCGCGCGGCGCTTTGCAGCCGCGGCGAGCGCGTCGGCGGGAAACGGCTGCAGCGGCTCCACCGGAAGAATCGTTCCGGCCGGCCGCTGCGCCGGTGTCATCGCCTTCTCGGCGGACCTGACAACTTCGCACGCATCATCGACAGGGACAATCCGAGCCCTGCGCCTTCTCTCATCCAGATCGTCAACGAGCGAGGAAATTCCCACTACGGCGCCGCCGGCGCTGAAGACTGGTCCGCCTGTGCTGCCGGGCGCAAGCCTGAAGTCGGCGACACTGTCGTGCGGTTCGACGCGGATCACCTCTCCAGGCGACACCTCTTTCTCCCCGCGCAGCGGCGCGCCGATGGCGACGAGCGTCTGGCCATCTATGAAAGACGGCCTGGCGCCGCTCGAGCAGGCGAGGGGAATCGACCGTACCGACGCGGCCGTCACGGGATCGATCCAGAGGACCGCGACATCCCGCATACGGTCGGCCACCAGGACGCGCGCTGCCACTTTGACCGACGGCGTGAGCTGAACGTCCACCGCCGTTGCGCCGCCGATCGCTCGTTGGTTCGTCACAACCAGGCCGCCATCCACGACGAATCCCGACGCGCGCGATTGAGGCGTCCAAATGCCGACGACGCTGTCATTCCATTGGGACACGAGGAGCCAGGGGTCGTTCTCCTGCAACGTTGTGGCTGCGGCGTTGACGTCCGCGTTCTCGGCCGTGAGCTCGAGGACCACGTCGCGTCCGGCCGTGATCTCCACCATCTGTGTCCACTGGTAGCCCTTGCCGTTGCGAGTGACAGGCTCGTCCGACTCCACGGTGTAGTTTCCCGGGCGCAGCCTGACGTCCACGGTGCCGTTCGGCGCCGTGACCACCCGCGTGGGCGAACTGGTGGACGGGTTGTCGCTGATGAGCAGGGCGTGTCGCGGGACGGGCAGCGCCGCGCGTGCCCCGTCGGTCAGCGTCACCTTGATGTGAAGCACGCTGAGCGCCTGGCCCGACGCGACGACAGGGACGACAGCGAAGAGCGCGGCCAGGGCGAGTGCGAGGACCATCAACGACAGCCTGTCTCGCCCGAGCCGCCGCTGTCAATGCGGTGTCTGGCAGAAGTGTCCCGGTTTCGAGGTAACCACCGAGATCAGCGAGATCAGCAGGAACATCCCAATGTGCCACCTCGGCGCACTCAGTACGCCCGATGGTCAAGCGTTAACCGGGGTCTCAGTCCGAGACGCTCCGGCATCGCGGCCGTCACGCCTTGCCGGCCGGGCGCCGCCCTCCGCGCCCTGGTCCGTCTTCGGCTGGGACGCGGGGACGTGCCACTCGCCGGCCTCGACGTTCCCGGCGGTTGCGGGGATTTCCCTCCGATGTCGCGTTTAGAGAGTGAGCAGCGGAATTGTTTGTGCGCCGCCACGGTGCGGCAGAGGAGGACGTATGAAACGCTCGGTCGTGACGCTGATGTTGTCCCTGATGAGCGCGCCGCTCGGGGCGCAATGGCTCAACCATCCCACGCCCGGCATGCCGCGGACCACAGATGGAACGCCCCATCTCACCGCCCCGGCGCCGCGGATGTCGGACGGGACGCCGGATCTCTCGGGGATCTGGCGATTGAACGGGCTTGGCTATACCTTCAATATCTTTGGCAACCATCCGGTGGACATGTTGCCGTGGGCGAAGGCGGTTTACACCGAGCGTGTGGCGAGCTACGGGAAGGGCAGTCCCGATACGAACTGTTTGCCGGCGGGGCCGCGCGCGGGGCTGTTCGGACAGGACCCCGTGAAGTTCGTCCAGACCCCCGGGTTGCTCCTGGTGCTCTATGAAGACGCACCCACTCGTCAAATCTTTCTCGACGGTCGAGCGCTTCCCAAGGATCCGAATCCGTCCTGGATGGGATACTCGGTCGGACACTGGGAAGGCGACACGCTCGTGGTGGACACGGCCGGATTCAATGATCGAACGTGGCTCGACCTGGCTGGCCACCCGCACACCGAATCGTTGCACGTCACCGAGCGGTTCCGGCGCGTGGATTTTGGCCGCATCCAGCTGCAGATGACATTCGACGATCCGAACGCGTACGCGAAGTCCTGGACCATCCCGGTGGAGGTGACGCTCGTACCTGACACCGAGCTGCTCGAGAACGTGTGCCACGAGAACGAGAAAGACCGAACGCATCTGGTCGGGAGCCTCCAGGACGAGCAACACAACGAGGCGACGGTCTCCCGGGCGATCCTGTCGCGCTATATCGGTGCCTACGGGGGCGGGCCCGCTCGGCATCGTGCGAGTCACGGTCGATGGCGATCGACTCGCGATCGAGTTGTCCGGTGGCGGCGGACGGCATCTTGCGATTGCAAAGTCCGATCAAGATTTCTTTCTTGCGGAGCTGGGCGCCTGGCTCAAGTTCGTGAGCGACGCCAAGGGCGAAGTCACACAGCTTCGCATCACCTCCGTGGAGGGCGACGTGCCTGCCCGGCGGGTAACAGTTCAGCCCCTCGAGGCTTTGGGCAGTAATGACATGGCTACTTGACGA
>JBDTVS010000206.1:0-49237 GCA_040007095.1 Acidobacteriota bacterium
ACGCGCCTTCGCGGCGGCGTGGCGGAACCAGCCGAAATGGGTCGTCTCGCGCTCGTTGAAGTCGGTCGGCCCCAACGCCAGGCTTGTTGAGGATGATCTTGAGGGCGCGATCCGCGAGCTGAAGGCCGAGCGCGACGGGGAGATCGAAGTTGCTGGCCCGGACTTGGCGCAAAGCCTCACCGAACTTGGCCTGATCGATGAGTATCGAATCTACCTGCACCCCGTCGTGCTTGGTCACGGCAAGCCATATTTCGCCGGGGCCCGGCCGCCGCTCCGCCTTGCGGCTCATGATCGGATTGGCGAGGATGTGATCAGGTTGGCCTACGTTCCTGCATAGTCGCGACTCACCGGATGGAAATCGCCGCTGAGTCCGGCAGTCCTTGCCATTCCAATTTCGCGGCTGCTCTTCCGAGGAATGCGGGGCCTTGCAGGCGCATGCAGCGGCGCCGGGTACCCGACACTCGAGACCGACAGGTTCTCATGTCGGTTAGTCGTTGGGGTTGCCGGCCGACAGCTCGTACACTTTCCCGTCCGGCGTCGTCACCGTCTTCAGGAATCCGAGCGCCTTGCCGTCGCGCGCCGGAATGAACTTCGCGGTGATCGTGTCGCCCGCCTTCAGCGTGCCCTTGCCGATTCCACGGTCCGCCATCCGTGTCGCGGAGCCGGTCGTAAAGATCCAGTCGGTCGTCGTGCCGTCGGGGTTCTTCACCGTGACCGTCATCGAGCCGTGAGGATTCACGAACTGGATTCTCGCGACCGTTCCAGTGGCTTCCTTTTCAACCTTCATGTCGTACACGCCCGCGAGTGAATGGTGAGCCTGCAGCGAGACGCTGCCCATCACACACGCGGCAATAACGAGATTTCCCACGGTTCGCCCCATCATTCCTGTGCCTCCGTGAAGTGGTGATGGGCTCCAGTTGCCATCACGCGCCACCGCGATTGGATCCCTCGCGCAGAATTGACGCCATGCGTTGAAAAGCCGGGCAACTGTCGCCAGAGTGTTCATCGCAGGAACGCCGCAAGAACGCGAAGACCGAAGAATTATGCCCGATTGTCGAGGCCGAAGTCTTCCGCGAAATTGATCTGCTCCTTCGCGGCCATGCCTGTCCATCTCGAATTGAGAATTCTCGCGACTCATGTCGTCGGGACCGTGCCGCCGGACGGATGCCGCCCACCCAGAGTTCGTCACCGCGGCGCGATCCCCGACAGAGAATGTCGACCGGAGCGCAGGTTCGTTGGCGTATCATGCGTCTGATCAACGATGGTCGAAGCGGGATGTCAGATTGTGTGTGGCCTGGTGCGGGCCTGATGGCCAGTGGCTCTTTGCTGGCTCATCACTCCCTCGCGGGCGTGTACGACACGACAACTCACGAAGGTAACGTACATCCCAGCGGGCAATCGTGGTCCGCTGGGATTTCTCACGTCGGTGACCACGCCGGACGGGCGCTGTCAATATCTCTGCCGCGCAATCCGAACGACTGAGCGGAAACGGGAGATCACCATGAAGTCTCGAAGAGGAATCACTCGGACATGTGTCGCGATCGTCGTCGCTCTGACAATCGGCGCGCTGTCGACCGGTGCGTTCGCGCAGGCTCGCGGACAAGGCGGAGCGCCCGCTGGTGCTCAGGCGCCAGACGGCGCAGGCGGCGGCGGAGGGCGAGGCGCTGGTGCGCCGCAGTACACCCCGGCAGCCGGCGCAAAAGACCTCAAGTCAGTCCTGTTCAATTGGGCCTGGCACATGGGCATGCTGCGGAGCAGTGAGGAATACGACCTGATGATGTCGCTCGAATATCAGGGCAAGGGCACCATGCAAGTGGACGGGCAGCCCTGCACTGTGACGAAGTACCGCACCAGCATCAGCTACCAGACGTCGGGTGAGCGGATCCAGATCGCTGGCACCCGGCCCAATGGCCAGAGTTGCTCGACGATCGAAGTCCTCAGCGACGCGTATACCTGGAACGAAGACATTCCCGGCGCCGAACTCGTCCCCGGGAAAGGCAAAGCCACCCCGATGCCGGCAACCGTCGAAGAGCGGATGATTCGCCTGTGGGCCAGCCCGCAGGGTGCGTTCAAGGCCGCATTCGCTGGGACGTCGGACCCACCTCCCATGACACCCAGACCGCAACGGCTCCCAGCCGATGTGATGACGGTTGGTAAAACATCTGTCGCCTGGGAAGGCAACAAGCCGGTGCTGACGTTCCCGATTCCGGGCGCGCCCAATGCAACCGCGACCGCCACACTCGACGCGAGATTCACGGCCGAGCGCATCGTGGTGAAAAATGGTGCGAACACTTACGAATTCACGTACGGCGGCTATAAAGACTGGAACAATCCGCTGAATCCGGCGGACGCGCTGTACCCGGGCAAGATGACGGAAAAAAAGAACGGCACCGTCACCCGCGACATTACGACGACGCTGACGGAAACGGGGCAGATGTATGTCGTGGTGCCTGTTCCGGCCAGCGTCAAGGCGGCGATCAAGCCAACGAATCAGCCTCCCAACTGGACCCTGACGCCCAACGCCCCGGCGGCGACGCAGGCGGCAGCCGTCGTCACACCACGGCTGGCCAATGGGAAGCCGGATCTGACAGGGATTTGGGGGGCCGCCGCCAACCCAATCACCGGTAGTGGAAACCGCCGGTGTGGTCCCACGCAGGTCGACTGCACAATCCCTCGGGACAACTTCTGGGTGGATTATGAGTGGATCTCGCCCTCGCGGTTTGGTCTCCTGGGGCGTCCCGTTTACAAGCCCGAGTTCTGGGACAAGGTTCAGGAACTCGATCAGTGGACAAACAAGGAAGACCCGATCATGACGTGCCAGCCGATGGGGATTCCGCGGGAGGGGACGCCCCGCCGTATTTTCCAAACGGTAAGCGACATTACCCTGCTGTATACGACGAGCGACTACGGAGGCGGAAACAGGGAATTTCGCTCGATCCCAACCGACGGCCGCCAGCACGACCCAAAGAAGGCGCTAGCGGCCACCTACCACGGATATACCGTGGGGCGCTGGGAGGGTGACACGCTGGTGCTCGACTCCATCTCGTTTGTCGATACGACGTGGTTCGGACGGGGCGGTTACTTCCATTCCGCCGACATGCACGTCGTGGAGAAATTCACGCGTAAGGGCGATGAAATCCTGTACGACATCACCATCGAAGACCCCGGAGTGCTCGTGGAGCCGTGGGTGATGGCGCCGCGCACGCTGCGGCTCAGCCGAGTTCCCGACGCCGGAATTGTGGCCGAGCGTGCGCATTGCGAAGTTTATGAAACGAACGACATCACGACGCAGCTTCGACACTAGACAGCTTCTAAAGCCAGAGTCTCGCAAGAAGAAGCAAGTGTTGCTCGGTTCGGCTTTGGCAGCTGTCTTTAGCTGCGGCCGCTGAGCGGGCCGCCTGGTGAAGGTTCGCCGCACCCTGGTCCGCTTTTGCCGGCCGGTTTGAGGCGCAGCTTCGGCGGCGACCAGGCGACATCGGCGCAGGAGATGGCCGGAGACAGGCTTGATGCGCGGTCGCGGACGGCGAGCGCCTGCTGCACGATCGCCTGCACGTCGGTGGCGAAGGTCGTGTGCGGGTGATCGTTACCACGCCGGGCTCGTCTCCGCGCATGGCTGGCCGTCGTCCGGGGGCCAGCTCATCACCCGCCTCGCCGAACGCCTTGACCGACCCAGTCGCGTGCCTGACGTCCAGCGTTTCGCGGCGCATCTCCTGCGTGAATTCACCACCATCTGGCCCTTCTTGTCTGATCCGACGAATGACGCGACGAACTGGCGGGCCGAACACGCGATCCGGCCCGCGGTGGTGACGCGCAAGGTCTGTGGCGGCAATCGCTCTTGGGCGGGCGCTGACAGTCAGCAGATTCTCGCCAGCGTCATCCGCACGACGTCCCAACGCGAGCTCAATCCGCACGTCGTGCTCGCCTCGATGCGCCAGGTACGCACGCCGCACGTGGTCGTCGAGTTGAACTGACCCGCTAACCAATCACCCCGAAACGAGTAGCTCCGGACGAGCTTGTAACACTCCAAATCCAAAGACTATACTGCGAGATGCGATTGGAACCGCGCTTGCCTGAGAGTTCATCGACGGGCCCGACAGAGTCGAACTCCCTGAACACCCCGGGGTTGCCGGTCGAACCAGTTCCCTTCTAGCGGTCAAGCGTAATGCCTTGTCCCATGGCGTCTGGTGACGCACAGGAGAAGTACGGGGGAAGACTGTCGCCGAATTCATGTCGCCCGGAGGCCGACAGTGCAGCAGTCGCATTGGAGTGGCCTCAATGAAGTCAGAGATAGGGAACAAGCCGTATCGGTTCAGTTGCTTCATCATAGGGGAGGGCACTCTACCGATTCGTTGTGCCGAAGTCTTGGTAGATCGTGGGAACACGATTCTCGGTGCCATCTCTTCTGATGCGGCAATCGAACGCTGGGCAACTGAAAGAGGAATACCCTGCATTGATCCCCGCGCCGATGTCATCGCGTTTCTAAGCCAGCGGCCCTTCGAATACCTCTTTAGCATCGTCAACAGCCACATACTCCCTCAAGAGATGTTGCGGTTGCCGGACCAGCACACCATCAATTACCACAACGCGCTCTTGCCGAGGTATGGCGGCAGCCATGCAGCCTCCTGGGCCCTCATGAATCGAGAGAAAGTCCACGGAGTGACGTGGCACGTGGTGACCGATCTGGTGGACGGCGGCGATATTCTCAAGCAGCACGCTGTCGAGATCGCCGAGGGCGATACTGCACTGACCCTCAATGCGAAGTGCTACGAAGCGGCCCTTCGCTCCTTCTCCGAACTCCTCGATGATCTCGCATGTGGCCGGGAATCCAGGAAGACACAGGACCTCAATGAGCGAACGTTTTTTTCGCTCTACAAAAGGCCTCCCGCGGGGTGCGTGTTGTCCTGGAACCGCTGCGCTTATGACATTGACAGCCTGATCCGAGCCCTCGATACGGGACCGTATCCCAATCCATTGGGGTGCGCGAAGTTCGTTGTTGATGGCGACTTCATCATCGTCGGTCAGAGCGAGGTTGTTGATTCAGTCTCTGAAACCCCGCCCGGGACGATTACCGGCATCGGTTCAGAGTCGCTGCGGATTTCTACTTCCAGCCGGGAGATCGTGCTGCACAAGTTGCTGTCGATTGATGGCCAACCGCTTTCGATTCCCGATCTTGTCGGAAGGTGTGGGCTGCAAGAAGGGCATCGGTTCAACGACATCGATTCAGATCTGGCCGCGCGCATCACGGCCCTCAATGCCTCAATCTGCAAGCATGAGGCGTTTTGGGTGGCAAGACTGGCCACGGTTCAACCCCTCGAACTTCCCGACACGCACCGACACTCCTCACCTGCGAGGCCATCTCGGTACGCCCGGGTGCCGGTCCTCATCGGGGATGAAATTCGAAGCTATATCGCACGTTGCCACCCAGCCTGTAACCCGGGCGATGTTCTGGTTGCCGCGTTCGCTGTCTACTTCGCCCGCATCGGTGGCGCCAGTCGTTTCGATCTCTCCTACACACCGGCCGAACTGCGCCGTAGTCTGGCTGGCGTGGAAGGATTGTTCGCGGCACACCTGCCCTTGCGTCTAGAAATAGACGCCGCGCAGGATTTCATCGCAGCATGCCACGCTGTGGAGGCGCAGCTGCTGGTAACCAGGCAGCACCTGACCTACGCACGCGACGTCATGACACGGTATCCGGCGCTTCGTTCAGTGGAACCGCAGGCGCTGCGTATGTTGCCCGTGGCCGTCGAACAAGTAGCCAGATTAGACAACTACGAAGCTACGCCCGGCAGTGAATTGACGCTGGCGATTTCGGAAGAC
The DNA here is from genome assembly GCA_040007095.1 of Acidobacteriota bacterium. Lineage (GTDB taxonomy): Bacteria > Acidobacteriota > Vicinamibacteria > Vicinamibacterales > CAVVIG01 > JBDTVS01. The sequence goes on from JBDTVS010000206.1 coordinate 5,818, forward strand.
GGCGCAGCGTGTCTTTGGCTCTATGACGCCGAGGTCGTGGATCTGGGCAGCGTCACGAGAATGGTGGGCCATGTCCGGACACTGCTGCAAAGTATCGTCTCCCACCCCGAGCGGCGACTTTCCGCCTTGCCAATCCTGCCCGACGCGGACCGTCGGCAACTCCTGGTGGAGTGGAACGACACGAGAAGAGACTACCCGGAAGACAAGTGTCTCCACGAACTGATCGAAGCCCAGGTCGAACAGACCCCTGATGCTGCCGCGGTCATTTTCGAAGACCAGCAGATGACGTATCGACAGCTGAATGCGATGGCCAATCAGGTGGGCTGGAGGTTGACCGCAAAAGGAATTGGAAAAGGTTCGTATGTTCCGATCTTGATGGACAGGGGCGGCGAAGTAGTCATCGCCATGCTCGCCATCATGAAAACGGGCGCGGCCTTTGTGCCATTAGATATCCATTGGCCGGCCGATCGAATCAAGCGGGCCCTGGCTGATCTGAATTGCGAGGTCATCCTCGTCCATCAGACATCGCCATTTGCGGAAGAGGACCTGTGCCGGTCGCTCTTCATCGTGGATGGACAGACGGCAGACACGCCGATGCCGAACCTGAATATCCAGATGGCGGCCGGCGAGCCCCTCTACGCGATTTATACGTCAGGTTCGACCGGAGCCCCCAAGGCAGCCGTCGTTCCCCATCAGGGGATCACGAACCGTTTCCTCTGGATGAATGAATTGTTTGGGGGCCAGACAGCGGCCGCAGTTCTGCAAACGACCCCTCATCTCTACGATAGTGCGGTGTGGCAGATATTCTGGCCGCTCATCAACGGTGGAAAGACCGTCATTCCTTCTCCGGGGCTGGAAGCCAGCGCCCACCATCTGTCGATCTTGATCGACCGCCACGAAGTGACGATGACGGATTTCGTCCCCTCCGTCCTGAATGCGATCGTCCCCGAGTTGGTCACGAACAGCACCCTTCAACGACGATTGCGATCCCTGCGAAGCCTCATTGTCGGAGGCGAGGAAATCACGCCGAGCACCACATACACCTTCATGGCGCACTTTCCGCAGGTGCGGGTCGTCAATCTCTACGGGCCGACGGAAGCTTCGATCGGCTGTATCTGTTATGAGGTCACGGGCCGAGAGCGCGGCAAGATTCCGATCGGAAAGCCGATTTCAAATGTCCAGGTGGTGATTCTGGATCGAGACATGAATCTTGTTCCTGGGGGGATGGCCGGAGAGCTCTATCTGGCCGGTGTCTGTTTGGGCCTGGGATATCTGAAGGATGAGCAGAAGACAAAGGCCGCGTTTGTCGACAACCCATTCGCGGAGATTGACGGCCGACGTTTGTACAAGACCGGAGATCGGGCTCGCTATTTACCGGATGGCAACATCGAGTTCTTGGGTCGGCTTGACGCTCAGGTAAAGATCCGCGGCTTCCGCATCGAGTTGACTGAGATTGAGACCGTGCTCGCGCAGCACCCATCAGTTCGCGAGGCGGTGGTCGTCGCCCACGAGAGTGACCGCACTGACAAGCGCCTGGTGGCTTACGTCGTCTCGAACCAGGAGCCCGCTGCGCCCGTGAAGGACTTGCGGACCTTCGTGAAGACGCAGTTGCCCGACTACATGGTGCCCTGGGCGTTTGTGACGCTGGCGGCCTTGCCACTGACGCCTAACGGCAAGGTGGACCGCCTGGCCCTGCCCCTCCCGCAGCAGGCCCGGGCCGCGTCAGCTGAAGCGTTTGTGGCCCCCCGCACCGACGTCGAGACGCGGGTGGCCCAGATCTGGGGCCAGGTGCTCGGGTTGGACGCGGTGGGCATCCACGACAGCTTCTTTGACTTGGGGGGCCATTCACTGCTGGCCGCCCAGGTCGTCTCGCTGGTGCGCCACGCGTTCGAGGTCGAGGTGCCGCTGCATACCTTGTTCGAGGTGGAGACGGTGGCGGGCCTCGCGCAACGCGTGGAGACCCGGCGTCGATCAGGTCGGGGGCTCGACGCGCCGCCCCTCGTGCCCGTCTCACGGGATGGCGACCTCCCCCTCTCGTTTGCCCAGCAGCGGCTGTGGTTCCTCGATCAGCTCGAGCCCGGCAGTTGTCTTTATAACCTTCCGAAGGCGATTCGACTGAGGGGTGTGCTCAATGTGGAGGCACTGCAAGGGGCGCTGAATGCAGTCGTGGTACGTCATGAAATATTGCGCACCAACATTCACAGGGCAGCCGTGGATGGCGATCCCGTCCAAGTCATCCGTGAGAGCCGGCCGGTCACGCTTGCCGTGATCGATGTGAGCCAGCGGTCCGGTGATCACGCAGAGATAGCTCCTCTCCTCAATGCTGAGGCGCAACGGCCATTTGACTTGTCGTCAGGCTTGATGCTGAGAGCAAGCCTCGTCAAGCTGGGCGAGAACGATCACGTGTTGCTGGTGGCTATGCATCACATCGCCTCAGACGGTTGGTCGATGGGGATATTTGCGCGGGAACTCTCCACACTCTACGACGCCTTCTCGCGGGGCGCGCGCGATCCGCTGCCGGCACTCCCAATTCAGTACGCAGACTATGCCGTCTGGCAGCGGCACTGGCTGCGAGGCGACGTTCTGGAAAGACAGCTTTCCTATTGGAAGGAGCAACTCGCCGGTATCACGGCGCTTGAACTGCCCGCGGATCGACCTCGGCCCGCGATGCCGAGCTACCGGGGCGCCACACAGTCGCTGGTGTTGACCCAGGGTATTGCCGATCAACTGCGGGCATTCAGCCGCCAAGAGGGCGTGACCCTGTTCATGACGCTGCTGGCGGCCTTTCAAACCCTGCTCCACCGCTACTGCGGACAAGTGGACATCGGCGTGGGGTCCCCTATCGCGGGGCGTACCCGTCCAGAGGTCGAAGGGTTGATGGGGTTCTTCGTCAACACGCTTGTCTTGAGAACTGATCTGTCTGGTAACCCCAGTTTCAGGGAACTGACGGCTCGCGTGCGCCGGGTCGCCTTGGATGCGTACGAACACCAGGATCTACCGTTTGAGAGGATCGTCGCGGAACTGAATCCCCATCGCGATCTCGGGCGCAATCACCTGTTTCAGGTGATGTTTGCGTTCGACGCTGAATCGGACGAGGCGGTGACACTGTCGGGCCTGGAAGTCCATCCCGTCGAGGTCACCACGGGAACCTCGAAGTTTGATTTGACCCTTTCGATCGCAGAGGCAGCGGGGTCACTGACCACCTCTCTGGAATACAACCGCGATCTTTTTGAGGACACGAAGATCGGCCGGATGTTGGGTCATTTCCAGACGCTGCTGCAGAGCATCAGCGCAGACCCAGAGCTGCGACTCTCCGACTTGCCCATCCTGACCGACGCGGAAAAACATCAACTGCTGGTGACGTGGAATGCCACGCAGCGGGAAGCGCCCCCGGCGTCCTGCATCCACGAGCTGTTTGAGGCGCAGGTCGCACGCTCGCCGGATGCCGTGGCCGTGGTCTTCGAAGACCAGCAGCTCACCTATCGCGATCTGAACGCCAAAGCGAATCAGGTCGCGCACGCCTTGCGGACGCGAGGCGTGGGACCGGAGGTGCTGGTCGGAATCTGCATGGAACGCTCCGTGGACATGGTCGTTGGCCTCCTGGGCATCCTCAAGGCGGGTGGCGCTTATGTCCCCTTGGATCCCGCGTATCCCCGCGACCGCCTCGCGCTGATGCTCGACGATGCGCAAGTGCCGGTGCTCTTGAGCCAACAGTCCGTCCTTCCGCTGCTGCCCGATCACCGCACCGAGGTGTGGTGTCTGGATCGGGACGAGGAAGGCCTGGCAGCGCAGGCCACCGAGAACCCTCCGCCCCAGGCGACGCCGGACGCCTTGGCGTACGTAATCTACACGTCGGGATCGACGGGGAGACCCAAGGGCGTCCAGATCCCACACGATGCGGTGGTGAACCTCCTGCGTTCCATGCAGCGCCGCCCAGGGCTCCGGGCCCACGACACGCTGCTGGCCGTCACGACTCTGTCCTTTGACATTGCCGGATTGGAGTTGTTTCTCCCGCTCATCGTCGGCGCGCGGGTCGTGCTGGCGAGCCGGGACCTCCAGGCCGACGGGCACCAGTTGGCCGACATGGTGGCGGCCTCGGGCGCCACCGTCATGCAGGCGACGCCCGCCACCTGGCGGATGCTGTTGGACAGTGGGTGGCCGGGCCACCCGCAACTGACGATTCTCTGCGGGGGCGAGGAGCTCCCTCGCGAACTCGCGGATCGGTTGCTGGCTCGCAGTGCCGCGCTCTGGAATATGTATGGACCCACAGAGACCACCATCTGGTCGGCCATCCATCACGTTTCTGCGGACAGCCGCGCGGTGTCCATCGGCCGCCCGATCGACAACACGCAAATCTACATTCTGGATGCCCAGTTCCACCCTGTCCCGATCGGGATCCCGGGTGAGCTGTACATCGGCGGCCAGGGGGTCGGGCGAGGGTACGTCAACCATCCCGAGCTGACGGCGGCGCGGTTTCTTCCTGATCCGTTTAGCCCGGACGCGCGCGCCCGCATGTACAAGACGGGCGATATCGCACGCTATCGGGCCGACGGCAACATCGACCTCCTGGGGCGCGTCGACCACCAAGTCAAGATCCGCGGCTTCCGCATTGAGTTGGGCGAGATTGAAAATGCCCTGCTGCAACACGCCGACGTCCAGCAGGCCGTCGTTCTGGCCCGGGAAGATACGCCCCACGACAAGCGGCTGGTCGCCTACATCATGACTCGCACCGCGCGGGCGCCGTCCACCAGGGAATTGCTCGACTTCCTGCAGCACCGGTTGCCCAACTACATGGTGCCTGCCACGTTCGTGCCGCTGGCGGCCTTGCCGCTGACGCCCAACGGCAAGGTGAACCGTCGGGCCCTGCCTGCTCCCGATCGTGCGACAGGCGACTCGAAAGAAGGCTTTGTCGCGCCGCGGAATCTACTGGAGTATCAGGTGGCCGAAATGTGGCAGCGCATCCTGGGCGTTGAGCGTATTGGCGTGAGAGACAATTTCTTTGATTGTGGGGGACACTCGCTCCTGGCCGTGCGAGTGATCAGCCAGATCGAGAGAATCATCGGCACAAGACTATCTGTGATTGCTCTTTTCCAGGCGCCTACGATTGAACAACTCGCCAGGCTCCTGCGGCACGAGGCCGCGGACTCCTTGTCCTCTTTGGTGCCGCTTCAGTCCACCGGTTCCAAGCCTCCCTTTTTCTGGATTCACGGTGAACGCAGCGATGCACTGCTTCCACGCCATTTAGGACCGGACCAGCCTCTATTTGGACTAATGCACCAGAGTCTCGACGGAACCCCCGCTCTCTACACCAGCGTTGAAGAGATCGCGACTCATTACCTCCGCGAAATCCGTACCGTTCGACCCCAGGGACCTTATCGCCTCGGTGGCTACTGCTTCGGTGGCATGGTCGCGTTCGAGGTCGCCCAACAACTGCAAAGGCAAAATGAGCGAGTTGACCTCGTGGTGTTAGTGAACCCTTCCAACCCAAGGTCCGATCAGCTCCCATTGCCTCTCTCCGAGAATGCTGATGGCTCGCAACACACCAGCAAGTCATCCAGAGACGGCACATCATTTCGTGATGAACTCTCCCGTCACCTCCAGAGCATGAAGGCCCTCCGCTTTTCCCAGCTGCCGGCCTATGTGCTGCAGAGGGTGAAGAGTAAGGCGGTAGACTCTTCACTGAAGATCATTCGGCCCGTTCAGAAGCTGGCCATCAACGTATGTCTGGGTCTCGGCCGTCGGTTACCTCCCTCCCTTCGAAGCCGATACATTTTGGAAATCTACTTCGAGGCCATGAGAACATACGTTCCCGAGCTCTATTCGGGCCGGCTAACGATCTTCCAAGCCGATGTGGAATCCGCTGCCCCCCTCAGATGGAAAGCTCTCGCTCGGGGAGGAGTAGACCTGCACTACATTCCGGGAGATCACCTCAGTGTGCTCGAAGAATCGCACATACGAGCCTGGGCGGAAACCCTGAAGAACTCGCTCACGACCCAGCCCGACAAAGGCGACGCGCAGTAGTGTTCCGTGACTCCGCCGCACACGAGCTTCGCCACCGACGTGCAGGTGATCGTGCAGCAGGCACTCGCCGTCCGCGACCGTTACCACGCCGGGCTCGTCTTCGCGCATGGACTGGCCGTCGTCCGGGGGCAGCTCATCACCCGCCTCGCCGAACGCCTTGACCGACCCAGTCGCGTGCCTGACGTCCAGCGTTTCGCGGCGCATCTCCTGCGTGAATTCACCACCATCTGGCCCTTCTTGTCTGATCCGACGAATGACGCGACGAACTGGCGGGCCGAACACGCGATCCGGCCCGCGGTGGTGACGCGCAAGGTCTGTGGCGGCAATCGCTCTTGGGCGGGCGCTGACAGTCAGCAGATTCTCGCCAGCGTCATCCGCACGACGTCCCAACGCGAGCTCAATCCGCACGTCGTGCTCGCCTCGATGCTCCAGTTCCGAACGCCGCACGTGGTCGTCGAGTTAAACTGACCCGCTAACCAGTCACCCCCCAGTTTGCCGCGGCCTTGCTCGGGTCAGCCGAACGGATTCTTGACGTCCAGGGACTCGAACTTCCGAAAATCGCGATCGTTTGAGTAGAGGGTGCGAACACCGTGTTGGAAGAGGATCGCTGCGACGTGCGCGTCCGGAACGAGGTTTCCGCGAACCGCCACGTCCCCGATGACATGGGCGTATGCGTCGAGGAAGCCTTCCTGTTCGGCCACGGCCCGCGTATGTGGTAGCGCGAGCAGTGACTTGACGTTGCCAACCGCCTCGTCCGGCGCAAGTGGTGCCGCGAAAATCCTCGGATGAGTCGCGATGCGCAGATACGACATCAGCGTCGGCCATGTCAGGCAGAGCAGTTCCGGACTGCTCGCGCACGACCGGAGGAATCGGTGCGCAGCGTCGTGACGGTCGCTGGATTTGTCCGAGGCGTAGAGGAGCACGTTGACGTCGACGGAATAGCTCATGTCCGATCTGAGTCGAGCGCAGCGTACACGGCGTCCTTGTCCGCGAGATCGACCAGCGCGTTCATCGGACGCGAGGTCCAACGGAACGTCGCCGGTCGCGTCCGGGACCCGCGACGGCGGCCGAGCGCCTCAGCGAGCAGTTCGGAGACGACCGCGCCCATCGATCGGCCTTCTGTCTCGTGGATCGCCTTTACTTCACGGAGGATCGGGGTGTCGATGTCGACTGTGGTGCGCACGATGATTGATGTTAATGATGTGAGCATCTGATGTCAAACCGCCGTCTGACCTGTGCGTCTCGCATTGAGAATTCTCGCGCTGAATCCAGTTATTCCGCGACGTTGCGCGTCGCCCGACGTCTGTCCTACGCTGACCGGCAGATGAGGACCTCCTGCTCGCCCTGCTTCACCTCGCTGTCGTGACCGCGAAGCTCTGTGGCACCGGTGGTGTGCGAGCGGTGATGGCCGAAAACCTCCTGCTCAAGTCACGCAGCAACTGATCGTCCTGCGCCGTCGGATTCATGGCGGCGGCTATCGCTTGTATCACCACTCACTCGCCATCGCGCGCCGCATACCATGGTTTTGGTATTGTCGCCTTGTCACGGCGGCCTGATAACACGCACAGCAGGCTGACAGACCGTCAGCGCGTGTTTGCCGAATACGGGGGACAGGTGGCCGTGACGCCTCAGAATCTCGACACCAAGCTGCGGCAGTATGGGAACGCCGTGGACATGCTGCGCCGATCCACAGCAACTCCGGACGCCGTGCCGATCCAAGCCGAATTCACCAATTGGCGCGACGAGCAGGAAGCATGGCGCACCAGCGCTGCGCTCTTCGATCAGTCGCACCACATGACCGATCTCCACGTCGAAGGGCCGGACGTCATTCGTCTCCTGTCGGCTCTCGGCGTCAACAGCTTCAAGAACTTCGGATGCAACCGCGCGAAGCAGCTGGTCGTGTGCAATCCGGACGGGTTCGTCATCGCCGACGGTTTGTTGCTCGGCCTCGAATCGGAACGCGTCAGCATTGTCGGCCGGCCCTCGATGGCGAACTGGGTGGAGTTTCATGCCCGGACCGGTGGCTATGATGTCGCGGTGCACCGCGACGACCACACGTCGCGCAATCCGCTCGGTCGCCGGGTCTATCGGTTCGAGATGCAGGGGCCCAACGTGCTCGACATTCTCGAAAAGGTCAATGGCGGACCTTTGCCCGCGATTCAGTTTTTTCATCTCGCCGAGATGGCGATCGCCGGCCGGCGGGTGAGGGCATTGAGACGGCGCGGCATGTGCGGCGCCGCGGGCATCGAGATTTGGGGACCGATGGCCGAAGGTCCGGCGGTTCTCGACGAGCTGATGACGGCAGGCGCCGAGTTCGGCCTCAAACGGTGCGGCGCCCGCGCGCAATCGACGTTCGCGACGGAATCCGGCTGGATTGCGTCGCCCCTGCCCGCGATCTATTCAGGCCTCACGATGAAGGCGTATCGCGAGTGGCTGAGCGCCGACAGCTTCGAAGCGACGGCGTCTCTCGGTGGAAGCTATTCCTCGAAACGGATCCAGGACTACTACTTGACGCCCTGGGATCTCGGCTACGGGCACTTCGTGAAGCTTGATCACGATTTCATCGGTCGCGATGCCCTTGCGGCCTGCGCGAATCAGCCGCACCGGCGGAAGGTGTCGCTGTCGTGGGACAGCGACGACATCCTCCGAGTGTTCGAGAGCATGCTGGGCGAAGGCGATCGGGCGAAGTACATGGAGATGCCGGCGGCCTGCTACACGACGTTCGCGTATGACACCGTGTTGAAAGATGGGCGCAGCGTCGGCATCTCCACGTACTTGGTCTACACCTCCAACGGACGCGAATGGATCTCGACCGCCATCGTCGATGAAGAGGTTGCTCAGCCGGGGACCGAGGTGGGCGTTCTTTGGGGAGAGTCCGACGGCGGAGCCGCCAAGTCGAATATCGAGGCCCACGTGCAGATGCCAATCCACGCCATCGTTGTCCCGAGCCCGTATTCGGATCGGGCAGGCGAACCTTACCGTCCGTACGCCTTCGCCGGCATCTAGCGTCCGTCAGGCGGCGGTCAGAATCGGCAAGGTCGCTTCGATGGCCGTGCCACCCTCGGCCGACTGCCTGATCGTGACGCGCCCTCCGAGGCTCTCCGCACGCTCCTTCATCGAAGCGAGGCCGATGTGCGAGGTGTCTTCGACATCGGCCGTTCGCGCCAGTCCGCGACCGTCGTCCGAGACTTCGACTGACACCTGCGACGCCTCAAAGCCCACCACGACGACGATGTGACTGGCGCGGGCATGCCGCACCGCGTTGGTGATGGCTTCCTGAGCAATGCGGAGCAGCTCGTTCTCGAGTCGAGGCGCGTATCGCTTTGGCGGCCCTTTGATCGTCACGCTGAAGCCCATGGCGGTGTTCGCGACCGCCCGTCGTCCCACTTCGCGCAGCGCGCCCACGAGATCGTGCTCTTCGAGCAGCGGTGAGCGGAGATCGAAGATTGATTGACGCGCCTCCCGGATGTACGCCTCCACATGATCGCGCATCTCCTGCAGCGTTGCTCTGGACTCGCGCGGTATGCCGCGGTCGTTGCTCACGTTGTCGAGCTGCAAGGCGACGCCGACGACGCCTTGCAGGAGCGTGTCGTGTATCTCCCGACTCATGCGCATGCGCTCTTCGAGCACGGCGCCATACTGCCGGCGGACAACGCCCACGCGAATGCGCCACACCGCACACACGAGCAATCCGAGCGCGAGCGCCGCCGCCGCGCCAAATGCCGTCGTCTGGTAGAACGCCGGATGGATGTCAAACTCGTAGCTCGTTGGGGTGGCGCTCCACCCGACCTCGTCGGATCCCGCCTGGACGACAAACCGGTACTTGCGCGGCGGCAGGTTCGTGTAGACCGCCGCGTGTCGGGCTTCCGCATCGACCCAGTCCGTATCCAGACCATCGAGGCGATAGCGGTATCGAACGCGAGCCGATTTCGACAGCGCGACCGTCGTGAATTCGATTTGCACGCGTCGGGTGTCAGAGGCCAGGGCCAGAGATGCGGCCGGCGCATACGTCCGCTCGTTCGCCTTGATGTTGTCGATGATGACTGGCGCGAGTCGGGGCTTGGTTCGTTGGCGCAGCACTTGCGGATCCGCAATCGTGAGAGCGCCAGACCTCACGAACCAGACCTTGCCATCCCATCCGCGCCCCGATCGCGACGTGATCGTCGGCGCACCCGCCGCACCGTCGGACGCGTCGAAGAACTCGAACTGAGCGTGATACCCGGCGGTGCGTGCGGCCTTGTCGAATTCCTCCGACCGAATCCGGAGCAGGCCCGCGCTCGTATCGGCCCACAGATATCCGTCGCCATCTTCGACGATCGTCGAGATCCGGCCCGTGGGCAGTCCGCTCTCCGGATTCGCGGTCGCCAACGTCTCGCCAACGACCCGCGCGATGCCGTGATCCGTGCCAAGCCAGATGCGTTCGTGGGCGCCTTCCGCAATGGCGTAGATGGTCGATTGTCTCGACGCCGGATTCCCAGGCTGCACGCGCACGGTGCCGTCGCGCTCGCGAACTCCCAGGCGTCCGTCTGCAAACGCAAACCACAGGCGGCCCTCGCGGTCTGGCGTGACGAGCGTGATAGGCGGCGTGTTGTCGCCGAGCGAGCGAGGAGCAAAGGCCGAAAACTTGCGGCCGTCCCAACGGACCACGTGCTCGCCGTCGCCGAACCAGATGCCTTCCCGGGGATCAGCGGTGAGGAGCAGGATCCGTGGACGGAGCCCGAATTCGGCGGGTATCGCCACGTGGACGAGTTGGTTCCCTACGAGACGACCGAGACCGCCCGTGCCGAGCGTGGTCCACACCGATCCGCTTTTGTCGTGCGTCGTCAGTCTGATGTCCTCCTCGGTCGCCCGCGCTTTCGTCGCCGTCCAGGCCCCGTCGGCCAGCGCGAGCCGCACGAGGCCGGTTGGCGTGGACGCCCACGGATCGCTTCGACTGGTCAAATCGACGTTGATAACCACACCGTCGATCGGCACCGATTGCAGCAGCTGCCGGTTCAGTCGATGAAGCCCTGCGGTCGTTCCGACCCAGATGTTGCCGTCACGATCTTCGAACAGCGACTGCACGGCGTCATTGAATGACGCGCTTCGCAGCGTCGCCTTCTCGACGGAGGTGCGTTGACTGCCGTTCAGGCGGACCCGCCAGAGCCCTTCAGCGATGGTGCCGATCCACGCCTGACCATTGCGGTCGATCATGACGCGATAGCCGCCGCCCAGCGCGTCGGCCACAGATCTGGGCGGGTGGCCGCCCACTCCGACCTTGAATCCCGCCAACGTATCGGTCACCCACAGGTTGCCATTTCGTTCTTCGCCGGCGGACCAGATGTACCCATCAACGAGCAGGCGGAACTCTCGAGCGCCGCGCCGTCCTTCGAAGAGACCACGTTCGGTCGAGATCAGCAGGTCGCCATTTCGCGACATGCCGATGTCGTGGACGCGGACCTCCGCGGCGTCGCGCCTGACTGGGACTCGCACCCACTGGCCACCGACACGCTGAAACAGCGAGAATGCGGCCACCGTCCACAATGTCCTGTCCTGATCCTGGAGGATGGCGGCAACCGGGCCAGCGCCCGGCAAGGCATGGACTTCTGCAGCGCGACCGGTGATGTGCGCGAGCGTGGATTGATCGCCGAAGCCGACCCACAGCCCGCCGTCAGCCGTGGCCAACAACGACGACACCCAGGTGGCCGGCAAGCGCGCATCAGACAGCTGATTCCATGGCGTGAACCGCACGCCGTCGAACCGGAAGAGGCCCGCTGTCGAGCCCACCCACAGATATCCGTCGCGATCCTGCACGATGGCCGAGACCGCCCCGACCGGGTGGCCATCGACATCGGCCCACAGGGTCGGCGTGTAATCGGTGACCACACGGCTGGGTTCCGCGCGGCTGGCGTGGGCAGTCATGCCGGCGGCCAGCAGCCACGACGCGATCACCAGGAGGGGCGTGTTGGATTTCATTTGATTTGAACGATACCGCGCTTGAGCGCGACGTTCATCGCCGCGTTGCGGTCGTTGACTTTGAGCTTCGCGAAGATGTTCTTCAGATGGACGGGCACGGTGTCCTCGCTGATATTCAGGAGGGCGGCGATCTCCTTGTTCCGCCGCCCTTCGGCAATCAGCTCCATCACCTGAATCTCGCGAGCCGTCAGCGTCGGCTGTTCGCCGCGACGCTGCAGTGACCGCTGCACGTGGTCGGTCACTGGGCGCAAACCGGCGTGGACATCATGAATCACCTGGATCAGCTCCTTCGAGAGCGTGTCTTTCAGCAGATAGGTGACCGCGCCTGCCTTGAGGGCGCGATAGATGTGCTCGTCGCCTTCGTACATCGTGAGGACGATGATGCGCGCGTTTGGATGATCGACGCGAATCCGCTGAATGGTCTCGGCGCCGCCCATCGTCCGCAGTTGCAGGTCCATGAGCGTGACGTCGGGAGGATGGCGCTTGAAGAACTCGAGTGCCTCCTCGCCGGTGGCCACCGCGCCGGCGACCGTGATGTCGGGTTCGCGGTTCAACATCGAGGCGATGCCTTCGCGGACGATGCGGTGATCATCGACACACAGCACACGAATCGGCGTCGGCGCGTCGATGGACCGTCGCAGCGTTCGCCGGGCGTCAGTGTTCGCCGTCATGGCCGAGTGCTGATTGTACGTCTGTCGCGAACGTTCTCACAGGTGGCCCGGCAGGTCGTGCTGAATGGGCTTGAAGTCCTGCGCAAATCGCGAGCATGGCCTGACAGAAACGTTACATGCGTCGAGCGGCGATCGTCAGTGCATGCCGTTGGAGGCGTTTCTGTTTCTACGAATCTACGACCGCTCGTGAATAATGCGGGCTAATGTTTCCTTGTCCTGCCACGAAGGAGGTCAGAAATGAATCACGAACACATCATCAAGCTGGCGCCGGCACAGTAATCGGGCCACTGGCTCGGCCGAAGGCCCGAGCCACAGTGATAAGTGATAAGGTGCCACGCACCGTTGCGGCACACCGAAAGGGACACCATGCACAGGCGATACGTCTGGAGCGCGCTTGCGGTCATCGTCGCGGGCAGCGTTTCGTTGCTCGGTCAGGGTCCACAGCCGGCGGCACCACCTGCTCCGGCAATCGACCTCACCGGATTGGACGCCAGCCGGCGAAGACGCCTTCGAGCGAGGTGACGGCGGGGGCGTCGGGACCTACGGCGGATTTGCATTGAACGAGGCGGGCCGGCTGTGGGCTCTCTCCTACGATGTGTCGCGTCTTACGGACCGCCACCATCAGTGCGACGCATACACCGTCCCGCACATGATGCGGGCCATCGGCAATTTTCGTGTCTGGGAGGAGCGCGACCCGGTCAACCAGCGCCTCGTCGCCATGCACGTGTGGGGCCAGACGACCGAGGGCCACCGCGTGATCTGGATGGATGGCCGGCCGCATCCGCCCGCCTGGGCGCCGCACACCTTCCGCGGGTTCTCGACCGGCGAATTCGTCGGCAATGCGCTCCGCGTGTACACCACGCACACCAAGCAGGAATGGGCGAAGCGCAACGGCACCCCACAGAGCGATCAGGCGACCACGATCGAGTTCATGACCCGACACGGTGATCGTCTGAACGACGTCGTCGTGACCACCGATCCGGTCTTCATGGCCGAACCGATGGTGCGCAGCAACGACTTCTCCCGAACGCCGGTCGACCACCAGGCGTGGCTCTATGCGTGCGACGACGGCGAACAGGTTCTCGATCGCCCGAAGGATGTCGTCCCGCATTTCCCGTTCGGGAAGCAACCGTTCATCCGTGAGTTCGCAGACAGATTCAAGGTGTCGCTCGCCGCGAGCCTCGGTGGCCCCGAAACGATGTACCCCGAGTTCGCGGAGCGGGCCAAGACCCTGACTGAGGCTGACGCCACGCCGCTGCGCTCGCCGAAGCTCGGGATAGCGAACGAGACGAGCAAAGCCATCAATCCCGAGCCGAACGACGGCAACATTCACGTCTACAAGCTGCGCGACCAGATCTATCTCCTGCTTGGCGACGGCGCGAACATTGTGGTGTCGGCTGGCGACCAAGGCGCGTTCGTCATCGACACCGGGGCGGGAAAGCTGACGGCCAGAGTGGTTGCAGCAATCGGGCAGCTCACGAGCAAGCCGATTCAGTTCATCGCGAACACGAGCTTCCACCCCGACCATGTGGGCGGCAACGCGAAGCTGGCCGATGCGGGCGCGGACCTGAGCCTGCCCGGGTCGTTCTTCGACTTCGTTGGCGCCAATCTCAATGCAGCCGCTGGCGCCAAGAAGCCGATCGGGTCGGTGGCGACGATGATCGCGCACACCAACGTGCAGAGACGGATGCATGACGCGAAGTACCCCAGTGACGCTGTCCCGCAGGATACGTTCCTCGAGCAACGCCGAAGGAAGTTCTATAACGGGCAAGGCGTCGAGCTCTTCTACGAGCCGAATGCGGTGACCGACGGCGACAGCATCGTCTGCTTCCGCAAGTCTGACGTGATCGTGGCTGGCGACATCTTCACGACGACGCAGTATCCGTTCATCGACGTCGCCAACGGCGGCACCATCCAGGGCCTCATCAAGGCACTCAACGACATCCTGGACCGCACCGTGTTCGAGCACGAGGGAGATGGCGGCACCATCGTCGTCCCGGCCCACGGCTACGTCAGCAACGAGCACGAAGTCGTCGAGTATCGCGACATGGCGGTAATTGTTCGCGATCGCGTGCAGGTGATGCTGAACGAGGGAGCCACGGTGCAGCAGGTGCAGGCGGCGCGCCTGACGGCGGATTACGACACGCGATACGGGGCGAACACGGGCGACTGGACGACCGCGACATTCGTCGAAGCGATCTACAGGACGCTGAAGCCCGCGGCGCGCCCGGCGCCGGCCCGTTCGCCGCGCCGTTAACTCGCTCGTGCTTGGGGCATCAGCGCGGGAATCGTGGCACGCCTCGATTGCTTCGTCCGGCGCGCCGTTCCTCCCGCCCGAAACTCCGTCTTCGCGCTGAGCGGATGCGACGAGGCGGCGGATCTGCCAGCGGTCAGGATGTGGGCTGCCGTCAGCCGCCGGTCAGGCTGACGCCCCGCGTGCCGCCGACGAGAGCTTGAACCGTGGGAACAACTGCTCAGCGTTCGCGCGGTAGATCATCTGCTGCAGCCGGCGCGGCAGCTTGAGTCCAGGAAGCTCGCCGAGCGTCGATTCCATCGGTTCAGGTGAGTAATCGGTTCCGAAGAGCACGTGCGACTCGGGCATGAGCGCCCGCATCGCAGCCATCGGGAACGGGAAGGTGGCGTGTGCCACGTCGAAATACCACTTCCTGACTTCCGCGTACAACCCGTTCGGCAGGTATTTCTCGCCCCCGGCCGGAATGCGATCTTTCATGCGGCCGACCAGCATCGGCACCGCACCGCCCGAGTGCACCGTGATGAAGCGGATGTCCGGGTACCTGAACATCACGCCGTTGACGATGATGCTGGCGACCGCCCGCGTCACGTCGAAGTCGTACTCCAGCATCGACGCGGCGGGACCATACTTGAGATTACTGCAGCATGTCGGCGCGAGCGGGTGCACGAAGACGATCGCACGCCTGCGATTGAGCTCCCGCCACACTGGCTCGAAGTACGGGTCCCCTGGCCACCGCCCCTGGTTGTCGTTGGTGTAGATGCCGATGCCGTCGACCTTCAGCTGATCATAGACGTAGGCGATTTCCGCCAGCGCTCCATCGACATCCGGCAGCGGCACGCCCGCCAGCAGACCGAAGCGCTTTGGATACTGCTGCACCAAGTTCGCGCCGTAGTCATTGCCGTTACGGATGGCGGCACGCCCCTTCTCCGTGCCGTTGTAGAGCAGATCGCCGTTTTGCGTCATCGACAGGATCGCGACGGCAATCCCGTACCTGTCCATTTGCGCCAGGGAGCTTTCGGGGCTCCACGGGCGGGGGACCGTTTGTCCTGTCGGAATGAAATGATGATGGACGTCGATGGCACCGCCAGCGACGTCGAGCCTGGCGGCATCAGCGGCATCAAGCCGCCCATCTGGAAGGAACGCCGCCCCGGTGGCGGCGAGGGCCTTAATTAAGGAACGTGCGTCGATCGCTCACGAGGCACCTCTCAGTCAGACGCGAGCCAGGCGGGCTGTAGCCCCGGCGGCAACAGCGGCGGCCTCAGTCTAAGGATTTGTCCCGCTCAAAGGAAGAGGGATCCGATCATGAAACGCAGTGTGTTCTTCAGTTTCATCAACTGGATGAACAGGTCGTGCTCCGGATAGACCTCTTTCGCATCGGCGACTTGTAATAGAACGACAGCCATTCCTGGACCGGACATGCCAGCGCGCTTCGCCAGGTCGAGACACAACGCGGAGTCGAGCACGATTGGAGCCGCGAGGATGCTGTCGCGGCACAGGACATGGATCTTCAGAGATGCGGCTGGACGATGTAGTCGAGGGCCGACTTCATGCGAAACGGGCTGCCAGCGAGACATTGCGGCTTCGCCTCCCGGCGAAGAGATCGTGCACGGCTGGGTGCTTCACTCGCGCCATCGACGTCACGTAGAGCTCGTCGAGGCAAGGTCCATCCGCCAGATCGAGGGGATACCGACGCGTCGCCCGGTCCCGTCGACCCAGTAGAGACAGCCTTCCTCGACGTCCCGCACTGGGCCCTCACCGAGATGATTTCACACGCCAGCACGCATTCGCTCGTCATGGTCATCCGAGTTCAGCTAGCCCGGGCAATTCATGAAGGCCCATCAATCCGCCCTTCGGGCTTCGACTCAGGCCCGGAAACCGGGCCTTTGCTCAGGGCTGGCATAACTGAAGCGACAATGAGAGGACCGGAGACGTCAATGACACCACGACTGAACGCGACGCAGGCAGCGCTTGGCGCGATGGCCGCCATGCGCGGGTTGGAATCCCATCTCGCGCAATGCGGTCTTGAGCACATGCTCATCCAACTGATCAAGCTCAGGGCCTCGCAAATCAACGGGTGCGCCACATGCACGCGACGGACCTGCGGGCAGCGGGTGAAACCGAGCGACGCGTCTACATGCTCGATGCCTGGGAAGAATCGCCGTTCTACTCCGACCGCGAGCGGGCGGCACTGGCCTGGACCGAAGCGGTCACACGCGTCGCCGAGACGCATGTGGTTGATGCTGTCTACGAGGAGGTTCGGCCACACTTTACCGACCCCGAGCTCGCCAATCTCACGCTGGCCATCGCCACGATCAACGCGTGGAACCGACTGCGGTGGCATTCCGTAGGCCGCCGGAGCCTATCGGGCGAGACAGTTCAAGATGTAAGGATTTGAGGAATCAAGGATTTGGGGATTTGGGGAGTCGTACTCCCCGAATCCCCGAGTTCTCTCCACCTGCCTGACCAGCCCTACCTGCCCCACCAGCCCAACGTCAGTTTACGACCGCCTGCATCGCGACCTCACACCCCGCGCGGTACCCCGGCGTCGCGGTTTGAATGAACATGATGCCGACCATCTGCTCCTTCTGTTCCACCCAGAACTGGGTGCCATAGGCGCCGTCCACACCCGCAATTGCCGCAGTTGTCCAGCAACCACTCGATGTTCGGGCGCTACATGGCCACGGTCCAATCGCCATCAACGCCGGCCGGTCCGGGTTCGGGAGCCGTGGAACCTTCGATGACTATCGCGCGGGTCTCCCGACATTCGATTCGATCTGGCGCTGTACTGCGAAGCATGGAACGAACAGCCGCGTGATCTGGAGCCGGCCCGACGGGCCGATGATGTCGTGGCGTCGTTTCGGGCCGGACCCACGCGGTCCTCTACCATCGGTCCCAGCGCCAAACCTATCTGATCGAAGAGTACGCGTTTCGCCGGGCGGCCAGAGCCCGATTCTGGAAGATCAGATGTCACCGCACTCCGCCGCACGTTCAGCGATCTGGCGAGGGACGTGCGAGGCCGCGGTACGAAGCTCGCCTTCGCCTGTTACTTCGAGAACTCGTTGGTTCGCAGCGCGAACACGAGAATCGCAGAAATCAGTGAGAGCAGCGAAATCTGAATCTGGCCGGCAAACGCCCAGCCCCAGTTCGCCACGAGCGAGCCCATCAGGTATCCGCCGAGCGCCCCACCTGCGTAGATGCTCGAGATGAACATGCTCGAGCCTTTACTGGCGAGGCTGCGGCGGAGTGACTTGATGTGGCCGCCGGCGAGGTTGGTGTAGACGATTGCTGCGCCGAAGACACCCACGAGAAGGGCCATCAATTTGTAGGTTCCCGTGCTCAGGCCCGGCAGGTACAGGAAGAAGCCCAGCACCACGAGCACGAGCGAGCCGCTACTGAGGACGACTTTCGTCGGGAAACGATCGCCCAGCTGGCCCGCAAAGAAAGCGGTCAGCGAACCGAGGCCGAAAAATGGCATGATCCCACCCACTTCTGCAGGCGTCAATTTCAAGACGTCTCTGAGGAAGGTTGGATAGAGGCCAAGGAACCCGTAGACGGTTAATCCGTACAGGGCGCTCAGCAGCGAAAGAATAATCGTATTGCGGTTCAAGAGCGAGTCTGCGCCACCGGTGGCTTCGCCATGCTGAGCCACTCCCTTGGTCTCGGTGAACCATGGACGCACGGCCAGTGCACTGAGGATCGCAAGGGCCATTCCCGATAGGCCAAAAACCACCACCGGCGGCTGCCAATTGCCCGTGCTGGTTCGGATATTGCCGATGGCCCAGGGTCCAAGGAAAGAGCCGAGTCCAAAGCACACGTTGACGATACCCACCGCGGCCACCCGGGTCTTGGAGAAATAGCTGGCTGACAGTGCGAACATGCTCGTCGCCAGGAAAGACATGCCCGCACCTTGCATGACGATGAACACGAACATGCTCAAGAAACCGGTGGCTTGCGTGAACAGCAAGGTGGCAACGGAGAACAGCCCGATACCGAGGATCAAGGCGGTCCTTCGTGAATATCGCGCAATGAGTGCGCCGCCGGGCAATCCCGCGATCGCGATACCAAGGGTAAACATCGTGGTGAGTGCGCCCATCTGGGGCAACGAGAGGCCAAGGGCGGCACGAATATCAGGGCCGAGCATGCTGATCAGGTAGCGATCGGCCGACATCAAGGTGTAACTGACAAGGAGCAGGGCGAACATCGCCAGTGCCATTGTTCGGGCTCCGGAGTGTTCGGCGGTCGCCGCAGTCTTTGCGTGAGTAGTTGAAGCCATACAGTTCTCTCCCCAGTCGGTGTTGGCGTGGCGGCGCGTGCGATGTGCTGGCCACGCTCCACGATGCGGCGGCGGCGAGCATGCCGGGGGCGGAGCCGCCAGTGGCGCGCGGTATACTACCATCTGGATCCAGAATCCAGACGGAAACGTTTTCAGGCCCAACCGGATCGAGCTCGAAGCCCGCGTGCGGTCGGGTTGCCGGACATCCTCAATCCTTTCTACTCGCGAGCCCTGCAGAGGCTCGAAGGACGCGTCGCAGCGCGAAGGTTACGCGGTACTGCTGGCGACACGCAGCCATCCGAACGGGTCCCTCGGAATCGAAGGCAGGAGCGATGGCGTTGCACACGGTGTTCTGTGTTAGGATGCGCCGCGTTGAAAACGTTTCCTTGAACCGTCGACAAGGAGAGGGTGATCCCCGGCTTTTCCTTCTCAGTGTTCGGTTCGAAGAGCTGGGTGCGTTTCGAAGGCATGACGCACGTCGCTGGCGCGTCCTCGGAGGAACGCCGGACTACGCTGTTCGGTACGTGCACATTCCGGCCGGTCCAGAGTGAGGCCCAGGTCTGGCAGGCGGCAAAACTCGACATCATCCGCGAAACACTCGACGCGTTTGCCGTGGCTGCTGAAGGGGGGGCCGCCTCCCTGACCCCGGCCGATGAGATGGTGCACGGCGCCGCGGTGACGGAGGCGGTCATCCGCTCTGCGCAATCGCACACGATCGTGCAGGTGCCGTAGCACGGGCGGAGGCTCACAGGGCGAGCCTCCCCGATCGGAGAACGTTCTTGTTTCAAGGAGGAAGAAGATGCGACGACTCGGATATGTCAGTCTGATTTGTGTCACGACAATGGTGGTCGCCGCGCTCCTGCCATCGCAGCAGACCGCCAGGGCCCAGGGAGCGCAGCCCGCGGCGCTCGTCATCGAGGGCGGCACCCTGATTGACGGTAACGGCGGCGCTCCTGTGCGTGACGTGCAGATCGTCGTCGAGGGTAACAAGATCACCCGAATCGGCCGGAAGGGGCAGGCCCCTCCTGCCGGCGCCCGGGTGGTCAATGCCGACGGGAAGTTCATCGTCCCGGGGCTGATCGACGCGCTCGTCAACTATCTCTGGTATCAGGGCGAGATGTATCTCAACAACGGCATCACCTCGTATGTCGGCATCGGCGACATGGGTGAAACCGGCGTCGTGTACGCCGAGGCGGTGAAGCGAGGCATCATTCGCGCCCCTCGTCCGATCGATTGGCCCGTGCACTTCGCGGGACCGGCGGGCAACTTGACCGGTCTGGAATCCGTGTTCGACTCGCCGCATCCGCTCCGCGGGCCGGAGGAGGCTCGGGAGATGACGCGGCGGAACCTCGCGCTGGGTGGGTACGGGATTTCGTTCCAGAACGGGAACGTGCTGCCGGAGACGTTCATGGCGGCGGTCGAAGTGGCCCACGCGGCGGGAAAACCGGTCGGCATTCGCGCTGGCGGCCGAGGCCTCGGCGCGAAGGAATCGTCGCTCATGGGCGCCGATTTCATCCCCCGCTCGAATGGTGTGGGTCAGGCGGTTGCCAGCGTCGCCGCCGAGGACCCGGTGCCGGGTATTCCGGCACAGCAGAACGAGCTCGAGCTATGGGCGAACATGGACGAGGCAAAGGCCGCCGACCTGATCAAGGTGCTCGTGCAGCAGAAGACGGCGTTGATCCCCGCTTTCAACCAGAAGGCGCCGGGTTTGCCCAAGGGTTGGCCGCGGTTCGAAGCGCAGTCACGGCGCATCTTTGCCGATCCGTTTCTGGCGACGTACTATCCGACCGGCCGCTACCAGACGATTCTCTTCAACTTTCTCGATCCGCCCAATCTGCAGCCTGACGTGGTCGATGCTCGGCGTAAAGGGTACCAGAACGCGCTGCGGTTCCATCGCATGTTGATTGAAGCCGGCGGCCGGGTGCTGGCTGGTACCGACGGCGGTAACTTCTCCATGCCCGGCATCGGCCTGCTTCATGAGATGCAGACCTTCGTCGACGACATGGGACTGAAACCGATGCAGGTGCTGCAGTCGGCGACCAAGTGGCCGGCGGAAGCCATGCGGATGCAAAGCCAGATCGGGACCGTCGAAGCAGGCAAGATGGCGGACATCCTGATCGTCAACGCCGATCCGCTTCTCGACATCCAGAACCTTCAGAAGATCGCCGTCGTCGTCGCGGATGGGCGCGTGGTGGATCTCAAGTACCACGGCGACTACTGGAGCCCGTTCCAGGGTGATGGCCCGATTACGCTTCCCGTGGTCGACGACATCAATTGGGCGGTGAACATCAAGCAGAACTTTCTGCAGGGACCTGGCGCGAACCCTGTGCCGGGTGTGAACCAGGCGCGAGGTGCGGGTGCGGGTGGAGACCAGGCGCAACAGGGCGGGGCTCGGGGCGGCGGTGGTGGCCGTGGGGGCCGCGGTGCCGACCCCGCGCTGCTTGCGGCAAGGCTGAAGGCGCTGGAGGATCCGCTTCCGGCAGGAATTGGCGCCGGTCGTCCGCCGCAGCCAACAATCGAGACCATCGACTCGGGGCGCCGAGACTTTGCGGATGTGGATTTCTCCAAGACCGTCGTCAAAGAGGGCGGTCCGACGCTTACGGTCAAGCTCACCGGCTTCAACTACTTCCAGCGGTCGCAGGCCTACTTCAACGGCGTGCCGGTGCCGACGAAGGTCAACAATCGGATTTCGCTCGAGGTGACGATCGACGAACGCCTGCTGCGCTCGCCGGGACGCTATCCTCTCGTCGTCAAGAACCTCAGCACGGCTGACCCAGCGAATCCGGCGATCGGGAACGGCACCTCAAATCCTGCCTGGCTGATCGTCGGTTTCAAGTAGACGGAACCACCGGCGCGGTGGGCACCCGTGCCTCCCGCGCCTATTGCGCTCACTCTCACGCCAGACGACGTCGCGGGGCTGTTTCCATGTATTGGCAGCGGTTGCCGGAGTGTGTCTGCCACAATCGTTTTCATTAAATCAGCAAATAACGGGCTGGCGTCCATGCGAGTCGACGCTGCACGCCTCAGTGTGGTGGCATCGGGCGGGGGGCTCCGTAGCCGGGGTCGCGAAGGCTCGGTTCAGAAATCAGGCCATAAGACGCAGGGAGGAGGGGTTCAACTCGGCGCGACAGGCGTATCCAAACGACCGGATCCGGTTCGGCGGGAAGAAGGCGGGGTGTCATGGTCGTGGCTTGACAACGTTTTCTTTTGGGCGTATCTTTCGCCGGCTTGATCCTGCCATCCCGACTCAGGCTCCTCGTCGTCCTTCTCGCGATGACTGGTGGGTCGCGCGCCATGACGTTCGCTCAGACTGTCATATCGGGCGCTCCTGCCGCTTGGTGCCGAAGTCGTCGTCACCGGTCATGGAGCGCAGGCTGGTACTGCAGACCTCCGACGCCGCATGGAGGAAACGGAGAGCAAGCGTGAAGCGGTCAGGCAGCTAAAGGCGCAGGGCAAGTCGCTTGAAGAAACACGGCCCGTGCTGGGCGACCCCGAGACGCTTTCCGGCCCCGGCGGGCGCGGTGGCGTTCCATCGTTGACCGAAGTCCGGTATCGCGAATTGAAGTAGCCGGTTCGATTCAGCAGAGGCATGTGATGCACACATCTCGATGGGCCTTCGCCTTCGCCTATGGTGCCTTGGCGCTCAGTGTTGCTGGCGCGCATGGGCAGACTTCGCAGAACGGAGCCCCGCCGGCTCCGACAAATCTTCAGGTGCTGACAGCCGACGTGAATCTGCCGAAGGTGATGGCCAGCTTCAACGCCGCGCTGGCGGTGCAGTGCACCTACTGCCACGTCGCGAATAACTTCTCGAGCGATGCAAATTCGAAGAAGGACGTTGCGCGGAAGATGCTGCGCCTTCTCCAGCAGGTGAATCTGCATTTCCCGGATGCTGGCAACGACTTCGTGAACTCGCGCTACCTGCCGTTCCCCGAGGGCAAGCAGTACGTGTCGTGCTATAGCTGCCACCGCGGATCGGCGATTCCTGTGACG
Organism: Acidobacteriota bacterium; assembly: GCA_040007095.1. Lineage (GTDB taxonomy): Bacteria > Acidobacteriota > Vicinamibacteria > Vicinamibacterales > CAVVIG01 > JBDTVS01. Next base: position 28,982 of record JBDTVS010000206.1, read on the forward strand.
ACGATACCGAACTGGCATGGCCCTGATCGTGCCCCCGAGCCTGGGGTTGTGCCGGGCAATCGCGGCGCGGGAGGTGGCCGCGGTCGCGGCGCGGCGGCGGCCCCGGGCGGCGATGCGCCTGCCCGCGGCGCGGGCGCCGCGGCAACGGACGCCGCCGCGGTTCCTGCCACTCGGGGGAACCAGATGCACAAGAACATGGTGTTCCTGCCGGTCGATACCACCACGAACCTGGTGATGCCGGCGTTCCGCGCGGCAATCGGAGTGGAATGCAACTTCTGCCATGTCGCCGGTGCAAAGATGGAACTCGGCCACGCCAATGATCGGGAGTCCGATCTGAACCCGAAGAAGCTGATCGCCCGCAGCATGATCGGGATGATGCAGGAGATCAACACCACGCTGTTTCCCGGGGAAAACGTCGACGTCGTGCTCACGGCGTCCTCGGTTCCGCCGCAGGGAACGCACTACGTGACGTGCTACACGTGTCACCGGGGAAGCCGGACGCCGCTGACCGAACCGGCGCCCGTCGCCGCGCGCTGATGCGGTTCAGAGAGGGCAATGACCGTCTTGGTACGGAGCGTTGAGAAGACGTTTTCGGGAGGGCCGCGGTAACGGAGTCCGGTCGGTGCGTAACGCAACCCCGTGTGCTTGGAGGAGATCGATGAGTCAGTTCGCGCGTTGTTTGTCGGCGACCGCGCTGGCGCTTGTCTTGACCTGCGCTTCGGCGTGGGCCCAGGCGACTGGCGCCATTGCCGGCGCTATTCACGACCAGAGTGGCGCCGTGTTACCCGGCGTCACCATTACGGCGACGCACACCGGCACTGGCGTCACCCGTACCACGGTCTCGAATGAGACCGGATCGTACTCACTACCGAACCTCCCGTTGGGTCCCTACCGTCTCGAGGCGGCCCTGGATGGGTTCAAGACGTCCGTCCAGACCGGGATCACCGTGCAAGTAAACAGCAACTTGGTCGTCAACTCGGTCCTCGGCGTCGGCGCGCTCGCCGAACAGATCACCGTCGCCGCCACCGCCAACCTGGTCGAGACCCGGCGGCTTGGCGTCAGTACGGTCGTCGAGAGCGAGCGCATCGTCGAGCTGCCACTGAATTCACGAGACGTCACGCAGCTCATCACGCTGTCCGGCCTCGCCGTGCAGACGGGTGGTAACGGACCAGGCGGACCGAAGACCGGTGTCACCATCTCCGTCGCTGGCGGCACGACCGGTAGCGTTTCGTATTCCCTTGACGGCGCACCCCATCTCAACACGTTCGACGGCACCGGCTTGAATCTGCCATTTCCGGACGCGCTCCAGGAGTTCCGGATTGCGACGAGCACGCAGGAAGCGTCAACCGGCGTGCGGCCGGGAGCGTCGGTCAGCGCGGTTACCAAGTCGGGCACCAATGCCTTTCATGGCAACCTGTTCGAGTTCATGCGCGACAAGAGCCTCAACGCGCCGGATTTCACCACGGGCAAGGATGACGGTCTGAAGCGCAATCAGTTCGGCGGCACGATTGGCGGGCCGATCGTGCCGAACCGCGTGTTCTTCTTTGCCGGCTACCAGGGGACTACGACGCGACAGACGCCGGGGGATACAACGGCGTTCGTGCCGACGGCGGCGATGAGGGCGGGCGACTTTACCGCCTTTGCCTCCCCCGCGTGCAACAACGGCGCGCAGCTCACGCTGCGAGGCGGGTTTGTGAACAATCAGATCAACCCTGCGGTTCTCAGCCCGGCGGCCCTGGCGATCTCGGCGCGGCTCCCGGCGGCGATTGACGACTGCGGCAAAACGTTGTTCGGCGTGCCGGTGAACGAGAACGAGGGCCAAATCCCGATGCGCGTCGACTTCCAGGCCAGCCTGAACCACGCGTTCGTCGTCCGCTATATGCGGACAAGCGATTACCGGCAGGTTCCGTATGACCAGGATGGCACGAACAATATTCTGCTCAGCAGCACCTCGGGCAGCGATGACCGCGCGCACTCAATCACGTTCGGCCACACCTGGGTCATCAACTCGAAAACGGTGAACTCGTTCCGCGTCCTGGGTAACGACGTCTATGCGAACAAACCGGGCCCCAAGTTCTTTAGCCCGTCGGATGTGGGCATCAAGGCGTACACCCAGGTTCCGGGCTACTCACGCATCATCGTCAACAACGGCTTCAGCGTGGGTAGTGGATCGTTCACCTCGAATTCTGACACCAAGATCAAGAGCTACGGCGCCAGCGATGACTTCACCCTGGTGAAGGGATCGCATCAATTGTCGGTGGGCGGCCACTACCTGTATGGGTCGTCATACCAGGTCGCGCAGGCTTGGTCGATCGGGTCGTACCAGTTTACGACCGCGACCAGCGGCAATGCCATGGGCGATTTCCTGCTCGGGAAGGTCTCACAACATCGGCAGGGCTCCGAAAACCCCGTCCATGTGAGCCAGCCCTTCATTGCGGTGTACGCCCAGGACACGTGGACGTTTGGTCGGGCCACCGCCAACTATGGCCTCGTCTGGAATCCCTATATGCCGTTGACCTTCATCGATGGCGACGTCTATAACTTCAGCCGCGACAAGGCCCTCGCCGGTGTTCGGAGCACGGTGTACCCGACGGCGCCTGCGGGCCTCAGCTTTCCGGGCGACACCGGCTTCAACGGCACCTCCGGCGTGAACGCGCACCTCAACACGTGGGAGCCGCGGGCGGGCTTGGCGTACAACTTGACCGGGGACGGCCGCACCGTGGTGCGGGTGGGGGCGGGCATCGCGCACGACTACGTCAACCATTCCAGTTACCTGAACGAGTCGAACAGTTCGCCGTTCCGCTTGACGGTGAATTTGCCGGCCGGCGTCAGCCTCGACGACCCGTGGAAAGACTATGCGGGCGGGAACCCGTTCCCGTACACGTTCGATTCGAAGAACCCGCAGTTCCCAGCGTTCAGTTCGTTTCTGCCGCTGCCGCCGGACCTGAAGCCAACGACGCAGTATTCGTGGAATGCGAGCTTACAGCGCCAGTTCTCGCAGCGACTGTTCGCCTCGGCAACCTATGTCGGGACGAAGCTCGACCACCTCGTCGGCGCCGAAGAGCAGAACCCGGCCCTGTTTGTTCCGGGGAACTGTGTCGCGGGTCAATTTGGGCTGCCGGCCGCGGGGCCCTGCTCGACGGCCGCGAACACCAACTTCCGGCGCGCGCTCAACCTCAAGACACCCGGTGATATCAGTAGCGGCTACAATCCATCGGGTCCCAATCTCGCGTACGTCACGCAGTACGCAGACGTCGCGTACCAGAACTACAACGGGCTGTTGCTCAACACGCGGATCGACGTGGCCCGCAACTTGAACTTCAACGCGAATTACACCCTGTCCAAGTGCCAGGGGGTCGCGCCGGCCGGCTTGCTCAATACCGGTGCGTCCCACATCCATCAGCCGTTCCAGAACAACGGCCCGCAGGACATCACCCTGGACGAAGGGCCGTGCGTGCAGGATCGCCGTCACGTGTTCAACTTGACGACGGTGGTCCGGACGCCGAAGTTCAGTAACAGGGTGGTCGATGCGCTCGCCGGGGACTGGACCCTCGCGAGCGTCATTCAAACGCGGAGTGGAACCCCGGTGAACGTGATCTCGGGCTCCGATATCGCCCTCAACGGCTTCACCGACAACGCACCCACACAGCGCCCCAACCTCGTCGCGGGCGTCGACCCGTATGGCGCGTGCACGGATGGGGGCGCCGGGATACTGCTCGGCTGCCTCAACGCGGCCGCGTTCAGCCAACCCGCGACCGGCACGTATGGCGATGTCACGCCCTTCCTGCTACGCGGACCGGCCTTCTGGCAATGGGACCAGTCGTTCACCAGAAGCTTTCGGCTTCCGTCCGGTCATCAGTTTGAAATTCGCGCTGAAGCGATCAACTTGACGAACCACCTCAATTGGGGCCTCCCGGGGGCAACACTCGGCAGTCTGGCGACGTACGGCAGGGAAACGCCAATTGCCAACAGCCAACGTATCTGGCAGTTGGCAGCGAAGTACGTGTTCTAGAGCGGGAGCGGATCACTTCGATATCACCTGGTTGCACCGGGTGACTGAAACGCCAAGGGGTGCGCCCGGATCATCGGGCGCACCCCTTTGTTGTGTCTGGACCGCCGGGCGGTGCCTAGACGAGGCCGCTAGGCGCGGGCCTGTTCTCGGGTGTCGGTCGTGCTGCCGTTCTGCGGCCCGTCGATCATCGCTTGCACCGTATGTCCTTTAGGCGCCGCTGCCGCCACACAGTCCACCGGTGATCACGTCATGCATGACGTGTGGGTCGACGTCGTACTTGCGCACGAGCGCAACCGCCATCGCCCTGTCGGGCGCATCCGGCGAGAGCCGCTGCAGCGAGTCTGCAATGTCCTCGTACTCGATCGCCTGATGGCCGTTGTAAACGATGCTGTCGTGACGGCACCGCGCAACGATCGCTTTCATTGACCGGCAGACCGATCAGTTTGTGGAGTTTGAGGGCGGACGGACCGGTGTAAAGCTGCGTGCCGAAGTACTTGATGACTTCGTCAGGGCGGCCCGCCTGCGTTCGGTCCGCCGCCCAGGAGCTCTTCTCCCTTTTCGTCAGTGACCTTCAGCAGCAAGCCCGTTGTGCCGCCGGCCCGTGCAGGCGCGATCGTCACGACAATCTTGGTGCCGGGTGCCAGCGCCGCGACCGATTTCTTTCGCGTCCAGCCATTCCGAATGAGCTGGGAAGGATTCGGCAGCAGCTCGAGGTTCCAGTGCACGACCGCGCCCTTCTCGTCCATGACGTCCGCGTAGAGCTGTGCGTGCGGGTTGACGTACTTGAACTCCGTCACGACCGCCTTCCCTGTAAATTGCTTCGAGCGGTCGTAGTTGATATTGGTCCCGTGATGCGCGTAGGCGCGGGCGCCTACGAGGACAACGGTCGCCAGCACGATGGCCGTAACCATCACGTCGCGGGTTCGCTGCATGTGAGCCTCGTAAAACGTTTACACTCAGGTATTGGATTGCTGACTCACTCTAATGCTCTCCAGGGGCGGTGTCAACACACTACCCCTGCCCGTTATCGGCAGATAAGTTGCCCAAAAATGCGCGCCGTCTGGAAGAATAGGCCGCATATCACCTCCCCTCGCGCCCGGCTGGTGTTGAACAGGAGAACTTCTCATGAAGAACGTGACCGCCGCGCTGGTTCTGGATGTGCTCGTTGTTCCCGCGCTGACGATCGCGCAGGGTCCGTAGCCGGCGGCTGCCACACCTGACTCTCCCGAGGTGCAGTCGCACATCGCGGCCGCGCGGAAGGCGGCCGGCGAACAGTGGCAGGTCGAGGCGGACTTCTTCTGCGGGACTCCGCGTGCCAACCGTCCGGACGATCCGCTGCTCGAGCCGACGCGTATTTTCGACAACGTCTCCGTGATTGGTCGGCGCCAGACGGCAGTAAACGATTGTATGGTGGGAGCGCTCGGGGCCATCGATACCGCCACGCGTTGGACGCGCGCGAATGAGCTGACTTACTTGACAACGTTTCCAAGTCGATTATATTAGTTCCTCCTCTCCAGCACGCTGATGAAGTGCCGCGCTCGTTCGACTGAACCCCTTCGCGAATTCTCGGACTCGCGTAGTCGCCACGGAGGAGATGTGAGTTCCAGAAATCCCCGAACATCGGGACAACTCCGCGCCGGTCTGCTCGTCTGGGCCGTGCTGCTCGGGACCGCCGGGTCCCACATCATACAAGGTCAGGGCCAGGCCCCCCCTGCGCAGGGCGGCGCGCAAGCGCCGGGTCGCGGCGGACGTGCTGGAGGCCCGGGCGGACCCGGCCGCGGCGGTCCGCCTCCAACCGGCCGTCCCGGGGCTCGGTTCGATCCAACCGGCTACTGGGTTACGCTCATCACGGAAGACTGGCGCCACCGCATGTTCACTCCGCCGAAGGGCGACTATGAAGGCATTCCGTTGAGCCCCGCCGGTCGTGCGTTAGCCGACACGTGGGATCCGGCAAAAGACGAGTCGGCAGGCGAGCAGTGCCGGGCGTATGGCGCCGTCGGCGTGACGCGGCTGCCGACGCGGCTGCACATCACCTGGCAGGACGACACGACGCTGAAGATCGAAAGCGACGCCGGCACGCAGACGCGGCTGGTGTCGTTCGGGCCGCCGCAGGGACAAGGTGGCGACTGGCAGGGCGTTTCAGTCGGGACCTGGGAATATCCGGCGTCGCTGTTCCCGGGACGCGGGCGGGGCGGCCCGCCTCCGGGAGGATCGCTGAAAGTCGTGACCACCCGGATGAAGCCCGGCTACATTCGCAAGAACGGTGTGCCGTATGGGGCGAATGCGGTGTTGACGGAGTACTTCGATCGCTTCGACGTGCCGAACAGCGACTCGCTGCTGATCGTCAAGCAGGAGCTCGTCGACCCGGACAATCTGAACACTCCGTACTGGGCGAGTCCCAACTTCAAACGGCAGAACGACGCCGCCGGGTGGAATCCAACGCCCTGCTCGGCGCGATAGGATCGGACACCATGACCAACGCGCGTATCTTGAGCGTCCTCGGCGTCGCAGCCGTGTGCGGTGTCACGCTGCTTGGGCAGGGGCCACAGGCGGGTGAGGTTCAACCCGTTGCGCCCTCGCCAGCCATCGATCTCTCCGGCTACTGGACGCCGGTGCAGCACGAAGATCAGAGGGAGCGCGGAGCGGGATCCGAGATTGGCGACTACGGCGGGTTCGCGCTGAACGAAGCCGGCCGTCTCTGGGCGCTGTCGTACGATCCCTCCCGGGTCACACTGAAGCACCATCAGTGCGACGCCTACGTCACACCGTATCAGATGCGCGCCACCGGGAACTTCCGCGTGTGGGAAGAGCGTGACCCGTACAACCAGCGGCTGGTGGCAATCCACGTGTGGGGCCAGACGACTGAAGGGCATCGGGTGATCTGGATGGACGGCCGGGCCCATCCGCCCTCATGGGCGCCGCATTCGTTCCGCGGGTTCTCGACCGGCGAGTTCGTCGGCCACGCACTCCGAGTGACGACGACGCACATGAAACAGGGGTGGTTGCGCCGCAACGGCACGCCGCAGAGCGACCAGGCGACGATGATCGACTACTTCACTCGGCACGGCGACCATCTCAGCAACGTCACGGTCGTGACCGACCCGGTATTTCTGTCGGAACCGGAAGTGCGAAGCAATGACTACTCCCGTCAACCGGTCGATCACCAGGCCTGGCTCTACGCGTGCGACGACGGTGAGCAGATTCTCGATCGGCCGGCGGACGTGGTGCCGAACTACCTCTTTGGCAAGCAGCCGTTCGTGAAGGAATTCTCGGATCGCTACAAGATCCCGATGATGGCCAGCCTGGCCGGAGCGGACTCGATCTACCCCGAGTTCGGCCAAAGGCTCGCCAAGGCGACGCCAGCCGAGGCGACGGCACTACTGTCGCCCGCCCCCGGAAGGCCGAACGAGACGAGCAAGGTGGCAAATCCGGATCCGCAGGACGGCGAGATCCACACCTATAAGCTGCGCCGCAATCTCTACCTGCTCCTCGGTGACAGCGCCAACATCGTCGTCTCCGCTGGTGACCAGGGGGCATTCGTCATCGACACCGGCGCGGGCAGGCTGACCGACAAGGTGGTCGCGGCGATTCAGCGGCTGACGCCGAAGCCGATTCAGTTCATCGCGAACACCAGCTTCCATCGTGAGCACGTCGGTGGCAACGTGAAGCTCGCAGACGCGGGAGCCGACCTGGGCCTGCCCGGCTCCTTCTTTGCCGGGGGCGGCGCGGTGCTCGGCTCGTTGACCACCGGCTTGAATCGCCCGGTCGGATCGACGGCGACGATGATCGCGCACGCCAATGTGCAGGTGCGGATGCAATCGGCCAATGCTCCGGCCGACGCGGTGCCGGCCGACACGTATCTCGAGGATCGCCGTCGGAAGTTCTACAACGGCGAAGGCGTGGAGCTGTTCCATTACCCGAACGCGGTCACGGATGGCGACAGCGTCGTGCACTTCCGGGGCGCCGACGTCATCGTCACGGGCGACATCTTCACGACCACGCAGTATCCGTTCATCGACGTCGCCAACGGCGGGACGATCCAGGGCGAGATCAAGGCGCTCAACGAAATCCTCGACAAGACCGTCTTTGAGCACGAAGAGGATGGCGGAACGATCATCGTGCCGGGGCATGGGTACGTGAGCAACGAGCACGAGGTGCTCGAGTATCGCGACATGGCGGTGATCGTCCGCGATCGCGTCCAGGCGATGCTCAATGCGGGGGCGACGCTGGAGCAGGTGCAGGCCGCGCGTCTGACTGCGGACTACGACACCCGGTATGGCGCGAACAGCGGCGACTGGACGACCGCGAAGTTCGTGGAGGCTGTGTACAAGACCCTCAAGCCGCAGGCACCGAAGCCGCCGGCGGCGCCGCGACCTGGAACGGCCAGGACCCCCGCGAAGAAATAGGAACACGCGGTGTGCGCCCGTCCGTGCCTGGAGGCGCACCACGAACACGCGGGTATCTCGAGGCGATTGAGCTCGGCGATCCAAACTGGGCGAGCCAACGCGCCGCAGCACACATCGCCGCGGCCGCCGTGCGCATCGTCGATACCGTCACGACGGCCTGATTCGCACCGGACTGGCCGCCGCGCCCGTGCGCCGGACGCCGGCTCGTTCGGTGCGGCGGCGATAGCCGTTCGGCGTCGCCTGAGCGTCGCGACCTACAAGTCGGCGATCACCCGGTCCGGTCGGCATCAACGGTGTGTGAAGGAGGAGCGACGATGGTTCTACGTCTCAGTCTAGGCGTGATGGTTTCGGCGGTGATCGCGACCGCAGCGCAGCAGCCCGGTCCTCCTGGAGGAGCGCCGGCGAAACCGGACTCGCCGGCAATCACGCAATCGATCGACGCGCTTCGAACGAAGGTCGGACCGAAGTGGGCCTATGCCGTTCACTTCTGGTGCGAAGCGCCGCGCGCCAACCGCGCCGACGACCCCGTCATCGAACCGACGCGGATCTTCGACAACGTCTATGCCCTGGGGAACAGCGGGACGACGGCGTATGTCATCCGGACGTCGGCTGGCCTCCTGATGATCGACGCGCTGGGCGGCGGCGACCAGGCGGCGACGACCGCGCAGGTCGAGTCGCAGCTCATTCCCGGCTTCAAGAAGCTGGGCCTCGATCCGGCCCAGGTCAAGATGATCCTGGTCGCGCACGGCCACGCCGATCACTATGGCGGCTCGTCGTATTTCCAGGACATGTACGGCACGAAGGTGTACATCTCGGCGGCCGATTGGAACCTGATGGAGAACCCGCCGGCTCGGGGCGGTGCTGCACGCGCGGGCGGCCGCGGGCCCGCCGGCCCGCCGACGGCGCGGCCGAAACACGACGGTGAAATTAAGGACGGCGAGCCGATCAAATTCGGCGACTTGACGATTACGCCGGTGGCGATTCCGGGTCACACGCCCGGATCGATGGCATTCATTTTCCCGGTCAAGGATCAGGGGAAGACGCACGAGGCGGGGATTTTCGGCGGCGCGTGGCTGCTGCCCGGCGCCCTCAGCGAGGAGTCACTGCAGACATTTCGGCAGTCGATTGGCAAATACCGTGGGGCGGCGAGCAAGGCGAAGGTCGACGTGCTGCTGCAGAATCACATGTTGATGGATCCGATTCAGCCGAAGCTCGAGGCGCTCGCGGCCCGCGCGAAGGGGCAGCCGAATCCGTTCGTCGTCGGCACCGCCGAGTATCAGAAGTTCCTCGACGTGATGGATGGCTGCACGCAGGTGAACCTGGCGAGGCGGAAGCTGTAGGCGAGACGATCACGGTCAAGGGGCGGACGCGCGGGTGCGCGCCGCCCTTGCCGGCGTTACTTCACCTCGAGCATCAGCCCCGGCAGATTGTTGGCTGACGGGCCGGCGCCCCAGTTGAATTCCTTGCCGAGAGCCTCCGAGATTTCCTGCTGCGTTCGCCCCTGCTTCACCATGTCCCTCGTACGCGCTACCACGGCCTTGAATTTCAGACGATAGGTGGCGAGTTCGCTCTTCGTCATCGTCGGACCGTGTCCCGGGATGAGGGTGTCCCACGTCATCTCGGCGATCGCGTCGAGTGTCTTGAGCGTATCTGTCCAGTTGCCGCCGTCGCCGTAGTTGACGATTGCGGGAATCGTGTCCGGCCAGGCAACGAGATCTCCGACGGCGATGACTCGCGCGGCCGGAAAATATGCCACCGTGTCGCCGCGGGTATGGCCACAGTGCTGAGTCAACTGCACTTCGCTGCCGGCCAGATAGAGGCTGCCTCTTCCGCTGTAGGTGACGTTGACCATCGCGGCCTGGTTGCCTCTGGCAAGGTTCGCGCGATCGTCGCTCGAGATGATGATCGTGGCGCCCTCTTGCTGGAGCCTGGCAGCGCCGCCGGTGTGATCGCCGTGATTGTGGGTGAGGACGACGTACTTGATCGGTTTGTCGGTGACGCTCTTCACCTTGGCCACGAGATCGTCGTGCTCGCGCTCGCTCTTCGAATCGACCAGGATGACGCCATCGGCGGTCACGTAGATTGTGGCGTTGCCGCCCCACACGGCGAGCTCGGCGACGGTGTGGTTGGCGTTCTGCACGACGTAGACCGCGTCGGTCACCTTGATCAGGCGCGGCGGCTCCGGGGCCGCAGCACCGGTTGCTGGCTGGGTCCCAGGGCCGCCACCGCGTGCCGCGCCACCGGCCCCTCCACCACGCGGCGCCGCCGGTGGAACAGTAACGCTCACCGTGCAAGGGGAGACGGCCGCCGTCGACGTTGGCTGCTGTGCTGAAACCGTCGTCGGAACCGCGGCCAGGAAAACGAACGCACCGACACCAACCGCAAGCGTGGATCGCATGAAACTCCTTCCGGCTCTTGGGGCAGAGGCAAGGTATTGACGAACGCCTGTAGCTTCACAATCACGGCCTCGACATCCTCATCCGAGATGGTCCGCGGGCGCTCCGGCGCGTGGCTCGATAATTGGCATGGCCCTTTGGATCACCATGCGAATCTCTTTACGAACTGATTCGTTTCCGGGGGACTAGCGGCCTGGCGCTGGCTTTTGTCCGGTGCCCGCGGGGTCGCGAATGAGACGGTTGAATTCGAACTCGTTGGCGGGGGCGCACAGATCTTCCAGCAGGCCTGACCAGCCTGAGGACTGGATGAACTCCTTCGGCAGCAGGTGCATCCGCTTCGTTTCGCCGACCCAGGGCTTCTTGTAGTAGGCCGGATCGGTGACGGTCATCTTCAGCTCAACGGTGTCGTAGTTGATGCGCGTGTAGCGCTCTTCGATCTTCATCTGATCGCTGTGGGGGTACCCGAAATAATCGATCCAGGTGCGCGGGTCGTACCCCGCTGAACGAACCACGAGGGTATTGCCTTCCCACTGGCCGACGGCATAGCCCCACCACCGCGGCAGATCGATGTCGTCGGCCTCCGGCAGCTTCCGCCCGTCCATCCAGACTGTTCGCAGTCCATATCCCCACTGGAAGTGCTGGTAGATGCGATCGGGAAGAACGATGAACTCCTCAGGATCGGGATACAGGATCGCGCGAGGAATGCCCATCGGGTTGCACTGGCCGTAGGTGTCATTGCCCAGCGCGGGTGGTTGCGCGCGACGTCTGCCGATGTGCTCTTCGGGATGCGCGGCGGCATCCGCCGAGTCCTTGGCGCGGCCGTACGACGGGATGTTCTGATCGAAGGCCTTCTGACCTTCCGGGGTCAACTCAGGAAATTCCATACTGAAGCCGCGGTCGCCGCAATCGCGGCAACGTCCGCCGCCACCGAAGCCGACGCCATTTGGCGACCAAATGCCAGCGATGTCCTTCGGATTGAAGGGCGTGTTGGGGTCGAATATGCGCGGGTATCCTGGCCCTGCCTGTCTGCCTCTCCCGGCGGGCGCGCCGCCCTGGGGCGCCGTGGCATCGCCCGGACCTCCCTGGCGACCTTGCGCGAGGGCTGGCGCTGCCGCCAGCCCGATCATGAGCAAAAGGCTTGCGATAACTCGAGTCATTGTGGCCTCGCAGGTTGTAAATGGAGAACGTAGTTCATTGCAACAATCTCAGAAGAACGCGATCGCGCGGCCAGCCCACCCGACGCTGAACCAGAGCAGCAGGCCGACGAGGCCGGTGAGCGCGTTGACGAGGGCGGGGAAGCGACCGGCTTGCGCGTAGGCGATCGCCCGCGCAATCGTGAAATGAAACGCGATGGCGATGATCAGCAGCACCATCTTCAGCCTGAACCAGTAGCCCGCGTAGTATGCCTCCGCTCCGCCCGTGAAGATCAGTGCTCCCGACGCGATCATGATCAGAAGGCCAGCGATGGCCGCCGGTCCCGTGATCCGGCGGACCTCGGCGATCGGCCGGTCACACAGGAACAGGCCCATCAATCGGAGGCTCGATACCATGACCGCCCCAAGCAGCAGCGTCAGTCCGAACAGGTGAATGGTGAGGAGGCCGGCGATTCGCCAGGTTGCCTGCCCGAGCCAGAGCGCAAACGCGGTGTTGCCAAGGCTTTTGACGAACGGCAGAAGCACTGTCCAGTCCATGTGCAGAGGGCTCCATCGTTCTCCGGGGATACCGCCAGACACCGGCGGGCTGGCTGGAACAAAACGTTTACATATAATACCCACCCCGGCGCCAAAATGAAGCGCGATTTGCTTCTATTATTTGCGCATTCCCGCGTTGGTAAACGTAGTCCATCACTCGGCCGGCGTCGCACCGCAGCGATCCCGATCAGGTGATTAAGGAATCGGGTGTGATGGAAACTCTGCTGCACTGGTGTGCGTGGCTCCAGGCCACCACGTTCGCGACGGCCCTGCGCGAATCGGGCTATGCCTACGGGATCGTCGAAGGCAGTCACGTTCTGGGCCTCTCGCTGTCGGTCGGCACCGTCATGTGGTTCGACCTGCGTCTGATGGGCGTCGGGTTCAAACGCACCCCCGTGTCTACCCTGTTTACCCAGGTCAGACCGTGGATGCTGCTCGGCTTCGCCATCATGTTCCTGACCGGCGCATTGCTCTTCTCGGCGCGCGCAAGCGAAGCCTTCAACAGTTTCTACTTCCGCACGAAAATGGCTCTGCTCGTGCTCGGCGGCCTCAATGTGATGCTGTTTCACCTGACCGTCGACCGCCGTCGCGACCAATGGAACACCCAGCTTCCGCCCCCGGCCGCGGCGCGTTTTGCCGGCGGTCTGTCCCTGCTGCTCTGGTTCGCCATTATCGCGGCGGGCCGGATTATGGCCTACAACCTGTGATGTACGAGGTGATGTGGGGAAATCGATTCTCACCATGGCCATCGGGGTGCGGTCCTCGCAACGGCGATCCCTGTCAATGCGCATCACGGGCACGTCTATGGCCTACTCTGTGAGCGGCGCGCCCAATTCTAAGCCCGTCAAATTGGCCAACTAGCCGCCGGCGCGCGATCCCGCGGTCTATCGACCGATTCCAAGGCCCAGCAGCAACTCAAGCCCCTGATGGCAGGTCGGCTGTCCATTCGATCGGCCCGATATCAACCAGTTCCGTCGTCTCTCGATGGGGATTCTGGGTGGACTGCAGTTCAGCGGCAGTTCGAAAATGCGTTGCGTTTCGATCGTGGTGCCGACGCCGGAGGTGCGGATATCGACGAGGGTCGCGCTCGCCGTCACGGTGACGGCTTCCTGGAGCGCGCCGACGGCGAGCACGGGATTGATCACCGGATTGCTATTCACCTGGAGCACGAGTCCGGTTTGGGTGAAGGTCCGGAATCCCTGAAGTGTCGCTTCGACGCGGTAGGAACCGAGTGGAAGGTTGGGCAGCGAGTAGGTTCCAGTCTCGTTCGACGCCGCGGTGCGTGTCACGCCGGTCCCGGTGTGCGTGACGGTGATGGCGACGCCGGGGATCACCCCGCCGCTTTCATCATGCAGAGTACCGCTGATGCCGGCTGTGGCCTGGGCCCAGCGGGGGGCGGCCAGCGCGAGCATGAGAGCGGCGGACGAGAACAAACGCACCACGTGCTTCATCGATCCTCCCTGCGGTGATCAGTCGGCGGCAAACGTTATCATCGCTGGGCAGGGCATTCACGTTGAAGGACGGTTGGCTAGAGCGACGTCGCCGGTCCGATGCGGCAGCAAACGTTTTTAGCGTACCGCCGCGGAGCGTAGATTCGCGCGCGCCGCGACGTCAACCGGAAAGGCCGATTGCGGGTTGGCCGGGAACCAGGGGATCTGCCCTGTGTCCCGGGAATCACATAAGATTGTCGCGTGGCGAACATCTTCGACGTAGCCAAACGGGCGGGTGTGTCGATCGCGACCGTGTCGCGCGTGCTATCCCGTCCCGATGCGGTGGCGCCGGCCACGCGACGAAAGGTGATGCAAGCGGTCACGCATCTGGGCTACACCACCAACGCCGCCGGGAAGCACCTGCGGACGCAGAGGTCAGACAAGATCCTCGTCACCATCCCGGACATCTCCAATCCGTTTTATTCGCGTGTGCTTCAGAGCATCGAGGAAAGCGCGCAGCGCGAAGGCTATTCGGTGCTGCTGGCCGACACGCAGCACGACCTGAAACGCGAAGAACGCTATACCTTGATGCTGCGGCGGCGCGACGCCGAGGGCTTCATCGTCCTGGGGCACGGCCTGTCTGATGTCGCCTTCGAGGTCTCGAGGGAGACGTCCGGCCTCGCGCACATCGTTGGCGCCTGTGAGTTCAACAGCCGCGCCAACATCCCGCGAGTGAACATCGATAATCACGCGGCTGCGCGCGATGCGATCGAGCACCTCTACTCGCTTGGCCATCGGCGGATCGGCGTCATTGCCGGGCCGGTCGACAGCGCGCTGAGTCGCGACCGCCTGGAAGGCACCACTGCACGGGCAAAGGTCCAACGAGCCGAGAAGGACCTGGTCGTGGCGCCTGGCGATTTCACTCTTGAGTCGGGCGAAAAGGCTGCGGAACAGTTGCTGGCGCGCGCCGATCGGCTGACTGCGATCGTTTGTTTCAACGATCAAATGGCGATCGGCGCCATGGATGTCTTGCGACGGCGCGGGCTGGTTGTTCCTGACGACCTATCCGTGGTTGGGTTTGACGATATCTCCTTCGCGCGTTACACGGTTCCACCCTTGACCACGATCGCGCAACCGGTTCGAGAAATCGGACAGGAGACCGTACGGCTGCTTCTCGCGATTGTCCGCGGGCAAACGTCGTCGGCAGTCTCGGTGATCCTTCCGCACCGACTCGTGGTCCGTGAAAGCACCGCACCTCCCGCCGGCACCAACAAGCGTGGCCGCCGCGTCCAGATCGAAGAACCCGTCTCGCGACGCTAGGCGATCGTCCTCCGGGAAACGTCACGCCTCAAGACAAGCGGCGCTGGCGCCGGCGGACAAGACGTGGAAACGTTTACTATCGCTCGGCCCACCGCGTACTGGAAATGCCCGGCCGCCGTCAGCGAGATCCGCCATCCACGATTCCTCATGACCGCCGCCACCCCGATCCACCCCGTCACACCTCGACGCTGACCGGCGCCTCAGGATCGCTGCGGTTTCATCCACCTTCGCCTGAGCACCAGCGGCCCCACGCCCTGCGAATCTCGACCAATGGATCACCCCGATCTCGCCGCGGTCGGCCGTTTCGTGCACCGTCCGACCGCCTCGCCCTCCTCCCCCGTCATTCAAGGTCCGGCGGAGGGTTTCGGTGTATAAGGATGCGATCCGGAACGACCGAAAGGGAATCTCGGATCGCAAGGATTGGGGCGGTTCCCCGGGGGAGTCGGGGGAACCTCGAAGGAGCGATCTATGGGACGCGCGCTCGTTGGGTTCTCACGCTGGATGGCCGTGCCCGCTCTGGCGTTACTGGCGGTACCCGTCGCGGCGCAGTGGATGAACCATCCGACGTCCGGCATTCCGCGAACCAAGGACGGCAAGGCGAACATGTCCGCGCCCGCGCCCAGAACTCCTCAGGGCACCCCGGATTTCTCCGGAATCTGGAGCGCTCCTGGTTTCAGCACCAGATACCTGGAAAACCTCGCCGCGGATGGAGTGGAGGTGCCGATGCAACCGTGGGCGGCGGCGCTCTACAAGGAACGCCAGGAGAATTTTGGCAAAGACCGTCCGTCAAGCCACTGCCTGCCGCACAGCGTCACCGATTTCGACGCGCATCACATGCCCAAGAAGGTGCTGCAGACGTCAGGGGTGCTCGTGATGTTGTTTGAAAGCTATCACTCCTTTCGGCAGATCTTCACCGACGGGCGCTCTCTCCCGCACGACCTCGATCCGGCCTGGTTTGGGTACTCGGTTGGAAGATGGGAAGGCGACACGCTGGTCGTCGATACGGTCGGCATCAACGAAAAGACGTGGCTCGACGACGGCGGCCATCCTCACAGCGACGCGCTGCACGTCATCGAGCGCTTCCGGCGTCCCGATTTCGGACACATGCAAGTGCGCGTGACGATCGACGATCCGAAGGCGTACACCAGGCCGTGGACCGTCACGATCCCGTGGCAATACGTGCCCGACACTGAACTACTGGACTGGGTCTGCGAGAACGAGAAGGACGTTCAGCACCTCGTAGGCAAGTAGCGTGCGTATCGGGAATATTTGAGGAAGGAGCCACGCCGCCAGCGAGGATGCATCGCCCGCCGAATGCAGCCAGAACCCTTGAAAAGCGAAACGTGACTGAATAAGTCAGGTTTCTGGGTTCGGCATCATCGCGCTTGCGGTCGCCCACGCCCAGGCCACGATCGCCGGCGTGATCAAAGACGGCTCCGGGCGGTGCTGCCTGGGGTCACGGTAGACGCGGCGAGCCCGGCCCTGATTGAGAAGGTCCGCACGGCGGTGACCGACGGCACGGGTCAGTACCGGATCGAAAACCTGCGGCCCGGAACCTACACGGTGACCTTTACACCGACTGGGTTCAGCATCTCGAAACGCGAAGGCCTGGAGCTGGTCGGCTCGATGACGGCGACAGTGAACGGCGAGCTGAAGGTGGGATCGGTCGAGGACCATTACGGTGACTGCCGAGAGCCCGGTGGTCGACTTGCAGAGCGCGCGGCGCGAACAGGTGTTGAAGAGGCGATGTCTTGAATTCGATGCCGGACGTGCGCAAACTGGAACCCCATGGTCATCCTGGTGCCGGGCATGAACACCGACCGCAACGACGTACTCACCGGTCCGACCGACAGCCTGTTCTCGATGCGCGGCGGCCCCTCCACTGAAGGACGGATCAATCTTGTGACATGCAGATCGGCAATGGCGCCGGCGGCGGCGGACAATCGAATTTCCTGGCGGATGTTGGCAATGCCGAGGAAGTCACGTTCATCACGTCGGGTGCGCTGGGTGAAGCCGAAGTGGGCGGGCCAACGATGAATATCGTGCCGAAGGTGGGCGGCAACTCAATCAAAAGCTCGGTCCTCGCCGACGGCGCCAACAGCGCGTGCTGGGCACCGCCGCGTTGAAGAACGCCGGCCTGACCGCGCCCCACTCGTTGATCAAGGCCTACGACATCGATGGCGGTGTGGGCGGTCCGATCCGGAAAGATCGGCTGTGGTACTTCGTGACCGGCCGCGCCCAGGGCAGCGACACCTATGTTACCAGCCTGTACTACAACCAGAACGCCGGTAACCCAGCCGTCTGGACCGACTCGTTGGTCAACCGGATCAAGCCGAGCTTGGGCGCGCCGTGTCCCTGCGCCGCGTCGTCGTGACACATGACCTCGGCTTCGGTCGGACCGTGATCGCAGCGGGCACGTCGTTTGTCGGTATCATCTGTGTCAGCGATTGCTCATCCGCTCCATGGTTTCGGGATAACGAGCGCCCTGGATGGTGATCTGTGATGCGGCATTCTCGATCTTCGCCAGGTCAGTCGCGGTGAGCTCCACGTCCGCCGCTCCGACGTTCTCCTCCAACCGATGCGGCTTCGTCGTGCCGGGAATCGGCACGATCCACGGCTTCTGCGCCAGGAGCCACGCCAGCGCGATCTGACCGGGCGTCGCGTGCTTGCGTTGCGCGATCGACTGCAACAGGTCGACCAGCGCCTGGTTCGCCTTGCGATTCTTCGCGCTGAAGCGTGGAACCGTGCTCCGGAAGTCAGAACGGTCGAACGTCGTGGTGTCGTCGATCTTTCCGGTGAGAAAGCCCTTCCCAAGCGGACTGAACGGGACGAAGCCGATGCCGAGCTCCTCGAGCGTCGGCAGGATGTCCCGTTCCGGCTCGCGATACCAGAGCGAGTATTCGCTCTGCACGGCGGTCACCGGCTGGACCGCGTGGGCACGGCGAATCGTGGTCGCGGCGGCTTCGGAGAGGCCGAAGTGCTTCACCTTGCCTTGCTGGATCAGATCCTTGACGGCTCCGGCGACATCTTCGATTGGGACGTCCGGATCGACGCGGTGCTGATAGTAGAGATCGATCGCCTCGACCCTCAAGCGCGCGATCGAACCCTCGACCACGCGGCGGATATGTTCGGGGCGGCTGTTGAGACAACTCCACCGCGTCTCATCTTCGGCGCCGGGTGCCCACCCAAACTCGTCGCGATCACCACCTTGCCGCGGAATGGCGCAAGGGCTTCGCCGACGAGCTCCTCGTTCGCGTGGGGCCCGTAGACTTCCGCGGTGTCGAAGAACGTCACCCCGCGTTCGACCGCTGCCCGCAGCAGCGACAGCATGTCGTTCCGGTCGGGCACCGGGCTGTAGGACCAGCTCATGCCCATGCAGCCGAGCCCCATCGCCGACACCTCAGGACCGTTCTTGCCAAGCGTGCGCGTTGTCATCGTTGATGCCTCATGCGAGTTCGCCTCGCTTAGTGCCGTTCCCACACCACTCGCCAATGTTCGTCGGGCTGGCCGGCTTGACGATCAGTTGATTCCCGGAGAACTCGTACAGACGCTTCAGGTCCTGTCCGACCAGACGGCGAACCAGCGCGCCTTCGACACGGAACGTCCAGGTCTGCGTGCGTTCGTCGATGTCATAGCGGCCATACGACGTTTCGTATCCGCCCTGCGCGTACTGGACGGCTCCTGCATCGCCGCCGCCGGTATCGCGGTACATCACCTGCACTGAGGCGTAGCCATCGCGAGTGAACACGAACTGTCCCGTGCAGTCCGATCTGTGCAGTTTGCCGCCTGCCCCCGGTTCTTTGAGCGACGCGAGTCGCCACGCGCCGATAAACCGTTCGTGATCGCTCTGAGTGGCCGCGACGTCGTGGCTGGCGGTCAACTCGGCCCCGGTTGTCATCGCCATCGCGAGGAACAGAAGGCCGGTCATGGATCTCAGTGACGTCCTCATCACGCAACTCTCCCTTGTGGCGACGATCCTATGGACGCAGTAGCGTCTTGATCGCGCGGCGCTCGTCCATGGCTCGGTAGGCTTCGGCTGCCTGCTCGAGCGGCAGCTCGAGATCGAAGACCTTGCCGGGATTGATGGTCCCGTTCTGCACCAGACCTATGAGCTTGGGAAGGAAGCGGCGCACCGGCGCGGGACCGCCGTGCAGATGCACGTGCGTGTAGAACAGTTGTGCGCCGTCGAGTTCGACGCCGTGCTGTGGCCGCGAACTGAGTACCGGCGACAAGGCCGACGATGAATGTACTCAGCCTGAGTCCCTGATGGACGTACACGGGGATCACCGGCATCGCAACACCGGTTACGCCAATCGTTCGGCATCCGGAAAGTCGATTCCTGCGATTCGGTACGGCATTGGCTTCTCCTGCGGGAGCGGAGAGCGTGCCGCACGCTCCGGATCACACAGTTGCTCGGCCTCGATGGCTCCATGGTTGATCTCGACCTCGCCGCTCCCAGCACCGCATTCTGTCCAATCCCAACGATTTTCATTTCCATTTCGCGGGCCTCCAGGCCCAGCCCCACCCAGTTGCGGAAATTGTCCAGTGCGGCGAGCCAGCTCCGTAAGTTAATTAAAATCAATAGTTTGCGCGGTCACGCCGTCGCCTGTTCGGCTAAGTCATTCGTCCGCAGTGCGGCGAGCCATCCCATTGAAGATCAATAAAATCAATGACTTGTGAGATCTGGCTATCAGCGTACTGGCGTCTGTTTGCGCGTAAGGCTCAAGGTTATTGCGCGTATCCGATAGGCGCAATAATTATTGCGCGTATTCTTAATTATTGCGCATACAGGTGGTTTAATTGCGCATATGGGTTGTACGCGCAACTTCGAGGCATTTGACCGTGTCTAGACCGATCCCCACCGACGAGCTGAATCAGATTGAGAACGCCGTTCGCGCCCACCCCCGGATCACTTCGGCCGAGATCGCGGATACCCTCGGTGAACAGGTGCCGCGGCGCACGCTGCAATTCCGATTGAAGCGTCTGGTGGATGACGGTCGC
>JBDTVS010000207.1:0-27039 GCA_040007095.1 Acidobacteriota bacterium
ACAGCGTAGTACATCCTAGGAAATATTGGTACTTAATTAATTTCCACTGCCTTAGGCCATTAGGACCCTTCGCGCAATGGCGAAACGGAGTACTTGGGCACTAGTTCGTTCGGCAATCAGCGGGCATCGCGGCGATCGGGGTCAGCGCGGAATTCAGCGTGAACACGCCGTCCGGGTTGCGGCCTCGAACCGACCGGATGAAGGTGCTGCCTTGGTCGAGCGGAAGCGACGCGACGTTGGCGCAAAACGCCGGCAGCAGGCCGTCCTGCCGCAGATACTCCTCGACATTCGACACGTAGAACACGGAAACGGTCGCTGACCTGTCCTTGAGATACTGACCGACCGCGCGAATCGCCCGCGGCCCGGCGAAATTTCCCACCAGGGGAATGACCAGGTTGTCGATTTCGAGCTGCTTCAGGAACCCGAACGACTCGTCGCTGGCCAGATAGCCGCGCAACTGCCCGGATCCGTCGGTCGCCGCCATCAAGTCGGCGTAGGTCGGCTCGCCTTCCCGCCCCCCCTCGTTTCGTGACGACGAGTATCGAATCTTCGGACCGAACAAGTGGAACGCGCGATAGTCGTGCTGAAGCCGGAGCAGATCGCCGGCGTCGAGCACGAAGCGGTGGTTCTTGGTGAGGTGGTTCACGACGGCTCTCACGTTCTCGACGTACAACGCCTCGGATGAATCCTCCTTCGCGACGGCGGCAAAGATCTCGGCGATGGTGGAGTTGGCGGTCAGTCCTTCCGGCTTTTTTCGCGCGAACAGCCGCGACACGAACTCGGCCCGGTCGGCCGACATCTCGAACAACGCCTTGTAGATCAGGTGGAGCGCCAGATTGCCGCGCCTGATGTCGAAAATGAACGCCATTCGCGTCCGCAGCGCGACCATATAGGTGAAGTTCTGCTCCGGCCCGACACCGAGGTACACGCCACCGGATTTGATGGTCCTCGTCAGTTCGGGAATGACGTGCTGCAGTGTGGTCTCGTTCGAGAGCAGGTTGTCCGAAGGGAATGTGCCGGCCCGCTCCGAGAAGTTCGTCACCATGCGCCAGAAGTCGTCGTCGGCAATGCGCGTCGGCAGCGAGTCGGTGGTAGCCCGAACGGGGGACACCAATACGAGCGCGCACAAGCAGCAGGCCGCCAGTACTGCCGCCGCGAACCGCACGGCTCGACGTGAACGCATCCGCGCCATCCTATCGTGAAACCTTCTGTCGCGAACCGTGTTTGTAGCGCAGCAGGGGAACGGAGTCGAAGGTCACGATGCGCACGAACGCAGGACTCGTCGTCACGGCACTGGAGCATCCAGCTGATACCGAAAACAATTCGCGCGTGACCGGACAGGGTGCGCGAAGTTTACCCAACTTCCGCGAGTCGTCGCTCGTCTAACGCGACAAGAACAGAACAGGTCGAGCAGGACGAGAGCACTCGGCCCGCGGCCGGTGTCGAACCCCAACAGCAGCTGGTGTGGACCGTGTGCGGCGTGCGGCGCATACAGCTCGTTGAGGAGCCGCGTCACATGCGGCCTCCGCTTCGCGCCATATCAATTCAGGTGAACATGATGTGCCTGATTTCTTCGCACTTCATTCGGGGCATCGGCATCGCCATCTGCACGCTCACGATCGCGGCCAGCAGCGTTGCGGCCGCCAGCGCGGCCGATTCCGCGGGCATGCCGCGCGTGCGTTCGGGTCATGCCTACATCCGCGCGATGATCGAAGAGGCCGCGGAGCGCTCAGACACGTTCCGCCGTCTGGTCAAGGCGGTCGAGGCCACCGACGGGATCGTGTACGTGGAGCAGGGCAAGTGTGGGCACAGCGTCCGGGCGTGCCTGACGCTGCACGTCACACCGGCCGCCGACTTTCGGATCCTGCGGGTGATGGTGGACGCGCGCCAGCCCGATTGGAACGTGATGGCGTCGATCGGTCACGAGCTGCAGCACGCCCTCGAAGTGCTTGGCGAGGCGTCGCTCAAGACCAGCGAGGCGGTTTTCCTCTTCTACAATCGCGTGACCTCGAGGACCGATACCTTCGAGACGAGCGCGGCGATCGCAGCCGGCAACGCGGTCCACAGCGAAGTCGGATCGTACGCAAAGCGCAAATTGTCATGACGCGGCGTTCCGCGCAGAGAGCGTCGTAGTAATCTAGCCGCGTGCAGCGGGAAGCGGCCTTTGAGATGTCGGCGTCATCCGTGCGTTTCGGCACGGGCGTCACCAGTGAAGTCGGCATGGACCTCGCCGACCTGGGCGCTCGCCGGGTGCTCGTCGTCGCCGATCCCGTCGTCAGCAGACTGCCTCCCGCAAGCGCGGTGCTCGATTCACTCGAACGCAACGGCATCGACTGCGTGCTCTACGACGGCGTCCGGATCGAGCCGAACGACGCGTCGTTTCGCGCCGCCATCGCATTCGCGCAGCAATCCCACTACGACGCGTTCGTCGCGGTGGGCGGCGGCTCGACGATCGACACCGCCAAAGCGGTGAACCTGTACACCACGTATCCGCCGGCTGATTTTCTCGACTATGTGAATGCTCCGATCGGCAAAGGGCTTCCGGTGCCGGGGCCGCTGAAGCCGCTGATGGCGATTCCGACCACCGCCGGCACAGGCAGCGAGACGACCGGCGTCTGCATCATGGACGTGACGGCGTTGCGGGCGAAGACGGGGATCTCCAACCGCCGGCTCAAGCCAACGCTCGGCTATCTCGACCCCGACAACACGCGATCCATGCCGCCGCAGGTTGCCGCCTCGAGCGGACTCGACATTCTGAGCCACGCCGTCGAGTCGTATACCGCGCTGCCGTTCACCGAGCGACCCCGGTCCGAACGGCCGTCGCTGCGGCCTTCCTATCAGGGCTCGAATCCGATCAGCGATATCTGGGCGCTCGAGGCGCTCCGTATGGTGGCGCGCTTCCTGGTCCGCGCCGTCGAAGATCCGTCCGACGATGAGGCGCGGGGGAACATGCTGCTGGCGGCCTCCTACGCCGGAGTCGGTTTCGGGAATGCCGGGGTGCATCTGCCGCATGCGATGTCCTATCCGGTGGCCGGCAACGTGAAGAGCTATCAGCCACCGGGGTACGCGTCGGATCATCCGCTCGTGCCCCATGGGCTCTCGGTGATTCTGAATGCGCCGGCGGTCTTTCGCTTTACGGCACCGGCCAGTCCAGACCGTCACCTGCAGGCGGCGCGAGCGCTCGGCGTGGACATCTCCCGCTCCCGACCGGAGGACGCCGGGCCCATCCTCGCGGACCGGATCACGTGGTTCATGGAGCGATTCAACCTGCCTGGCGGCCTGAGCGCGATCGGATACGCCTCGTCCGACATCCCGCGGCTGGTCGAGGGCACGCTCCTTCAGCGGCGGCTGACCACGCTGTCGCCCCGCGAGGCGGGAGCCGACGAATTGAGCGCGATCTTCGAAGACGCGATGTAGTCGTTCAGTTTGGGACGTAGGCCGGCGTCATGAACCGTGCGGCGCCGAGGACGATCACGAACCATCCCACGATCATCACGAGCGCGTTGAGCAGCAGCCACTCGACACCGGACGAGTGCTTCACGGCGCGGCGGAACGCGCCGCGCTGCATGAACATCAGGTCAATCCCGTTGGCCGCCGGCTGAGAGCAGATGTAGAGGCCGAGCAGCACGCCGATGCTGCCGTCGAACAACATCCCGACCGTGAATGTCGGGAACAACAGAATCCAGACAAGATAGCTCACGGCCGGCACGAGCAAGATCGACATGCGCGTCGTTCGGGGATGATTGATGGCGTCGCTCATCGGTTCCTGAGGTCGGCTCCTGTCGTCTCTGGTGCGCCTGCGAAGAATATCAGCGCGCGCGCCAGCAGCCATGGTGGTCAACTGCCGTCGCGAATGACCCGGCACGATGCGATATCGAAGGCGACGGCGCCAATCGCGAGGTGTGTCTGGTCGCGGAATTCGGCGGCAAACGCGAGGAATGCCTCGACATCGTCGAAGTTGCTCGCCATGCCGAGCGACACGCGGATGGCCCCGGCGCTCTTACCGCCACGATCCTGCAGGATCTGGAGGAACCGGGGCAGCGTCATCTCGCTGCCGGCGTCGAGCCCGGCGAGCATGTCGTCGGCCGACAATCCTTCGGCGGCCTCACCGGCGCCAGGGTTGCAAAAGCAGCCGGTTCGAAACGACATCCGACGGGCGATGGCAAGCTCCTCCACGCGCCGGTAGTCCAGCAAATGGCCATCCGGATCGTAGAAATTCAGCGTGATGGTCCCGCCGCGCATCACCATGGTGGTCGGTCCGTAGATGCGGACCAGGGGACGGCCGTTGCCGTGCCGCAGATCGAGCAACTCCGACAACATCCAGGAGGCCAGGCAAGATACCCGCGTGTGAAGCACCTCGACGCCGACGCGCTCGAGATGGCGCAGCCCGATGCCGACCGCCGGAATGCTCAGGTAGTTGAGCGTGCCGTCCTCGAAACCGGCCTCCAGCTTCGTGAGAATATGGGCCCGCCCCTGGACAGTCGCGAAGTTGACCGTGCCTCCAGCAAACCACGGCCGCGTCAGCCGCTGGAGCACGCGGTTGCGAACGATCAGACAGCCGACGCCGGTCGGATAACCGAACATCTTGTAGAACGAGATCGTCACGAAGTCCGGGCGGAACGCCGATAGATCGAGGCGGTTCATGGGCACGAACGCCGCCGCGTCGAGCAGGACATCCCAGCCTTTTGCGTGCGCCTCGTCGATGACATCGAGCGGGTGTTTGACGCCGGAGAAATTCGACTGGGCGGGAAACGCAAAGAGATTGGCGCAACGAGAATCGGCCCGCTCGAGCAGCCGGCTGAGCTGCGGTCGATCGATCCGCAGGTCGGGCACCGTGATCGGCGCGTATTCGACGCTCACGCCTTTCGACCGCGCGAACTCGCGGATGCCGTTCACCGAGTTGTGATTGTCGAACGTGAGGAGGCAACGTGACTCTGCGGCGAACGGATAGGCTTCGCCCGCCAGCTTCAGGGCGCCGGTCGCATTGGGCGTGAAGACTGCCGTGTACTCGTCCCGCGGCGCGTTGAAGTACTCGAGAATCGCGCGCCGGGTGTCCTCGACCAGCGCGGTCGTCGCGGTCGAAGAGGGACTGGCCGAATGTGGATTGCCGAACACCTGGCCGGCCAGCAGTTCCGCGTGCTCGCGCAGCTGCGATGCCGCATAGAGACCACCACCGGTATAGTCGAGGTACACCTGCCGTTCGGCGTCCAGACGGGCGAATTCCGAACGCCGCAGGTCGTCGAGCGTGCGTGTCCCGGCATACCGGGGATGGGCGGCCAGAAAACGCTCGAATCTCGTCACGGCGACACCGTCAACTTCGACTCAGCCTGGACAATAGGTGTCCAGGAACGAGAGCGTGAGACTCCAGGCCTGTGCGGCGGCTTGCGCGTGATAACTGGCGCGGGCCTCGCAGAAGAATCCGTGGTCCGCGTTCGAGAAGACGACGTCTACGAACGTCTTGCCTGCCTCGCTGACGCCCGCCGCGACAGCCTGGCGCTGCTCAACCGGAATGTGATGGTCGAGGCCGCCCCAGAAAAACAGCATCGGTCCTGACAAACGCGGCGCACGAGCCAGCAGCGGTGGAATATGTCCGCCGTAGTAGGATGCCGCGGCCTTCAAGGGCAGACCCGAATTCGCGACAAACGACACACGTCCGCCAAAGCAGTAGCCAACCGCGGCGGTGTTGCCGGCGACGCCCGCTCGATCGAGCCATCCGAACGCAGCGCGGACATCGGCATCAAGGCCGTCGACCGTGATCTGCTTGAGCTGCGCCATGGCCGTTGGAAATTCGTGGTACGGACAATCAAACGCCGGCGCGGTGCGATGATAGAGCTCTGGCGCGATCGCCACGAAGCCTGCGGCGGCAAATCGCTCGGTCACGTCGCGGATGTGCGCGTTGACACCGAACGCCTCTTGAAAGACGAGCAGGCCGCGGCGCGGACGCTGGTCTTCCGGCTGGGCCACCCACGCACGCATCGTCGTCCCATCGTCAACCTGCAGGTCGATCCACGAAGAACGAATGCTCGATTCGGTCACGATGTCGTCAGGCATTTTGTAGATTCGCTTGTTTTAAACCACCCACGATCCGGTCGCCTGCGCGGTGACTGGCGAGGTTCATGTCGAGCGGCGTTCTGGTCAGCCGCCCGCTCGATTGCTATCATGACATCGGAAGAACGTTTTTCGTTTGCCCTTGACCGGATACGGGCGGCCGCCGCAAGCTGTGGCTCCTGGCAGCCCGTGGTGAAAGTCCGTCGTCGCACCGAGGCGGACGGTGCGCCCGGATCGCAAGGCGCGAAACGCGAGAATACCGGGAGTATTTGAGCGTTGAGCAACGCCGCGAGGCGGGATGCAGCGTTCGCCGAATGCAGGCGGACTTTTACCACGGGTTGCTACATTCATGCCAAAAGACGCACTCCTTCCGACCGACGAGGACACGGCGACCACGATAGGACGGCGATCGATCGTCAAATGCGGGCTGACCGCGGGCCTGGCGCTCAGCCTCTCCCCGGTCGCCGCCATGGCCCAGGACGACCCCGCGTCGATTCGACCGAAAGCGGGCGACTTCCTGGTCAAGATCGACGATCCGGCGTTGACGCCGCTGCGCGCCGACGACATTCCGCTCGACATGACACAGGTCATGGCCTGGGCCGTGGACCCGGCCGAGAAGATCGTCCGTCGCGGATCGCGGCTGAACCGCATCCTGCTGGTGCGGTTGGATGAATCCCGGCTCGTCGGTGCGACCAAAGCGCGCGCCGCCGCGGGTGTCGTCGCCTATACCGCCATCTGTACGCACACGGGATGCGACGTGACCGACTGGCTGCCGGACGAAAAGCTGCTGTACTGTCCCTGTCACTTCTCGAAGTACGATCCCAAAGACGGCGCGAGCGTGGTCGACGGTCCCGCGCCGCGGGCGTTGCCGGCGCTGCCGCTGCGGATCGCCGACGGTCAACTCGTGGTCGCCGGAGCGTTCACGGCTCGCGTCACGTTCGATCCCGCCTGAATTGCCCCGAGAAATTCCCGAGTTTTTGCCCGGTGCACCCGGTGTGCTCGGTGGTGAAGACCGAGTGGGACAGTACGAGAGCGGCCGCCACGAGGTTGATGAGTGGTATTGGGTATATCCTGATGTGCCTCGCGGCGTGTCTTCGTCCGCGCCACACTGCCGTCGGGAGGCCAACCGATCGCGAGGTCGTCGGCCGTTTGCCGCGTCCTGAAAGGCCGCTATGAAATTGAGCCATTCGCTCCGTCTGATCGCCGCAGCGCTTGCGCTGGCGGGCACGACAGCGCTCGGATCCGCGCAGCAGCGTCCGCCGGTCGTGCCGGCCTTGCAGAACTACAAACCGGTGACCGCCGACCGTCTCAAGAAGCCGGAGGACGGCGACTGGCTGATGGTGCGACGGACCTACGACGGCTGGGGCTACAGCCCCCTGACGGAGATCACTCCCGGCAACGTCGCACGGCTGCAGCCGGCGTGGGTGGTCTCGACCGGCGTCAACAACGGACACGAAGCGGCGCCGATCGTCAACAACGGCGTCATGTTCGTGGCCACGCCGGGCAACCAGGTCATCGCCCTCGACGCGGCGTCGGGCCGCATTCTGTGGCGCTATCGCCGCCCGCTGCCGGAAGACGTCATCCTGCTGCATCCCACCAGTCGCGGCGTGTCGCTGTTCGCCGACAAGGTATTCTTCGCGGCCGGCGACGCCGTCCTCGTCGCGCTCGACGCCAAGACGGGACGCGAAGTCTGGACGGCAAAGGTCGAGGAGAATCGAAACGGCTACTACATGTCGCTCTCGCCGCTCGTCGCCGACGGGAAGGTGATCGTGGGCGCATCGGGCGGAGAGCTCGGGATCCGGGGCTTCGTGGCGGCGTTCGATCTCGACACCGGCAAGCCGCTCTGGAAGGTCTTCAGCGTCCCTGCGCCAGGCGAGCCCGGCAGCGAAACCTGGCCGAAAGGCGACCAGTGGAAGACCGGCGGCGGCTCGGTCTGGGTCAGCGGCAACTACGATCCCGTGACGAACCTGTCGTACTGGGGCACCGGCAACGGCGGCCCGTGGATGGGCGACCAGCGTCCGGGCGACAATCTCTACACCTCGTCCACGATCGCCATCGATCTGTCCAGCGGCAAAATCAAGGGCCACTTCCAGTACCACCCGAACGATTCCTGGGACTGGGACGAGGTGTCGCCGCCGATTCTGGTCGACTACACGCGCAACGGCCGGACGGTCAAGGGACTGATCGACGTCGCGCGCGACGGCTACATGTGGTTCCTCGAGCGGACGGACAGCCGTATCAACTTCGTCCAGGGCATTCCCTACGTGAAGCAGAACGTCTTCACGTCGGTCGATCCCAAGACCGGCCGGCCGGAGATCGATCCGGCGCACAAACCGGGCACCGGCAAGAAGGCAGAATTCTGCCCCTCGCTGTGGGGCGGCAAGAACTGGCCGCCGATCGCCTTCAGTCCGAAAACGCGGATGATCTATATCCCGGCGAACGAGAACCTCTGCTCCGACAGCATCGGGGCGCCGATCTCCTACACGCCCGGTGCCCGTTTCACGGGCGCCACGACCGGCTTCTTCATCGCGCCGGGCGCCGACCACATCGGCGAGGTTCAGGCGTGGAACGTGGATACCGGCAAGCGCGCGTGGACCCACCAATACAAGACCTCGCAAAACTGGGGCCCGATGCTCGCGACCGCCGGCGGCGTCGTCTTCAGCGGCGGCACCAACGACCAGAAGTTTCACGCATTCGACGCGTCGAACGGCAAGCTGCTCTGGGAGTTCCCGACCAGCTCGGGCATCATCGGTCAGCCGTCATCGTTCATGGTGAACGGCAAACAGTACGTCGCGGTCCAGTCCGGGTGGGGTATCGACTCGAGAGGCATGCAGACGCGGCTCAACGAAGCATCGCCTGGAAACTTTCCTGAAGTGCCGGAAGGCGGAGCGATCTGGGTGTTTGCGGTCAAATAGTGCCGGGAGCCTGTAAATACATGCCGTTTGACCACCGAGGTCAGCGAGCACACCGAGAAGTTTCGGACGTTCCCTTCTCGGTGCTCATCAGACGAGCCCGGCGTGTGAAAAAACACGACGTTCAACGCGGAGGCCGCGGAGAGCAACCTTACGAGTGCGTTTCAGAATGCGCTGGAATAAGTCTCAAGCCTGAAGTCTCAAGGCTGCAGACTTCCAACTTTGGACTTGAAACTTGACCAGTGAAATGTGCTCTACAGCAATCTCTGCGCGCTCCGCGTGCTCTGCGTTCAACCATTGTGATTCGTTTAGAGACATCCAACGAAAGACGCTCTACCGTTCCCCGCCGGTGTCCTGCACCGTCACGCGACCGGCCTTTTCGTCCGCACGCGCACCGGCGAGGATGTTCGTCATCGCGTAATTGCCTTCGTGGCACGCGTACTCGAGCACCTGCTGCGTCGCATCCTTCGTCAGGTCAATCTCGAAACTCCACGGTCTGGTCCATGTCGTCGCATCGTTGACCGTGAAGGACCATTCCACCTTGTCCGGCGCCACTGGCGTGAAGCGCTCGACGATCCGCACCGCGTCGGGATTCGCGTTCTGGTAGGTTGACTCCGGCCTGAAGTTCGTCGTCTCGACGACCAGCGTGTTGCCTTCCCAGTGGCCGCGCGCATCGCCCATGTAGCTGCGCACGCTGGGGGCCACGTGGGGGCGGGCGTCCAGGGGAATCATCCGCACTTCGTGAATCATCTCGTAGCGAATCCCGACCCACCCGGGCCCCTGCACGATTTGATACGAGTTGCCGTAGATGGCCGGCATCATCGAACCGGGCAGACCGCGCGTAATGCAGCGATCGTAGAGACTGCGGTCCACGTACGAGTCGGACGGTCCCCGTCCACTCCGCGCCCGCGCACGCTCCGCGTTGCGTTCGGCGATGCGCTTCTGCCCTTCCGGTGTCTGCGTCGGGACCCGGCCGTCCGGCGGATCGACGATCCGCGACGTCCGGCGGCTTGGCTGACCGCGATCGAGCCAGTGAGGCGGCGGCGATGTGGCAGACCCGACCGCGCCGGCGTTCCTCGTGTCGGCCGTCGCGATATCGAATTCTGAGTTGTCGGTCTGCAATTGGTTCTGCGCTCGCGTGGCGCGCGCGGCGAACTCTTCGTCGGTCACCAGTGGTCGGCCGGCAAACTCGGCGGGCCGCTCCAACGGGACCCCCTGCTCGTCCTTGTTGGTGAAGATGCCGGAGATGTCGGGGTCGCCCCACGGCGTTTTGGGCGGCGTCCAATTCGCTTTTGCGCCCGCTGTGCGCCTGGGCGCGGTCTGGGCGGCGATCGGCGCCACGGTCAACCACACGAGCAGCGCGGCAGCGACCGCGGCTCCGGCTGATCCAAGGATGTTCCTGCGCATAACGGACCTCCCTCTCAACGCCCGTATTATAGGCGCGCATGTGGAGGTCGGGAGCAAACGGTTTTGCGACTAACCATTAATGGTAATGGCTGATCAGCCATTGCTCGTGCCGAGGCGGGCTTGCAGCGCATCGCGGTACCCGCGGCTGAGCGTCAAGCGCGTGCCGTCGCGCAACAGCAAGACGTGCTCCCCGTTGAACGAGGATCGCAGCTCCTGCACCCGATCCACATTGACGATCGTCGACCGGTGAATGCGGACGAACTGGCGGGAATCGAGCTGCGATTCCAGACGGCTCATCGTCTCGCGCGTCAGGTGAGAGTCCTGACCGACGTGCAACGACACGTAGTTGCCCGCCGCCTCGCACCAGTCGATGTCGGCGATCCGGACGAAGTACACACGGCCGCTCGATCTCACCACGAGCCGATCCCGTACCGGTTCGCGCGGGCGCATGTCCGGAAGGATTTCGAGGAGCTGGCGGCCAATCGTCGTCGCCTGCCGCTGCGCGAGTTGCTGCCGGGCGTGCGACAACGCCGACTTGAAGCGCTGCGCGCTGAAGGGCTTGAGCAGGTAGTCGAGCGCATGACACTCGAACGCCTGCAAGGCGTACTGGTCGAACGCGGTGACGAACACGAGCGCGGGCATCCGCTCCGGGCCAAGCGCCCGCGCCACCTCGAAGCCGTCCATCTCCGGCATCTGCACGTCGAGAAATACCAGATCCGGCGATGTCGCCTTGATGGCGGACACGGCTTGCGTGCCGCTGCCGCACTCGCCGACGACATCGACATCGGGCTCCTCGCGCAGCAGCGACAGCACGCGCGCGCGCGCAATCGGCTCGTCGTCCACGATCAGCGTTCGAATTCGTGTCATGCCGCACCGACCTCCTGATCGACCCCGAGCTGCGAATCGACGACATGGAAGGGAATGACCACCGTGACGCAGAATCCGTCGTCGAGGTTCGAAAACGTGAAGCGATGCGCCGAGGGATACAAGTGCTCGAGCCGCGACCGGGTGTTGTCGAGCCCGACGCCGCGATTGAGCGCCATCAGCCGTTCCGGCGGCAGGCCGGCGCCGCTGTCCACGATGTCGATCCTCAACCGCGAGCCATCGCGCGCAGCGTGAATCCCAATCGATCCGGGACGCACGTGCGGCGCAATCCCATGGCGGACCGCGTTTTCGACCAGCGGCTGGAGCAGGAGATTCGGCACCTGGGCGTCCAGCGTGTCCGGGTCGATGTTCATCGTCACCCGCAGCCGGTGTCCGAACCGCGTCTGCTCGATTTCGAGGTATTTCTGCAGCACGTCGAGCTCCCGCTTCAGCGCAACCTCCTGGGTGCTGGAGCTGTGGAGGGTCATGCGCAGCAGGTCGCCGAGATGGTCGATCATCTGGTCGGCCGCGTCCATGTTCGTGCGCATCAAGCCCGAGATCGTATTGAGCGTGTTGAAGAGAAAGTGAGGATGCAGTTGCCGCTGCAGCGCCTGCAGCTGCGCCTCGACCAGGCGCGTCTCGAGATGGGCGGCGTCGAGCGCGCGCGACTCCAACTCACGCCGGTACGCCAGCGCGTGCGCGAGACCCACCAGCGATAGATACGTCATGAGCAGGAAGTCGAGCTGCATGAGGTAGGTCAGCTTCGCGTAGTTCCAGAAGGTGGGATACGTCGCCGGACGATTTTCCTTGAACAGCACCCACCGCGTCGCGAGCAGCACCGAGATATGGACAACGGAGTAGGCGAAGACGCCAGCGAGGTGCACCGCCACCTGCGTCGACCACCGCACCCGTCCGAGCCGGTAACGCAGCGCGACGGCCATGATCGTGGGCGCCAGCAGCGCCGGAACGTACCAATAGACGAGATTCAAGCCGAGCAGCGGCAGCAGCGAGCGCACGGACGTGCTTCCGTCCTCGAGCACACGAATCGAGTACGCCTGGATCGTGGAGGACACGCCGAATGCCGTGGCGATGACGAACAACGGCAGCGCCGGGACCTTCAGGCGATCGAGCATAGCCCACTATCGACGGTTGGCCAGGCAAGGTCAAGGCAGGAACCACGGCTCAGTCCACCGTTCGTCACCGCCACCACGTCACTCGTCCCGCGAAGATGCGGTGACGGCGCCATCCATCCCAACGCCAGGTCATTCAGCGCATGGAACGGGTGTCCGGTCACATTGCTGTTGGTCGTCCGAACGCTCCGCTCCACCATTGTGCGTGAAGGAGCGTTGGTCCGATGGTGGCTGCCGTTTTCGCGCTCACACTGCTCGCGGGCTCGGCGGTCCCGTCCGTACCGCCGCCGGCTGTGGCATCCCCGACGATTCGGGTTCGGATCCGGGTCAATACCGGGGCCGTCGAGAAACACGTGCCGTTCGCCGATCTGGTGCGCAACGTGCGGGCGATCTGGAAACCGTACGCCGACATGGTCTTTGTCGACGATGCCGATCTCGATGGGGACGAGTACGACGACGATGTCCAGCTGGTGGTGTCGGACCGTCCGGCGTCAGCAGCGTCCGGCGCGTCAGCGCTCGGCTGGATCACGTTCATCGGCCCCCGACAACCGGTGAATTTCGTCACCGTGTCCGTCGCCTCCGCGCGAACTCTGATGACGCACGACACCTGGATGGGCCGGCGGTTCGACGATCTTCCGCCGGCGCTTCGGCGGCAGTTCGTGACGCGGGCCGTCAGTTGGAGCGCCGCACACGAAATTGGCCACTATCTGCTGCGGACGGGCGAGCACGCGGCGGGCGGCTTGATGAAAGCCGCGGTAACGGCTGCGGAAGTGATGCGGAACGACAGGGACTGGGTCCGGCTGGAGCCTCAGCACATTGCCGCGCTGCGGCTTCGCGCGGCCCATGCCGGGCTTAGGACCCGTTCAGAAATAAAGGTGCCATTCTGACCACCGATGCATCCCGCCGGGCTTCGTTGCTCGTCGCTTACATACGCCCGGTATGCGCGCTCCTTGCGCCTCGCCTGGCGGGCGCCTCGGCGCCCATAATTGGCACCTCTATGCCTGAACGGGTTCTTAGGACCCTAGCCGCGGATACTGCCCCACCCCCGCCCCGATCCGAGTAGAATTCGCGGATCGGAGCATTACAAAGGGAGGGTCCGCGACATGAAGACGTGGTATCGGAGTCTGACGGCGTCCGCATTCGCGGCCGCTCTACTTGGCGGGATGCTGGTTCAGTCGGCGCCCGTCGAGACTGCCGCGGGCGGCGGGACAACGTGCGAAAGCCTGAGCGCACTCAAGCTGCCCAACACGACCATCACGACGGCGCGGGTCGTGGCGCCCGGCACCTTCACCCCACCGACCCCGGCGCGCGGCGGAGCGCCAGCGCGCGGCGCAGACGCGAACGGCCCCGCGGCTATCGAGGGACAGGCAGCCGCACGCGAAGCTGTGGCACGGGAACGGGTAGCGGGACGCGGAGGGGCGGGCGCAGTGCCGCCGGTATACGCGACTCTGCCGGCGTTCTGTCGTGTCGCCGCGACGATCGCACCGTCGAGCGACTCGGACATCAAGGTCGAAGTGTGGTTACCGGCATCGGGATGGAATGGCAAGTTTCAAGCGGTCGGAAACGGCGGCTGGGCCGGCACCGTGTCGTACGCAGCGCTGGCGCAGGCCGTCGCCGCGGGCTATGCCGCCGCGAGCACGGATACCGGCCACTCCGGTAACTCCGGCGCGTTCGCGCTGGGCCATCCGGAGAAGCTGATCGACTTCGGCTACCGCGCGGTTCACGAAATGACGGTGCAGGCCAAGGCCGTCGTCGACGCCTTCTACGGCGCGGCGCCCACGGTGTCCTTCTGGAACGGATGTTCGCTTGGCGGGCGCCAGGGAATCACGGAAGCGCAGCGCTACCCGGCCGACTTCGACGCGATTATCGCCGGCGCGCCGGCCGTCAACGCCATGCGGCTGCACAGCGTGCGAATGGCGATGAGCCTTCAGGTGCACGCGACCACCGAGAGCTATATCCCGCCGGACAAGTATCCGATGATCCACAACGCGGTGCTCGAGGCCTGCGATGCGCTGGACGGCGTGAAGGACGGCGTGCTCGAGCTTCCGTCACGCTGCCACTTCGATCCAAAAACACTCGAGTGCAAAAATGGGGACGGCCCGACCTGCCTCACCAAGCCGCAGGTCGAAACGGCCCAGGCGCTCTATGCGCCGGTGAAGCACCCGAAGACCGGCGCGGTGCTGTTCCCGGCGCTGCTCGAGCGGGGCTCCGAGCTCGGATGGGCCACGCTCGCCGGTCCCGAACCGATCGGCACTGTCCTCGACGCATTCAAATACGTCGTGTTCAAGGACGCGGGGTGGGACTGGCGGCGCTTCAATGCGGCGTCGGACGTCGAACTCGCGGAGCGAATCGACAACGGCGTGATCAATTCGGCGGTCGTCGATCTGAAGCCGTTCTTCAATCGCGGCGGCAAGCTGCTGATGTATCACGGCTGGTCCGATCAGCAGGTGGCGGCGGAAAACAGCGTCGACTACTTCACGAAGGTCACCCGTGCGGCCGGAACAAACGCCGTGAACAAATCGATTCAGCTCTACATGGTGCCGGGGATGGGCCACTGCCAGGGCGGGCCGGGAACCGATACGTTCAACAAGATGGCCGCCATGGAGCAGTGGGTCGGCACCGGTAGCGCGCCGGAATCGATCGTCGCCGCACACATGACCGCCGGCAAAGCCGACCGCACGCGTCCGCTGTGCCCATACGGTAAGGTGGCGAAGTGGAAGGGGACCGGCAGCACGGACGACGCTGTCAACTTCATGTGCGTCGCGCCGTAGAACTGCTGCTTTGTGTTCTTCGTGACCTTTGTGGTTCCAACACTCGTCGAAACTCACTTCGTGGTTCAGGACCAGCGCTGCGACAGGGTGCGGATGCGCTCCATCGCTTCGAGGATGTTGGGCAGCGAGTTGGCGTAACTGAATCGCAGGTAGCCATCGCCGTGGCGGCCGAATGCGCCGCCGTCGAGTGAGGCGACGCCGGCCTCGTTCAACAGCAAATCCGCCAGCTCCTTCGAGCGGATCCCGGTGCCGGTGACGTTCGGGAACGCATAGAACGCACCGGCGGGTACCGTGCACCTGAATCCAGGAATTGCGTTCAGGGCGTTGACCATCGCGTCCCGCCGGCTTCGGAACTCAGCCACCATCGTGGCCACGGCGTCCTGTGGTCCCTCGAGGGCGGCGATGCCGGCACGCTGCGTGAAACTGGCGGTGCAGGAGTTGGAATTCACCATCAATTGCGTGACGGCGTGGACGAGCCACGACGGCATCACTCCATAACCGAGGCGCCACCCGGTCATCGCATAAGTCTTGGAAAATCCGTCGAGGATGACCGTCTTCTCGAGCATGCCGTCGACGCTGGCGATCGACGT
The DNA here is from genome assembly GCA_040007095.1 of Acidobacteriota bacterium. Lineage (GTDB taxonomy): Bacteria > Acidobacteriota > Vicinamibacteria > Vicinamibacterales > CAVVIG01 > JBDTVS01. The sequence goes on from JBDTVS010000207.1 coordinate 15,723, forward strand.
CGGTTCGGTCTCGTACCAGATCCGCGAGTAGATTTCGTCGCTGAGCACAACGACGTCGCGCTCGCGGAGCAGCTCGGCCATGCTGGCGAGGTCGTCTTTCGGCGTCACGCCTCCGGTCGGATTCGCGGGCGAGTTCAGGATCACCAGCTTGGTCCGGCTCGAGAGCCGATCGCGCAACGTGTCGAGGTCGAACGAGAAGCCCCGACTCTCGACCAGGGGCACCGGCACCGGTTCGGCGCCAAGAAAGCGGATCATCGATTCGTAGATCGGAAACGCCGGATCGGGATAGATCACTTCGTCCCCCGGCTCGAGCAACGCGATCATGAGGAAGAACATGATCGGTTTCCCGCCCGGCACGACGCAGACGTTCTCTGCGCCCACCTTCACGCCGCGCGTTCGCGAGATGTACGCGGCAATCGATGCGCGCAGCTCGGGCAGGCCGGCGGTCGGACCGTACTTCGTCCATCCGTCGCCGAGCGCCCGCTGCCCTTCCGCCACGACGTGCGCCGGCGTCGGGAAGTCCGGCTCGCCGATTTCGAGATGAATGATCGACCGGCCCTGCTGCTCGAGCGCCCGCGCTTTCGCCAGCACCTCGAACGCCGACTCGGTCCCGATCCGGGACATTTTTTCCGCGAGCTTCATCTGATGTAATTGGGGCAAAGTATACACACATCGGTGGGGCGGATGATCTCGCCAGTGGGACACTTCGCGCAGGGGCAATGACGCACAGAAGGGACACCATGAAAGCGGTGCTGCTGACTCTCTCGATTGGCGCTTTGGCGGTTGGCGTGCCGCTGTCGGCACACCATTCGTTCGCGGCCGACTACTTCGAGGATCGGACCGTCACGGTGACCGGCGATCTCGTCGAATTCGAGTACCGAAGCCCGCACGCGTGGGTTCAACTGCTTGTCCGCGACGCGAACGGCGAGCCGCAGAAATACTCGGCGGAGTGGGCGAGCGCGCCCCGACTGCAACGCTCTGGGATTGCCGCGGATACCTTGAAGCCCGGCGATCGTCTGACGATCACGGGCGCCCCTGGGAGAAACGCCGGCGAACGCCGGCTTCATGTGAAGACGATCGAGCGCCCGGCGGATGGATGGGTCTGGCGCGGCGCCGGGCAGCGCCGGTAACGCCTAGCAGCCGTTAGGGCACGAACGTGAACTTGGCCTGCGCACTGATCGCGCTCGTCCATCCGAGCAGCGAGGTGCCACGCGGCCGGACCCGAGCACGCACCCTGACGTAGTAGTCGCGGCTCTGGTCGAGTTTCGATGTCGGAGCCAACGGCAAGCGGGTGAACGACGTCAACCATTGCTTCACCACCGCTTCGTCTTCCGTGACCGACGCCTGCTCCACGCGCCCGTCAATCATCCGCGACAGCGTGTGCCGCCTCGTCAGGTTGTCGTACTGATCGCTCACGCTGACCACCGAGGAAGCAATGGTGCGGTCGACCCAGGTCGGGACCAGCATCCGCAGCTCGACCTCGTAAGTGAAGGTCGTGCGCAATCCACTCGAAATCGCCGCGCGGACCTCCTCGGTGTAGGTATCGGCCCCCTCGAACGACACGACGACATCGTCTTTGCTGACGATGGGAACGATGCGAAGATTCTCATCGGCGGCGCGCACCAGCACGCTCGACCCGAGGAGTACCGCCGCCAGCGCCATCCACGCCCTACGCGTCATCTGGGCTCCTTCTCAACGCCGAATCGCGAGCGCCATGCTCGCCCGCCAGAACGACAGTCGCTCTGGACCAAAACTGAGGCCCTTGTCCGGATTGCCGCCGCCGAGACTGCGAAAGTAGCGCACGTCCCAGTTCAATCCGAGCCGGCGAGTCAAAAACCCCGTCACCCCACCGCCGATATCCATCGCCGGTAGCGTACTCGCGACCGGCAGTGGATTGAACACGCCCTCGCTGCGCGCGTGCATCAATCCGCCGCCGCCGACCAGATACGGACGCAGCGTGTACTGCGTCAGGCGCTGCGGCACGGCGATCACCACATTCCCGGTCCAGGTCGTCACGCTGCTGCTGCGTACCAAGGAGTTTCCACTGGTCGACGAATTGCCATCAGCCGAGAAGAAGCCGGGGGACGCCCCGAAATCCACCTCGACACCCAGGATCTCCCCGATAAACAGCACGCCGACGCCTACGGACGGATGCACGTTGCCGGCCGCGAAGTCGAGGTCGATCAACGTCGTGTTGCCGGCAAACGACGCGGCGAAAAACGGCTTGAACTGCCATTCCGCCGCCGACGTTGCCGCCGGCACCAACAAGAGCAGCAAACACGCCAGCCAGCTGGCCTTCACGCTTAGGACCCGGACAGAAACAAAGGTGGCATCCGGGCCCTTACCTGGCAAACAGACCGAGAAACAGCCGCCCGAACGGAGACGACGTCAAATCGCCATTGGCCAGCGCAAACGGCGACGACAGCCCATCGCTGTTCGCGAGGAGGATCAACGTGATCCCCCGGCTCGGCACGCTGACCATCAACGACGATGAAGCCCCCTGACTCACTCCGAACTGCCAGACAATCGTGACGCCGTTATAACTCTGTACAAACCAGCCGAGACCATGCGGCAATCGCTGGCCATCCGCGCCGATTGCGGGCTGCCACGCCAGCGCCAGGGTCTCGGGTCGTGGGAGCATGCCCTTTCTGAGCCCGCTCACGAACTGCTCGAGGTCCGGCACCGTCGACACCAGCCCCCGCACCGGCGTCGCCGTTGTCGAGGCGTAACGAGAGACCGACGCGGCGCCCCGCGAGTCCACCGAGTATGGCGTAGCGAGCCTCGAAAGTACAGCGCGATAGCCGTCGAGCGTCGAACTCGTCAGCGTCCCGGCGGCCGACGGAGGCTGCTGTACTACATCCAAGCCGGGAACCGAGTCGCGCATCCCGAGGTACGCGAGCCGCCTGGCAAGGGTTTCGACAAATGTGTTGCCCGTGCATGCCGCAATCGCAGGCGCCAGCGCCTCGACCCGATCGGGCCGGTACCGGTATACCTGGTCGTCCGAAGTGTGCGAAAGCGCCTGCCGAATCGTGATTTGGGCGTCGGCGCTCCCCGGCGTGAACCTACCGATGCGATCGTCGAGCGACAGCTGCCCCTCTTCGACGCAGCGCAGCACGATGGCCGACGACAGCACTTCGGCCAGTCCGTCGATCTCGAACGGCGTATCCGTGCGTGTGGCGATCGAGCGCTCGAGATCCTGCTTCCCGAACGCCCGTTCCCATGGCGTCTCGGTGTAACCGATCACGGCCGCCGCCAACCCGGGAATGCCTGCCTGTATTCGCAACGCTTCGAGATAGTCGCGAAAACGGTCGAGCAACAGGTCCTCTGCGCGCGCGGGCACGCGGGCAAGAAGGACGCCGACGGTCGCCACGATCAACAGCAAAAGACGGCGCATGGGAATGGCCAGAACCTGGAACGAACGTGCCATCATAGCCCAGGATATGAATCTTCAAGCGTTGCTTCAGGCCTACGGGGAGCTGGCAGTCAGGGTCGGCCTGAACCTGCAGCCGGGTCAGAGGCTCCTTATCATCGGTCCGGCCGTAAACGGCGGCGCTTCGCTCGACGCCGCGCCGCTCGTGCGCGAGATTGCCGCGAGCGCCTATCGGGCCGGCGCGCCGCTGGTTGAAACCCTGTGGGGCGACGAGGCCCTCCAGTTGCAGCGCCTGCTGCATGCCCCCCGCGACTCCTTCGGGCAGTTTTCAGCCTGGCTGCCCGACGCGCTGGTCGGGCACGTCGAGGCGGGACACGCCCTGCTCTCGGTGAACGCGAACGACCCAGATTTGTTGAAGGGCGCGCCGCCCCAACTCATCGGCGACATGCAGACCGGCGCGTCGGTGGCCCTGCGCCGTTTCCGGGAGCTGGTCGGGAGCAACCAGACGAACTGGACCGTGGTCGCCGCGGCGTCGCCGCGATGGGCAGCGAAAGTCTTTCCCGGCCAGGCGCCGGATCAACAGCTCTCGAGCCTGTGGAATGCCATTGCACGGCTCTGCCGCCTCGATCAACCTCAACCAGTGGACGCCTGGGAGAGACATCTTCACCTGCTGGCGGCGCGAAGAGACACCCTGAATCGGAAACGGTACGCCGCATTGAAATACAGCGGTCCCGGTACGAACCTGTCCATCGGCCTGCCCGACGGTCATCTCTGGGTCAGCGGCCGGTCGGCGACCAGGTCGGGCATTCCATTCGTGGCGAACCTCCCGACGGAAGAGGTCTTCACAATGCCCCACGCCCAGCGAGTCGAGGGCATCGTGCGGGCCACCAAGCCGCTCAGCTACGGTGGCACGCTTATCGAAGGATTCGCGCTACGGTTCGCGGAAGGTCGAATCGTCGAGGCCACCGCCGAACGGGGCGAAACGGTGCTGCGCCAGCTCGTGGCAACCGACGCCGGCGCCAGTCGCCTCGGCGAGCTGGCCCTGGTCGCTCACAGTACGCCGGTCGCACAGTCCGGGCTGCTCTTCTACAACACGTTGTTCGACGAAAACGCGGCCAGCCACGTCGCCGTGGGAGCGGCTTACAAGTTCACGTTCGCCGACGCCCAGTCGATGGACGATGAGGCGTTCGAACGCGCGGGCGGCAATCGAAGCGGCGTGCACGTGGATCTGATGATCGGGTCGTCCGAGCTCGATGTGGACGGCATTCAGCAGAACGGCATCGCCGAACCGCTCATGCGTCGGGGAGAATGGGCTGCTGACGTGCCGGACTGAACTTGGAAGTCTCAAGTCTGAAGTGAGAACTGAGAAGTGAGAAGTGAGAAGTGAGAAGTCTGAGGTCCGAAGTGGATACTTCAGACTTCAAACTTCAGACTTCGACGTCGACACGTCAAGCGTTCAGAACACCCCGCTCTTGTTCCCGGTCTTGATGAACGTGCCGCGCTGCATTTCGGCCTGCGCCACCCGCAGTTCCTCCTGCGTGTTCATCACGATTGGGCCGTACCACGCGACCGGCTCTTCGATTGGCTTCCCGGATACGAGCAGAAACCGGATGCCTTCGTCGCCAGCCTGGACGGTGACTTCGTCGCCGCGGTCGAAGAGCACGAGGGACCGATTACCGATGCTGTCGGGCACGGCGTTGTCGAGAATGCCCATGCGATCGGTCTTGACCAACTGCGGATCCGATGCATTTCGGAACGTCCCGGACCCCGCGAAGACGTAGGCGAAGACCTGGCGCGACGTTTCCACCGGCAACGTCTTGCGTATGCCCGGCGGCACCGAGACGTCGATGTAGCGAGGGTCGGAGGCGATGCCGTCGACCGGACCACTCTTGCCCCAGAATTCTCCACACACCACGCGCACCGCCGTCCCATCGTCGTCGATCACTTCCGGGATGTCCCTGCCGGAGACGTCCTGATAGCGGGGGGTGGTCATCTTCAATGACGAAGGGAGGTTCGCCCACAGCTGGAAGCCGTGCATCCGTCCATGGTCGTCGCCTTTGGGCATCTCCTGATGAATGATCCCGCTGCCTGCCGTCATCCATTGGACATCGCCGCCGCTCAGCGTGCCGTGGTTGCCCAGGCTGTCGCCGTGGTCGACGCTGCCAGCCAGCACGTAGGTGATGGTCTCGATGCCACGGTGCGGATGCCACGGAAAACCCGCCAGATACTCGGACGGGACGTCATTGCGGAAGTCGTCGAACAGGAGGAATGGATCGAACTCTTTCGGGTCGCCGAACCCGAACGCGCGGCGCAGATGCACCCCGGCGCCTTCGAGTGTGGGACGCGACTGAGCAACTCGCTTGACCGGTCGTATGGACACAGGCTTTCCTTTTGAATTCTATTGGCGAATTGCTGGTGGCGTGTGCCTGTAATTATACCCGCAAGGCCGACGCTGGCGAGCCTCAGCAGCCCGGCCTGATACACTTTCGCCATGATCACAGGACGCTCGATACTCTTCGTCTTCGCCCACCCGGACGACGAGAGCCACTGGGGATCGGGGGTGGCGGTTCGCTGTCACGACGAAGGCGCGCGGACCGTGCTCGTCACCCTCACCCGTGGCGGCCGGGGCACCACCGGCGGCCTCTGCTCGACCGAGGAACTGCCGGGCGTGCGCGAGCAGGAACTGCGCGAAGCGGCACGCATCCTCAAATTCGACGCGCTCGAGCTGCTTCCGTACGAAGACAAGGAAATCCCGAACATTCCACCCGACGAGATCCGCCGCCTGCTCGTGGGCCTCATTCGACGCGAGCGGCCGTCGGTCCTCGTCACCTTCGATCCTCATGGCATCACCTTTCACGTCGACCACATCGCGCTCAGCCGCTTCGTGACCGAAGCCATTCCCGCCGCCGCTGACCCGCGCTGGTACCCGGAGCTCGGCGAGGCCTACGACGTGCCGCGGCTCTTGTGGACGCCCCCGGTCATGCCGTGGGACAAAGAAGAATTCCCGCCGCGACCGGGCGTCGACTTTCTGATCGACACGTCGGCCTGGTGGACCGAGCGCCGGCAGGCGCTGGAGGCGCACCGTACGCAGCGCGTCACCCTCGACAAGCTGTATCTGCAACAACCCAACTGCGAGCAGATGCTCAGCTTCGACGTCCTGCGTCAAGCTTTTGGCCCGCCCCTCGCTCATCGTCCCGCCGACGATATCTTTGCGGGATTGTGAGACCTGACGCATTGAGCAGGTCGTCGAGATCAGCCGGCACGGGGGCTTCGAGGCACAGCCGATCGCCGGTCATGGGATGCGTGAACGCGGCGCGCCACGCGTGGAGCGCCTGGCGTGGAAAGGCCCGCACGGCGGCGGCGAGCCCGGCGTCAACGATGTTCGCCGCTCTCGCCGGCTCGCCATAGACCGGGTCGCCCACGAGCGGCCAACCGCGTGCCGCCAGGTGCACGCGAATCTGATGCGTACGCCCGGTGACGAGACGGCACCGCAGCAGCGACAGGCCCACGGTTGGCGCAGCCACGCGCGCGACACGTTCAAAACCGGTGAGACTGTGCGCGCCGACAGTCGTCGAAGCCACGACTTTTCGTCGGTCGTCCCGATCTCGTGTGAGCCTGAGCGCAATCTGACCGCGAGCCACGTTCACGCGCCCGTACACCACCGCCAGGTAATCCTTTGCACAGTCGGGCGACGCCATCGCGCGCTGCAACCTGGCGTGGAGACGCGCGGTCTTGGCGACCACGACGATGCCCGATGTCAGCTTGTCGAGACGTCCAACGATGGACGGCCGTTCGGCGTCCCGCCATCCGCGCGCATGCCACAGGAGCGCGTTCATCACCGTTCCTCCGGCGTGCCCGTACGCCGGGTGCACGACGATGCCGGCGGGTTTGTCGATCGCGAGCAGGTACTCGTCCTCGTAGAGGACATCGAGCCGGACGTTTTCGGCGGACATGACGCGGCGGGGCGTGGCGTCCGGCAGCATGACGGTCACACGATCGCCGAGCGCCGCGCGCGAGGAAACGCGGCGGACGAGCGAACCATTCACGGTCACTTGTCCGTTCTCGATCCACGATTGCACGCGCGTGCGGCTGGCGGCGACGACGTCGCTCAGGTGGCGGCGGAGGACGAGGTCGAGGCGCAGGCCGGCGTCCCCACGGTCGGCGGTGAGCGTGCGTGGAGCCGTCGTCACCCCCTCATCCTATTCGTTTCGAGTCTTCGTGTTTATCAGCTCCCTTGCCGAAACCTTTGCTCTCTCTTGCAGACGGCTTCCAACCTCGCGCATGATCGCGTCATGGCCGATCGCGGTGGCGGACGACTCGTGTATTCAACCGACGCGGGCAGAATCTGCCCCGGCTGCGGGTGGCCGGATCGCGACTGCAAGTGCAGCCAACGCGCGAGCTCTGAGTCGGTTCCCGCCCGGATCGTGGCGAAGCTGCGCATGGAAAAGAAAGGCCGCGGCGGCAAGACCGTCACGGTCGTGGACGGCCTCCCGCGCAATGCGGCATTTCTGAAAGATCTGAGCCAGGAGCTCAAACGCGCGTGCGGTGCGGGCGGCGCCGTTCAAGAGGGGGCGATCGAGCTCCAGGGCGATCTCCGCGAGCGAGTGCGCGAGCTGCTGTCGAAGAAGGGGTTCGTCATCAAGGGATAGGTGCTGGCAGCCCGTGGTGAAAGTCCGTCGTTGCACCGAGGCGGGCGATGCGCCCGGATCGCCAGGCGCGAAACGCGAGAATACCGGGAGTATTTGAGCGGTGAGCAACGCCGCGAGGTGGGATGCAGCGGTCGCCGAATGCAGACGGACTTTTACCACGGGCTGCTAAGGGCTGAGCATCAAGAAATAGCATCAAGAAATATCGTCTTTACGAATCGTCGGCCAGACCTCTCATCCGGACTATCATCGCCCTCATGGGCATCGTCTCCATGAGCCGCTCGACGACGAGTGTGACTGTGGTCATCGCGCTGTGGCTTGGCACAGGCGTACCCGCGCAACAGCCGCAAGCGCCGACATTCAACACCGGCGCGCGCACCGTCGCCGTGTTCGCCACCGTGACCAACGCCGCGGGACGCCTCGTGTCCGATCTGTCGCGGGACGATTTCTCGATTGAGGACAACGGCAAGCGGCAGACCCTCACCGTCTTCTCGAACGACACCCAGCCGATCACCATCGTGATGCTGCTCGATCGCAGCGGCAGCATGAAGCCGAATTTCGAGCTGGAGGAACAGGCCGCCGAGGCCTTCGTCCGTGCCATGGGCCCGGCCGACAAGGCGCGCATCGGCAGCTTTTCGACCCGCATTCAAATCGATCCGCCGGAGTTCACTTCCGATCGCGACGCGCTGATCAAGATTCTGCGCAACGACCTGCAAGGAGACGGTCCAACCCCGCTCTGGAACGCGGTCAACACCGGCATCGACAAGCTGCTCCTCGAGCCCGGACGCCGGGTGGTGCTCGTGTTCACCGACGGCGTGGACATGCCGTTGAACTTCAGCAACGGCAACAAGTCGTTGAAGGACGTGATGAAGCGCGCCGAGGAAAACGACATCATGGTCTACGCGATCGGCCTGGCCGGCGAGAACGGGATGCCGAGCGGCGGACGGACGGCCGACCGGAGCGGGCGCGGCGGCCTCGGCGGGCCCGGAGGGTTCGGCGGCCTGGGCGGGCGCGGCGGCGGCGGCTCAAATGGCTCTGGCGGCGGACGATTGGAGCTCGAGAAGCCCGACGAGGGCCTGCCGAAGATCGCGGCAGCCACCGGCGGCGGATACTTCGAGCTGACCTCGGCAAGAGATCTTGCCTCGACCTTCGCCCGTGTGGCCGACGAGCTTCATCGTCAGTACGCCCTCGGCTTCACTCCCGAGAAGCTCGACGGCAAGCTGCACGATTTGACGGTGCGCCTGGCGCAGCCCGGCATGACGGCCCGGGCGAGAAAACGCTACGTCGCGTCCAGGGCCCTCGGCGGCCCGTAGCCGGAGCAGGGGCAGGTCGGGCGGGTGAGGCACGTACAAGCCACTGGCTTTTGACGCCCGTTCACGACGCCGCTACAGTTAGTGTAGTGAGCGTGCTGTCCGATCCCCCTCTGACTGAAAGTTCCAGTCCAAGTCCCACTTCTCCCGATGCATCCATCGCCTCGGAGCTCGAGCGCGAAGTCGCGAGACGACGGACGTTCGCGATCATTTCGCATCCTGACGCGGGCAAGACCACGTTGACGGAGAAACTGCTGTTGTACGCGGGAGCCATCGAGTTGGCCGGCGCCGTGCGCGGCCGGAAAGCCCGCAAGCACGCCACTTCGGACTGGATGGCGCTCGAACAGGAGCGCGGCATCTCGATTACCTCCGCGGCGCTCGAGTTCGAGCTCGAGGGGCGCCGCATGTCGCTGCTCGACACACCCGGCCACCGGGATTTCAGCGAAGACACGTATCGCGCGTTGATTGCCGCCGACAGCGTCGTGATGGTCATCGACGCGGCCAACGGCGTCGAATCGCAGACCCAGAAGCTGTTCGAAGTGTGCCGCCGGCATCGTCTGCCGATCCTGACCTTCGTCAACAAGTTCGACCGGCCGGCCAAAGATCCGATGGAACTGCTCGACGACCTCGAGCGCACGCTCGGGATCGATGCGGCGCCGGTCAACTGGCCGATCGGCAACGCCGACAAGTTTCGCGGCGTCTACGACATCGAGCGCAAGACCTTGATGTTGTACGAACGGGAGGCGCAGGGGCAGTATCGCGCGCCGGTCGACATCTCGGCCCTCGACGACCCGGACGCGATCGCGATGATCGGAGCGGACGAGCACGCGCAGTTCGTCGAATCGCTGGACCTCATCCGTGCCGCCGGCACCCCGTTCGATCCAGCCGAATATCTGGCGGGACGGCAGACGCCGGTGTTCTTCGGCAGCGCGATGACCAACTTCGGCCTCGAACCGTTTCTCAGGGCGCTCGTCGAGCTGGCGCCCCCGCCTCAGCCGCGCCTGAGCGACTCGGGCATCGTGAATCCGACCGATGAACGCTTCACCGGCTTCGTGTTCAAGATCCAGGCAAACATGGACCCGCGCCATCGGGATCGGGTCGCGTTCGTCCGCGTCTGCTCCGGCCGGTTCGAGAAGGACATGGTGGTCAACAACAGCCGGGTCTCGAAGCCGCTGCGCGCGTCACGCGCGTACCGCTTCTTCGGCCGCGACCGCGAGACCATCAACGTGGCGTACGCCGGCGATATTCTCGGCCTGGTCAACCCCGGACAATTCGCGATCGGCGACACGCTGCACACCGCCGCGCCACTGCGGTTTCTCGACGTGCCCCGCTTCCCCGCCGAGCATTTCGGCCGGGCGCGCCTCCAGGACACGCGGTACAAGCAGTTCGACGAGGGCCTCCGCCAGCTCGAGGAGGAAGGCTTGCTGCAGGTGTTCTACGTCACGAGCGGCCGCCGCGAACCGATCGTCGGGGTCGTCGGCGCGCTGCAGTTCGACGTGATCGCCAGCCGGCTTCGAACGGAGTACGGCGTGGAAGTGGTGATCGAGCCGGCGTCGTACACCACCGCGCGATGGGTGGCAGACCCCACGCAGGCGATCCCGTCGCTCGGAGGACAAACCGCGGCGGCGGTCGACCGCCACGAGCGGCGCGTGCTGCTGTTTGCATCGGAGTGGGAACGCCAGTACTTCGAGCGCCAGCATCCCAACGTGTCGCTGCTCGCGGAGTCGCCGGTCGCCGGCCCCCCGTCCGGCCGGAGCTGACCCTCCAGGTAACCGGGACACCAGTGGCTGGCTGTCCCAGTCACCAGCGAGGGCGAAATGCTGATCCTTTCATAGAGATCGTCGGCGCGACAGCTTTCCCGACCCGCAGCCCACGCAAAATGAAGTCCGTTTGCGGCTTCATGCACAAAGCCACGAAGGTTATCAGCCAGGGTCCTTAGTCCTACTTTGTTAGATCCGCCCGCTTGCCCGGGAATAGTGCGCCCGGCCGAG
>JBDTVS010000208.1:0-12392 GCA_040007095.1 Acidobacteriota bacterium
TGACAGCGAAGTGCCGCCTGAAGTCGTGCCTTTTCTGCCAGGCCGCGAGTGTTGGAAACACAAAGAACCCAACGCACACAAAGGCTGTCGTACCTGCGGGCTGCGTTATCGACACGGCTCCAGAAATGCCTGCCGTCCCAAAATGGCACCATTTTGGGGATAATCTCAGGCGGTCATCGTGAAACCTGAACGCTCTCTCCGCACGCTCGACTCGACGATCAGACCGATCGACGGCCTCGAGGCCGGCCGGGCCGCGCTTCGTCGCGGCGATTGGCAGGCCGCCCGGCGTTCATTCGAATTGTCGCTACGGACCGGGGAACATCCCGAAGCGCTCGAGGGGCTCGGGCTCGCGGCCTGGTGGCTCGACCTGACCGATGTCGTCTTCGACGCCCGCGAACGCGCGTATCGTCTCTACCGCGAGCGCGACGACAGCCAGGGAGCCGCGCGGATGGCCGTCTGGCTCGCCTGGGATACCGCCGCGTTCCGGGGCGAGCAGGCGATTGCGAACGGGTGGCTGCACCGGGCCGAGCGGATTTTGAAGGATCGGCCGGACTCTCCGGAACACGCCTGGCTCGCGCTGCGGCGCGGCATCTTTGCGCTTCTCGATGACGGCGATCCGGAGGCAGCCAAGACATGTGCGTCGGAAGCCGTGCGCATCGGTCACTCGCTGGGGGCCGTGGACTACGAGATGGTCGGGCGCGCGCTGCACGGCTTTGCGCGCGTCACGGCCGGCAGTGTAGCCGAAGGCCTTCAGGAGTTGGACGAAGTCAACGCCGCGGTCCTGGCCGGCGAAATCAGCGACCGCGTGCTGATTGGCCTCGCCTGCTGCTACCTGATTGCCGCCTGCGAGCGCATCCACGATTACGAACGCGCGGTCCAATGGTGCGATCGTCTCAAGGCCTTCTGCGCGACGTGGGGATTGCGTCCGTTGTTTGCCGTGTGCCGCACCCAATACGCCTCGGTGTGCATGTGGCGGGGCGCCTGGGACGAAGCGGAACGCGAACTCTCCTCAGCCGCCGACGAGCTCGCCGCGTGCCGTCCGGCGATGACCGGGGAGGGGCTCGTGCGCCTCGGAGAATTGCGCCGGCGCCAGGGGAAGCTCGATGAAGCCCTGGCTCTGTTCGAGCGCTGCGGATCCCATCACCTCGCGTCGCTCGGGCGCGCCAGTGTGACATTCGATCGGGGTGATTTCAAAGCGGCTGCGGATCTCGCCGAGCGGCACCTCCGGCGTCTCCCCGCTCAGAACCGGACCGAGCGCGCGGCCGCGCTGGAGCTCATGGTCCGCGCGTGCCTGGAGCAAGGCCGCAGCGAAGAAGCCACCCAGGCGGTGGCCGAACTCCACAGCGTCGCGAACGACGCGGGGACCGGCCCGCTGCGGGCGCTGGCCAGCCTTGCGGCCGGGCTCGTGTTGGCTCGAGCGGGCGATCAGAATGCTGCCAGAACGCATCTGGAAGATGCGGTGGACCTGTTCAAGGAGAGCGGCGCGCCTTTCGAGACCGCACGCGCGCGCCTCGAGCTCTCTCGCGTGATGGGAACGCTCGGGCGTCATTCAGCCGCGGTCGACGAGGCGCAGCGTGCGATCGCGGAACTGACCGTGCTCGGCGCCAGCTTGGAGGTCGCGCGCGCGCGCACCGTGCTCGATGCGCTCGCGCCCGGCCCGGCCGCTCCGGTATCCGGCCCCGCTGACAGAAAGGGCCTGACGGCCCGGGAAGTCGAGATACTTCGGCTGATTTCAACCGGCCTCAACAATCAGGCGATCGGGGGGCGGCTTTTCATCAGCGAGCACACCGTCCACCGGCACGTCGCCAATCTGCTCACAAAGCTCAATGTGTCGTCCCGGTCCGCGGCCGTCGCCCAGGCGGGCCGCCTCGGGCTGCTGTGAGAACCAAGAGCCATTCCAATCTTTGCGACGCTTCACGGACGAACGACTGCACGCGGTTGGAAAACGTCATTGGGTTCCTCCGCCCCCGGATGGCCCGTCCGGGCCATTTTCATCGTGGCCCGAAAAATGACCCGAACCGGTGAAGCCGGCCTTCGATCGGCTTGCTAGATTTCTCCAGTCAACGATTCACAAACGTTCAACTGGAAGGAGACAGCATGAAGACGATTCGAATCGCCGCTACGTTGTTTGGCAGTGTTGCCGCCGCGCTGCTGTTCGCGCGACTCATCACCCCGATCGCCGCGGAATCGCCGGCCCATGTCATGGAGAATCTCAACGCGGCGAAATGGGGGCCCGCGCCGCCGATACTGCCGCCCGGCGCCCAGATTGCCGTGCTTGCGGGGGATCCGACCAGGGCGGTTCCGTACACGGTCCGTCTGAAGTTCCCGGCGGGCTACGCGATTCCGGCCCACTCCCACCCGACCGACGAGCACGTGGCGGTGGTTTCGGGCGAGCTCTTCATGGGAATGGGCACCAAGCTGGACCGGACGGCGGGCAGGGCCCTTGGCGCGGGCGGGTTCGCATTGATGCCCGCGCACGCGAATCACTTCGCCTACACCTACGGCGAAACGACCATCGTGCTGTACGGCCAGGGACCGGTCGAGTTCAAGTACGTCAACCCGGCGGACGATCCCGCCGCGAAAACAACCCATCATTAGAGCGATTCATTGGAGCAGGCTGCGGAATCAGACAATGAACCACAAAGGTCGCAAAGATCACGAAGAAGACCGGGAGATTCTTTGTGTTCTTTGTGTCTTGGTGGTTCCGGATTTCAATTCCGCAAAGCGTTATAAGTCGAGCGCATCACGCCGCGTCTCGCGTCTTCACCAAGAGGTCGATTGTGGTACTTGCATCGGAACTCCGCCTCATGTGCGTGCTCGCACATCCCGACGACGAATCTCTGGGAACGGGTGGCGCGCTGGCCAAATGCGCTGCAGAGGGTGTGGCGACCTATCTGGTGACGGCGACGCGCGGCGAGCGAGGCCGGTTTCTGGACGGCAAGGAATCGCCGGGACCGCAGGTCGTCGGCCAGGTACGTGAGGCCGAGCTACTGGCGGCCGCGAAGGAGCTGGGCCTCAGAGACGTCAGGTTTCTCGACTATCCGGACGGCGCGCTCGATACCGTCGACACGGCCGAGGCGATCGAAAAAATTGCCGGTCACCTTCGCCGCGTCAAACCTCACGTCGTCGTCACCTTTGGCCCCGACGGCGCGTACGGCCATCCCGATCACATCGCCATCAGCCAGCTGACCACGAGCGCGATCGTCTGCGCGGCGGATCCGTTGTTCGAACCAGACCGGGGGATCGGCGAGCCGCATCGGGTGGCAAAGCTGTACTACATCGCCTGGAGTCAGAAGCGCTGGACCGCATACCAGGCGGCGCTGCGCAAGCTGGTGTTCAAGGTGGACGGCGAGGAGCGTCAGGCGGTGCCGTGGCCCGACTGGGCGATTACCACGGTGATCGACACGAGCAACGTCTGGCCGTCGGTGTGGCGCGCGGTGTCGTGCCACCAGACCCAGATGACGATCTACGCGAAGCTCGCGGAGCTGTCAGACGAGCACCAGCGCTCGTTATGGGGCGCTCAGGAGTTCTACCGCGCCTTCAGCAGCGTCAACGGTGGCCGGACCCGGGAATCGGATCTATTCGAAGGATTGCGATGAACACTGTGGCTGCGCTCGAAGCCCTCAGACGACGGAACGCGCCGCTCGAGATGGGCCCCGGCGAGTTTCGAGAGATCGGACATCGTCTCGTCGACGAGATCGCCGATCGACTGTCGAAGTTGCCGGACGGTCCGGTCACGACCTGCGAATTGCCAGCGGACGTTCGCCGCGCGCTTGGCGCAGATCAGCCGATTCCGTCTGGCGGTTCAGATGCCGGCCGGTTGGTGAGTGAGGCTACCGGACTGCTGTTCGACCACGCGCTCTTCAACGCCCATCCGAGTTTTTTCGGCTACATCACCTCGAGCCCCGCGCCGATCGGGATGCTCGGCGATTTCCTGGCATCCGCCGTCAATCAGAATGTGGGCGCATGGAAATTATCGCCGCTGGCCACCGAGATCGAAGGCCAGGCCGTGCGCTGGATTGCCGAGCTGATCGGATTTCCCACCGACTGCGGCGGACTGCTCGTCAGCGGCGGCAACATGGCGAACTTCGTCTGCTTCGTGGCCGCTCGAGCCGCCAAGGCCCCGAACGTACGAACGCAGGGGCTGACGCGCGGCGGCCCCCGCTTGCTGGCCTACGCATCGACGCAAACCCACACGTGGATACAAAAAGCCGCCGATCTGTTCGGCCTCGGGACCGATGCCATCCGCTGGATTGCGGTCGACGATGAGCAGCGCATGGATACCGCCGCTCTCCGCCGGCAGATCGAAGAGGACCTCAGGCTCGGTCATCAGCCGTTTCTCGTCGTCGCCACCGCGGGCTCGGTGAGCACGGGCGCCGTCGATCCGCTGTCAGAAATCGCCGCGATTTGCCGGGAGCACGAGTTGTGGTTCCACGTGGATGGAGCGTATGGTGCGGTGGCGGCCCAGGTCCCCGGATCGCCGGCGAGCCTGCTCGCAGTGAGCGACGCCGATTCAGTCGCCGTCGATCCCCACAAATGGCTCTACGCGCCGCTCGAGGCCGGCTGCGCACTGGTGCGCGATGCCGCCAGGCTGCGCAATGCCTTTTCCTATCACCCGGCCTACTACCACTTCGACGATGAGGTCGTGAACTATTTCGACTACGGCCCGCAGAATTCGCGAGGCTTCCGGGCGTTGAAAGTGTGGCTCGCGCTCCGCCAGGTAGGCCGCGATGGATATCTGAGGATGATCGGGGACGACATGCTGCTCTCGAGGCATCTCCATCAACTCCTCTCACGCCATCCGGAATTCGAGGCGGCGACCCAGAGCCTCAGCATCACGACGTTTCGATATGTCCCGCTCGATCTCAGGCCGGAGATCGGCTCGGAGGAGGCCGAACGTTACATCAACCGGTTGAATGAGAACCTGCTCACGACTGTGGAGAGAAGCGGCGAGGCGTTTCTGTCGAACGCGCATCTTGGCGGCAAATTCCTACTGAGGGCCTGCATCGTGAATTTCCACACGTCCCTGGAAGACGTCGAAGCCCTGCTTCCGCTCTTGTCCAGGCTGGGACAGGAGGCCGATCGGGCGCTCAGACAGGAATCTGCGGTGTAGGTTGCCAGGCTGTCACGCCGGAGGCCGCGGGTTCGAGTCCCGTCGACCCAGCCAACTACAGCACACCAGGCATTGGAGATAGCAGAGCCACGATCTGCCGTCTCCAACATGTCTCCAAAATTTTCCCGCCCCGACTCCTCTTTCGGATCAGATTCCGTTCGTCCGTAGCGTCCGGCTGCCGGACCTTGGTGATCCAACAACCTGATCGCGCCTTCGAGCGCCGCGGGACTGAGGTGCACATACCGCTGCGTCCAGTGTCCGGCGCTTTGTCCGCCAGTTGCGCGGCTCGATCCCTGCCGAGGCGCGCATCGTCATCGCGACGGGTGTCGGGGAGGAATCAGACGTCGATTACGGCGACAGATGGTCCGCCACCCACAGACCGGGAAGTTTCGCCACACCCGTCTGTTTGTCCTCACCCTCGGCTACTCGCGCAAAGCGGTCTGAGCCTCGGGCGCGAATGTCGAGACTGCCTTGGGTCGTCCCGGCTTGCGGCGTGATGGCGCTGTGCCGCCAAGCTCAGGGAACGCTGCTCGGATGCTAGCGATCTCAGATTGGATCTCGGTCGGGCGTGCGGTCGCGCCCATGCGGGCGCAGTCGTGGATTGTGTGGGGCCGGAGTGGAATGATAGCGCAGGATTCATAATGCTTTTTGCCGGATAAACGTGATGCCGAAAACCAAAATTCGCACACTGGACGATTTCACGACTGCGCTTAAAACGCTGTGCTTCGATCTCGGGAGGGCTGCCGATCACTATGCTCTGTTCGGTAAGCTGCTTGAGGCGAGGGACGGCGCATTCACGAAAGCGTTGAGCCAATCGCAGACATTCTGGTCGATGACCTACGGCGCGCACTTCGAGACGGCGGTGTTCCGGCTTTGCCGCGCGTACGACCAGGACCTTGAGGTGCTTGCGCTGAGCGCGTTCCTCGAAACAATCAAAGCGCAGCCATCGTTCCTACTGTCGTCGCAAATGTTGCAGACTTGTGACCAAACGCAACTGGCTGCTGATTTGGAATGGGTGAGCGCGGATAAGAATCCGGTAGTAAAAAATCTGATGATGTGGCGCCACAAAGTCTATGCACATCGGGATGTTCGAAAAACGGTCAGCGGCGATATCGCGGCGCAGTACCCCATTAGCCATACCGACATGTCGAACTTGTTAGAGAACGGCTTCGACATTGTGAATCGCTACAACGGGGTATTCTTCGGTGGTTGTTTTGCGCGTGAAGTGCACGGACTCGAAGATTATGAAAACGTGCTTCGGACGTTGCAGGACAGCGTTGAGGCGATTGAGGCACAGTTCGCAGCACAGATGGAACAACTGAAACGAGAAATGGAATGAAGCTGTGCACCCGGTGGTGCCCCCCGATCATCTCGACAACTGGCGCGGTGTGCATTCCGGGAATCCCTCGCGGCGGCCGTCGTCGGCGTCGATGGCATTCAAGGGTTCGGTCCGGAAGGACTGTGGCAGGATGGGCGTGCCGGGGGCGGGTCCGATAGGTCGACTTCGGTTAACCGTCGCAACGGGTCACGCCGCCGAGAGGCCGCCGGTTTCGGCGATCTCCGAACCTGCTGACTGGTGACGGCGCGGTCGGGCTCGCTCCCGGCGTCACGGCTCCGACTGACGGTTGGCTCCGGGCATCGAATGCGGCTACGCTGTTCACGTGCAGTCCCCAGTGCTCGACCGCGCCGAAGTCGTCGCGCGTCTTGTCGCCCACGAGGACGAGATCCGCGCCCTCGGCGTCATCCGCCTCGCATTGTTCGGCTCAGTCTTGCACGGGCAGACGCACGCCGACAGCGATGTCGACGTCTTGGTCCAGTTCGCCGCAGGCGCCAAGACCTACGACCGCTTCTTCGCGTTGTCCGAGCTGCTCGAACGCTGCCTGGGCCGCCGGGTCGAGTTGGTCACCACCGAGGCTCTCTCGCCGTTCATCGGTCCGCGCATTCTGGCGGAAGCCGAAGATGTCCTTCGAGTCGCGTGACTACCTGCGCCACATTCTGGTCGAGGCCGACTACCTGGTCGCGCGCAGCGACGGGTTGTCGTATGACGATTTCGCCGCCGATGAAACGCTACGTCGCGCGTTTGTAAGAAGCCTGGAGATCATCGGCGAAGCCGCGAAACATGTCTCGGAGGACTTCCGAACGCAGCACCCCACGGTGGAGTGGCGGGCCATGGCGGGCATGCGAGACCGCTTGATTCACGACTACTTTGGCGTCGACTTCGAACTCGTCTGGGACGTCCTGCACAGGCACATCCCTGAACTCCGAACGCAGATCGCTGCCATTCTCGGGTCCTGACAGGCGCCTGCGCAGTGGGCATCGTTCGAAGATCGAAGACGCCGCCTGGTTTGTCAGCCTTGTCAAACTTTCGCCCGAGTGGACGCCGATGACGCCTGATCCGAACGCCGCCATAGCGCTGAGGCGTCGGCTGTTGAAAAACGTGATCAACGCGCTCACCGATAGGCTGAAGAGCCCCTCGGAAAACCCTGTTCAGCACGAACTTCGGTCAGCCGACGTCCTTCCTAGACCGCGTCGCGCGATTGTCGGCGTCAAGTTGAACCTGGGCATGAAAGCCGGTAACGAAAAGCTACTTAGGCAGATCGATGAGGACAATGTCAGAGTTCTCTCGCGAACGATCGAAGACGATGGCCCGTCCGTCAGGCGTAATATCGAACGTCGCCAGCGAGCCCTGATTGCCGAGCCGCGTCAGCTGGCGCGGGGTGTTGGTGGCAAAATCGACCAGCCAGAAATCCAGCGATGGAATGAACGGCAAGTACACCAGGCCCGTTCCATCAGGCAGGAAGCGATAGCCGCCGGGGCGGGCTCGCACCGGCGGCAGCACGACAGGAGTGGCATCGGGTCGCACGCCAAGAAGTTCGACCTGCCCGGTAAAAAACCTGCCGGCGTACACAATCAGGTTTCCATCCGGCGACCAGACAGGATTGACGGCCTGACCGGCGACGAGCCGTACGGGCACACCACTGTCCACGTGGACTTTGAACAATCCAGGCCCCTGCGCGTCACGGCCGCCGGTCACGATCCAAGCGCCATCCGGCGACCAATCCGCGGTGCCCTGGCCGGCCGCTCCTTGGATCTCGAGGGCTGCGGCCAATGTTCGTGAGCTCCGGCCGTCGACCGATACGATTTGCAGATGCCGCTTCCCGTCGTGTCTGACGACGATGGCGACACGGCTTCCGTCCGGCGAGATCGCGGGCGGCTCGGACAGCGGCTCGTCTGCGCCTCTCTGGACTTCGGATGCTTGTCCGTCCTGCGCGCGCCACAGACCATCGCCTGTCCCAACGGCGGACAGATAGAACAATGATGCGCCGCGAAAGCGCGGAGCCAGCGCGCGCGCCGTCGGCAGCGGATACGGGTGCGCGTCGCGATCCTCGGCCTGACGATCGAGCAGCGGCACGCGCCACAGGCTTGCGCTGGGGTTGGCGACGGTCGCGACCACGCGCCGGCCGTCACGACTCGCCGACACGGACGTATATTGCCCGAGCCCCGAACTCACCCGGCGCCTGACCTTCCGCTCGACCTCGAGCGCCCACAGCCAGGGGCCCGATCGGTCCTCCGCGCGCGCCACGTAGAGCAGCGTCCTCGCGTCCAGAGGCGCCAGGAAATTCACGGCGGTGCCGCGCTCGGTCAGGCGTTCCAGCGATTGTCCTGAGGGTCGAATGCGCCACACGTCCATCGCGTCCGTCGGATCCAGTCCACTTGCGAAGTAGATCCACTGACCGTCTGATGACCACACAGGATTGTGGTTGTGCACGCCCTTTTGCACCAGCACTTGGCGGGCGTCTGCACCCGCGCGATCTGCAACAAACAGGGGGTCGCCGTCCTCGTTCTTGAAATATGTGAGGCGCGTGCCGTCTGCAGACCAGGAGGGAGCAGTGGCGCCCTTGTCCAGAAAGGCGCGTGGGGTGCCGCCCATCAGGGGCATGATCATCTGCGCCATCGACGGCCCGGTGTCGGGGCTGAACCAGATTTCCGCGCCGTCGCCAGTAAAGCCAAACTTTCGAAAGGTCGCCCCGATGGGTTGCAGCCCAGGGATATCCGCCGTGAGATTGCGAAAGTACCCGGTTCCCACCTGGCTCAGCCAGATATCGAACTGCCCATCGCGGTCGGCGAGAAAGGCCACGAACTTCCCGTCTGGCGAGATTTCGGCCCCACCCTCGGTGCCTTCCCAATTCGTGAAGCGCGTGAATTGAGCATTGGCGAGCGGGGTTTCAAGAGCAGGCGACGGGCTCCGAGCCAGCCATGCCGCCGCGGCGGTCATGAGGCTCAGGACGACGACGGCGAACCCCAACGCAGTGCGCCAGCGCCGCGGCGTCGCCACGACGGCCGCCGGTGCCGCAGTCGCGCTTGTATCCGTCAGGACGTCCAGGCCGAACGCGAGATCGCGCGCCGACTGAAACCGCGTCTCTGGCGTCTTCTCGAGACAGCGGGCGACGATTCGCGCGAGCGGCACCGAGATGTCCGTCGAGAGCGGAGGATCCTCTCTCAGAACCGCTGCCATCGTCTCCGCCGCAGTCTCACGCGCAAACGCAGGACGGCCAACGAGCATCTCGTAGAGGATTGCCCCGACGCTGAAGAGGTCTGACCGGGCGTCCACCGCTTCGCCGCGGACCTGCTCCGGCGACATGTAACCTGCCGTGCCGAGCACGATGCCGGCGTTGGTTTCGGTAGCGAACGCCGAGTGTCCGGTGCCGTCGTCGTTCGGACGCGTCAGCTTGGCGATGCCGAAGTCCAGGATCTTAATCCGGCCGTCGCTCGTGACAAACAGGTTCTCGGGCTTGACGTCGCGGTGGACGATGTGTCTGTCGTGCGCAGCGGCGAGGCCTTCCGCAATCTGCCGAGCGTAGTCGACGGCTTTACGCCACGGCAAGGCACCGCTGCGCAACCGGCTGGGAAGCGATTCTCCTTCGAGTAGTTCGGAGACGATGTAGGGCACGCCGGCATCGATGCCCGCATCGTAGACGGCCAGGATATTGGGGTGATTGAGCTGGCCGGCCGCGCGCGCTTCCAACTCGAAGCGACGCACACGGCTCATATCCGACGCGTAGGTTTCGGGAAGCAGCTTGATCGCCACCTCACGGCCGAGACGGTGATCGCGCGCGCGGTAGACCTCACCCATGCCGCCAGCACCGAGCCATCCGACGATTTCATACGGACCGATGTGAGTGCCTTTGGCGATCGGCATGGGAACGCGATGGATGACGTCGCTCCGGCAGAATCAGGGTGAACGGCGCGAAGCGCCTTTCCACGGCAGCCTGCGAAAAACCTGCGAAGTTCCTGAACAGCCCTTGGGACTCGTCTGCGCCCGCTCGATATCCTACCTCACGAAATCGAGCCCGGCCACCGCGTCCGCCAAGGCGAGCTGATTCCCGCCCGAAAACGGAGCACGACAAGAAGATCGCCAAGCAAGGGAGTATCCGATGACAACGTATGCACGCGACATTCTCTGGGTCAGCCCAACGCACGAGATCGAGGTCTGGTCGCTGTACGGGATGAAAGTCGCCACCCGGCGAAAAATTGTTGACGCGAATGGCCAGGTTGCGGTGATCGGGCCGCCGTGGAGCATTGTCGGGACCGGCGACTTCAACAGCGACGGCCAGACCGACATCCTGTGGCACAACGCCCAGACCGGCCACATCCAGGTCTGGTTGTTAGACGGCACACGGCTCGCCGATCGGCCGGAGATTACGTCCGCGAATGGCCAGGTTGCAGCGATCGGGCCACCGTGGAGTATTGTCGGAACCGGCGACTTCAGCGGCGACGGCAAGACCGACATCCTGTGGCACAACGCCCAGACCGGCCACATCCAGGTCTGGTTGTTAGACGGCACACGGATCGCCGGTCGACAGGATATTACCTCCGAGAATGGCCAGGATGCGGCGGTCGGACCACCGTGGCGTATCGTGGGGGCCGGCGACTTCAACGGCAACGGCACCAGCGACATCGTCTGGTACAACGATCAGACTGGCCACGTTCAGGTGTGGCTGCTGGACCATACGAAGGTCACTGGTCGGCCGGAGATTGTCGACGAAAACGGTCAGGCGGTACCGATTACGTCGTGGAGCATCATCGGTATCGGTGATTTCAACGGCGACGGCAAGAGCGACATCCTCTGGCACGACAAGAATCCAAATAGCCCTCAGGTGCAGGCCTGGTGGCTGAACGGCACAAAGATCGCCCTCCGGCCGATGATTCGCGACGAACGCGACCAGGTGATCGGCGCGCCAGCGCCATGGACCTTCGTCGGCACCGGGCTGTTCTCCACTGTGCCGTCCCGGCTTCAGTTCCGCCTCCGTGTGTTCGATGAGTACGATTCAAATGACGAGGCCTGGCAGGGGGCAAGCGATGAGACCTACCTGAGCGCGGTCGGGTTGGATTCCGGCGCCGTCGTGGCAGGTCCAGATGGGAAGCCCCAGGCGGAGCCGATCCACGTAGGGCAGATCGGGCCATTGAAAGACATTCGCGGCTCCTGGGGAGCCAATCCGTACGTCCTGATGGAATTCGACCTAAGACGGCCCAGTAGCTGGCCGCGCTCCTTCAATGTCACCCTTCTCCTCGTCGAATGGGACAACGAAGACGTCGCAAAGGTATTCGCGAAACTCCACGCCCAGGTCGGCGAGGAAGTCAGGCAGGCCGCCGTCACAGCCGCAACAGGCGCCGTTGTCGGGGCCTTGGCCGGATCTGTTGTCGTCCCTCCCATCGGGACCGCGATCGGGGCTGCGGTGGGCGCACTGGCCAGTTTGGCGTACGACGAGATCATCGCGGCGATCGAAGAAGGCCTGGAAAACGACGTGTTGGCGCCCGTGGCTTTGACTCTTGACGTCGCCGATCCTGAACGGATCCGCGAACACCCGCTGGTCGACAAGCCGCTCACCCTCGACTACAGAAGCAAGGGCGCGCACTATGGGTTTGAGTACGACTGGCACCTCATCTAGAGGGGAGCCGATGCCGGGTCTGTCGAGGACGTGCATTCACTCGAGACGGTGAGATGCCGCATTCGGCGCGGAGTGGGCAGGCGTCGCCGCCGCTGACTCAGGACTGCAACGACGAGCTTGACCGTGCCCGGTCGAAGACGGG
This sequence comes from Acidobacteriota bacterium, assembly GCA_040007095.1. GTDB lineage: Bacteria > Acidobacteriota > Vicinamibacteria > Vicinamibacterales > CAVVIG01 > JBDTVS01. The sequence continues at coordinate 12,206 of JBDTVS010000208.1, forward strand.
GCACGGTCGGCTTCGATGCGCGCGCGGAGACCATTGCCGTCAATACAGTTGCCATCCATGCGGAGGACGAGGAACGGGACGAATCAGCAGTCCCTTCAACGAGACGGTCAGGGTTTACCAAGCTGGCCTAAACAGCCCGTGGTAAAAGTCCGTCTGCATTCGGCGAACGCTGCATCCCGCTTCCCAC
>JBDTVS010000209.1:0-78021 GCA_040007095.1 Acidobacteriota bacterium
CGGCGGTCGAGATCGACGCGCTGTTCGACGGCGGCGCCTACGCCACGCTCAGCGCGGTGGTGCTCTCGCGGGGGCTGATTCACGCCACAGGGCCCTATCGTTGCGACCACGTGCGGATCCTGGGCAGAGCCGTGATGACCAACACGCCGCCCAACGGGGCGTTCCGCGGATTCGGCGCGCCGCAGACGCAGTTCGCCGCCGATGTTCACATGGAACGGATTGCCGAGCGGCTCGGCCTGGATCCGGTGCGGCTCCGCGCCATGAATGTCCTGCGCCCAGGCGACACCACGGCGACGGGCCAGCGGCTCGGACGTGATTGCAGCGCCTTGCAGGTCCTTCGCCGCGCCGTGGCCCGCACCGACTTCAGACGTCGTCGCCGCGCGCTGGCGGGCACCAACCGCGGACTGGGCCTGTCGCTGTTCTTCCATGGCTCGGGGTTTACAGGCGGCGGCGAAGTGCGGCTCGCGTCGAAGGCATCGCTGGCGTTGACGGCCCGGGGCGCCAGAATTCTCGTGTCGAGCACGGAAATCGGACAGGGCACGCGCACGATGCACGCCCAGATCGTGGCGGACACGCTTGGCGTGCCGTACAACTGCATCGAGGTGAACGCCGCGGATACGGGCGAGGTGCCGGACAGCGGGCCGACGGTCGCCTCGCGGACCTGCATGGTCGTCGGACGGATCCTGCAGCGGTGCGCCGAAGAGATGCGCGCGCGTCTCGGGGATCTCACACCGCGACAGTATCTGCGCGCGCACGGCCCGCTGGTGATCACCAGGACGTATGAAAAGCCGGCAGAGATCTCGTGGAGCGACGACAGCTATCGGGGGGATGCCTACGGCGCCTACGGCTGGGGCTGCGACGTCGTCGAGATCGAGGTCGATCCCGACACCTGGCAGGTGAGGCCGATTGCGTTTACGACCGTCCACGAGATTGGCAAAGCGATCCACCCGCGCCTCGCCGCCGGCCAGATTGAAGGAGGCAGCGCCCAGGGTCTTGGCTACGCGCTGCTCGAGGAAGTCGTCATGCGCGACGGGCGGATGGCCAATTGCCAGTTGACAAACTACATCATTCCGACCTCGCTCGACACGCCGCCGATCGATGTCGTGATGCTCGAGAACCCCTACCCGCACGGGCCCTTCGGCGCGAAGGGCGTGGGGGAAATGCCGATCGACGGCCCGGCTCCGGCGGTCGTCAACGCGCTGCGGCACGTTGGCTTCGATGTCCGCGAGGTGCCCGCGACGCCCGAACGAATCATGGCGTCGGCGACACTCTCACGGGCGCGTCGGCCGGCCACCAGGTCCAGTCCCCTGGAAGCGTGATGCATCACATCACTCCCGGGCGGGGCATCCCGCCTCGCGTCGTTGCGACTCCCTCAGATATATTCTCGCTCGTCGCGCCTTGCGATCCGGGCGCCGCGCTCCGGGACTTATGCAACGCATCACGCTTCCAGGGGGCTCAGCCCCTGTGAAGAAACGAGGTTCGACGGCCCGGCCACAGAAACCGCCGAAACCTGGCGGCCAGGCCACCGGTCCAGCCGTCATGACCCTGACCGTGAACCACCAACGCGCGCGCGTCCATGCCCATCCGATGAAGCGCCTGCTCGATGTGCTGAGGGAGGACTGCGGACTGACCGGGACGAAGGAAGGGTGCGGCGAGGGCGAATGCGGCGCCTGCACGGTGCTGATGGATGGCCAACCGATCAACTCCTGCCTGGTGCCGCTCGCGCAGGCCCGTGGCGCGCGCATCACCACCATCGAAGGGCTTGGCGGCCGTCACCCGTTACAGCGTGCGTTTGCCGAACAGGGCGGCGCGCAGTGCGGCATCTGCACGCCAGGGATGATCCTGGCGGCGGTCGCGCTTGGCCCCAGACCGTCACTCGACCGCATGCGCGTCGGTCTCGCCGGGAATCTGTGCCGGTGCACTGGATACACGGCGATCTACCGCTCGATTCGCAGCGCGTCTCGTGGGTCGACCGGATCGCTGACCACGAATGCTCGAGAAGGCCGTGGTTGAAGCAACGATGCAGGGATTGATATCACACCGAACGCTGCTCGAGCCGAGGAGGCTTGCGGATGCGCTTCGGATGCTGCGTGATGAGGGGCCGCTCGTGCCGATGGCGGGCTGTACGGATCTGTACGTCGCGCTCAATTTCGGCACGCTTCGCGGGACGCGCTTCCTCGACCTGTCGCGTCTCGCCAATCTGCGATCGATCGACGTGCGCGGAGTCGTCCTATCGGTCGGCGCCCTCGTCACCTACACCGACATCATCGGATCGCCTCTGATCCGCCGGCGCGTACCGATGCTCTGCGCGGCCGCCCGGGAGATCGGCGGAGTGCAGATCCAGAACCGCGGCACTCTTGGCGGCAACGTGGCCAACGCGTCGCCGGCTGGCGACAGCCTGCCGGTCCTGGCTGCGGCCGAGGCAATCGTCGTCCTCCTGAGCGCGTCAGGGGAGCGCCGCGTGCCGTTGACGGCCTTCTATACTGGGTACCGTACGTCGGTCATGCGTCCGGATGAACTCGTGGCCGCCCTGGAGATTCCGAAGATCCGAGGTCGCCAATGGTTCCGGAAAGTGGGGACTCGTGCGGCTCAGTCGATTTCCAAGGTCGTGATGGCGGCGGTCGCGCCCAACGACGGCGAGCCGCCCCGCATTGCGTGCGGCAGCCTTGCCCCGACGGTTGTCAGGCTGCCACGCACGGAAGCTGCGCTCGGTCATGGAGCGGCCATCAGTGAAGCCCAGCGCACGCTGCTCGACGAAATTGCGCCCATCGACGACCTGCGCTCATCCGCAGAATATCGCCGCCGTGTCGCGGTGAATCTGCTGGCAAGGTTCTGGACCGATTTCGAGCGCGCGTAGCGAGGTCGATGTTGCTGGCTGGCACCGCCGAGATTGGCCGCGAAATGCGAACACACGAAGCAGTATCGATACCCACATGAGAGCCGTCGTCGTCGCCCTCGGAGATCTCGGACACGCCGCCCGGATGCGGTATCACGCACGCGCATTGGCGGCCAACGGCGTCGATGTCGATCTGGTTGGCCTCGAAGGCACGCCGATGCCACTCGCCCTGGCCGGCGACCGACGCGTCACGGTGCACCGGATCGCACCGCCTGTGCTCAGGCACCGCAAAGGCCTGACTGGATTCGCCTACAGCTTCGCCGCGCTGCTCGACGCTGCGCGCTTGAGCTTCCGATTGTGGAGGCGGCTGAGGGCTTTAGATCCGCCGGACCTGGTCATCGTCCAGAACCCGCCGCAGTTCCCGGCGTTTGCCGTCGCGTGGTGGTCGCTTCACCGCCGCGGTGTCCGCTTCGTTATCGACTGGCACAACCTCGGGTACACGTTGCTGCAACTCAGGCTCGGCCGCTGGCATCCTGCCGTCCGCCTCGCGCGCTGGTTCGAGCGGCGCGACGCGCGCCGTGTGGACGGGCATCTGTGCGTGTCGCGTGCGCTCGCGGCATTTCTCCAAAGCCGGTTCGGCGTCCACGACGCGCGCGTGCTCTACGACCGGCCGGCCGCGGCCTTCGTCCCGATCGAGCGCGCGGAGCGCGAACAATTCCGGCAGGCCCTGTTTGCCCGGCTCGGCAGTCGAGGTGCCGTCGTTGGTTTCATCGTCTGCCCGACAAGCTGGACCGAGGACGAGGACTTCGACGTGGCGATTGACGCCGTCCGGATGCTCGAAGAGCGCATTCGAGGGTGGGAAGGCGCGCAGTCCACGCGCCGCTTTCCAGACATCGTCATCCTCGTGACGGGCGACGGCGCCAGGCGGGCGGAGTTCGAGCGCCGCTTTGCGGGATTGCCGGCGCGCCGGGTTCAGTTGCGGGCGCGATGGCTCGAGCCCGAGGACTATCCGCGAGTCGTCGGCAGCGCCGATCTCGGGCTGTGCCTCCACCGTTCCTCGTCCGGCCTCGACATTCCGATGAAAGTGGCCGACCTGTTCGGCGCGGGCGTGCCGGTGTGCGCCCTCGACTACGGCGCCTGCCTCGCTGAACGGGTGCGCCACGGCGACAACGGCTTGCTGTTTTCGACCGCGAGACAACTCGCCGACGTGCTGTTCGATCTCTTCGAGACGTTTCCGGCGGACCAGCCCCTGCTCAGCCGCCTTCGCGCCGGCGCACAGAAGTCAGCGCGTCCGACGTGGGAGGAAGGATGGGCGAAGGAGGCGCGGCCGCTTCTGCTGCCGTGAGGCGGACACGCTCGCGCGGCGACCTCGTCGGCGTTTCCACAACACCGAACCGGTACGGCCGAACCGCGAGGCGCACCAGCTGTGGCTTCACAACTCACGATTTTGTTCGAGACGGGTCCAGTGACGGCCACCGGCCCGCGCATCCATCTACAATCTCGGCATCATGAAAACACTGATCAAGAACGGCACCATCGTCACCGCTACCGATCAATATGCGGGCGATGTCCTGGTCGAGGGCGAGAAGATCACGGTGATTGGAACAACGCTCGACATGCAGGCGGACCACGTGATCGACGCGTCCGGCAAGTACGTGCTGCCGGGCGGCATCGACGTCCATACACATCTCGACATGCCGTTTGGCGGCACGAACTCCGCCGACGACTTCGAGAGCGGCACCAGGGCGGCGGCCTTCGGCGGGACGACCTCGGTCGTCGATTTCGCGATTCAGTACCGGGGCCAGACCCTCCACCACGCGTGGGAGACGTGGCTGAAGAAGGCGGAGGGCAAGGCGGTCATCGACTACGGCTTTCACATGATCATCACCGAGATGAACGATCAGGTGGAGTTGGAGATGGACGCGCTCGTCGCCCAGGGTTTGACGTCGTTCAAGCTGTTCATGGCGTACCCCGGTGTCTTCATGCTCGACGATGCGAGTATTTTCAAGGCGTTGCTGAGGACGGGCCGGAACGGCGGCACCATCTGCATGCATGCCGAGAACGGCGGCGTGATCGACGTCCTGGTCCAGCGCGCGTTGGCCGAGGGGAAGACCGCGCCGAAATACCACGCGCTGACCCGACCCGCGCGGGCCGAAGCCGAGGCCACGCACCGCGCGATCGCGCTGTCGGAAATCGCCGACGTCCCGGTCTACATCGTTCATCTGTCCGCGGCCGAAGCGCTCGAGATGGTGACCGAGGCGCGCGACCGCGGGCTGCCGGCGCACGCCGAAACCTGCCCGCAGTATCTGTTCCTGTCATACGACAACTATGAAGAACCCGACTTCGCCGGCGCCAAGTACGTGATGAGCCCGCCGTTGCGAGCCAAGGCGACCCAGGACCAGTTGTGGCGGGGGCTCGCCTACAACGATCTGCAGGTCATCTCGACGGACCACTGCCCGTTCTGCATGAAAGAGCAAAAGGAGCTCGGGCTGAACGACTTCTCGAAGATTCCCAACGGCGCTCCCGGGATTGAGACACGCATGAGCCTCGTCTACGACGGTGGTGTGCGACCCGGACGGATCTCGCTCAATCGCTTCGTGGAGCTGACCTCGACGTCGCCCGCGAAAATCTTCGGGCTGTTCCCGAGAAAAGGCACCATTGCGCCGGGCTCCGATGCCGACATTGTCGTCTTCGATCCGAATCGGACGATGACGCTGGCCGCGAGCACGCTCCACATGAACGTCGATTACAACCCGTACGAAGGACGGCAGGTGACCGGCGCGACCGATACGGTCCTGTCGCGCGGCCGTCTGGTGATCGAGAACGGCGTCTTCGTCGGGCGCGCGGGCGCCGGGTCGTTCTTGAAGAGAGCGGGACGCAGCTAGCCCACCGGGTGCACCGAGCCAAAACCTAGGGATTTTCTCGGTGATCTCGGTGGTTGACGCTGAAACCGAGACACACTCGAGTAGAGGTTGTTCGAGCATGACGCCTGCATTTCTTGAGCTCGTCGATCTCGCGTCGGCACGGCTCGGCGCGTCGGTCGTCGCCGCCAACGACGAGTTTTTCGCGCCGAAGGAAAATCTCATTCGCGGCGACCCGCCGCGATGGCGCGAGGGCGAGTACACGGAGCGTGGGAAATGGATGGACGGGTGGGAAACGAGGCGGCGTCGGGATGTGGGCGACGACTGGTGCCTCATCCGCCTGGGTGCGCCGGGCATCGCCCGCGGTGTGGACGTCGAAACCACCCACTTCAGGGGGAACTATCCCGAGGCTTTCGCGCTCGAAGTGTGTGACCTTCCCGGCGAGGCCTCCCTCGACGAAGTGGCGCGCGCGGAGTTTGCCGAGGTGCTGGCCCGGACCGCGCTGGCGGGGGACACGCACAACTTCTTTGCGGTCGAGCGCGCCTGTCGCGCGACCTACGTGCGGCTGCGAATTTTTCCCGACGGCGGTGTGGCGCGGCTGCGTGTGTTTGGCGATGTTCTGCCGGACTGGACGCGGCTCCGCCGCCGCGGCGACGTGGACCTCGCCGCGGCCGAGCATGGCGGGATGGTGGTCGCCTGCAGCGACATGTTCTTCGGCTCCCGGCACAATTTGATCCTGCCCGGCGACGCGCTCAGCATGGGCGATGGGTGGGAGACGAAGCGGCGCCGTGGACCTGGCCACGATTGGACCATCGTCAAGTTGGGAGCGGCGGGCGATATCCGCCGGATCGAAGTAGATACGCGTCACTTCAAGGGGAACGCTCCGGGCACGTGCAGTCTCGAGGCGCTCGCGGCCAAGGGTCTGACCGACGGCATCACCGACGGCATCACCTCCGTCGACCTGGCCGGGGCAGCCGATTGGCGCGAGCTGCTGCCGCGTGTGGCCTTGCGTCCAGACGCACAGCAGACCTTCGAAGACGAGGTTCGCGCCATCGGCGCAGTGACTCATGTGCGCTTGAATATCTTTCCCGATGGTGGCGTGGGCCGCTTGCGTCTGTTTGGACGACCGCAGTGATGCGGACCTGGTAGGCGCTCATGACGCTCGACGAGTTCAACGTGCTCGATGCCGAGGTGGCCGAGCGGGAGGTGCTGCACTGCTGCGGATCCCGACGGTGGGCGCGGGAGATGGCCGGCCGGCGCCCGTTCACGGACCGTTGGACCCTCGATCGGGACGCGGACAGCATCTGGCGCGCTCTCGCTCCAGTCGATTGGTTCGAGGCGTTCGCGGCTCACCCGCGGATCGGAGATACACCACGGCTGGCGGGTGAGGCCGGTGGGGCTGGTGAGTCTCCTACGGCAGGTGAGGCTGGTGGGACGGGTCAGGCGGGTGACGCAGGTAGGACGGGTGGGGCAGGCGGGACGGACCGGACAGGTCACACGGGACGGGCAGGCGCGTGGGCCGCGCGCGAGCAGGCGGGGATGGATGCGGCGACCGAGGACATTCGCCAACGTCTTGCCGCGGTGAACCGTCGCTACGAGGATCGCTTCGGGTTCATCTATCTCGTCTGCGCCACCGGTAAAACCGCAGAAGAGATGCTCGCCATCGCCGAGGGGCGGTTGAGGCACACGCCTGATGAGGAGCTGCACACGGCGGCTGAAGAGCAGCGGAAGATCACGCGAATCCGGCTCGAGAAGCTGATACCTTGACGATCGACGTGTCAGATTGTCCGCTGCGGATGCTTTTATGATCACCACCCACGTCCTCGACACCGCGATCGGCCGTCCGGCCGTCGGCATGACGGTCATTCTCGAAATGCGGCAAACAAGCGAGTGGACTCCCATCGGCCGCGGGGAAACCGATGCCAACGGGCGCGTCACGACGCTGATGGACGGCCGGGAGATCATCCGTGGCATCTACCGGCTCACCTTCGACACCGGCGCGTATCATCGGGACCAGGCAATCGGCGCTCCATTTTTTCCAGAAGTCACGATCACCTTCAACGTGCGGGACATCTCGGCGCACTACCACGTTCCCCTGTTGCTGAGCCCGTACGGCTATTCGACATATCGAGGGTCATGATGCCGCTCAGTTGGAACCGCCACGGCAAGTCCGGTATTCGGCTGGTGAAAGTGCGCCGGCCGGAAGGGGGCAAGGGCGGCGAGCCGCACGGTCTCGTGGATCTGACGATCGACGTGCAGCTCGAGGGTGCCTTCGCCCCTGTGTACATCGAGGGAGAGAACGCCGGCTGCCTCGCCACCGACACGATGAAGAACACGGTCTACGCCTTCGCGCGCCACGATCCGATCGACCACGTGGAGTCGTTTGGGCTGCGCCTGGCCGAGCATTTCGCCGGCCGGCCGCTCGTCGAGCGCGCCCGTATCGCGGCGACCGAGCAGCGATGGGAACGCGTGTCGGCCGGCAGCGGTCCTCATCCCCATGCGTTCGTTCAGCCCGGCGGCGAGCAATGGACCGCGCTCGTGGTGCGCGATCGGACCGGGGGCTCGACCGTGACCTCGGGCTTGACCAACCTCGTGCTCTTGAAGACGTCGCACTCGTCGTTCTCCGGCTTTCCTCGCGACGAGTTCACCACGCTTCCCTACACCGACGACCGCGTCCTGGCGACGTCGGTCACCGCGTCGTGGACGTATCGACCGGATACGACCGACTTCTCCGCGCGCGACCGGATCCGTGCGGCGCTCCTCGAGACGTTCGCCGCGCACGACAGCCGGTCGGTTCAACATACGCTGTATGCCATGGGTGAGGCCGCCCTGTCGGCTTCTGCCGACGCCGCCGAGATCACCTTGGCCATGCCCAACCGGCATCACCTGCTGGTCGATCTGGCGCCCTTCGGGCTCGACAACCCGAATGTCGTGTTCGTCGCGACCGATCGGCCGTTCGGGCTGATCGAGGCGACCGTTCGGAGATAATCACTCCATGGCTGTCGATCGATCGACCGTGTTCACCGGCGTCCGATTCGAGAACCCGTTCCTGCTGTCGTCGGCGCCGCCGACCGAATCGGAATCGAACATCCTGCGCGCATTCGACGCCGGGTGGGGCGGAGTCGTCACCAAGACGATTGGCCTGCATCCGGTCGTCAACGTCGCAGGCCCCAAGACGAAATTCACGCGGGCCGACGCCGATTCGCCGCGGATCTCGATGAAGAAGCGTCCCGGCACGGCGCTGCACTCGTCGTGGAACTGGGAGCTGATCTCGGACAAGACGCTCGACTGGTGGGTCCCGCGTCTCGGGCGGATCAAGCAGGCGTTCCCGAATCGCGTGCTCGTCGCATCGATCATGGCGGGCTCAGGCAACGACACGGAGCTGCGCCACTGGCAAACGCTCGCCGTCGCGTGCCAGGAGCAGGGGTGCGACGCGCTGGAACTGAACCTGTCCTGTCCGCACATGGACCGGCTCGACATGGGTTCGAATCTGGGCAAGGACCAGGCACAGGTCTCGATCGTGACGAAGGTCGTGAAAGAGGTGGCGACGGTCCCGGTGTGGGCCAAGCTTACGCCGTCCACCACCGACATTGTCGTCGAGGCGCGCGGGGCATTTCTCGGGGGCGCCGACGCCATCTCCTCGTCGAATACCTTCACGTCGCTGCCGATCTTCGACGCGGACACCCTGGAGTTCGAAATCAACGTCGACGGGCTCGTGTCGACCGGCGGTCTGGGCGGTCCAGCGATTCTGCCCCTCTCCCTCGCCAAGATGTCGCAGCTCACGCAAGCCTTTCCAGACAAGAGTTTCTCCGGCATCGGTGGCATATCGACGTTCGACCAGGCGCTCAACTATTTCCTGCTCGGATGCGGCACGGTCCAGATCTGCACGGCGGCGATGCTCGACCATGCGATCGGGCCGAATGTGCTTCGGGCGCTGAACGACGGACTCACACGTTTTCTCGAGAAGCACGCTGCCGACGGGTGGACGCACGTGAACGACTTCGTCGGGGTGCGCCGGGATCGCGTCGTGGCCCAGTCGCAGATTCGCCGCCCGGACGAAAGGGAATACCATGGCGGCCACGAGAGCGCGGAAGGCTATGCCATCGGCGACAGCGCCGCGGCCGAGGCGCAGATCGTCGAGGTCAAGCCCTGACGTTCTCGATCAATGAGACGCCAATTCGCGTCGACCGCGTCTGCAAGCGGTTCGACAAGACCGTGGCGCTCGACGATGTGTCGCTCGAGATCCGCGAAGGCGAGGTGTTCGGGCTGCTCGGTCCGAATGGTGCCGGCAAGACGACCCTGATTCGCACGATCCTCGACATCATCAAGCCCGACAGCGGTCGCGTCGAAATCTTCGGCCGGTCGTTCCGTCCGCGGGATCGCGATCGGATCGGCTATCTGCCCGAGGAGCGCGGGCTGTATCCGCGTGAAGAAGTCGGGGCCGTGCTCGAGTACCTCGGCTGCCTGAAGGGCATGTCTGCCGCGGCCGCCCGCGCGGAAACGGCGAACTGGCTGGCGCGCTTCGACCTGGCAGATGCGGCCGGGAAGCGCGTCGAACAGCTGTCCAAAGGCAATCAACAGAAGCTCCAGATTGCCGCGACGCTGCTCGCGCGCCCCTCGGTGGCGATTCTCGACGAACCGCTATCCGGACTCGACCCGATGAGCGCGCGGACGGTGAACGCCGTGATTCGAGACTACGCAGCGGCTGGCCACACGGTGGTACTGTCCACGCATCAGATGGGGCTCGTAGAAGCGCTCTGCACGCGGGTCCTGTTGATCGCGCACGGCCGGGCCGTGCTCTACGGCAATCTCCGCGACATCAAACGCCAACATTCCAGCCACGCCGTGCGCGTGCTGTCGTCGGCGCACTACGACGCCTGTCCCCTGGTCTTGCGTGTCGACGGCCCTTCGTTCAACGGTCGGCCGACCAATGTCCATCTGCGAGAGGACGCGACGAGCGATCAGTTTCTGGCCTGGCTGGTCGCGCACGAGGCCAGCGTCGAGCGTTTCGAGCAGTTGTCCACGCCGCTCGAGGACATATTCGTCGGCGTCGTGCAGCGCGCGGCGGGAACTGTATGAACAAGGTGCTGATCATCGCGCGCTGGGAATTCGTCACCACCGTCACCAGACGGGCCTACATCTTCGCCGTCGTCGCCATGCCGCTGTTTTACGGCGGCATGCTGGCGCTCGCCGGTCTGGCCGGCCGTTCGGCCTCGACCAACGCCGGACGCGTGCCGACCGCGATCGTGGACCAGGCGCACGTCCTGGACCTGGCGATCGCCCGGGCGGAAGCGTCGCGCCGCGATCGCGACGCCACGTCCGACCCTCTGGCTGGCTTCGGCACCCCGGCTGCTCCAACGCCGCTCGTCGAGTATGGCGATCTCGAGGCCGCACTGGCTGCGCTGCGTGCCCGGACCGTCGCGACCGTCTATCTGTTGGACGCCGACTACGTCGCCACCGGCGGCATCTCGGTCTACACCCGCGATGCCGGCATGTTCTCGCAGCAGGCCGATCGGCAGCGCCAGGCTCAGGTCGCGGATGCCATCCGCGCCGGCCTGTTGCATCCGGTGCTCGGCGGCGACGCGCTCGCCCGCGCCTACGCACCGGCCGCGCGCATCAAGCGCCTGCGGCTCAACGCGTCAGGCACGCCGGAGCCGGTGGCCGATCCCGTCGGGCTGGGTCCGCTTGCCGGATCCCTCGGCGTCATGCTGATTCTGACGATGGCGATTTTTTTCTCCGCGGGATTTCTCGTCCAGGCGACGATCGAGGATCGCCAGAGCCGGATGATCGAGATCTTGTTCTCCTCGGTCGATCCGGCGGAGCTCGTGCTCGGCAAGATCCTCGGTCTGGGGGGCGCGGGTCTGCTGCAGGTGGCCATCTATGTCGGGCTGATCATCGTTCCCGGCGCGACGCTGCTGGCCATCTTTCAGGTGTCGATGGCCAAATTGGCGCTGTCGCTGATCTACTTCGCGATCGCCTACGTGCTGTTTGCGTGCCTGATGATGTGGACCGGGATGATCGGACGCACCTCGCAGGAGAGCGGGCAGATGTCCGCGCTCTGGATGCTGGTGGCGGCGAGCCCGATGTTCTTCATCGCGAGCATCGGCGCCGCACCTAACGGCTGGCTGTCGCGCACGCTGTCGTTCGTGCCTCTGACCAGCCCGGTCACGATGCTGATTCGCATCGCCAGCTCCGAGGTGCCCGCTGCCGATATTGCCCTCTCGGTCGTCATTGGGACGGCATCGATCTACGGCGCGCTCCGCGGCGCGGCCCGTATCTTTCGCGCCGCCGCCCTGATGTACGGCAAACGGGCGACGCTGCCCGAAATCGTCCGCTGGCTTCGAGTCGCCTAGTGTCCTGCGTCCGACGCTTTAGGACGTCTTCCGGGCGGGGCATCCCGCCTGGCGGCGTTGCTCCTCCCTCAGATACTCCCGGTATCCTCGGTCGTCGCGCCTTGCCATGCGGGCGCCGCGCGCCGGAAGCCGTGTACTAGATCGTCGAACGCAGGACACTAGCTGTCGGCCCGTCCGTCCTCCCATATCGACGGACCTCGCGGAATTCGCGACCGCGTGGCCGCTGCCCGGAATCACAGGTTCTGACGTTTGCCACCGAGAACCCGCTGGCGAGGTCCGCCTAGTCGAGGTTTGTCGTGGCGGACTTCGACAGCTCGCCGGAGGGCATAGACCACGAAATCGCGGGGAGTGTTCTAGAATCGCCGTGCCCCATGAGTGCTCGCGTGGCGTCGGCCACTGCCATGTGCGCGACGCTGGCTGCGCTCGTGCTTGGCGTCGTCTTCGGCACGTACGTCGCCGGCGGATCCGATTCCTCCTGCTATCTGAACGCGGCGCGTCTGCTCGCTCGAGGCACGGTCGGCCTCGAGCAGGCGCTCGTGCGCGACGCGCCCTGGCCGCGGCCGGAACAGACATTCACGCCCGCCGGCTTCACGCCCTCACCAATCGATCGCGCACTCCTGGTCCCGATCTGCTCGCCTGGATTGCCGCTGCTGATGGCGGGATGGCGCGGATTGCACGTCAACGAATTTCTGATCGTGCCGCTCTTGGGGGCACTCGCGGTCTGGCTTACTTACCTGCTGGGCCGCGGTATCGATGGGCCGACGACCGGCGCCGCCGCCGCCGTGCTCCTCGTCTGCAGCCCGACGTTCCTGTATCAGGTCGTTCAGCCGATGAGCGACGTTCCCGCCATGGCCTGGTGGCTGCTGGTCCTGGCCTGCAGCATCGAGCGCGAGGATGGCTCGCGGCGTCCGTGGCTGGCGGGTGGGGCGGGCTCGATGGCGCTGCTGACCCGACCCAACCTGGTGCCGCTGGCCGCGGTGGTCACGGTCTACCTCGCCGTCGTCCGCGGCCGCGGTCAGAGGTTCGCCGACGCGGCGAAGTTCGTTGCCGGTCTTCTCCCTGGCGTTGTGGTCCTGGCCTGGATGCAGCGCGCGATGTACGGATCGCCGCTCGCGACCGGCTACGGAAGCGTAGAGGCGATGATGTCGGCGATGCACGTTCTCCCGAATCTGCGCCGGTATGCCGAGTGGTTGATCGGCTCGCACACACCGTTTCTGCTGCTGGCGCTGGCCGCTCCAGCCTTCGTGCGGCGTCCTCGGCAGGCATGGCTCTGTCTGGCTGTCGCCGCTGCGACGCTGGCCTGCTACCTGCCGTATCGCGTGTTCGACGACTGGTGGTACACGCGCTTCCTGTTGCCGGCGATCGCGCTGCTCATTGTGCTCGCCTCCGCCACGCTGCTGGCGCTCGTCGCTCGCCTCGCGCCGCGGCGGCACGGTCTGCTCACCGCAGCATGCGTGATGATGCTGATGGCGTTCTGGATACAGATCGCCCGCGCCCGGCATGCGTTCGACCTGGCGGAGCTGGAGCAGCACTACTATCGGGCGGGAACCGCGGTCGCTGAGCACATCGCGGAGACGGCGGCGATCTTCACGCTGAAGGACAGCGGCAGCGTGCAGTACCATGCCGGCCGACCCACACTTTCATGGGATACGATCGAGCCTGATTCGCTGAATCAGGCACTGGCGTTCGTCAGGGCGCGCGGCTACGCGCCGTATCTGCTGCTGGAGCTGGACGAAGAGCCGGTGTTTCGTGATCGCTTCCGCGGTGCCAGCGTGCTGGGCAATCTGGATTGGCCGCCACGCGTGCAAGTGGGACGAACGATTCGCATCTACGATCCTGTGGACCGCCCACAGTTTCTCGCCGATGGCAAGGTCAGGACCGAGCATTTTCGTGATCCGCCGCTGCCGTCGCGCGACTGGCGCCGCTGGGCCGGTCTCCGCTAAGGGCCCGCGGCAGAATAAGGTGTGCATTGTGGGCGACGAGGCGCCCGCCCGGCAAGGCGTGAGGAGCGCGCATACCGGGCGTATGCAAGTGACGAGCAACGCAGCCCGGCGGGATGCATCGGTGGCCACAATCTGCACCTTATTCTGCCGCAGGTCCTAACGGCCAGGCTTTGTATGTGTACGTAGTGTCCGCCTTATGCGGACCGTCGCGGTCCGGCTGAAACCGGACACTACATCAAGTCAAAACGCTCCAGCCATCAGCCATGATCTGGCGACGGCATCAGACGATCTCGCGTCGCCCCTTGAGGATCTTCATGAACGATCGGCTTCGGAGCTCGTCGAGGGTGAGCCCGCTCATCGCGACTGCCTCGGCTTCGCTGATGGCGCCGCAGTTCATCGCGCGCAGAAAAAAATTCAACAACCCCTGTCCGGTGGCGGCATCGTCGAACACGTCGCCGACGAGCGTGGCCTGCGCCGCTTTCTGGACGAAGTTGCGCAGGCGATTCGACGCCGGGGCCAGCCCTTCGAGGAAGAAGCCATAAACAGCGGCGTAGCGTGACGGTAGTTGGGCCGGATGCAGGTCCCAACCCTGATAGAAGCCGGTCACCAGCGAATGGCGAACATGCGCGGCATGGGCGCGCCACGCACGGTGGACGGCGCGCGTGTTCTCGTCGATCTCGGCGGCGGTCAGCTGATGGCCGGCCGCCGCGCGGTGCGGTCCCACCGGCATGATGTTGGTCGCCCCGTCGGACAGCCAGATGCCCGTGCCGGCAAGCGCGACCTGCATCACCTGCTTCGCGAAGTCGCACGACGGATGCATCATGTCCTGGTGCGCCGCGGTGATGTTGAGCGCGGCCGTGTAGTCGTAGGTGCCGAAATGCGCGGCAACGATCCGCCCTCGACCTTCGGCGACGAGCCGCGGCAAGGCCATCGCGCCATTGGGGTCGACGATGGATTGTGTCGTTTCGACCATCAGCTCGAAACGCAGCGTGCCCTCCGGGATGCGGCGCGCGGATTCGAACGCGTCGCACGCCGAGGCCAGGGCGGCGACCTGTTCCGGAGCGGTAATCTTCGGGAGCGTGACCACGAAGTTGGCCGGCAGCGTGCCGTCGCTGGCATCGAGGAGCGCGGTCAGAAACAGATCGAACGTGCGCAGGCTGCGGCGTTTGAGCTCCTCGCCCAGCGGCTTGATGCGGATGCCGATGCCCGCGGATAGCGTTCCGTTCCTCGCGGCCGCCGCAACCTCTCGTGCCGTCGACACGGCGAAGCGATCCTCCTCTTCGTCGGGGCGATTGCCGAAACCGTCTTCGAAGTCGATCCGGAAGTCTTCGACCGGCTCCCGCTCCAGTTTGTCCACGAGACGCGGGTAGATGCGCTCTGCCAGCGCGGGGTCGATCCCAAGCGCGGCGGCGAGAAGATCCGCACCGGCGGCGTACTTCTCGAGCGTGGCACGCGCGATCGCGCCCAGTTTCACGATCGCGCCAGCCGTGAATAGATGTGCTCCGCCATACACGACGTGCACCGGCTGGCGGTGAGGCGGCTCGCCTGGGAAAGAGGCCGTCACGCGCGCGTTCGCCCGCTCGAGCTGATCGAACAAGCGAGCCGATGTCGCTTCGGGGATGGTGGTCAGCATGGCGCCGAGTCGCTGTCCCTGCTAGTCCGCTGGAAGCGTGATGGGTTGCATAAGTCCCCGGGCGCGGCGCCCGGATCGCAAGGCGCGACGAGCGAGAATATTGGACATATTTGAGGGAGTCGCAACAAAGCGAGGCGGGCTGCCCCGCCCGGGAGTTATGTGACGCATCACGTTTCCAGGGGACTAGATCGTGCCCAGCAGCTTGGAACGGGCACCGGCGGTCTTCAGCTTCGTAAAGGCGGCCGCAATGGAGGACGGGTTCATGTTCAAACCGTCCCATTCAATGGCCCACAGGTACTTTCGCGTTTCCGGGACGTCCTTGAGGAGTCGCAGTCCGGTCACCGAGCCGACCCGGGTCGCTCCTCGGCGCACCGACGGGAAGACCTTCTCGGTCATGAACGTTTCAAAATCATCGCTTTTGACTTTCGCGGGTCGCGTCAACTCGTAGAAGTTGGTCGGCATGAATGGAGTCTCCGTTGAGATGATGGTGACGATTTGGCGGCGGCACACTACATGACGCGAGCCTGGCGCATCACCGCTTCCGATTTGCGCCGGATTTCCTGGGCCACTTCGAACGGATCTCCCTGCTGGAATTTCGGCAGAAAGAGCTCGACCGAGAGTGGGCCCGCGTAGCCCTTGTCCGACAACGTACGAAGAATCTTCGTCAATGGAGAAACGCCATCGCCCGGGATGAAGCGCGTGGTGTTGTCCAGGAGCTCGCGCGGCATGTCGGGCACATCCTGAAAATGGACATGCCCGATGTCCCCCGGCCGGATCAGATCGAGGTCTTCGAGCTTGTTCAAGCCTGACCAGAAGTGATAGCAGTCGAACAGGACCAGCATGTTCGGATGGGCCGCGGCGTGCGTCATCTTCAGCGCGGTCGGCAGGGTCGAGATGAACGAAGAACTGCGCACGAACTCGGCCATCGCGGTCATGCGGAACTGTTTGGCAATCTCCCCAACCGCGCGCATGTTGTCCACGCCGGCTTTGTAATCGTCCGCCGTGAACTTCTGCGTCGTCGCCACCGGCGCATAGATGTGGTTCAGGCCCAACGATGCGAACTGCTCACAGCGTTTCTTGAGATTCTCGAGGGCCGTGGCGTGATTCGGATTCGGCTCCCAGAGACCGCCGACTCCGCATGCACATGAGACCGGCGTCAGGCCCAGATCGGTCAGGACCCGGCCCGCGGCTTGAAGGGAGTCCGTCTTCAAGAACTCGTCTAGCAGGTTGGAGGTAATTTCGACGTTCTTGATCCCCGCGCGTGCCCAGCCCTCGAGCGACTTGCGGAAGCCCGCTCCTGACGAGGTGTTCTGATGAATCGAGAGCGTCATCTTGCCTGAGGCAGCAATGGCGTTGCGGGCGGCAACGACCGCCACGGAAGACAGCAGCATCGCTCTTCGTGAAGGCATGGGACCCCCTGCATGTCAGAAGACCGGATGCTAACACGGCTCGCCGTCCGTCTCGCGGCGGCGAATGACGTGTGCTGGGATTGTTCTCGGCGATCGAAGAGCGTTTCAAACATGATTTCGGAGCATCAGCTCCTTCGGATGCGGCTCCAGATAGACCTGTCCTGCCAGATACCGTACTTCGTGATGCCGCACATGGTGCCGGAGGAGCGTCAGCGGCGCCACGAGCGGCACGAGCCCCTTTCGATAGTCCTCGATCGTGGCCGACAACTCGTCGCGCGATCCGGCGTCGAGCCGCCGCTTGAAGTAACCGGCCATGTGCTGGAGCACGTTGGTGTGCCGCCTGGTTGTCGCGATGATCGACAGGGCCGCCATGAATTCCGTGCCGTATTCCGCGCGCACCCTCGCTCGCGGCAGGCCTTTGGCGCCTGCCACCAGGCGTCCGAGCCGTCCGTATGCCGGCGACGAGTGTGCCATCAGCACGAGCTTGTGCGCGGTGTGGAATTTCACGAGGTCGCCGATCGTCCAGCGCGACTCGAACAGATCAGTCAGCCGTCGGTACGCGAAGACACGCTCGATGAAATTCTCCCGCAATCGCGGATCCAGGAGGCGGCCTTCCTCCTCAATCGGCAGATCCGGAAAGCGCGCGAGCAGCGTCGCCGCGAATACGCCCACCCCTGAACGGCTTCCAGGTCCGGCGCCGCTGTACACCTTGACGCGCGTCATTCCACAGCTGGGCGAGTCCTTCTTGAGGACGTAGCCGCACAGATCCTCCGCGGCCAGGCGACGCACGCGGGCCTCGGCGAAGGCCGTCATCGCATCCGTGTGGTCCACGCCGGTCTTGACGGTGAGCAGGCGCAGACGCCCGTCCCGTTCCACCAATCGGATAGACTCCCGCGGGGTCTCCATACCCGATTCGACTTCGGGGCAGACCTTCACCCATTCGACAAACGGACCGAGAGTGTCGGTCAGGAACGCATTGCGCTTGTGGCCGCCGTCGTAGCGGACTTCGTCGCCGACCAGACAGGCCGAGACGCCCAGACGAATCGGGCGCTTATCGATGGAAGGATTCAACGCGGGAGGCCTCTGACAGTCGCACCAGGTAGCGTTCCGGGTTCAACCAGAATGTGTGTTGGAGCGCTCGCAGACTGGTGGCGCCGCCGTAGCTGATCGCCGAGCAGAGGTGCTTCAGCATGTCGTGGATCACGGTTCGCACCGAGCCGCGCGCCGGCACGCTGACCTCCAGCCCTTCGGCGCCCATCGCGTCGAGCTCGCGATTCCCCGCCTCCTCGAGATCGAGACGATCGCGGACCGCGCCGACCGATGCCATCCCTCGGAACACCTTGAAGGGGACCTGCGCAAGCTTCTGAGACTCCGGCATGAAGACCGACTTCAGCACTACCTCGCCGGGGGTCTCGAGGGTGCCGGCAAACGCACTGCCGAGCATCACACAGTCGCCGCCGAAGAGCAGCGCCAGACAGATGCTGCCATGCCGCTTGACGCCTCCGTCGGCAATGATCGGCACGCGATCGCCGACCGCCAGACGGCATTGCACGAGTGCTTCCACCTGCGGAATCCCGAAGTTCGTCGTCAATCGCGTCGTACAGCCGCCGCCGGGACCGATGCCCACTTTGATGCCGTTCACGCCGCGGTCCAGTAGAAACTGCGCCCCTTCGGCGGTGGCGACGTTGCCGGCGACGAGCTCGACATCGCCGCACCGCCGCCGAATCGCCTCAATGGCCTGTTCCATGACGCGCGAGTGTCCGTGCGCGATATCGATGACCAGCACATCCGCGCCGGCGCGCAAGACCTCGATGGCCCGTTCGAGATAATCGCCCGTGGCGCCGACCGCCGCCCCGACGCGCAGGCGGCCATGCGGATCCCTCGTGGCAAATGGGTGCCGCCGGTGTTTCAAGAGATCCTTGGCGGTGACGAGGCCCAGCACGGTGCCGTCGGCGTTGACGAGTGGGAGCTTCTTGATCTTGCGCGTCATCATCAGCCGCTCGGCGTCCGGCCAGGACACGGGACCGGTGTGGAGCACGAGTCGATCGCGTGGGGTCATGCGTTCAGCGATGAGCGCGTCTCCCGACACGAACCGCACATCCCGTTCCGTGAGCAGGCCGGTCAAACGGCGCTCGGCATCCACCACGACCAGGGTACCGACGCCGGTGCGCTCCATCAGCCGGCTCGCGTCGGCGACGCTGCGGCGCTCCTCGATCGTGTGAGGGTCCGTGATCACGCCGTGCTGGGTGCGCTTGACAGCGGCCACTTCTGCCGTCTGGGGCTGGATGTCGTCGCTGCGGAAGCCGCGATCGATGATGCCGAGGCCGCCCTCTTCTGCGAGCACGATCGCCATCGCGGCACGGGTGACGGTGTCCATGTTGGCGGCGACCAGCGGCCGGTTGAGCGTGAGGTGCTGCGAAAAGGGCATCGCAAGATCGATAGCGTCCGGATCGCGGCGCGGGAGGACGCCGTACTGTGGCGCGAGCAGAAAGTCGTCGAACGTACAGCCGCGCACGAACTGGAGGAGATCCATGGTGGTCCTTTGCGAATTGATTGAAGCATATCCGACGCTTGCCACCGGCTTCTCGGCGATCGGTAACGGCTCGGTTTCTCAAGATCAACCACCGAGATCACCGAGATCACCGAGAAGATCCTAAGGTTCTGCCTCGGTGGTACACGACGCGGCGATCGACGGGCCGTGTTTGGCGATGCCACTCGGGCGGGTTGAAGCCGCCGCCCGGACCCGCGGCCCGAATGTTGACCGGCATCGTGCCGCGCCATACCATGCTTAGGACCCGTAGATGAATAACGTGCGCATTTTGGGCCGCCGATGCATCCCGCCGGGCTGCGTTGCTCGTCACTTGCATACGCCCGGTATGCGCGCTCCTCGCGCCTTGCCGGGCGGGCGCCTCGACGCCCAGAATTGCACACGTTATTCATCTACGGGTCCTTACGCGGAGCTCCGCTTCTGGCTTCGGCAGTCGCTGGCAGGGAGACGGAAAACGCAACTCTGCAGGAATCAATGAGGACAATGTGATCGAGAAGAACTCATCGCCCGTCGCGCGCCGCTCATTTCTGTCCCGGCTTGGCTTCGGGATGACCACCCTTGGCGCCACTCTCGGCTCGGGCGTGGCCAGCGCACAAACGCCTGCGTCCGCCCCACGCTGGCAGCCCAGCCGTCACGCCCAGGACGACTGGCTCGATCACCTGCCGGGCCAGCATCGCTTCGTCTTCGACACGACGCAGTTCGAGGGTTTTGGCGGGTCGCTGGCGTACGCGAACAACTTCTTTCTGGCGAACCAGAACGGGTACGGCCTCGGCAACGCCGACCTTGCGGTCGTGCTCGTCCTGCGTCACAACTCGACGGTGTTTGCGTTCAACGACGCGATGTGGGCGAAGTACGGCGAGCCGATGTCAGAGCGAAACAGCCTCAAGGATCCCGCGACGAAGAAGGCGCCGACGGTGAACATTTTCAACGCCGCGGCTCTGGCGGGGCAGTTGCCCAGTCTGGGCACGACGCTCGACAGCCTCTTGAAGCGAGGCGTGCACCTCGCCGTCTGCGACATGGCGACCCATCGCGTGTCCAACGGCATCGCGCAGGCGACCAAGGGCTCGGCGGATGCCATCTACAAGGAATTGACCGCCAACCTGTTGGCGAACGCGCACCTCGTGCCGGCCGGAATTGTTGCCGTCAACCGCGCCCAGGAGCGCGGCTACTCCTTCACCAACGTCGGCGTCTAAGGGCCCGCCAGGCGCCGCACGGGTCAAGTCCGTCTGGATCGCGGGGGTCTGGAACGCGTGCGCGTGGGACGTGTCTCGTTGGCGTTGTCGCGTGAGCTCGACCCTTCCCGGGGGCTCCACAGACGATAGCCGCCGATGAAGGCGTTCGCATTCGTCCCGAGCCGAACGCCCTCCGGCAGTACATTCAGCAACTTGGCGTTCCCGCCGCCCACCACGACATCGTCGGCCTCGAGCGCGGCTTTGAGCTTCTCGATCACGTCGATGACGTGGCGGCGCCACTTCTTTTTCCCGAGCCGCTTCAGTCCGGCGTTTCCGACGTACCCCTCGTAGGTTCGTCCTTTCTTGTAGGGTAAGTGAGCGAGTTCCATCGGCTCGAGGACACCATCCACGATCAGTGCGGAGCCCAGGCCCGTGCCCAGGCCAAGGAACAGCATCCGGCCGCCTCGATAGCTCCCGAGCGCCTGCATGGCCGCGTCGTTGATCACCTTGACCGGACGGCCGAACGCCTGCTTGTAGTCGAAGCCGACCCATCCGCGGCCCAGGTTCCGCGGCTCCAGGACCGGCTTGCCGTGCATCACGGGTCCGGGATACCCGATCGTGACGAACGAGTACTTCCAGGTCGCGACCGCCGCTTGTATCGAGCGGACCATCTGCTTCGGCGTCATCTTCGGGCCAGAGGGGAGCTTGACGGGATTCTTATGGCCCGTGGCAAGCGCCTTGATGTGCGAGCCGCCGATGTCGACCACCAGAACGCTCATTCGCTGTCCTCAAAGGGCGTCCGTGCCCGAACAATACGGATCGCAAAATTTCCTAAGGGCCCGCGGCAGAATAAGGTGTGCATTGTGGGCGGCGAGGCGCCCGCCCGGCAAGGCGCGAGGAGCGCGCATACCGGGCGTATGCAAGTGACGAGCAACGCAGCCCGGCGGGATGCATCGGCGGCCACAATTGTGCACCTTATTTTGCCGCAGGCCCTAAGCACGTGCCGAAACTAGATAATGAACCACGAAGGGCACAAAGATCACGAAGAAGACCGAGAGACGCGTTCTAAGGAATCGGCAGTCGATCGTGCGATGGACTCTCTAAGTTCACCGGCGACTGTTCGCCGCGCAGGTCTGATATAAACGCAAATACCTGTGTCCGACAGCCCTGTTTCAATCGCGCCGGGGTGGCCCGGTATCCCACCGCGATGGACCTCCAGCGTGAAGAGCGGCGTCGGCGCTGCGCTCGGCGCGGCGAGCGAAGTCTGGTTCACGCTGAGCCACGGAATTCTCGACGAAATCTACTACCCGCGCGTCGATTCGGCGTGCACGCGCGATTTTGGTCTGATCGTGACCGACGGCGAGTCGTACTTTTCCGAGGAAAAGCGCGACGCGCGCTCGCAGGTCTCGCGGCTTGCCCCGGGCGTTCCCGCGTTCCTGGTGCGTAATGTGGCCACCGACGGCCGGTATTGCATCGAAAAAGAAATACTGGCCGATCCGTCGGCGGACGTGATCCTCCAGCGCGTCCGGTTCCTGCCCATCGTTGGTGAAGCGGCGCAGTATCGACTGTACGCGTTGCTCGCGCCACATCTGAACAACCGCGGCAATGGCAATACGGCATGGGTGGGCGACTACAAGGGCACCCCGATGCTGTTCGCGGAGCGGAATAATTGTGCGCTGGCGTTGGCGTGTTCCACGCACTGGCTCGCGCGCTCGGTGGGTTTTGTCGGATTCTCGGATGGATGGCAGGAACTGCGAGCGCACGGCCGACTGCAGCAGTCGTATCAGCGGGCGGAGAACGGCAACATCGCCTTGACGGGGGAGATCGATCTCCAGGCGTCCAGCGAGTTCGTCCTCGCCCTTGGCTTTGGCGGCACGCCGGCCGCCGCCGGGCAGCGCGCGCTCGCGAGTCTCTTCAGGGGGTTCGGCCGTGCGAAGTCCGAATACCTGGACGACTGGACGCGATGGCATCGTTCGCGGACCTCGTCCGCGGCGCCGGACCCTGCGCATCCTCTGGTTGATTTCAGCGCCGCTGTCCTTCGCGTTCACGAATCGAAGCACTTCCGCGGCGGCGTGATCGCCAGTCTCTCGATTCCCTGGGGCTTCTCGAAAGGCGACGACGACCTGGGCGGCTACCACCTCGTGTGGCCTCGCGACCTCGTGGAGACCGCCGGCGGGTTCCTGGCAGCCGACGCACATCATGATGCGCGGCGCGTTCTACGTTTCCTGCAGGTCACGCAAGATGCGGATGGCCACTGGTGTCAGAACATGTGGCTGGACGGTTCGCCCTACTGGACCGGGATTCAGATGGACGAGGTTGCGCTGCCGGTGCTGCTGGTCGACCTCGCGATGCGGTGCGGCGCCTTGATGGCTGGTGAAGGCGAAGAGTACTGGCCGATGGCGCGGCGCGCCCTCGGCTACATAGTTCGCAACGGTCCCGTCAGCCCACAGGATCGATGGGAAGAAGACGCGGGCTATTCGCCGTTCACCCTCGGTGCAGAGATTGCGGCGCTGATCGTGGGGGCTGACGATGCGGAACGGAATGGACACCCGGGGATTGCCGCCTATCTGCGTGAAACCGCCGACGCCTGGAATGCGTCGCTCGACAGCTGGATCTACGTGACGGACACCTCGCTCGCCGCCACCTGCGGTGTCGCCGGCTACTACGTCCGTGTGGCGGAGCCCGATCAAGCCGATGCCGCGTCGCCGAAGCATGGTTTTGTGCCGATCAAGAATCGCCCGGCGTCGGAGAGCACTGCCAGCGCCGCGCTCACGGTCAGCCCCGACGCGCTCGCGCTGGTACGGTTCGGCTTGCGTGCGGCTGATGACCCGCGGATCGAAAACACCGTCAGGGTGATCGACGCGCTGCTCAAAGTGGACACGCCTCGCGGTCCGTCGTGGCATCGCTACAACGGCGACGGCTATGGCGAGCACGACGACGGCGGCCCGTTCGACGGCACTGGTACAGGTCGCGCGTGGCCGCTACTCACCGGCGAACGAGGGCACTACGAGCTGGCGGCTGGACGCGCGGCGCGGGCCGAGGAACTGGCGGCCGCGATGGAAGCATTCGCCGGCGACGGGCTGTTGATTCCCGAGCAGGTCTGGGATGCGCCCGACATCGTTGACCGCGAGCTCTTTGCGGGCCAGGCATCAGGATCGGCGCAGCCGCTCGTGTGGGCGCACGCGGAATACTTGAAGTTGCGCCGGTCGATCCGCGAGTGCCGCGTCTTCGATCAGCCGCCGCAGACCCTCGCCCGATACGCCGCGGGCGGGCATGGCACGACGCCGTATGCCATCTGGCGGTTCAACCAGAAGGTCCGAACGATGGCCGCCGGAAAGATCCTTCGCATCGAAACGCTCGCGCGAGCGACTGTCGTCTGGGGCGTCGACGGCTGGCAGCAGGTGAAGGAAAGTGAGACGGTCGACACCGAGCTCGGCGTGTTCGTGGCGGATCTCGAGACCACGACACTCTCTTCGGGCGCCAGCGTTGAATTCACGTTCTTCTGGCTGGACGAGGCACGGTGGGAACAGACAGATTTTCGCGTGGTCGTGGCTTGAGCCGTGAGTGCGTCGGATTCGACACGTCGGGTTTCGCACTGCCGAGGTTCGACGCATCGCGCGGACACATGAGCCACGGTCCCCCATTTGAGGGGCCTGTCAAGCGGCCTCATTTCTGCGAGAATGCGACGATCCGGGGAATCATCAACATGGGCATGAAAACGACAGGCGCCGCCTCGTTGCTCGTCACATTCGCCGTTGCTCTCCTCGGTGCCGGCGGGCCCGGCGATGGTCACACGGCGTTGATCGAGGCCGTCAAGTCGGGCGACCACGCTGGCGTACGGTCGCTACTGAAGCAGCCCGCCGCCGTCAACACCCCGGAGGCCGACGGAACCACGGCGCTGCATTGGGCCGTTCGCGCAGACGATCTCGAATCGGTGCAAATGCTCCTGCGCGCAGGCGCCAGCCCCAAAGGGGCGAATCGGTACGGCGTCACCCCATTGTCGCTGGCGGCGCTGAACGGCAACGCGGTCATCATCGAGGCGCTGCTGAAGGCGGGCGCCGACCCGAACGCGCGGCTGGCCGAGGACCAGACGATTTTGATGGCCGCGGCGCGCGCCGGCAATCCGGTCGCGGTGAAGATGCTGCTCGATCATGGGGCCGATGTGAACGCCAAGGAGCGCGTGCTCGGAGAGACCGCCCTGATGTGGGCCGCCATGGAAGATCACGCGGACGCGATCAAGCTGCTGGTCGCGCGCGGCGCCGACATCAATGCGCAGTCGGACAAGACTACCTTCCCCAAGTTCAAGTTCGGGGACGGCATCGTGGCGCGCACGACGATTCTGCCTCGCGGTGGATGGACGCCGCTGATGTATGCCGCGCGGCAAGGTGCGGTGAACGCGGCGCGGGCGCTCGCCGAAGCCGGCGCCGACTTGAACCGGACCGATCCCAACGGCACCAGCGCGCTCGTGTCGGCGATCATCAATCTGCACTTCGATCTCGCCGCCGTATTGATCGACAAGGGCGCCGATCCCAACCTCGCCGAGACGTCCGGCATGGCGGCGCTGTACGCGGCGGTCGACATGCACACGCTGGCCGAGACGGTGGGCCGGCCGAATCCCAAGCCGCACGATACGCTCGATAGTCCCGACATCGTCAAGGCGCTGCTGGCGCACGGCGCAACACCGAACGCGAAGCTCGTGACGCCGATCATGGACCGGGTTCACAACGACGGGAACAGCGACGCTGCCCTCGGTGATGGCGCAACGCCGCTGATGCGGGCCGCCAAGCAAGGCGATATCACCATGATGCAGATCTTGCTGGACCACGGTGCCGATCCGGGCCTCGCGACCAAACGAGGTACCACCGCCCTGATGTTTGCAGCGAGTCGTGCGGGCGGATTCCGCGGCGTGGGGGCTCGCGCCTCCGAGCAGGACGCCGTGGCTGCTGTGGCGCTGTGCCTCGAGCGGGGCGCGCCGATCAACGCGGTCGACGAATCTGGTCAGACGGTCCTTCATGTGGCGGTCGCGTCCGGTCCGGATAGCGTCGTCAAGCTGCTGGCCGAGAAGGGCGCCGACCTGTTCGCGAAAGACCAGCGCGGACGAACGCCGCTGGACGTCGCGCTTGGCGTCGGCGGGGGCGGCCGCGGCCGAGGCGGACAGGCCGCCGGCATCGTGGCGGGCGACGGGCCGGTCGCACCCGCTCAGGCTCCCGCCGCCAACGCCGGCAAAGTCGCGCTCCTTCGACAGTTGATGGCTGCCGCGGCGCCGAAAGATTCTGCCCCGTTGAAATAGCGGTCGTCGTTGTCGCTGCCGCGGCTCGGAGTGACAGCGCCGCGATACCCGCGGCTTGCAGACCTGCATCGTGTGCTCTTCCAGCGGATCCCGGCGTACGCATGAATGACATCCAGATCGCCGACATGGAAGTCGCGAAGAGTCACGCGGGCGGTCTCGAGCGGAAGAGTAAGAGGCACCTACTGCCTGACGAGCCACGCGATGCGATCGTATGAAAGCAGGTAGTGAAGCACGGCGCAGGTTCCGAAGATTGCCGCGAGCCTCGTGAATCCCAGGTCAGCGAGCGCCCATGTCGCATAAGCGAAGAAACCACATTCGAGCGCCAGCCGAATAGTGCCGGGCACGGGGACTGGTGCCGAACCCGATCGGGTCGGGTCGCTTGGGACTGCGAAGACCCCCCAGAGCGAGGCGGCGAGCGACGGTATGGCGAGGGCGATCACGATCCGAACCCCGTCATCGCGTTGGCGCCAGCCCCAGAGCCCCATGAAGGCGAGGGCGGACAGCTCGAGCAGAAATCTGAAGGCAAGATTCACGGGGTGTGTTCCCATTTGGCGAATCGTGTCACAGTTCCCCATCACGAGCCTTCCGTCGAGTCCCATCAACTGAGCCCATCGTCTTGGTAATAATTTCGTCCGCGCAGCTCGGCCCGGTCCTCACGCCTCACGGCCGGTTGACGCTCGTCGCGGTGGAAGACGGTCTGGCGTTACCCCACGATCTGGCGGTCAGGCTTCAGGAGGCGTTTGCCCGCGGCCCCGGACACGGACTCCTCCAACTCGGCGCCGAGGAAGTCGGGACGGTGTTGCCGCCGGTGCTCGGCTACTGGCGCGAGTTTGCCGCGCGCTACGTGACGACGCTCTGCACGCATCCGGAGATCGGCGAGGGCCGGGTGCCGATCCACGTGCCGTCTCCGCCAGATGACGCGATCGAGTCGCTCGCCGGCGGGGCGCCGCCGATGACCGGCGCGGAATACCTCACGCCATCGGTACTGCGCTCCCTTTGGGACGATCTCGACGCGGCGTTTCACGCCGAGCTCGCTGAATCCAAAGAGTCGGCCCAGGAGTTCCTTGCCAAGAAGAGTCCGGCCTGGCGAACGGTCGGCCGCGTTCACTTCAACCTCGCCGAGAACAAGAAGGACGATGCGGCGCCGTTTGCGTTCCTCGCGACGTATACGACGCGGCTGTCGGCGCACGCGAAGGCGCAGCATCTGCCGCTCGGCCAGGCACTGCGCGAATACGCAGGAGCGGCCCACAAGGCGCAGTTGTTATCGCTGCTGCTCCCGGTGCAGCGCGCGGCGGAGCAGTGTGAGTGGCTGAAGCAGATGGTGGACGCCGGCGAGATTTATCATCCGCTGCGGTGGACGCCGGCCGACGCCTTTCAACTCCTGACGGATCTCCCGCAGTTGGCCGCCTCGGGCGTCGTCGTGCGCGTCCCGGGCACGTGGCGTGCGAACCGTCCGCCCCGTCCGCAGGTCAGCGCGACGATTGGCGGAAAAGCGCCATCCGGTCTCGGGGCGGAGGCGCTGCTCGATTTCCAGGTGGACGTGACCTTGGATGGCGAGCCGTTGACCGCCGCAGAGATTCAGCGCCTGTTGGCCTCGTCCGACGGCCTGCACTTCGTTCGCGGGCGTTGGGTCGAACTGGATCGGGCCAAGCTCACGCGGCTGCTCGAGCAGTTTCGCGCCGTCGAGCACACCGCGGCGGCAGGCGGCCTGACGTTCGCCGAGGCCATGCGGCTGGTTGCGGGAGCGAACGTGTCCGGGGAAGGTGTTGCCGACGCCCCGCCCGATTGGTCGCGCATCAGCGCCGGTCCGTGGCTGGCGAAGACCCTTGACGGCCTGCTCCGTCCCGGTGGGCTTGCACGCGTAGACCCTGGTGACGCGCTCAATACGACGCTGCGACCGTACCAGCAAGTGGGCGTGCGCTGGCTTCATCTCTTGTCGACGCTCGGCCTCGGCGCCTGTCTCGCGGATGACATGGGTCTCGGCAAGACCATTCAGGTGCTGGCGCTGTTGTTGGCACAGGACACGGAACAGGGAAGCGGCCGGCGGACGAGTCTACTCGTGGCTCCGGCGTCGCTCCTGGCGAACTGGTCGTCGGAGATCGCACGCTTTGCGCCAAGCATCCAGACGATCGTTGCGCATCCGTCCGCGATGCCGGCCGCCCAGCTGAAGTCGCTCGACCAGGGGACACTGGCGAACGTCGACCTCGTCGTCACGAGCTACGGATCGCTGCTTCGCATTCCCGCCTTGATCGAGATGCCGTGGCGGCTGGCCGTGCTGGACGAGGCGCAGGCGATCAAGAATCCGGGCGCCCGTCAGACTCGTGCAGCCAAGCAGATCAACGCGCACGCGCGAATCGCGCTGACCGGTACGCCGGTCGAGAACCGGCTCGGCGACCTGTGGTCGATCTTCGACTTCATCAACCCCGGCCTGCTCGGATCCAGCAAGCAGTTCACGAGCTTCACCAAGCGTCTCGCCGCGAGACCGCAGAATCCGTACGGGCCGCTGCGCGAGCTGGTGCGGCCGTACATCTTGAGACGGTTGAAGACCGACAAGGCGGTCATCGCCGATCTGCCGGACAAGACCGAAGTGAAGGCGTACTGCCACCTGACGCGCGCGCAGGCAGCACTCTACCAGCAGGCGGTGAACGAGCTGTCGTCTGAACTGAACCGGGCCGACGGGATCACGCGCAAAGGCGTCGTGCTCGCATCACTGATGCGATTCAAGCAGATCTGCAACCACCCGTCGCAATGGCTCGGCGACAATCGGTGGGCCGAGCAGGACAGCGGCAAGCTGGCGCGCCTGCGCGAGATCGCGTCGGTGATTGCCGCGAAGCAGGAAAAGACGCTGGTGTTCACACAGTTCCGGGAAGTCACCTCGCCGCTTGCGGCGTTCCTCGGGTCGGTCTTCGGCCGGCCTGGGCTCGTCCTGCACGGCGAGACCGAAGTGAAGAAGCGACACGGGCTGGTGCGGCAATTCCAGGAAGACGAGGATGTGCCGTTCTTCGTCCTCTCGCTCAAGGCCGGCGGCGCGGGCCTGAATCTCACCGCCGCGTCGCACGTCATTCACTTCGACCGCTGGTGGAACCCGGCGGTCGAGAACCAGGCCACCGATCGCGCCTTCCGCATCGGTCAAACCAAGAACGTCCTGGTACACAAGTTCTTGTGCCGCGGAACCGTGGAGGAGAAGATCGATCGGCTGATCGACGCGAAGCGGCAGTTGTCCGACGACCTGCTGGAAGGCGGCGCCGAGTTGCTGATCACCGAGATGAAGAACGACGAGTTACTGAAGCTCGTCGCGCTCGATTTGCACGCCGCCTCGCCGGAGTAACGATGGACTATTACGACTACAAACCGTACGTGCCCGTCGCGGCTCGTCGTGCCGCGGCCGCGCATGAAGCGGCCAAACTGGCGAAGAAGGGCCACCGCACGTCGCCGGTCGTCGTCGCCGGCCGCAAGATCGCGACCACGTTCTGGGGCGCCGCGTGGTGCGACAATCTCGAGCGATACAGCGACTATGCCAACCGCCTGCCGCGAGGGCGTACCTACGTTCGCAATGGGTCGGTCATCGATCTCCAGATCGCTCCGGGCCTGGTGAGCGCCATCGTCAGCGGATCGGAGCTATACGAGATCCAGGTGCGTGTGACAGCCGTCCCGAAGCCTCGCTGGAAAGCCGTCTGCAACGACTGCGGGGGAGCCATCGACTCGGTGGTGGAACTGCTGCAGGGACGGTTGTCCCAGGGCGTCATGGCGCGCCTCTGTCACCAGCAGACGGGACTCTTTCCGTCGCCGTCCGAAATCACCTTCACCTGCAGTTGTCCGGACTGGGCCTCGATGTGCAAGCACGTTGCCGCGGTTCTCTACGGGATCGGTGCGCGGCTCGACGAGAAACCTGACCTGCTGTTCGTCCTGCGCAGAGTCGATCAGCAGGATCTCATCGCACGAGCGAGCGCGGGCCTGCCCAAGGCCAGAACACGTCAACAGTCCGAAAAGGTGCTCGACGAGGCTGATTTGGGAGAGCTGTTCGGAATCGAGATCGCGGCAGCCGTGAAGCCGCGCGGAGCGGCGGCTCAGAAACGACGGCCCACGCCGAAGGTGGTGGTGGACCGGAGTGCCGCCCAGCGACGGAAGGGCAAGTCTCCGCGCTGAGATTCTTGGAGCGACGGCGCGAGCCATGTACGGTGATCGATGGTGGCGCCGGTAGATTGGGGCATCCGGATCTCGCGGCGAGCGCTGCGGCGGAATCGCTGGTCTTTTCGTGCATGGCGCTGAAAATTGGCGGGTATCTCATCCCGGGATGTGATACACCTCCGCCCGTGCAGCTTTACGCGGCACCACCTTCGCTACGTCGACGCGCGAATCGATCTGTCGCGATCGGGTCGCACCGCTCGGATTGGAGGAGAGAAGACGATGGCTACTGGACTCCGTCCGGTGATACTGGGCCCGAGCAGCCCGTGGCAAGAGGCTGCCTGCATTCGACGAGCGATGCATCCTCGTCGGCTAGGTTGCTCCTCGCTCAAATATTCCCGATATTCTCGGTCGTCGCGCCTTGCCACCGAGGCGCCTCGCCCATCTCGGTGCGGCGCCAGACTCTCACCACGGGCCGCTGGACTCTGGCGAGGCGTTGCGTTGTGGTGACACCGGGCAACACGGCGCTGGATGTGTCCCTGACGACTCCGGCGATCGACGCCTGCGCGAATGCCGCCGCCGGGATCAAGAACGCGCACACCTGCGTCCAACAGATCACGTGGACGTCGCCGGCGTCGACGCGGGTGCTGCTCGAAGCCGGCTTCGGCACGTATCTGAGTCATTACGGCGGCCCCATGCGCGTGGACAATCCACGTGATCTGGTACGCGTGACTGAACAGGCGGGCACGATTCCCGGCCTCATCTATCGCTCCCAGGACGGGGCGAACAGCCACACCGGCAACCATAACTGGAGGGCGTCGATTTCCTACGTGACCGGCCAACACAACCTGAAGGTGGGATACCAGGGCGCCTTCGTGTCGTGGTGGACCACGCCATTCACGAACACGCAGCGCCTGGCGTATCGCCTGAACAATGGCGTGCCCAATCAGCTCACGATGGCGTCGGGCACCTACGATACGTTCGAGAACGTTCAGACGTCCGCGGTCTACGCCCAGGACCAATCCACCTTCGGCCGGCTCACGCTGCAGGGCGCGCTGCGCTACGACGGCGCGAGCAGCCAGTACCTCGATCAGCACGTGGGCCCGGATCGCTGGATTCCCGTGATGCGCTCGTTCCCGGCGCAGGACGGCGTGACGGGCTACCGGGACCTGACGCCGCGCCTCGGCGCCTCGTACGACCTGCGCGGCAACGGGAAGACGGCGATCAAGTTCAGCCTCGGTAAGTACGTCGAGGCCGCGAGTCACAATGCCGTCTATTCGGGTGCGAATCCTCTGAGCCGCATCGCCACCACAACGACGCGCTCGT
The DNA here is from genome assembly GCA_040007095.1 of Acidobacteriota bacterium. Lineage (GTDB taxonomy): Bacteria > Acidobacteriota > Vicinamibacteria > Vicinamibacterales > CAVVIG01 > JBDTVS01. The sequence goes on from JBDTVS010000209.1 coordinate 31,497, forward strand.
GGACCGACGCGAATCGCAACTTCCTTCCTGACTGCGATCTGTTGAATCCAGCGGCGCAGGATCTCCGCACGTCGGGCGGCGATTTTTGCGCCGCGATGGCGAACCCAACGTTCGGGACCGACGTGCTGACGAACACCTACGATCCCGATATTCTCGGAGGATGGGACGTTCGTCCTCATAACTGGGGAGTTGGCGCGTCGGTCCAGCACGAGCTCCTGCCGCGGCTCTCGGTGCTTGCCGCCTACAATCGGCGATGGTTCACCAATTTTCTCGTGACCGACAATCTCGCGGTGTCGCCGGCCGATTTCACGGCATTCACGGCCACCGCGCCGTCGGATTCGCGCCTGCCCGGCGGCGGTGCGTACCCGATCGCCGGGCTGTACGACGTCAATCCGCTGCTGTTCGGTCAGACGCGAAACCTGATCACCGCAGCCAGCAAGTACGGCGGCCAGACTCAGTACTGGCAGGGCGTCGATGTGACGATCAACGCTCGGGTGGCCGGCGGCCTCACCGTGCAAGGAGGATTCAGCAGCGGGCGGACAGTCACAGACTCCTGCGCGATCAGGGCCCAGTTGCCCGAGACCAATCTCCTGAACCCCTACTGCCGCGTCGTCGAAGCCTATCTGACCCAGGCCAAGTGGCTCGGGACCTACACCATTCCACGGGTGGAGGTCCAGGTGAGCGCGACGTTCCAGAGCGTCCCCGGAGCGCAGCTCGCCGCGAACTATGCCGTTCCGAATGCCGCAATCGCGCCGTCACTTGGCAGGAGCCTCTCGGGAAGCGCCGCGAACGCGACGGTGAACCTCGTGACGCCAGGGACTCTGTATGGCGATCGGATCAACCAGTTGGATTTCCGAGCCGGGAAGGTCCTCAGGTTCGGCCGAACCCGCACGCAGGTCAGTCTCGATCTCTATAACCTGTTGAACACCGACGCCACGCAGTCGTACAACCAGACGTTCGTGCTCAATGGGGCGTGGCTGACGCCGACCGGTATCCTGGCCGCACGATTCGCCAAGATCACCGCGCAGCTCGATTTCTAGTGGCCGGTTCTGTTGGTTTGTAAACTGGAGGCGACGGATGGCCAAGCGATTCACGTTCTTGACTCTCATCTTCGGCGCGCTGTGGGTGACACCGCCGACCTCGGCCCAACGCCCTGCGACGCCCGCGTCCGCGAGTCTGGTGGGCACCTGGACGCTGTCGTCCGTGGACCAGCACATCGCCACCGCGTCCGAGACCGTCAGGGTGCCAAACCCGCGGGGACTCCTCGTCTACGATGCGGCGGGACATGTCTATGAAGTCGCGACCAGGGCGGGGCGGGCGCCCTACGCGGCGAATCAGCCGACGCCCGCGGAAGCGCACGTGACCTTCGACAACTACGCGGGATTCTGGGGAGCCTACCGCGTGGACGGAAATCAGATCGTCTACAGGCCGGAGGGCGCAATGAATCCGAGCCTGATGGGCCAGGATCTGAGGCGGTCCTTCGAGCTGAAGGGGGATCAGCTCACCGTCACCTCGCTTGCGACCGAGCCGAACGCCCACGGCGGAACACGATGGACCTGGGAGCGCGTCCCGCAGGTGGAGAACCTATCGCCGATGTACCGGAAGGTCGTGGGCTTCTGGCAGCATGTCGTAGAGAGTCGGGTCAACCTGACGAGCGGCGCGGTGATATCCGAGAGCCGCCGCGCGCCGAGCGTCATCGTGTATACGCCGTCGGGCTTTGTCGGCGTCCACTTCCTGCCGGTCAACCCCCGCAAGCCGTTCGCCGCGGCAGAGCCGACCGACGACGAGGCCCGTGCGGCGATTACGGGCTGGGTCAGCTACTATGGGGCGCTGACGGTGTACCCTGGGATGGTGTTTCACCACCGGATCGCACTCATCGGCCCCCAGCAGGGCGATACCCTGAAGCGATTTGCCGAGGTCGTGGGCTCGGAGGTCCACCTGAAGTTTCCGCCGACCATGAATCGCGGCCAGGAGAGCACGACGCTCGTGACGCTGAAGCGGCTGAGCGGGGAAGCTGAGATGTTGGGAACCAAGAGCGCATTGCGCAATTGAAGAAACATGCGCCGCCGGTGCATGATCGAGGTGACGTTCGTGAACGGAGGATGCTCATGAATCGATGGATGACACAGTGTAGGGTAGTCGCGGCGGTGGCGATGCTCGCCTCGATCTGGGCGCTGACCGCGATGGCTTCCGCGCAGCAGTCCGCCGAGCAGAAACCGAAGGCCCCGGCCAAGGCCAAGACGTGGACCCCGCCGCGGACACCGTGGGGCGAGCCGGACCTTCAGGGGGTGTATTCCAATCGAACGATCACGCCGTTCGAGCGGCCCGACGAATTCGCCGGCAAGGCGACGCTGAGCGACGCGGAGACCGCCGAACTCGAGCGACGTGTCGTCGACCGGAGCGCCGACAAGCGCGAAGCGAAGGGCACCGAGGCAGATGTCAGCCGCGCCTACAACGAGTTCTGGTGGGATCGAGGCACGAAAGTCACCACCAACCGGTCCTCGCTGCTGATCGATCCGGCCGACGGCCGGGTGCCGCCATTGACGGCGGAGGCGCAGCGCAGAGCGCTGGACGAGTGGAAGCAGCCGGCCCTGCGCGGCGGCGGCGCGAACGGCCGCGGCGCCGACACCTACCTCGATCGCAGTCTCTTTGAGCGGTGCATCACGCGCGGCATGCCAGGCGCCATGTCGCCGAGCGCCTACAACAACAACTATCGCATCGTGCAGAGTCCGGGCTACGTGGTGGTCGCGATCGAGATGCTCGGCGGCGCGCGAATCATCCCGACCGACGGTCGCGCGCATGTCAATGGCGGGCTGCGGCAGTGGATGGGTGATTCGCGCGGCCACTGGGAGAACAACACGCTGGTGGTCGAAACGACCAACTTCACGAACAAGACGTTGTATCGTGGCGCGGCGGAGAACCTGCGTCTCATCGAGCACTTTACGCGTGTCGATGCAGACACGATCGACTACCGGTTCACGGTCGAGGATCCGACGACGTTTACCCGCTCGTGGACCGTGGCCGTACCCTACCTGAGGACCGACGAGCAGATGTTCGAGTACGCGTGCCACGAAGGCAATTACGGGATGGAAGGAATTCTGAGCGGTGCGCGTTTCGAGGAGACGAAATGAGATATCAATCAGCGACACTTCTGTTTGCGGCCAGCGTGCTGGCCGCCGTCGGCATTGCCACGCCCGTCCGTGCACATCACGCGTTTGCCGCCGAATTCGATTCGACGCAGCCGATCACGCTGCGCGGGTCGGTCACCCGTGTCGAGTGGATCAACCCGCACACCTGGATCCATCTTGACGTCAAGGACTCGAGCGGCAAGGTCATCGAGTGGATGATCGAGGGCGGGACGCCGAACACGTTGCTGCGACGCGGCGTCGACAAGAATTCGCTGCCCGCCGGCACCGAGATCGTGGTCGAGGGCTACCGGGCCAAGAACGGCACCAACCGGGCCAACGGCAGGGATCTCACGCTGCCGAACGGGCGCAAGTTGTTCCTGGGCTCGTCGGGAACCGGTGCTCCGACAGACGGCAAGGATCCCGGCGAAACCAAGTAGGCCCGCGGCTCGGCACTTCCCTATTCGACGGCTGTATACACGCGCTCGTCGAGGGGACTGCCGGTCAGCGGCTGGAGTTCGTCCCGGTACTGTTTGGTATGCACGGCCGCGAGGTGTGCGTCGAACGCCTTTTGGTTTTGCCAGGTTTCGATCACCGTGAAGTGATTCGCGCGCATCGTGTGCTGCACGACGTCGAACCGGGCATTGCCCGCTTCTTTTCGACTCGCGTCCGCCAACCGTTTGAGCATCTCGCCCACGCGAGGGTCGGGTGTGACGTCGACGTGCGAGACCACGGAGACGGCGCGGCTGTTTGGAGCAGGCACCGATCCGACTGTCAACGTCTTGTAAGGACGTTCATCGTAGCCGCTCACGCGGATGGGTTGGAGCGCGTCTATCAACTGCTTCAACGCCGGGCCGCGGGTGTCGTGCGCCTGCTGATTCCGCCACGTCTCGACGAGGGCGAAGTGGCCGGGCCGGCCGACCTGCTCGAAGATCTCGACGCGGACGAAGCCTTCGTCTTTTCGGCTCGCATCCCGATATTGCCTGAACGCGGCGATGGCCGGCGCTTTTGACGAAGCCACCACTTCCACGTACGACACCGCGTAGTAGGCGCCATCCGGCGGCACGTCGCCGCGAGTCTGTGTCCTGGCGACGCCGGGGACGACGACAAAAGCGAGGAGCAGAAGCAGCACGCGTGTCATATCGGTTCCTTGCGACAGGGAATCGAACTGCCGACGAGCTTTGAGTGAAGCAGAAATCGTGCGGTTTGTCGATGCCTGCCAACCGGGCCGATCCCGCGATACAATCGCCGCCCTGGAGTGACGGACCCCTATGCGCTCAGTTCTGCTCGGTACAACGTTCGCGCTGCTCGCGTCGGCCGCATTGGCGCCTCGAGCCTTCGCCCAAACTCCCGCGCCTCGGGTGATTCCTCGCCCGCCGGTACAGAACCCCCAGGCGCCGGCCTCTGAAATCGGCAGCGCCGGCCCTGACGGATACGCGCCGGTCCCGCAATGGGCGGGTCAGACTCGAGCTCCCGTACCGGCCCGGACGGCCGCCTACGAAGTCCAGACCGTCGCCTCCGGGTTGATAGGTGCGTTCGCCTTTCATTTTCTCCCTGATGGACGCATCCTGTTGAGCGAGCGGCCTGGCCGCATGCGGATTATCGAGAAGGACGGCCGCCTCTCGGCGCCGATCTCTGGGCTTCCGCCGCTCGGGTCGGGTGGTCGGAATCTGTTCGAGGTCCTGCCCGACCGGGACTTCGCAAAGAATCGGATCATCTATTTTTCGTACACCGCGCTGCCAGAGAGCCAGGTGACCAATCCGCCGCGGCGCACGCCCGGCATCCTGATGGTCGCCCGCGGGCGCCTGTCCGCCGACGACAGGAGTCTCGAGGACGTCAAGGATCTGCTGAATGCGGAGGGCACTGGCGGCCGGGTGATCCAGGCGCGGGATGGCACGCTGCTCGTCACGTCGACGATTCCCGCGGGCCTCGGCATCAACTCTTCCGACTGGCCCCAACCGCAGCAGATGGACAGCCTGATGGGCAAGGTGCTGCGCATCAACACCGACGGCTCCGTCCCTCCAGACAACCCGTTTGTCGGCAAGTCCGGCGCGCGCCCGGAAATCTACGCGCTGGGTTTTCGCGACGATCAGGGGGTCGCGATTCATCCTCGAACCGGCAAGCTGTGGCTGAGCGAACACGGACCGCGGGGCGGCGACGAAATCAACGCCGTGGACAAAGGCAAGAACTACGGCTTTCCAGTCATCGGTTACGGGCGCGAGTACACGGGCAAACCGTTGAACGACGATCGCACCGTCCAGACCGGGATGGAGCAGCCGGTGTACTTCTGGACTCCTGATATCGCCCCTGCGGGGATTGCGTTTTACACCGGAAAACTGTTTCCGGCATGGCAAGGCGACTTGTTCGTGGGCGCGCTGGCGGGGAAGTATCTGGTGCGCCTGGTCCTGTCGGGCGAGCGGGTGGTTGCGGAAGAACGGCTGCTGGCCGATCTCAACCAACGCATCCGCGGTGTGCAGCAGGGGCCGGACGAATCGCTCTACGTGATGACCGACGGGAACGAAGGCAAGTTGCTGCGACTCGTGCCCAGGAAATGATCGGCGCGATCAAGGAGTTGTGATGTCACACGATGTTCGCCTGACGCGCCGAGACGTCCTGCAGCGTGCCGGGCTGGTCGTCGCCGCCACAGCCTTTCCGGCGGAGACGAGGTTGTTCGCGGGCGCGAATGCTCAAAGCGGCGGAGTCCTGGCTCCGGGTCAGACCAACGCGGACCTTCCCATCAGCGAGGTGATGACGCGTCTCAGCACCTACATGAGTCAGGCGCGCGACCGCACGCTGCCCGACGATGTGCTCGAGAAGGCGAAGTGGCATGTGCTCGACACCATCGCCGCGATGGTGTCGGGATCGGAGCTGACACCTGGGCGGGCGGCGATTGCCTTCGCGCGTGCGTACGGCGGCAAGGAGGTGGCCACGGTCGTGGGCGACACGATCGTGTGCGGCCCGATCGAGGCCGCGCTGGCCAACGGCACGATGGCGCATGCGGACGAGACCGACGACACGTTGGCGGGGCCCTGGCATCCGGGCTGCAACGTCGTCCCCGCCGCGCTGGCGCTTGGCGAGCAGTTCGGCAACAGCGGCGCGCATTTCCTGCGCGGTGTCGTCCTCGGCTACGACGTCGGTACACGTTTGCTCGCCGCCATCCTGTCCGGGTTCAATGGCAGTCACAAATTGAGCTACGGGATCGGCGGCGTATTCGGAGCGGCGGCGGCCGCCGGGTGCGCGGCCAGCCTGAATCCGCAGCAGATGCGTTGGCTGATTTCGTACGCGGCGCAGCAGAGCTCGGGCATCGAGTCGTTCCCGCGCGACCTGGATCACACCGAGAAGGGCTTCATCTTTGCCGGGATGGGAGCGCGCAGCGGCGTCACGTCGGCGTTGTTGGTGCACGCCGGCTGGAACGCCGTCAACGACATCCTGTCGGGGCCCGATAACTTCCTCAATGCCAATTCCGCGAAGCCCAACGCGGATCTGGTCGTGGAAAAGCTCGGCGAGCGTTACGACGTGATGCGCACGAACATCAAGCGATGGACCGTCGGACAGCCGATTCACGCCCCGCTCGACGCGGTCGAGGCGCTGCTCAAGAAGCAGCTGATCGATCCGGGCCAGGTGCAGGAAATTGTCGTGCGGTATGCGCCAGGATCGATTACCGACAACAGCGGGCCCTCGGACATCAACGTGCAGCACGCCCTCGCGGTCATGCTCGTCGACAAGACGGTGACGTTCCGGTCGATCCACGACAAGGCGCGCCTGCAGGATCCGGTGATCGTCGGTCTGCGAGGGAAGATCCGGCTCGAACCCGGCGGGCGGGGCGCCGGGGCGCGGCCGCCGCTCCTGCAGATTACCCTCGCGAACGGTACCAAGCTGACCGAGGACAATGTCGGCGCCGGCGTGCTGGGTACGGCCGCCAATCCGATGTCGCGTGAGCAATTGGTCGCGAAATGCCGCGACCTGATGGTGCCGGTCCTCGGCGCGACGCAGACCACGCGCCTCATCGACCGCGTGCTCGCGCTCGACAAGGTGTCGAACGTCCGCGAACTGCGACCGCTCCTGCAGCGCAGCAATCGCGGCGGCGCGCCGAAGCTCTCCGAGTATCCCAACGCGAAGTGAACCCGCAAACAGTGTCACCGCCGAGGCCCGCGGAAACCCCGGCAACGTGATGGCCGTTCGCCGCGCTGTCGGTTTGAACGCGTCGCGCTGCCGGATGGCGAGCTCGGCACCGACGTGTCGAATCCGTTCCCTCCGATCCTGACTCGGCCTCTTCGCGCCGCCATCCATGGAGGAATCGGGCGTGGGCCGTGTTGCGGCACGCCTGATGTGAACGGCGATCTCCAATGAACCGTGACGCGATCACGGCCTGCTCACCTTCCTGATCCGATGCGCGAGACGTGCGATTCCCGGGCTCTGGCCGCGCCGGCGCAGCCCTGGCTATCGCCTCGGGCCGCCGCCCGTGAAGCGCGTGCAAATCTCGTTGACACAAATTTCTGATTGATATATCAATATTGCTGATTGTAATGGAGCTCGGTCAGAAGCTTCTGCTGCTGCGTCGCCTCGAAGGCCATCTCCGCGGGCTCGGCCGCGAGCTGACCCAGGCCGAGGTTGTTCAAGCGATCAAGAAGGAACTCCACAAAAGCATCAGTCAGTCGTATCTGTCGCTCATCGAACGCGGCACTCGCCCCCACCTCTCCCACGACTCACGCCAGTTGCTCGCCAAATTCTTCAAAGTGCATCCCGGCTATCTCGTCAGCGATCCGCCCGGTTTTCAGACCGGGCTCAGCGCGGACGTCGCGCCGGTCGAGACCGCGCTCGATCGGTGGCTGCGCGAGGGGGCGGCGCGATTCGGGCACGATCAGGCGCTCGCCGCGGCGCTCGACCGGCTCGCCGACCATCCCCATTCCCGGGACTGTCTCGTCCTGCTCGGCGAGATGCTGGCCATGCCCGGGTTGGTCGATCGACTCTCAGAAACCCTGTTGCCGAAGGAGCGGACATGAACTGGCCTGCTTTCTTTCTCGGCTGCTTTGTCGTCGGCTTCGCCTTGAGCGCGCTGTCGCTCGCCTTGAGCCCGCTCCGGCTTCACGTGCACGTGCATCTGCCGTTCGTGCACCATCTGGCCGTGCCCCACGTCCATGCCGGGTCGGCAGGCGCTGGCGCGATCGGCCCGGTCAACTTCGCCACCGTGATGGCGTTTCTCGCCTGGTTCGGCGGTACCGGCTTTCTTCTCACTTCGCAGCTGCGCTGGCTGGTGCTCCCTGCCCTCGTGCTGGCGACGCTGTCCGGGGGCGTCGGCGCCTTTGCCGTGTTCTGGGTGATGGCCCACGTGCTGTGGTCGCCGGACGAGAACATGCAGAGCGCGGACTATCAGATGGTGGGCGTCCTCGGCCGAATCGGCCATTCGATTCGCGCTGGCGGTACCGGGGAGCTGATCTATTCGCACGCCGGCACGAGACACTCGTGCGGCGCCCGCAGCGCCGACGGCTTGGCGATCCCACGCGGGGAGGAAGTGGTGGTGACGGCCTACGACCGTGGCATCGCGTATGTGCGGCGATGGGACGATCTCGCGGCTGACGAGCCGCAAGGAGGTGGAGTGTGAGGCTCGAATCGTTGGATGTTGAATTCTGGGTCGTGGTCGGCCTGATGGTCCTGGCGGTGGTGCTGCTCAGCTCGTTCATGGCGTCGCTCTACCGCAAAGCCGGCCCGCACGAAGCGCTCATCGTCTACGGCTTCCGCGGCACCCGGATCGTCAAGGGCCACGGAACGGTGATCTTCCCGATGGTCGAGATGTTCCATCAGCTGTCGCTGGAACTGATGTCGTTCGACGTCGCGCCGATGCAGGATCTCTACACGCGTCAGGGCGTCGCCGTGACCGTCGAGGCGGTGGCGCAAATCAAGGTCAAGTCCGACCTCGAATCGATTCAAACGGCGGCGGAGCAGTTCCTCACCAAGACCTCCGATCAACGCGAGAGCCTGATCCGTCTGGTGATGGAAGGGCATCTGCGCGGCATCATCGGTCAGCTCACGGTCGAGCAAATCGTCAAGGAGCCGGAGATGGTCGGCGAGCGCATGCGCTCCACCTGTGCCGACGACATGACCAAGATGGGGCTCGAAGTGGTGTCGTTCACCATCAAGGAAGTCCGCGACAAGAACGAATACATCGTCAACATGGGACGCCCGGATGTGGCGCGGATCAAGCGCGATGCCGACGTCGCGGCGGCCGAAGCCGATCGCGACACGGCGATCAAGCGGGCCGAGGCGATGCGCGCGTCCGCCGTGGCCAGGGCGCAGGCGGACCAGGAACGGGTGCTGGCCGAGACGCTGTCTCAAGCCAAGCAGGCCGAGTCGCAGCGAGACCTCGACATCAAGAAGGCCAACTATCTGGAGACCGTCAAGAAGCAGCAGGCGCAGGCGGACAAAGCCTACGAGATTCAGACCAACGTGATGCAGCAGCAGGTGGTCACCGAGGCGGTCCGCATTCAGCAGATCGAGCGCGAACAGCAGATCAAGGTGCAGGACGCCGAGATTCAACGGCGCGAAAAGGAGTTGATCGCCACCGTGCTCAAGCCGGCCGAAGTCGACCGCCAGCGGATCTCCGTGCTGGCCGACGCGGAGAAGGGCCGCTTGACCGCCGAAGCCGAAGGCCGTGCGGCCGCGACGCGCGCGCAGGGTGAGGCCGAAGCCGAGATCATCTTCAAGAAAGGCGACGCGGAAGCGCGCGCCATGAATGTGAAGGCCGAAGCGTTTCAGGAGTACAACCAGGCCGCCGTCGTCGACAAGCTGCTCACCGGCTTGCCGGAGATCGTCCGCGCGCTGGCCGCGCCGCTCTCGAACGTGGACAAGATCACGATTGTGTCGACCGGCAACGGCCCTACCACCGGCATGCACAAGCTCACCGGCGACATCACGGAAATGGCGGCGCAGGTGCCGGCCCTCTTCGAAGCCCTGTCGGGCATGCCGATGTCGGAGCTGTTGTCGAAAGTCCGGAAGCTCGGAGACAAGGGGCCGCGTCCCGACGACACGCCCGGTCGGTGACGGGCATCGGGCGGCACGCGGCGGGCATCACGTGAGGCAGCACAGAGAAACAGGAGGGACCGATGGCAGTCCTTGAACGCGTCGCGACGCTGGTCCGCGCGAACTTGAACGATTTGATCGACCGTGCGGAAGATCCCGAGAAGATGATCAAACAGGTCATCCTCGACATGGAGAACCAACTGCTGCAGGTGAAGACGCAGGTGGCGATCTCGATGGCCGATCAACATCTGCTGCAGAAGAAGCAGCAGGAACAGGAGGTCAAGGCGGCGGAATGGATGCGCAAGGCCGACCTGGCCGTGGGCAAGGGGCAGGACGATCTGGCGCGCTCGGCGCTCGAGCGCTATCAAAGCTTCACCAAGCTGGCCGAAGGCTACACGCGTCAGGTCGCCGACCAGCGGCTGCAGGTCGAGACGCTGCGCAACGCCCTCGACAAGCTGGATCAGAAACTGGGCGAGGCGCGCGCGAAGAGCGACCTGCTGCTCGCGCAGCATCGCCGTGCCCGCGCGCTGAGCAAGGCCAGCGACGCGCAGACCGTGGCGGGAGGCCGCTCGCACGTCGCCAGCTTCGATCGCATGCGCCAGAAGGTGATGCGTTCCGAGGCCGTCAGCCAGGCGAAGGCGGAGTTGGTGGCGGATGACGTCGATCGCAGGTTCGATGCGCTCGAAAAAGAAGATGAGATCGGACGACTGCTTCAGGAACTCAAGGCCCGGCGCACGCCCTGAGATTCCGCGAACGTTCCTGGCGGGACAACTTCCGAGAGCCACCGAGACGAACAGCCTGCCTGGCTGGACGCGCTCGGTGTTCTCGGCGGTGCTTCACACGGACGGGGCACGTGTGCCCTCGATCAGGGGCTGACCTTCAACGTCACCGCGAAACGCTTTCGGACGGAGGTGTCGCCTTCCCAGTGGCGCCACAGCTTCAGTTTGATCGGCGTCGAGCCGGGAGCGGCCGGAACGAGACGCCAGGTCATCTCGCCGCCGCTTCCGACCGCCTCGGCCGAGTGGGTGTGGTCCCCTTCCTTCGCGCTGATCGCCGCGGTGTCGAGTTCCTCGAACGCCCACCGGAAGCCGGTGGTCGGATTCTCGGCTAACCGCAAGACAATCGTGTCGCCGACGTGGACGTCGATGTCCTTGCCGTTGTCGGCCTCGGTCAGTGTCGCTGCTGCTTGTGCCATGGTTTACGTCCCGGTCGATGTCTTCCACCGTCGATTCTCGCACTGACGCAGCGCAATCGTTCGACGGTGGCCGACGTCGCGTCGATGAACCGTCTCGCAGCGAGCCTTAGAGCGTGATGCCGTAGCTCTCGTTGAAAAACGCGCCGGTGATGTACGCCTCGGTCGCGTAGGCAAAGCCCTTGTCGCCCCAGCCCGTGCCCCAGCTGTTGCGCACGATAAACCGGCCGTCCTTCGTGTAGCCGACCAGGCACACGGCATGTCCGCCACGCGTGGTGTTGGGTTGGAATGCATCCAACAGTCCCTTGGTGGCCGTGGCGTTGTCCCAGGTCGCGTCGACGTTGAGCCCGACCATGATCGGGCCGGTCGACGCCAGCCAGGTGCGCCACTGGCTGAAGTTCTTCAGCAGGTTGAAGTAGGCCGAGCATTTGCGCTGAGCGGCCGTGGCGAAGTATTGGTCCTCATTGCCCAGGAACATCGTCGTGGTGATGTGGAACGGCAGCATGGTCTCCGGTACGACACCGTACTTGCGACAGATGTCCATGGCGGATTTGAGGGACGTGCCGGCCCCCTCGATAAACGTCTCGGGCCGCTGCGTGAACTCGTCGGTCTCCTTCGAGGCCATCCACGTACCCCGCGGCGAGACGCGCTCCTTTTGCCCCAGCTTGCCGGCGGTGACGAGGTGGTAGCGCATGACGCCGTCGGTGGAGGCCCAACCCACGCAGGACCCGGTGTTCTCTTGATCGCCGATCGTCCACCACGCCGCGCGTAGGTCCTTGCTGGGGGGAGGCGCGGCCACCGCGGTGAGCGCGGCGCTGCGCACTGCCGTCTCGTACTGCCAGTCGTTCTCGGTGTTCCGCGACGGAACCAGGTTGCAGATGCGCTGGGATTCTTTTGCCGACGCTTTTCTTTTGGCCATGATTGATCCTCCTGTGGCGATGTTGTGGCCCTTGATGGCCAGCGCCGCGACTTTCCAGTGTTCACGCCATGGGCGCCCACCGGAGCCGGCAGCAGTGCGAGGCATCCTACACCACAACGCGGCCGGCGAACATCGTGGAGCGTGCCTTCGCCACCGAGAAGAAGCTCTCCGGATGGGTCAGTTTTCGACCGCGCGTTCAGGGACAACCACCGAGAGGCACCGAGATCAGCGAGAGAGTCCAAAGGTTTGGCTCGGTGCACTCGTTGCATTCGGTGTGCTCGGTGGTGATAGTGGCGGACTCTCACCGTCCTCGCCACGCGACGGTGATTCACAATCGCGGGTGTCGTCGTTCGAGGCGCGCGTGCCGATCGCGCTCTACCCGTCTGAGTGGCGGGATTCTCCGCGTTGGCGCATCCCGAATGGCTCGCCACGCTCCGGAAAATTGGTCAACGCATCTCTGGCACGGGACACTAGCTGCTAAGCTATGACTTTGATTATCGCAGCGTCGAGTACAGCCATGCCAGACATCAAGAAGCTAGAGACCGCGGATCTCCGCGACTATTGTGAACAGGCTCGTGCGCAGCACGCTGCATTTCGCGCGTTGGGGCTCAACTTGAATCTGGGCCGCGGGAAACCTTCCAACGAACAGCTCGACTTGTCGAAGCGCCTGCTGGACCTGCCGGGCGAGACCGATTACCTCGCGGCCGATGGCAGCGACTGTCGCAACTACGGCGGCCTGCAGGGCTTGCCCGAGGCTCGGGCGCTCTTCACGGAGCTCGTCGGCGCGCCGATCGATCGGATCGTGGCGGCAGGCAGTTCCTCGCTCGCGCTGATGCACGACGCAATCGCCTGGGCGCTGCTGCACGGCGTTCCCGGTGGCAGCGGCCCCTGGTCGGCCGGCCCCGTCACGTTCCTCTGCCCGGTGCCCGGGTACGACCGGCACTTCACGATCTGCGACGGGTTTGGGATCCGCATGGTGCCGGTGCGTCTTACCGGACACGGACCAGACATGGACGAAGTCGAACGTCTGGTCGCGAGCGACCCGACGATCAAGGGCATGTGGTGCATGCCGAAATACAGCAATCCGACCGGCGACATCTACTCGGACGAGACCGTCGATCGCCTGGCGGCAATGCGCGCGGCCGCGCCGGATTTCCGATTGTTCTGGGACAATGCCTACGGGGCGCACCATCTCACGCCGACCCGTCATGCCATCGCGAACATGCTGGACGCGTGCGCGCGACACGGTCATCCCGATCGAGCGCTTGTCTTCGCGTCAACATCGAAGATGACCTTTGCCAGCGCTGGCCTTGCCGTATTGGGCTCGTCGGCGGCCAACCTGCGATGGTGGCTCCAGCATCTGGAGCGACGCACGATCGGTCCCGACAAATTGAACCAGCTCCGTCACGTGCGCCTGCTTCGCGATCCGGCCGGAATCGACCGTCACATGGAAGCGCACACGCGCATTCTCGCGCCGAAGTTTCAGGAGGTTCAGAACACCTTCGCCGCCTTGTTGGGCGGGACGGGCGTGGCGACCTGGACTGAGCCCGCGGGCGGCTACTTCGTCAGTCTCGACGTGCTCGACGGTTGCGCCCGCCGCGTGATCGATCTTGCCAAGTCCGCCGGTATTGCGGTCGTACCCGCCGGCTCCACGTTTCCCCGCGGCCACGATCCCGACGACCGCAACATCCGCATCGCGCCGTCGTACCCGATGCTCGACGAGGTCGCCCAGGCGGCGAAGGGTCTGGCGTTCTCGGTGCTGCTCGCCACCAGCGAGGCTCTGCTGAATCGGCGCGGCGTCGCCGACGCCGACCGGCCAACCGCAGCGGTGACGACGTAGAGCGGTGTCGACAACGCTGTCGCGGGCTGGTGCTGTGTATTCTGTGGTTCAAGAATTGGCGGCTGGGTGAGAGGAGCGCGACTACACGCTGGCGAAGATGCGCGATCAGGTGGCGACTGCAGATGCCCGGTTGGCCTGAACAGTTGCACAAACGTTCTCAGAACGATGGCCCATCCGCACTGACGGGGGCATCGTCCCGCCACGGCTTGCGGCAGGGCTGATGGTGCTGGAAGAGCGCGAGGTTCTCGGCCATGCGTTTCGAAACATCGACGCGTCCGGCTCGTTCCGCGATCGCCATGGCCTGCTGCTGCCACACGACGGCTTCATCGTAACGGCCCGTTTCGGCCATCGCCATCGCCATCGCTTCACCCAGGTCCGGGTTCGGCGGCTCCTGAGCCAGCTGGGCTTCCGCCATCGCCACCGCGCGGCTCCCGTCGCGGATCCGATTGTCGGGAGCGGCGGCCAGCAGGCGAATCAGTGCGTGCGCGATCGCCGGCCGGCCGGCGTAGCGGGCGAGGCTCTCCGACAATCGATCTCGAGCGTCCGCATAGCGGGTGAGGGAGACGAGCGCCATCGCGTAGCCGAGCGGTGCGTCGGCGAGACGAGGATCGAGCGTCGCCGCTTGTTCGTAATGAGGTAGCGAATCCCGAGCCCGCCCGCTGCGGCGCAAGGTCTCCGCCAACTGCAAACGCGCTTCGACATAGCTCGGGTTGGAGCGGACGGCGGCTTTGAACTGCTCGATCGCTTCGCCGTATCGACCGTTGGCTGCAATCAGCAGGCCCAGGGTGTAGTGCGTCGACGCAAAGTTCGGCCTTCGGCGCAGGACCTCCTGAAATTCTGCGGCCGCTGCTGGACCGTTGCCCGACAGCGCCAGCGCCATGCCCAGCCGGTGGCGCATCGATGGATCGTTTGGCGCGAGTTCGACGCCGCGGCGAAAGAGCGCGACTGCCGCCGGGAAGTCCCTCCTGTTCAGCGCCTCGACGCCGAGGTGTTCGTAGGCGAATTCGCTGTGCACGGCTCCCGCTAGCTCGTCGAGCAGCGGATCCGCCGGACTCACGTCCCGGTCGCCCTTCTGACGCAGTTGCGTATCAGCGTCTTCCAGGCGGTCCAGGCCCCGGTAGGCCATCGCGAGACGATAGTGGACGATGGAGGCCTGTGGCTCGAGTGAAATGGTCTGTTCGAAGTACGCCACCGCGCGACGGTAGTCCCGCCTCGCGAGGGCGGTTCGTCCCAGACCAAACACACCCGCCGCAGCCCGAGGTTGCAGCGACTGCGCCTTCATAAAAAGGGGCTCGGCCGCATCTGGGCGGCCCAGGTCGAGAAAGGCGTTGCCCAACCAGACGAGCGTCGCGCCATCGTCCGGCTTGATCTCGAGTGCGCGTTCGAAGGACGCAGCGGACTTCGTCGTCTCGCCTCGCAGCCGGTACAAGTGCGCGAGGAAGTACGGCCAGCGCGGCTGGTCCGGCGCCAGTGCCTGCGCGTCGAGCAGGTACGGTTCAGCCGCGTCGCGATATTCGGCCGCCATGAGCAGCTTGCCCATCTCGCCGTACGCGGTCGCGAGGTCGGTCCCAGTCGTCGCCGGGTCGTTGATCTTGGCAGTCAGCGCCGCATACTGATCGCGCAGCTGCGCGGCGACGGTTGTTGCTGCGTCAGACAGATCCGGCAACGCCACGGGCTGCAACGCGCTTCGCGACACCGGCTGCCGGGTGGATTGTTGGACCGCGACGTGAGCGGGCGGCGCCGGCTTCCCAGTGCAGCCGCACGTCAACGCCGCATACACACAACCCACGATGAGGCAGACGGCGCCTCGACTCATCGGCTACCTTCGTGCAGTGTGGTGTACCGGTCGATGGCGACATTCGCAAACTCCTCGATTCGGCCGCTCGGCCAGATCACCTTGACCGTGGGCGCTTGCGCCGAGTGGCCGAGTCCCACCAGGACCCTGGGGTCGTTGGCCGATGCGTAGCTGCCGTCGGACCGCGCCCGGCGCCAAAGCGTCGAGCCATCCCTTCGAGCGATCCCGGCGCGAGCGCCGATCAGATCGCGGCCCGATCGGATCGACGGCCTGGCGGCTGGGCTCGCCAGGCGCAGTCCCACCCAGTGATTGTGGTTGCCGAGGTTGTTGATGAGCAGGCGCACCGGACCGGCGTCGTTCGCGACGATCACGTCCGTGTCGCCGTCATTGTCGAGATCGCCGAAGGCGGCGCCACGCCCCACCTCGGACCGCTGAAAAACCGCGCCGGCCTGGCCGGTGACGTCTTCGAAGCGCGCGTTCCCGAGACTGCGAAACAGCTGCTTCCGCTGCTGCAGCGAGAACAGCTCTTTGGGCCGCTGCGGATCTCGGCTGACGGTGCCGTTGACCGTCAGGAGGTCGAGCCAACCGTCGTTGTCGAAATCCAGCCAGCCGACGCCAAATCCCGTGTAGGGCAAGCTCGGCGCGCGGATTCCGGTGCGTGCGCTCTGTTCCTCGAAGACGCCGGCGCCGTTGTTCACGTAGACGTCGCTGCCCTGGCCGGTCAGGGTCGTGACGATGAGATCCTCGTCGCCATCGTTGTCGAAGTCGCCGGCGTCCACGCCCATGCTCGACTTGGCCTTGCCCTCGCCCCCGATTGCGGTCCCCGACAGCAGTCCCGTGTTCTTGAATGTCGCGTCGCGCTGGTTGATCCACAGCTGATTCGGCTGACCATCGTTGGCGACGTAGATGTCGATCCAGCCGTCGCCGTTGAAGTCGGCGGTCGAGACGCCAAGCGTCGGCCCGAAATCAGTCGCCATGCCGGCCGCCGCGGTGACGTCCGTGAAGCTGCCATCACGATTGTTGTGATAGAGCGTGCTCGGCTGTGCACGATATACCTGAGGCGGACAGTAATTCGGCCCACCGGACTGCAGGAAGCACCGGATATTGGCGTCGACGCTGTAGTGCACGTAGTGACCGACGAACAGGTCCAGCCAGCCGTCGCGATCGAAGTCCAGGAAGGCGGCCGACACCGACCACGATGACGCCGCCGGAGCCTTTCCGAGTCCTTCGGAGACGTCCGCGAACGTGCCGTCGCAGTTGTTGCGAAGCAGTTGATTCGGTCCGAGATTGGTCAGGAACAGATCCGTGCAGCCGTCGTTGTTGAAGTCGCCGGTCGCGACGCCCATGCCGTAATCCCGGGCTTGAATACGGCTCGCTTCGGTCACGTCGGTGAATCGCAGCGTGCGCGTGCTGTCCGAGTGAACTTCCAGGTCGTTGCGATACAGGCGACCTTCGAGCGGCAGCGGACCCTGCGGGGGCAAAAGCGCCTGACTGGCGTGCTTGCCGGGCCCGAGCATCTGACCCTGCACGAGAAACACATCGAGGTCGCCGTCGTTGTCGTAGTCCAGCAACGCCACCCCGGGCGCCATGATTTCCGAGTAGTAGAGCTCGCCAGACATGCCGTTGAAGTGCGCGAAATTCAACCCGGCGTCTGCGGCATGATCCGTGAACCACTCCTCCTGGGCGTGGTGCTGTGGAGATACCGACGAGACTGCGGGCGGACCTGTGTCGCGGCGACTGTTTCGGCAGCCCGCGAGTGACACGAGGGCCAGCATCATGGCCCATGACTCGAGGCGCATGCGGCGAGTCTAGCAGTCTGGCGGCTGCTGAAAAAGCGCGGCCCGAACTGAAAACTCAAGAGTCAGAACTTCGAAGGCCTGCGAGAGGATCACGTTCCCACCGGACCAGGCGAGGCTCGCACTGGACGGCTGGACGGCAGGTCGGGCCGGTGGGACAAGCGGGCAGCGGGGCAGGTCAGGCGATCAAGCACGACGGCCCAGGCGCAGATATGCAAGTGAGGCTTGTCAGACGGAACTTACAGGCAAGGGTCGTGAGGATGTAGCGGACGCCGAAGGGATTCTCTGTTCAAGAAGACTCCTTGGTGACCTTTGTGATCTTTGTGGTTCAAGATCCCTTCGCAACTCCATACTGCCGCCGCCGGTATATGCTTCGCGTGGTGCTTCGTCCTCTTGTCGTCGTGGCTCTTGCGACCCTCGCGTTGTCCGCACAGACCCGCGGATCTGTCTCGGCGAACATGTCGTTTGCCGAGGCCAAGCCGATTCTGCAGGCGCTGCACGACAGGCTTCCGGCCGAGCTGAAGGGGCGGTCACCCGACATCCTCGAGTCCTTCTGGCCAAGTTGGGTCTGGCGTCGCGATGCGGAGATTCGCGCGCGGCTCCACCAGGGCGACGAAGACTCGCTGGTGAATTTTCTGCTCTTCGGCACCACGTTCACCAAACAACCGCGGGCCCTGAATGACAGCGCGAAGCTCGGTGGCCGCGATCGGGCCGCCGAGATTCTGCGCGGACGCATCAGCGACCTGGTCAGCGGCATCGCGTCACCGGGCGGCAACGAACGCCTGCAGTTCGCCCGCCGGCTCGTCGAGCGCCGGAAGATCAAGCCGAACACCAGCGACGGGAAGGCGCAGGTTCGCCGCTACATCCTAGAGACGATGGGGCGCGTGGTGGGGGAAGTGGACGGCTACGTTCGTACACTGCAGTCGGCGAAGTCGCTCGCCGATCCCAACGCGGAGCTCGCCGCGCGGTCGAGGCTCTTTCGCGATCGCGGTCTGTCGTCCGACACGTCGCTCTTGCCCGACTTTGCCGTCGAACGAGCGCTCGCCGAGCTGACCGCGACTGGAACGCTCGGCGTGGGAAGTGTGCGCCGCATTGCCGTGGTCGGCCCGGGCCTCGACTTCACCGACAAAGCCGAAGGCTACGATTTCTATCCGCCGCAGACGATCCAGCCGTTCTCGGTCATCGACTCGCTCGTGCGGCTGGGGCTCGCGACACTGCCTCAGCTTTCGCTGACCACGTTCGATCTCAGCCCCCGCATCAATCAGCACCTGGAGGCCGCACGCCGCCGCGCCCGCGCCGGTGGGTCGTACGTGTTGGAATTGCCGCGAGACGCCAATGCGGGGTGGCATCCGGACTTGGTGACGTACTGGCGACAGCTCGGGGACCGGATCGGCGAGGAAACGAAGCCGCTGCCGGCGCCGGCTGGCGCCGCCACCGTGCAGGTGCGAGCCGTTCGCGTGCGTCCATCGATCGTGCTGACGATTGCCTCGGAGGATCTGAATATCGTACTGCAGCGCGAACGGCTTCCGGACGTTCGGCGTTTCGATCTCGTTGTGGCGACCAATGTGTTTGTCTACTACGATGTCTTCGAACAGTCTCTGGCGCTCGCCAACGTCGCGGCGATGCTTCGGCCTGGCGGGATCCTGTTGTCGAACAACCTGTTGCCGGAAGCCCCGGCAAGCGGCATGAAGTCTGCGGGCGCGGCGACGGTGGCCTACAGCGACCGCCTGGACGATAGCGATCACATCGTTTGGTACGTGCGACAGTGACGCACCAGCCCAAGAGCGCGGCAACGAGGGTACCGTGATGGCAGTCGGTCCCCTCAAACAGGCACGTGCCTTTTGGAACCACAAGGAACACGAAACACTCGTGTGGTCATCAGCCGTCGTCGAAAGGAGTCGCCGGTGCTGATGTCGCGACTGCGAGAGCGCAACGAGTGGAAGTTCTTCGCCGTGCTGCCGAAGGCTGATTCCGCGCTCGCCGTGGCCTGGTGGGCCGGCCTCATCCTCCGTGGAACGCTGCCTGCGGTGTTCGCCGTCGCCATGGGCGTACTGGTTGCCGCCGTCCAACGGGGCCACGGCCTGGCGACCGCCCTCGCCCTGGTCGGCAGCGTCTTCGTGTTGCTCCAGGTGCTCAATCCGATCCATCAAGCCGTGGGCGCCAACCTCGGCGATCGCACGGCCGCCTGGCTGTACGACCGGTTGACCGACGCCTGCGTTCGTCCGCCCGGAATGGGCCATCTGGAAAACCCGACGCTGACCAACGATCTCACCGTGGCGCGCGATTTCGATCTCGGTATGACCGGTCCGCCGCTCTCGATCTCCATGGAATTCATCGCCGGCGGCCTGGTCGAGATGATCGCCGGCCTGTCGTCGGCCGTCGTCCTGGCCGCGTACGCGTGGTGGGCGCCGATCGTGTTGGGCGGCGCCTGGCTGGCGACGCACTGGCTGCTGCGGGAGAGCGGGGTCTGGCGCGACCGCAACACCGACGAAGTGCGTGGGGCACAACGCGACGCCGACTACGCGTATCGGCTGGCAGTGGATCCGCCTGCCAGCAAGGAACTGCGGCTGTTCGGTCTCGTCGGCTGGACGATCGATCGGTTTGTCGCCCGGCGGACGCGTCTTCACGAGCTTCAATACGAAGCGACCCGGCTGCGCGAGCGGCCGGTCATCTGGAGCATGCTCCTTGTCCTCGGCGCGAACATCGTCGTCTTCTGGTCGCTGGCGATAGCCGCGGCCGCCGGCACGGTGACGCTTGGAGCGGTTGTCGTGTTCGCGCAATGCGCGGTGGGCACGTCGATGATCGCGTTCGGAGGACTCAACTGGGCGCTCGACACCGCCGCGGCGCCGGTCGCCGCGGTGCTGCGACTCGAACCGGCCATGGCACCTGCCGGCGCGCTGTCTTCCGGCCACCAGTCCGCCGCCGGCGCGCCCGCCCGCGAGATCCGCTTCCGCGATCTCACGTTCGCCTACCCCGGCGGCGCGCCGGTCCTCGAAGGGTTCGATCTCTCGATCCCCGCCGGATCGTCTCTGGCGATTGTCGGACAGAACGGCGCCGGCAAGACGACGCTCGCGAAGCTGTTGTGCCGCTTGTACGATCCGCAGACGGGCGCGATCGAAGTGGATGGCGTCGACCTACGAGAGCTCGATCTCGCGTCGTGGCGTTCGCGCGTCGCCGCGGTGTTTCAGGATTTCGTCCGCTTCGAGTGGCCGTTGCGCGACAACGTCGCTCCGGCCGGCGCGCCGGACGAGTTGGTGCGCGAGGCTCTCGAGTCGGCCGGCGCGGTAAACCTCGCCGGCCTCGACACTGTGCTCGCGCGTGGATACGAGGGCGGCACCGAGCTTTCAGGCGGGCAGTGGCAGCGTGTCGCCTTGGCGCGCGCGTTGTGTGCCGTGCGCCTCGGGGCCGGCGTCGTGCTGCTCGACGAGCCGACCGCGCAACTCGATGTCCGGGGCGAGGCCGAGATCTTCGAGCGGCTGCTCGCGGCGACGCGGCACTGCACCACGATCCTCATCTCGCATCGTTTTTCCACCGTCCGCCAGGCCGACCGGATCTGTGTGCTCGAGCACGGCCGAGTCATCGAGCTCGGCACGCACGACGAGCTGTTGGCGCTCGGCGGGCGCTACCGGACGATGTTCGACCTTCAGGCGCAGCGCTTCACCGATGACGAAGCGGGGGTCACGTATGACGTCCTCGCGTGAGCCCAACGCCAACCGCGAAGCACGCCGGGCACGCCAAGAAGAACCCCCTTCGGCGAGCTCGGCGATCAATTGGTGAAGTGAAGATGTCGCGCCGTTGCAGGGCCTTGCGCTTCACTGATGACGAAGGGGGAGTCGCGCATGGCATCCTCCGCTAAACCGACTGTCGCTGGTGCGCTCGACGAGCTGCCGCCCGCGCTGTCCTCGATGTGGAGGCTCTGCAAGCTTGGCTACAGCTTCCAGCCCGGGCTCATGCTCTCGGCGTTTCTGCTGTCCTTGCTCGCCGCACTTCCGGATGCGCTTCTTGCGCTGTGGTTCAAGCTGCTCGGGCAGGGTGTGTTGCGTGGCAACGCAGCGCTGGTGCGCACTGCGGCCATCGCACTTGGCGTCTCGGCGGTCGCCACGTGGTTCCTGCGCACGGTCAGCACGCGCGTCCAGCGCCGCTTCCGCGACAAGGTGACGATCGCGCTCGAGGCGCACGTCGCGCGGCTCCAGGCATCGGTCCCCACAATCGCCCACCACGAGCGTCCCGACTACCTGGATCGGCTCGCCATGCTGCGCAACCAGGTCTTCGTCCTCGACCACATGTATATGTCGGTGTTTTCTACATGTGGCTGGATCCTGCGGCTCGGTGTGACCATTGCGCTGCTGATGTCGATTCACCCCGCGCTGGCGCTGCTCGCGGTGTTCGCCCTGCCAACCGTCCTGACGTCGACATGGCGTCCCGCGGTCGAGCGCGTCGCGCAGGAGCAAGCGGCGCCGTCGAACCGCCTCGCGCGGCATCTCTTTACCACGGCGACCACGGCGACGCCCGGCAAGGAAGTGCGGGTGACCGGCATCGGCAGTCGTCTGGCAACCGAGCGGCGCAAGGCGTGGGAGAGGGGCTACGGTCCGATCGCTACTGCCCGCTGGGGTTCGGCGCTCTGGCATACGCTGGCCTGGGCGGCATTTGGCGCAGCCTACGTCGGCGCGGTAGGGTTCGTGTCGTCGGGACTCCAGCGGCCGGCGGGCGACGTCCTTCTACTGCTCGCCGCGGGCGCGCGCCTGTCCGCGTACATCGGCGCCACCGTGGGCGAGATTGGCTTCCTGCGCGGCTTCTGGATGGACGGCTCCAGGCGTCTGGCCTGGCTCGAGGACTACGCCGCCTCGCTCGTCGCCATGGCCGATCTGCCGGTGCCCGCGCATCTCGTCACCGGCATCCGCTTCGATCATGTCTCGTTCGCGTATCCGGGCACCGACCGTTTCGTGCTCGAGGACGTCAATATCGCCCTGCCGGCCGGAGCGGTCGTGGCCATCGTCGGCGAGAACGGCGCCGGGAAGACGACGCTCGTGAAGCTGCTGGCCAAACTCTACGAGCCCAGCGCGGGACGGATCCTGATCGATGACGTCGATCTCGGGCGCATGCGGGCGGACGAATGGCGGATGCGACTGTCGGGTGCGTTCCAGGATTTCTTCCGCTTCGAGTTCCGGGCGCGACACACCGTCGGCGTTGGCGACGTGCCGCGGCTGGACGACGACCCCGCGGTGGTCATAGCGGTCGCTCGCGCAGGCGCCGACGATGTGGTGGTGCGGCTGCGGGCGGGGTTGGAGACGCAGCTCGGTCCGACGTGGCCGGAGGGCGTCGAGGTGTCGTTCGGTCAATGGCAGAAGCTGGCCCTGGCGCGCGGCTTCATGCGCGACCTTCCACTGGTCCTCATCCTCGACGAACCGACTGCGGCGCTTGACGCCGAGACGGAGCATTCATTGTTCGAGCGTTACGCCGCAGCGGCGCGGCGCCGCGACACGCGCGAGTCGACCGCCCCTCGCGACGGCGATAGCGGTCAGGGTCGCGACGAAGGGCGGATCACGATCCTCGTGTCGCACCGTTTTTCAACAGTCCGCATGGCCGACCTCATCGTAGTGCTCGATGGCGCGCACGTGGTCGAGGTCGGCACGCACGAGGACCTGATGGCCAAGGGCGGTCAGTATGCCGAGCTGTACGGTATCCAGGCCGCCGCGTACCGGTAAGGACCCGTAGATGAATAACCTGCGCACGTTATTCATCTTCGGGTCCTAACCACGGAGCTATTGAAGAGTCAGAACCTGGAGCGGTTGACACCTCGGTGTAGCCAGTCAGGCTGAACCACAAGGAACACCAACGAGGGTGGTGAAGCTTTACAGGTCGTCGGAAAACCAACCGTGCCTGGCACGGCGTCAATAGCGATTGACCGCGGCAAGATTTCTGGGCGCTACGAGGCTGATCGCGATCATCTTGTGGTACGGGACCGGCTTCCCATCCTTCATCGCCGGGCGGTATTTCCATTGCGTCGCGGCGCTGAGGATCACCGGGTCGTACGAAGGGTGTATCGGCGCCAAGATCCGAGCGTCCTGGACATCACCCTGTGCGTCGATGAGCAACTCGAGCTCTCCGCTGAAACGAGCCGGGTCGCGCTTGGCTGACTGCCACGGCGGAATGTCCTGCCGGAGCGGAACTGGCGGCGTGACGCCAGTATCGGCGCGGCTGTACACCGTTTCCGCCGGCGATGGTTCGTGAGACTGCGCTGGGGAAGCTTGGGCCACCCGGATCTGATCGAGCACTCGAGTGGTGAGCGATCGCACGTATGCCAGCCACTGATCGGCAGGCCCTTGACCATTCGATTTGTCCCCAGCCTCCTTGATGAGCCGAAGGACCAGCTCGAAGCCGGTCACTGAATCGGCATATCGTCCGTCCTCCAGGTTCGCTTTCGCCTCCGAGTATCGCTCGCGGACGATCGACGGGAGCAGCCGCGTATGGATGCGATCGAACATGGTCAAGAGGCGCGGCGTCCGATCCGGGGCGGGATGATAGAACGGATCGAATTGGATCATCCGTTCGATCGTTTTCGCCATCTCCTCGGTTCGATCGAGCGCCAGCAGGCACAGCGCTCGATACTCCCGAACGGTCTGACGCTCGTCGGGCGTGCCCGATTCCTCGCCCTCTGAGTCGAGCAGCCTGAGTGCTTGCTGATAGTTGGCCGCCTCGTACAGCTCCTTCGCGCGCGACAGGAAATCCTGTGCGGCGAGCGGACCAACGAAGAGCAGCAGAGTAATTGCCGCCGCCGCGGCTCGACAGCATGCCGCAGACAGTCGGCTGCCGCCGATCGAATGGCAATGACGGATCACGCCACGCTGACCCCGGCCGTCATCGATCGCGCGAGCCCGCAGGAGGGAGCTGGCGCGTGTTTCAGAACGATGCGCGTCCACACACTGCACCTTGCGATGCAATCCGTGAGCCGCGCCCTCGACGGCGGGAGCGTTCGGAAACGTGGCCGTCTTCGGCGGTTGCCGTCCCGCTCCTTCTGGTGAACTGGAAACCCTTACCTACTGATGTGTAATTCGTTCCAACTGTCGTCAGCGCAGGCGCACGCGGTAGACGACGAGCTCGGTCAGGTTCGAAGCAGTGCTCGAACCGGATTCCACGTAGAGAAGGTCGTCTCCTGAAATCGTGACGAACGACTGGACGCCGCTCGGTACCGGCTCCTCCAACGTGATCGCCCGCGCGACGCTGGTTCCGGCGGCGTTCAACTCCAGCCGGACGATCCGCCGCGTGTCATCGTCATCCCTGGTGAGCACGATCAGCGCGTTGCGATACCACCGCATCCGTTCGAGGTGGCCAAGCGACGTCCCTTTCGGCAACGTGACACTGGTGGCGGTGCGCGACCGCAGGTCGATCCTCGACACACCTTCTCGATGGGCGACGTAGGCGATACCGTCGCGATCGGAGGCCGCGATGCTCGTCGGCTCGTCGGCGCCGATGCGGAGAATGCTCTCGAGCGATGTCTTGCCGACGCCGAGCGCGAACAGTTCTTGTCCCGATGCATCGAGGACGAGGACCGTGCCTGTCGGCGTGACCGCGAGATCGACAAGCGTCACCGGGTCGAGAGGGCGGTCGAGCGGAAAGGCCTTCAGCGGCCGGCCGGACACCAATTGCAGCCTGTGCAGCGTGCCCGCGCCGCCGCCGGCGGCCGATGTCGCCACCCAGAGATCGCCACGTTTCGTGTCGATCTCCACGGCGGAGATCTCCCGAAAGCCAGCCGAGTCGCCGTGCACGAGGTCCGACGTGCGGTTCGAGCCGTCGCCTACGACGATCAGCTTGCGTCCGAGCCGATCGCCGAGAAGAAATCTCCGAGACGAGACATCGTAGGCCAACCCGCTCACCGCGAAGGGTGCGGTCGAAAATCGACTGGCCTCCGCAATCGGGGCTGGCGTGAACACCGGTGGTGTTCGCACGACCGGCGCCGGTATCGGCACTGCGACCGGCGCGGCAGGTCGGA
This sequence comes from Acidobacteriota bacterium, assembly GCA_040007095.1. Classification (GTDB taxonomy): domain Bacteria; phylum Acidobacteriota; class Vicinamibacteria; order Vicinamibacterales; family CAVVIG01; genus JBDTVS01. The sequence goes on from JBDTVS010000209.1 coordinate 57,171, forward strand.
CCACCGAAGAAGATTCGCGCGCGGGCAGAGGGGCCGCCGTGCGCGCGGGAGGACCGGGTCGGGCCGGCGGGGCGGCAGACGCAGGGTTGGACGGAGTGGAAGAGACTGATGGAGCCGGGGATGGCGAAGTGGCGGCGACCGCCGCAGCCGGAGGTGGGGGCGTGGCCGCGATCGCCGGGACAGTGGCCGGTGCTGCGTCGGGCTGCCCGATCCGTTCGAATCGAGCGGCGAGTTCCGGCCAGCCGGGAAGCTCGCGCGCGCGCTTGAAGTCTTCGCTGGTGGCGGCGTCGGAGGGCACGCCCATGTCCGCGAGGCGCTGCAGCATGACGAGCGCATCGTGCGGGCGGCCGCTGAGCGCCTGAGCGCGGGCGAGCAGATACATCAGCGCCGGATCTTTCGGGTTGCCTTTCTGAACCGTCCTCCAGGCGAGGTCGTGAAACGTTTCGAAGTCGCCTCGCTCGACCGCGTCGAGGGCCATCTGCCGGCACTGTCGCCACTCGGTGCAATCGGCGGATCGCGGCGACTGGACCGGCGCCGGCATCGCAGCCACCGAACCTGCCAGCGTGATGAACAGCGCGCGCGCGAGAACAATCATATGAGCACCATCAGTCTAGCAGCCCGTGGCGAAAGTCTGGCTGCATTCGACGAGCGATGCATCCTCGTTGGCTGCGTTGCACCTCGCTCAAATATTCCCGCTATTCTCGGTCGTCGCGCCTTGCCACCGAGGCGCCTCTCCCGTCTCGGTGCGACGCCAGACTTTCACCACGGACTGCTGGCGCGATTGACCCCCGCGATTGGCGTGGTCATGCGACGGGTTGTTTCGAGTGCTCCGCGATCGAGGCGTCGCTGCGACGGGGCAAGCCGATTGTCAGGATCGCGAACTGCTCCTGCGATGGCATTGACCGACCCGGGCCGTCGCCGCGCTGCTCGGCGTGATGGTTCTCATCAGCGTCCTCGGTGCTGACCGGACGACCAGAGAGTTCCTGGAAGTGATGATCGCCTGGACCACCGGCCGGCCGCGCCGCACCTCGAACCCGCCCTCGTGGTCGAAGCCAGTAGACTTCGTCGCCGGCCTCGTGTACAAGGTCACCCATGCTTCTTCTACGGCCGTCTCTGCTCATCGGCAGCGCTGCACTGCTGGGGCTTCTTGTCGCCGGACCGGCCAGTGCTCAACTGCTCAATCAGGACCATCCCGGACAGTACCGCCAGGAAGACATTGCCGTCGGCAACCGCGTGTACGGAGAGCAATGCAACCAATGCCACGGCCGGGATGGCGACCAGATTTCGGGCGTCGACCTCCGCCGTGGCCTGTTCCGCCGCGCCGTCACCGACGAGGATCTTGCCCGAGTGATCGGGACCGGCACACCGGCGGGCATGCCGCCGTTCAAACTTCAGCCGTCCGAGTTGACCGGCATCGTCGCCTTCATCCGGGCCGGGTTCGACATTACCGCGTCCGTCAGGGTCGGAGATGCCGAGCGGGGACGTGCACTCTTCGAGGGGAAGGGCGCGTGCGGCACCTGCCATCGCGTGGCGGGCCGCGGACCGCGTCAGGCGCCCGACTTGAGCGACATCGGGATCGCGCGACCACCGGCTTCGCTCGAGCGATCGCTGCGGGACCCGTCCTCCGCCATGCTGCCGATCAATCGCCCCGTCCGAATCGTGACAAAGGACGGCAGAACCATTCGGGGGCGCCGGCTCAATGAAGACACCTACACGGTGCAGATCGTCGACGAGCACGAGCAATTGATGTCGATCGCGAAGAGCGAGACGCAAAGCATCGATGTCGAAACCCGGTCGCCGATGCCCGCCTACGCCAATCGGCTGACCGCAGACGAAATCGCCGATCTGGTCGCGTATCTGCTCACGCTCCGGGAACACTGAAGCAGTTGGCGCAAAAAGGGACATACATGGCAAAACGCCAATGGTTGAGCGCGTTGTGGATCCTCATCGCCTGGTCCTTGACGCTTGATGCACAGGTCACTTCCGACCGTCTGCTGCGCGCTGGCGACGAGCCGCAGAACTGGCTGACCTATTCCGGCGGCTACGCCAGTCAGCGCCACAGTCTGCTGACGCAGATCGAGCCCGGCAACGTCAAGAATCTCGAGCTCAAATGGATTCTCCCCAACCAGGCGTTCGGCGCCTGGCAATCGACACCGCTCGTGGTGAACGGGATCATGTACGTCACACAGCGACCGAACGACGTGCTGGCGGTGGACGCCAGGACCGGGCGGGTGTTCTGGCAATACCACTACACGGTGTCGCCCGATGCTCGCGTCTGCTGCGGCGCCAACAATCGCGGCGTCGCGATCCTTGGCGACACGCTGTACACCGGCACGCTCGACGGACACCTCGTCGCGCTCGATGCGACGAGCGGCCATCCGCTGTGGAACATTGCGGTCGCCGATCCCAAGCTGGGCTACTCAATCACCATGGCCCCGCTCATCGTCAAGGACAAGGTGCTCATCGGCGTCGGCGGCGGAGAGTACGGCATTCGCGGCTTCGTCGCGGCGTTCGATGCGCGCAGCGGAAAGCAGGCGTGGCGCACCTACACGATCCCCGGTCCCGGCGAGCCCGGCCACGACACGTGGCGCGGCGATGCCTGGAAGACTGGTGGCGGATCGATCTGGGTGACGCCTTCTTACGATCCGGCGCTCAATCTGACCTATTGGGGTGTGGGGAATCCCGGGCCCGACTGGAATGCGGACCTGCGGCCCGGCGACAACCTCTACACCGATTCGGTCATGGCCATCGACGCCGATACCGGACAAATCAAGTGGCACTTCCAGTTCTCGCCGAACGATACCTACGACTACGACTCCGTGCAGATCGCCGTGCTCGCGGATCTCAACTGGCGAGGAACACCGACCAAAGCGATGTTGTGGGCCAACCGCAACGGCTTCTTCTACGTGCTCGACCGCACGAATGGTCGCTTTCTCTTTGGCACCCCGTTCGTGAAGGTGAACTGGGCCAGCGGCCTCGATGCCAAGGGCCGACCCATGCCGACGCCGCAGCCACCCGGCCAGCCGACCTATCCCGGCAATCAAGGGGGGACCAATTGGTTCTCACCGTCGTTCAGTCCACGCACGGGACTGATATACGTCTCGGCGTGGGAAGGCTATGCGTCGATCTTTCGCAAGGAGCCGGCGCAGTACGTGCCAGGGCGCAACTTCGCCGGCGGCGGTGGCAACCCGTTCACGCCGGTCCCCGGCGCACCGGGCGTCCGCATTGGTCGGACCACCCCGGTCAACAACTGGACCGACGCGGTCGCCTACGGCACCGTGATGGCGATCGATCCGCAGACCGGTCAGAAGAAATGGACGTTCCGGCAGTACGATGTCTCCGACAGCGGCATCCTGACGACCGCCTCCGATCTGCTGTTCACGGGTGGGCGCGAGGGATACTTCTACGCCCTCGATGCGCGAACCGGCGCCGAGTTGTGGAAGGCCAGCCTCGGCGGGCAAATCGTCAATGGGCCGATGACGTATTCGGTGGGTGGAAAACAGTACGTCGCCGTGATTTCCGGGAACTCACTGATCACGTTCGGACTGAGGGACTGAGGCAGACAAAGGTGGGTATGCCAGCGAAAACCGGACGCCGTGGGGTTCCCGTTATCGGCACCGCGGCCGTATTGGCCGTACTCTCGATTGGTTCCGCCTCGCCCGGTGCGCAGTGGTTGCACTATCCCACGACCGGCGTGCCCAGGACCGCCGCGGGCACACCAAATCTCGAGGCGCCGACGCCGCGAACGGCGGACGGCAAGCCGGATTTCTCCGGCCTGTGGGACATCGAGCACAACCGGCGGTGTCCGCCGGACGGTTGCGCCGACATGCCGGTCGGACAGGAATTCATCAACATCGGCTGGAGCCTCAAGGGCGGGTTGCCGTATCTTCCGTGGGCTGCGGCCATCACGAAGAAGCGCACCGAGGATTTGAGGACGGCGGACCCAACCTCGTTCTGTCTCCCCATCGGGATCGTGAGACTGCACACGATGGCGCTGCTCAAGAAGATCGTGCAGGTGCCGGGGCTTCTCGTCATTCTCAACGAGCACAACTCCACCTTCCGACAAATCTTCACCGACGGACGGCCTTTGCCGGTGGATCCGAATCCGTCCTGGGTCGGGTATTCCTCCGGAACATGGGAAGGCGACACGCTGGTCGTCCAGAGCACGGGATTCCGCGACGGCCTCTGGCTCGATGCCAACGGCAGCCCGATGACCGACGCGGCACGCATCACCGAGCGGTTCCGCCGGGTCAACTACGGGAAGCTGGAAATCGATCTCTCCGTCGACGATGCCAAAGCGTACACCGCGCCGTGGACCGTCAAGCTCAATCAGTTCATCGCGCCCGACACGGATCTGCTCGACTACATCTGCAACGAAAACGAAAAGGACCTGCCGCACCTGGTTGGAAAGTAGGCAGGCGACGTCAAGAAGGCCGCGGCCGGGCAATGACAGCGGACGGATGGGGCGGCCCGGCGAATGGCGAATCGGCACTCAACGCCATCGTCCGCCACCTTGCCTTCGACCCGGTGCCTGGGTCGGCCGCCATCGCCAGGATCGCCAAGGATTTCAACCAGTACCATCTGCTCGAGGCGTCGAGCCCCACTTCGGATGCGGTCCGCGACGCATCATACGTCCTGACCATCGTGCTCACGAACGAACCTGCGCCGCAGTGGCGCGCGGCGAGCCTGAACGCGGGCGCCGATTTCTTTTCGACAAGTCGGTGGAGTTTCAGCAGGCGGTCGACGTCATCGCCCGCCTCGCTCTTGGCAACGCCGCGCCTGGCCTGCGCTTGCCGGAGTGTTGGACCAGTTTCGAACGATTGCCGATTCCCACGTGGATCTGCGATGTCGATACGCTCAAATTCAAGGCGATGAACGAGGCGGCCGTCGCCCACTATGGCTACTCCCGCGACGAGTTCCTCGGGATGACGCCGATTGACATACGGTCGCCTGAGACGGTGGGCGAACTGAGGGAGTCGATCGGCAGACGCTGTGCCGGGGAGATCGTGTCGTGGATCGGCGCGCGCCAACACCGGACGAAGGACGGCACACGCATCTACGTGGACCCCTCGCTGCTCGCGTTCGACCGCGACGGACATCGGCTGGATCTGGTGATTGCGCACGACGCCAGTGACCGCGTCCTGTTGGAGGATGCCTTGCGGGCGAGCGAGAGCCGCACCGCACCCACTTCGAGAATGCTGCGCTTGCGCCGTTGGCGAGGCGGTCAGCGCGCGGAGCTGAATCTCGGGCGTCCCGTTGCGTCAGCCCGTGCACACCTCGCCCAGGACGCCGCCGCCGCCGCAATAGCTCACGTCCTGAAGCTGGATGAGCAGGCCGTCCGGATCGGTGAAATACAGTTCGGGCGTGCCGCCCGGCGCACCGCCGCGGTTCTCCATGCGCAGACTGATGTAGTGCACCAGCGGGCCTGCCGCGCCCTGCGCGCTGCCTCTCGGCTTGATGCCATAGCTCTCGAGCGCCTTGATCACGGCATCCGGATTGAACTTCTCCATGTTCATGCAGAGGTGGTTGATGCTGGCGGGGCGAGGTGCCGCGCCTCGTCCGCCGCCGCCCGCGAACATGAGGAACTGCACGCCGCCCACGCCCAGTACCGGAGCCGTCGGCCCCTGATGGGCCTGGATACGCAGCCCGAAGAGCTCCTGATAAAAGGCAATGGCACGCGCCGCATCGGACACGAAATTCGTGGTGTGGCTCCAGCCCCGCAAGGCGAGCAGGCCTTTTGTCGGCGCGGCCACCGGCGGCGGGCAGACGTTGCCGAGCGCGCCGCCTCCACCGCAATAGCGCGTGTCCTGCAACTGGAGGACGAAGCCGTCCGGATCGCTGAAGTAGAGCTCGGACGTTCCGGCCCGGTCGCCGCCCGCTTCCGGTCCGCGAGTGCGGACGCGCATCAGCATCGCTCCACCGCCGAGTCCTCCCGTTCCGGCAGTGTCCGCGGCGTCGCTCTTCTTGACGCCGTGCTGGGCCAGAACGCCCGTGATGCGATCGACGCTGAAGTCGTCGATACCCAGACACAGATGGTTGATGTTCGGCGGATTGGCGCCGGCGGCGGCAATCCCGAGAAACTGCGGCCCATTGCCGATTTGCAGGTTGGTCGTCATCCCTTGCCGGCTTGCCACGGGCATGCCGAAGAGCCCCTGATAGAAGTCCACCGAGCGTTTGACGTCCGATACCGAGAGCGTCACGTGATTAATCCCGCTGACGCGGATCTGTGGACGAGCCGCCTGCGCGAACGCGCGCCGCGCCAGCGCCAGGGCCGGAAGTGACAGGAGCACGTCTCGACGAGTCATTTGATGCATGATGGATTTCGCTGCCTCTCTCAGGACCTTCGCGGTCGCGGCGTTGGACGTGGCGTCGGACATGACGTCGCTCGCAGGTGCTCAGTGGGCCTGCGAGCTTCGTTCAGCGGGAGAGCTGCACAGCAAAGTCGACCGGTGCATCTGCCGCATGCCGCGATTTTATGGCGTTCGCCACAGCACGTAAAGGCGTTCTGCCTGCCGGTCCGTCAAAATATCGGCAAAGATCGTCAAGAAAAACGGCGCAAGGGAGCGACGACGCGCTAGTCTACAGGGCCATGACGCCCACTACCAGTCTCCGCGCTGCAGCCGTTGCCGCCGCTCTCATCGCGGCCGTTGCCACCACTGTTGCCCAGCAGACGCCGCTCGCGCCGGTTTTACAGAACTATCAAACGGTCACGGCGGAACGCCTCAAAAGCCCGGACGCCGGCAGCTGGCTGATGATCCGCCGCACCTACGATGGCTGGGGATTCAGCCCGCTCGATCAAATCACCACGCGAAATGTGGCCAGGCTGCGTCCGATCTGGGGATTCTCGACCGGCGAGACCCGGGTCCACGAGTCCGCGCCGATCGTCAACAACGGCGCGATGTTCGTGTCGACACCGAACAACCAGGTGATCGCGATCGACGCGAAAACCGGCAACGTACTCTGGCGGTACCGCAGACCGCGTCCGGCCGGGGCGCTGGTGCCTCACGATACCAACCGCGGCGTCGCGCTCTACGGCGACAAGGTGTACTACGCCGCCGGGGAGGCCGTCATCGTGGCGCTCGAGGCGAAGACCGGCCGCGAGGTCTGGACGACCAGCGTCGCGGACAACAAGTCGGGCTACTACATCTCGCTGGCGCCGCTGATTGCCGGGGGCAAGGTGCTGGTCGGGACTTCGGGAGGAGAGTACGGCATCCGCGGCTTCGTGGCAGCTCTCGATCCCGAGACCGGTAAAGAGCAGTGGCGTACCTTTACCGTCCCGGCGCCCGGAGAGCCTGGGAGCGACACCTGGCCCAAGGGCGATCAGTGGAAAACCGGTGGCGCCCCGATCTGGGTCACCGGCAACTACGATCCAGACACCAACCTGGCATTCTTCGGCACGGGCAATGGCGGGCCCTGGATGGGCGATCAGCGTCCCGGCGACAACCTCTACACCGCATCCACGATCGCGTTTGACGTAGCGACGGGGCAGATCAAAGGCCACTTCCAATATCACCAGAACGACTCGTGGGATTGGGACGAGGTGTCGCCGCCCATCCTGGTCGACTACCGGCGGAACGGGCGGACGGTCAAAGGACTGATTGATGTCGCCCGCGACGGGTATCTCTGGTTCCTCGAACGCTCGACCGGACCGATTCGCTTTGTTGAAGGCAAGCCCTACGTGTACCAGAACGTCTTTCGCGGCCTCGATCCAGTTACCGGGCGGCCGGACGTGGATCCGGCGCGCAAGCCGGGCACGGGCAAGCGGACTGATTTCTGTCCTGGCGCGCACGGCGGTAAGACCTGGCCGCCGATCGCGTTCAGTCCGCTGACGCGGATGATCTATGTGCCCGCCAACAACAACATGTGTGGTTCGATCACCGGAGCCCCGACCGTGGAGTACCGGGCGGGGTCGTCGTTTACAGGCACGACCGGCGGCGGCGGCGGACCGACGCCGACCGTGCCAGGCGCCGATCATTACGGGGAGCTGCAAGCGTGGAACGTCGACACCGGCCAGAAAGCCTGGACGCACAACTACCCGAAGAGCCCGAACTGGGGCTCGGTGCTGGCGACGGCGGGTGGATTGGTATTCAGCGGCGGGACCAACGACCGCAAGGTCCATGCGTTCGATGCATCGAGCGGCAAGCTGTTATGGGAATGGCCGACCACGTCGGGCATTCTGGCGCCGCCCACGTCGTTCCTCGTCGACGGGAAACAGTACATTGCCGTCCACTCGGGGTGGGGCGGCGATTCAGCAGGCGATCAGGCGACGCTCAACAGGCTCTTCCCTGGCGAGTATCCGCCAGTGCCGGAGGGCGGCGCCGTCTGGGTGTTCGCGCTCGAGTAGCGCAGTTCCGCAGCGCGGCGGGCTCGGAATCAGGTTGAACCACAGGGAATGTGGTTCGACAACTCGTCGCTCAGTACTTGGCCTTCTCGAGAAACGCTGTCAGCAGGCGGTTGAATTCTTCGGGCTTTTCCATCATCACGAAGTGTCCGGTGCCGGCGACCTGGGTGGCTTCGAACTGCGGCAGTGTCTTTTTCATCGCCGCGACGTCGGGGAGCTTCGACGTTCCGGCGTAAATGGCCAGAACCGGTGAGGCGACGACGTCCTCTTTCCAGAGCGCCGGGTCGGCCATCGCCGCCATCGCGCCTCCGGCGGTGGCTTCCGGCGCCTTCAACATCATCGCCAGAATCTGCTGCTGGAGTGCCGGCGGAGTCTGGGGCGTAAACATGCCGCGAATCATCGTCTCGCGAGCCTTGAGTCCGTCAGGGCCGGTCACGGCAGGAAACCGCGGTGGCGCCTGGCCACGCTGCGGCGCCGGTCCTGGGCCGCCTGCAAGCGGGCCGTCGACCGCCACCAACCCGGCGACATGTTGCGGATACAGCCGGGCGTATTGGCGGATCACCGGCGCGCCCATGCTGTGGCCAACCAGGACGACCTTGTCGGCGTTCGTCTCGGCACGAACCGCTTCGACGGCGCGCGCGAACAGATCGACCGAGAACTTCCCATCCGCCGGCGAACCGCTCAAGCCATGCCCCGGCAGGTCCAGGGTCACGACGCGGTAGATCTTGGACAGGACGCCCACCTGCGCCGTCCACGATGTGGAATCGCAGGTCCATCCGTGCACCAGGATCACGGTGTGCTGTCCCTTGCCGGCCGAGGACGAGTGGATCTTCAGGCCATCAACTGTGGCGGCGGACGCCTGAAGGGTAAAGGCCAGGCCGACGATCAGGGCGCAAAGTGTGGGTCGCATCTCACGTCTCCTCGGTTGCCGCGCATCGTAACAGAAAACGAGCGGTTCCTCGGTCATTTCGTCAACGATTCGACCGTTTCTTGTCAGCCTGGCGTCGGCTTCTCTCAAACAGCCGCGAGTCCTGGAACCACAAGGACACGACGAACACGGTTGAAACTGGTCAAGGGGTTCGACGAGATCACCGACCCGATCGACGACTGGAGATGATTGGATCGCACCTTCGTTCAGGGTGGCGGCTGCACGCGTTTCGGTTTCAGGAGCGCGTCGAGATTCTGCTGCGCCTCGGCCGACCCGGGCTGGATTCTCAATGCCTCACGAATTTCATCGATTGCCTGTTCGCGACGACCTTGCATGCCGAGCGCGATGCCGAGATTGCGGTGGGCGCTCGCATTCTGAGGATTGATCGCCAGCGCCCGCCGGAGGTGCGCAATCGCTTCGTCGAGCCTGCCCTGCGGGCCCAGGACGAGCGCGAGATTGAAATGCGCGTCGGCATTTTCCGGATTGATGTCAATCGCACGGCGATACTCGCGGAGGGCCGCGTCTCTCTGTCCACCGGCCTGCAGCACGTTGCCGAGATTGACGTGCACACGATCGTCGGCCGGCTTGAGGCGCGAGGCGGTTTCCAGCTCCCGGGTCGCATCGGGGATCCGGTTCTGCAGCTGAAACGCGATTCCCCGGTTGCTGTGCGCCTCGGCATCGTCAGGTTTCAGACGAAGCGCCTGGTCGAGTTGCGCCACCGCGTCGGGGACACGGCCCGCTTGAAGATACTTGGCGGCGAGGAAGTTCCGAGACAGAGCGTCCTCTGGCTGATTTCGCACCTGCAGTTCGGCGTGGCCGATGTCCGTGCGCATGGCGCGCGCGGCGTTGTCCCGCATGAACAGCCCGAGGTCTTCGGCGTGACGGGGCAGAACCTCGAGCCACAGCGCGCCCATCTCGTCCGATGATTGCGGTCCCCACTGAATCTGGCGAGGGGGGTGATTCGGATTCCTGGGGTTGCCGTTCGAGTTGTCGTAGGTGAAACGCATCGTCAGCGTCGTGCCTTTGGGGAGAAACAGCGGCGACGCGTAGCGGTAGGTATCCTGCCAGTTGAAGTCCCACGCTTTGATCCAGAACAGCCAGGTGATCGTTCCGTCGGGAAGCGTCGCCGTTCCCTTCATGTCCGTGGCGAGATAGTGCGCGTGCGGATATACGCTCAAGACATCGATGTCCGACGGGAGGAGATAGGTGTCTTCGACCGTGTAGTGCTGCTCGCCGGCAGGAATATCGATCGTCTTCGACTGCAGTGTGATCACCAGCGGCACATGCGTCGGGGGCGTGTCGGTAAAAAACAGCCCGATGCTCGGTTGGATGCGCTCCGGCTTGCCGGACGGCAGCATGTGCAGCTGCGCCACGAGATCACTGCCGGCTTCGAGCGACCATGCCGAGCCCGCGGGTCCCATGAACGGGGCCTTGCCCGGGGACCAGCCGTACACATTGCGGACTTCATCCTCCGGCATCACGGCGAAGCCGGGCTCCCTGTCAGCGCGATCCAGCGTTCGCGAGGTTCGTGTCCGATCGACGCCGACGCTCGCATGATGGAGCACCCGCGGGTTATCCGTGCGAAATTCCATCGCTCTGACATACCGGGTCGAGGGCAGCGGCAGCGGCATCACGAAATTGCGGAAGACGTCCGGCCCGACGGCCGGCAGCGTGTATGGTTGCGGCATCGTCACGATCACATCGGGCTCGCCAAGTTGCCAGCCCTTCGGCCAGTGTGGCGTCGGTGGCTTATCGGCGGGGTCGCCTTCGGGCGCGCCGGCGTCAACCCATCGCTCGATCATGTCGATCTGTTCCGGGCGTAGCCGTCGCTCGTTGGCGAAGGCGCCGTACCCGGGCTCGGGCAGGAACGGCGGCATCGTACGTTTTCTCGTGGCCGCCGCGATCTGCCTGGCGTGAGCCTGCGCGTCCCGGTACTCGATCAGGTTGAAAGGTGCACCGGCGATGCACCATTGATCGCTCGTGCCATCCAACTTCGAGTCGGAGCGAGGGGCACCACTCGCGTTGACAGGCTCGCCCAGGCGGTGGCAGGACCCGCAGTGTTCGAACAGGATCGGCGCGATGTCTTTGTTGAAGGTCAGCCCGCTTCGAGTGACACCCGCATCCGAAGAACGCGAGCTCTGGCACGCCGTCAGCGCCGTCAACGAGACGAACAGGCCCCAGACGCCTGCGTGCAGCCGCATGCGACTGAATTTAGCCACGAGAGCGCGGAATCGCGAACACTTTTCAGCGCTCGCCTCAGGCGATCTGGGAATCCACAGAAGACACAGCGGGGACAGGCCACTGTTTGGCGAAGACGCCTGAGCCAGCGTGGTTGAAGCGCCGACTGGCGTCCCAGAGCAGAGGGGGGGCACGGTGAAGCAGTATGATGCCTTTCGAGGAGAAGACGATGAGGTACATCGCTGGTTTTTGTGCGTGTCTGGCGCTCGTCGCCGTGGAAGCATCCGCCCAGGGTGTGGCCGTGCCGGGCGCCGGATTCGACAACATGCATATCCTGACGCCGAATCCAGCCGAGACGCGGGCCTGGTACATCGCGCATCTGGGAGCCGTCGCCTCGCCGACCGCGGGGATGGCCTATCTCGGCAGGACGCTGGTCGTCTTCCTCAAGAACGACAAAGCACAGCCGAGCACGGGCAGCGTCATCGACCACCTCGGCCTCTCGTTTGCCGATGCCGACGCAAAGATCAAGGAGCTCGAGGCTGCCGGGGCCAAGGTGATCTTGCCGGTCAAAGAGCTGCCTGGAGTCTTCAAGGCCGGCTTCATCCAGGATCCGTGGGGTGTGAAGATCGAGGTACTGCAGGACTCGGACCTGCCTGGCCTCCATCACCTGCATCTGCGCGTGCAAGATCCCCAGGCCACGCTGCAGTGGTTCCAGCAGATGATGGGTGGCGAGCGCTCCAAACTGAAGGGACGCATCGAGGGCCTTCGCTATGGTCCGATGTGGCTCCTCGTGGCCGACAGCGGCGGCGAAGCCACGGCGCCCAGCGCCGACCGCGCCATCCAGCACATCGCGTGGCGAGTGCCGAACATCGATGAAGCCACGACCACGCTCATCGGCCGAGGCCTGACCATTGGCGCTTCCCGTCCGTACGAGGATGTGCGGTTTGCGATTCTTGAAGCGCCGAGCGGCGTGCGAGTGGAAATCATTCAACGTCCGCAGCAGCCTTGAACCTTCTCACGAGCAGGTAGTCGCGGCTGGCCTCAAACAGCCGGCGAGTGTTTGGAACCACAACGAACGCGAGGTTCGACCGAGAGCGCTCAAAACTGCAACTGCACGCTGAACTTGAAGAACCGGGCCTGGAGAATGGACGACGGTTTCAACCACAGCGTGCCGTAGGTGTTGTTCTGGTTGAGCACGGTGTCCACGTTCGGGGCGTTGTAGACGTCCATATTTGCCTGGATGGTGCGGCTTCCGGGCAGTCGGAAGATCTTGCTGGCCCGCAGATCCAACTGATTGAGGCGCTGGCCATACTGGGTGCCTGGCGGAATCAGATCGATGGTCCCGGTTCCGTTGACGCCGGCAGACAGGTTGCGGCCGAGCGACGGCGCAATCAGCGCGTTGGTGGCGGTGAAGCTCGCGGTCACCTGCGGTCCGGGAATGCTCTGGAAGGCGGCGCCCGCTTGAATGCCCCACCAGGGCAGCGGGTAGACGACGAGGAATTTGACGTTCGCCTGGAACGGCGGACGCACGTCGCATCGGCTCGGCAGCCGGGCGCCGGCGAACGCCGTCATCAGACTCAGGTCGTTCTGCGCGTAGCAGTTGTCGAGCCGCTCCCGGCCGATGCTCACACCACCCGACACGTTGATGCTCTTGGCGAGCCGCACGCTTTCGTTGATGTCGACGCCGTCGTAGACGTCTTCGGGCGTGCCGAAGTGGCTCGCCTGCTGAATGACGTTGAGCGTCTGCCCGAACTTGTTCGGGTTGATGTCGAAGTAGCCGCACAGCTGATTGCCGCCGCCGCCCGGCAGTCGTGGATCAACCGGCGCAGCGACGCAGTACGGACTGTAATCGGCTGAGGTCACGGCGGTGTTCTGCGTGACGCGGAGGTTGCCGTACGACCGTCTGAAGTACGCCACGCTGGCCGACACACGAGGCACCAACTCGCGCTGGAGCGCCGCGGAGAACTCCCAGTTGTATCCGCGCGTCGTCAGCGTATCGGGCGCGTAAGTCGTCACGACGGTGCTATTGCCGAAGGTGGCCTGATTGAGCGCCCCCAGCTCGCCCAGCTGGGGAAGGAAATCGCCGTTGGCGTCGCTCCATGTACGGTTCGCGCTCACCGCGATGGCGGCCGCCGGATTCGCCAGTCGGGTGAACGAGGTCAGGTTGGGGCCTTCCAGATAGCGGCCAAGATTCACCTTGACGGCGGTCTTGCCGTCGCCAAACACGTCGTACGCCACCCCGATGCGCGGCGAGACGTTCTTCCAGTTCGGCACGTTGTCTACCTGTGCGAAGTCCACCTCGCGGTTCGGCACCCACGGACCCGGGCCGTTGTGCTGCGCGGGCACATAGTTGTTCAGGTAGTCGAACCGGAGGCCGACGTTCAGCGTCATGCGCTTGTGCGTCCACTGATCCTGGGCGAAGAGGCCGATATTGGCCTTCGTGACTTCGTCGTAGTACAGCGGCATCGCAAAGACGGTGACCTGGTTCGGGACCCCGTTCAAGAGCTGCAGCGTGGTTTCGTTGCCCGTCATCCACTGCTCCCAGTGGGACGAGGAATGCAGGAAGGTCATGCCGAACTTCGCCGCGTGCGATCCGGTTACGTACGACGCCGTGAACCGGGCGTTGGTGTTGTGGCTGCCGTGGTGACCCAGGGTTTGCGTGGCATTGCCCCAACTCAAACCGGTACTGCGCTCGGTGTAGGCGTAGGCATTCGGATCGGCGCCAGGCTGCGGCGTCCAGACGTAGTCTTTGTTGCCGAAGGAGGCGCCGGCCTCGAGCAGCAGCCGGCTCGTCACCGGCGAGCTCCAGCTGGCCTGCGAGAAGTACTGCGGGTGCGCGTCGTAGGCCAGCGTCGCGTCGGGTTCGAGGGTCGTGTTCCCCGCGTAGTAATGATCGAAGGTCTGCGTCGCGTACTGGTGCTGCGCGCTGATCTTGTTCCTGGGCGAGGCCTGCCATGTCAGACGAAGGCTGATGTTCCCATCGGTCGTGGTTTCAAACGCCGGCTGGTTGAGGTCCGGTGTGAAGATGTAGGGTATGGTGCTCGAGTTGTAGAACAGGCCGGCTTGCGCCTGTCTGGCCTGGAATTTCCGGGCCGCGGCAAAAAACCAGAGGGTGTCCTTCTTGACCGGACCGCCGAATGCGGGATTGATATCGTAGATACGGAGTACCCGGTTGGTGGAGTTTGCGCCAAGCGCTTTCAGCCGGTCGGTCAGGTTGTCGCCCTGGAACTTGTCATTGGTGCCGTTGGCGAAGAACGATCCTTTGAAGAGGTTGCCGCCGTCTCTCGGGATGAGATTGGTTCTGATGCCGCCCATCTCGCTTTCCGCGGAGAAGCCCGAGACCTCGAGAGCGAGTTCCTGCACGGCGGCGTCGTTGCTCTGGACCGTGGTGTAGGCGCCGCCTCGTCCCTGTCCGTTCGAGGCGTCCAGCCCGTCGAACAGGATCAGCATCTCGCCCGATCTGCCGCCGTGGATAGAGATGGACGCCGCAGTAAACTGAGTGCCGCCGACGTCCTGGCTGCTGGCGATGACGCCCGGGATGAGCGCGCCGACTGCGGCAGCCTGCTTCGTCCCGAGCGGCGCTCCGTCCAGCACGTCGCGTGTCATGACTCGCTGCTGCACGACGTTCTGCACGTCGACGGTCGGGGCCTGACCCGAGACCGTAATGGTTTCCTCGACCGCGCCCACCCGCAGGTCGGCGTTCACCGTCGCCGCGAAGGAGGCGGACAGCTCGACCCCGTCTCGTTTCACCGTGCTGAAGCCGGTGAGCGTGAAGGTCACGGTATAGGTGCCCGGTCTGAGATCGACAATCTTGTACTGACCTGAGGGGTCGGTCACGACCGTTCGCACCTTTTCGATCAGTGCCGGACTGGCCGCCTCGACCGTGACGCCCGGCAGGACCGCTCCAGTCGCGTCCTTGACTACCCCGGCGATGCTGCTGCCGATCTGGGCGAAGGCTTCCGACGCGACACTCACGAGCAACGTGAGTGCAACGACCGCTACCACGAGTGTTCTTCGCACGACATCCCTCCTCGGGTTAAGAGCGAGCCCGGAGCCTTCGCGGAGTGCCCCAAGAGCGGCCGAGTTTAGCACCTTCACCGCCGGACCCACTGCCCGGTCCGTGGTTTTTTGCCGTTGTTTCATCGACTGCCGGGCCGAAAATCATCATCTTGGATTGCAACAAACCTCGGGCATCATCGTGCCGGACCCGCGACCGAAAAACCGCAGCGAGGTGCCGTCGTTGCCGCAGGCAACCACAAGTATGTCGGATGGCCGCCCATGTGGCCGCTGGTCAAAGCCGGCGACACGTTCCGTTCAGTTAGCAGAAATCAGGGAGTCGGAGCAAGTCGCTGATCCTTAGAACCACGAGTTTCTGGCTGAATTCGATGACAACGGCCGTCCCCAGACGCGCACGGAGCAACAGAGATTGGCGCCAGCGCTCGCCCCCTGCGCGGCGGCACCTCTATGCCACGGTCGTTGGCGCTTGATTTGCACGGGCGCTGACCGCTGGCCACGGATCACAAGTCTGTGATACCACCCGTGGCCACCCGGAGGCGCCATGGGTCCCCTAGCGGAACTGATTGCGACCGACCATCTTCAGACGCTCGAGTTTTTTTTCCTGCATTTGCAGGACATCGCCGGCCCTGAAGTCGATCGACCGGAGCTCCTCTACAACGCCAGCGTGCTGGCGCACTATGCCCAGATCTCGACGCAGGCCTGTGTCAATCTGCCGGCGCCCTCCAATCTCAGCGAGATATTCGACAATTTTGTCGCTGATACCAGCCTGCTGGCTGATAGCCAGATGATGGAGACCGCCGGTGCGCAGTGCCTGGTTCTGGCCGGATTTTTCGAGGATCAGATGCGCCGGCGCCACAACATCCGGTGGTATGCGGAATTGGGCGCGTCGTTCTTCAACCGAGCGGCGGCCTTGGAAGCGTCCCCACACAAAGCCCGGCTTCTGAGTACGATTGCAAGGCGTTTCGAGCCTTGGCGCCAGCGTCACGCGCAGCTCAGTCGAGAACTCCGCGATCAGCCGTATCTGTTGGCGGCGCCCAAACCGTTGAGACCGATGTAGGAACACCTGAACTGGGCCGTCAGGCGCAAGCCCGACGGCCTGGTTCCCGCCCGGACGTCGCGGGCGGCTGGTTCGACATCCGGCGACTTACTTCACCTCCGCAGGTGTTGAGGTGGCGGGCCCTTCGCCGACAATCTCCAGGATCACGTCCTCGTCCTTGGCGCCGTCGTAGTGGATCCCTTTGCCCACGTGCTTGACGAAGGATCCGGCCGGGATGGCGACGGTGCTTGCGGGGTCGTATTTCGTACCAGTGCCGCACCACCACGTGCCAGAAATCACGGTGATGAAGCGGTCGTTCGCATGAAAGTGCGGCCGGCTCATGTGACCGGCATGCCACTTGGTCAGCACGCCGTACATGCCAGGCTTGCTGGGATCACCAAACAGAATCGCCTGCGCCGATCCGGCGGCCGTGTTTTCGACCCACTTGATATTCTTGGGCAAGGTGAGCACCAGGGCCTTCGGATCGACGTCGGCGGACATCATCGATCCGAACGAGGAAAACATCGCGATCGTGAGGCCGACGTGGAGGAGGCGCCGCGGCGACAAAGCGTGGGCAGCAGTCATGGCGTGAGGACCTTTCGTTGGTGGTCTTTTACTGTCTGTTTTTCAGGATGGCCGCCGCCGCCGGGTATTCCTTCTTGGCATTCGCGAAGAAGACGCCCTCGGCGAGCATCAGTGGAGTCCAACCGAGCTTGGTTGTGGCGTCGACGTTGGCGCCATGGTCGACGAGAAACTTCACAATGGCCGCCTGGCCCGACACCACCGCGCCGTGCAGCGCCGTGCTGCCGCTCCACCGTGGATCTCCGAGCACCTTTCCCGTCAACTTATCCATGTTCAGGGGGTAGTAGAGCAGCGTGTACTGAGGCGTGCCTTCCATCGGGTAGTCGCCGAAATCGGCGTGCGCATTGATGTCGTTCCCGAGCTCCAGCGCCAGCTTGACCGCCTCCAGCCGTTCCGCCTCGGAGCAGCCGGTAAACGGTCCCGGCGCCTCGCCTTCCCAGTAGTCGAGGCCGGAGGCGGCGATCAGCGGCGTCACACCGAGCACATTCGGCATCTTCGCATCCGCGCCGTGTTCCACCAGCAGCCGCATGTAGGGCGCGTCTCCATTGTGCGCGGCGATGTAGAACGGTGTCGCCCCGACATAGGTCAGATAGTGACGTCCGAGCTGGATGAGCGGCGGGTTCTTCATCGTGCCGCCCTCCTGGTCGAACTTCTTCTCTTCCCAGTTGATTCGAAGATTGGGATTGGCGCCGTGCTCGAGCAGTTTCCTGGCCAACTCCATCGCCGTGAGATTCCCCGTGGGCACCGGAGGGCCATGCGGCGTATTGCCGACGCCTGCGGCGCCATCCGCCCCGGGCTTTCTCAGCCACGCCAACGTATGCAGCGCGGATCCACGCGGGTCCGACGCGTTTGGATCGGCGCCGTGATCCAGCAGCGCGGACGCCACATCGAAGTAGGCATTGACGACGGCCATGTTCAGCGCATTGGTGCCGTCGGGCGCGACGTCATTGACGTTGGCGCCGTGATTGAGGAGCACGCTCGCCGCGTCGGCGTGGCCGTTGCGGACGGCAAACAGAAAGCTCGTCCATCCAGCCTTCGATCTGGCGCCGACCTCCGCGCCCGACTCGATCAGCACTGCTGAAGCCGCCGCGTTGCCCTTGGAGGCCGCCCACATCAGCGCGGTCTGTCCTTTGTATGGCTCCTTCGCGTTCACATTGGCGCCGTGTGCGACCAGGACCTTGATCGCAGAGACGGCTCCAGTCAGCGAGGCAGTCATGAGGGCCGTCTGCCCTTCTTCGGACGTGGAGTTCGCGTCGACACCCGCTTTCAGCAGGCGCTCGACGACGGTGGCATTTCCATTGGCGCTGGCGAGCGCGAGCGGCGTCACGTTGTAACGCGTCGCCGCCCGCGGGTTCGCGCCGGCGGCGAGCAGGATCTCCACGAGACTGGCGTTGTCGCGGCGGGCGGCCCAGTGCAGCGCGGTCGAACCGTCGCCCTCCGCGGCATTCACGTCCACGTGCTGCGCCACCAGCGCGCGGACCGTTTGGAGGTCCGCTTTCTTCGCCGCATCAATCAGACGGAGGTCGTGCGAGGCGGCGCTGGCCGCGGACACGCCGGCCAGCAGCAACCACGCCGTGCCGAACCATGTGGGCCGGGTATTCATGGCTCCTTCCCTCCCTCGCTAGCCGGCATACCGTCTCAATTCGCCGGTCACCACCGGGGACACCGAGTGCACCGGGCCAAAACCTTGGGACTTTCTCGGTGATCTCGGTGGTTGACGTCAAATACTGAGAGTCTATTTAGCCGGCAAGTATATTCCAATGAGGGTGCCGGACTCAGTATCATGTCGCTCAGTTGGACCAGGCCCTATAACATGCGCTGCGGGCAGAGACGCCTGACGTTGACCTTCGCCGTGCTGCTGGCGTTTGCCCCGGCCAGGTTTCGCGGCTTACACGCTTCATCGGCGCCGCCTCAGGCGCCGTCCTCCGCGACGGCTTCCACGCCGGCGGCGGTATTCAACCAGTACTGCGTCACCTGCCACAATTCGAGGCTGAAGACCGCGGGCCTCGTCATCGACCCTACGGAGGTGTCCAGGGCCGGCGCCGATCCCGATGTCTGGGAGAGGTGGGAGAAAGTCGTCCGGAAGCTGCGCTCGTCCACCATGCCGCCGGCCGGTGCCCCCCGGCCCGATCAGGCAACCTACGATGCGGTCGCGACCTTCCTGGAAAACGAGCTCGACCGCGCGGCTGTCGCCACACCGAATCCCGGCGCGCTGCCGCTGCTTCATCGCCTGAGCCGCACGGAATACGAGAACGCCGTGCGGGACCTCTTGGCGGTCGACGCGTTGCCGAAGGAGATGGACTATTCGCTGCTGCTTCCGTCCGACAACGTCAGCAGCGGGTTCGACAACATCGCGGATCTGCTGTTTGTCTCGCCGACCGCGATGGAGCGCTACGTCGAGGCGGCGAGAAAAATCAGCCGTCTTGCCGTCGGCGATCCGACGCTGCCGCCACTGGTCAACATCCACCGCCTGCACCCGGAACAGTGGCAGGACGCGCGGGTCGAGGATCTCTCGCTCGGTACGCGCGGAGGCCTGGCGATCCGCACCTACTTTCCCCTCGACGCCGACTACCTCGTCAAAGTGGATGTCGCCGGCGCGCCTCGTGATGCCCACCAGATCGAGATTACGGTTGACGACGAACGGGTCCAGCTGACGGCGATAGGCGGCAATGCGGGAGCGGGGCGGGGAGGCGGCCGGGGCGCGGCAGCACGCCCGCTTGAATTCCGCCTTCCGATCAAGGCCGGTCCCAGGCTCGTGGGCGTCACCTTCATCGAGCACACACAGGCGCGCGACGAAGAGACGCTTCGTCCACGGATGCGGGGCAGAGGCACGCAGCCCGCGCTCGCCAGCGTGACCATCAGCGGGCCGTACAACGTCACCGGCCCCGGCGACACGCCGAGCCGCCGCCGCATTTTTGTCTGCGGTCCGTCGGCAGGGCCGTCAGGCGGGATCGCCAGCGCGAAGGACGGCGACGAGCTCGCCTGCGCCACGCGGATTCTCTCGGCGCTGGCGCGTCGAGCCTACCGGCGTCCCGCAACCGAGGCGGACGTCCAGCGCTTGATGCCGTTCTACACGGCGGGGCGGTCGGAAGGCGGATTCGATCGGGGCATCCAGCGGGCGCTCGAGCGGGTGCTCGTGAGTCCGCAGTTTCTGTTTCGCATCGAGCACGAATCGCCGGACGTCCCGCCGGGCTCGCCGTATCGCATCACCGCTCTGGAGCTCGCGTCCCGCGCGTCGTTCTTTCTCTGGAGCAGCATTCCTGATGAAGAACTCCTCGACGCGGCGGACGCAGGGCGGTTCGGCACTCCGGAAGCACTCGAGCGTCAGGTCCAGCGCATGCTGGCCGATCCCCGTTCCAATTCACTGGTGACGAACTTTGCCGCCCAATGGCTGTTCTTGCGCGATATCGAGGCGAAGCAGCCGGACGAGCTCCTGTTCCCCGACTTCGACGAGACCCTACGAAGCGCGTTTCATCGTGAGACCGAGCTCTTTCTCGACAGCATCCTGCGGGAGAATCGCAGCGTGCTCGAACTGCTGACGGCGAATTACACCTTCGTCAACGAACGTCTCGCCATGCATTACGGTATTCCCAACGTGCAGGGGAGCGATTTTCGACGCGTGACGTTCCCCGACGGCAGCCCGCGCGGTGGGCTGCTGGGGCAGGGCAGTGTGCTGACGCTCACCTCGTACGCGACACGAACGTCTCCGGTGTTGCGCGGCAAATGGGTGTTGGACAATCTGCTGGCGGCGCCGCCACCGCCGCCACCG
>JBDTVS010000210.1:0-14611 GCA_040007095.1 Acidobacteriota bacterium
ACTTGAACTTGTTTTCCGCCGACAGGTAGTTCGGCGTGCAGCCCAGGTGCGTGCACACCGTCATGAGGGCGTAGAACCCGCCGGCGTGCTGTTCGATGTCGTCGGGCGTCCGGACCAGCCAGATGCCGAACTTTTCCTTCCACCGCTCGTCGACACCGGTGCCGTACTCGTTCGGGAACCCCGCCTTGAACTGCTGCGGCGGCTCGTTGAGCACGTTGGGGAACATGAAACGGCCCGTCGCGGCGAGCGCCGCGGCAGACGCCGCGGAAAACGCTCCCCAGGCAAGACCCATCCACGCGCGCCGGGTCAAGAGTGGCGACGTGTCGTCTGCCGCACGGCTGGACGCAGCCGCGGCGGCAGGCCGAGCGGCCGCCGCTTTCGCGGCCGCCCCACCGGGCGACGCCGCGTTGGTCGTCTTCCCCGCCAGGTCGGGGAGGGGCGCGGCGGGTGGCCGGGGCGCAGGCGCAGGCTTGACGTGCGCAGCCGCGGTCGGAGTCGCACCGCTCGCGGGCGCGCTCGGAATTTCAGAGTTGGGTTTCGTGTCGTCTGCCATCTTCGTATTTTCTCATGGGCAGTCGCCTAACCCATGACCTTCAATGCCTCTAATGCCGCCTGCCGAACCTTCATGCTGCGATCCTGCTGACTCAGGGACTCGACGGTGGGTTTGAGTGACGGCGCCTTCAGGGCCGCAATCGCGCGCAGCCCGCTGATCATGACGTCGGCAATCGGATCCTGATCTTCGTCCACACGGACATCGCGCTTGACCATCCGTTCGACCGACTCACGGTCCAGCATCTGCCGCAGCACCGGCACTCCGTCCAGATTGCCGTGGCGGGCAAGCGCCACGGCCGCGTTCCACCGCACGTCGGCGGTTGCATCCTGCAACGCCGTTCGCAGCGTCTCGACCTGGGCATCGCCCGGCAACGCGCCGAGCGCGTAGACCACCATCTTGCGAATCCCGGCGTCGGTCGATTGATAGAGTGGCAGAAGCTTGGGAATCACCGCCGCGTCACCTGAGGCGCCGAGCGCCCAGATGGCGCTGATCTGCGCCTCGCCATCCGGATCGTCCAGCGCTTTGGCCAGCACGGTGACGGCTTGCGGAGGCAACGGCGGATCCAGCCGGCCTAGGGCCAGGGCCAGATACCGTCGGACCCGCGGATCGTCGTCGTTGGTCGAGTCTTCGAAGGCCTTCAAAAGCGCCGGAGCCAACGTGCGGTCGGCGCGTACTTTCGGGTCGGACAGCAGCCGCGACAACTCGTAGGCGGCAGGCCACCGCCGGTTTGCACCGCCGAATCGCACCTCCGAGACGTAATCCTGCGCGGTGCGGGTGTCCCCGACGAGCGAGCGGAAGCCCAGATATCCCAACACGGTCACGCCGACGACCACCAGCGGGATGACGAAAAACTGAATCGCGAGAGCGGGCGCCGCGACCAGAGGATTTCGAGCTGCGGGCTCGCGCTCGATGAGTTTGTCCATGTACCGGGAAAACCGTGTTGGCTCGGGAACGCCCGAGGACCTGTAAGTTTTACTACGTGTGTCCTTTAACGGTCAAGCCTCAGAGCGACAAACGAAGGCTCACGTCTGAAGGCGGAAGGCTGCCCCGCTAGCGTCAGCATGTGGCGCCCCCGGCCAGTGAGCCGGGATCCAAGTGGCCCGGCAGCCCGAAGCAGCCCGAAGCCAGCAGACTTGAGATCTGAAACTTCAGCCCTTCAAAGACAGCTATCGTCCAACCGGCTGCGATTGCTGAATGCGCACGGGCTTGAGGAACGGCATGAGGGCACGCAGGCGCTCGCCGACGTCCTCAATTTGAAGCCCGGCTTCAATCTCCCGCTGCTTGTTGAACCAGGGCCGACCTGCCGCGTTCTCCTCGATCCAGGTCCGGGCGAACTCCCCGCTTTGAATTTCCGCCAGCATCTTCTTCATTTCCAGCCTGGTCGCGTCGGTGACAATGCGGGGTCCGCCGGTGTAGTCGCCGTATTCCGCCGTATCGCTGACCGAGTAGCGCATGTAGGCCAGGCCGCCCTGATAGATCAAATCGACGATGAGCTTCACCTCGTGCAGGCATTCGAAGTAGGCCACCTCGGGCTGATAGCCAGCCTCCACGAGCGTCGCGAAGCCGGCCTTGATGAGGGCGCTGACGCCGCCGCACAACACCGCCTGCTCGCCGAACAGATCCGTCTCGGTCTCCTCGGCGAACGTCGTCTCGATGACGCCGGCGCGCATCACGCCAATCCCTTTCGCGTACGACAAGGTCAGCGCCCGCGCGTTGCCGGTGGCGTCCTGGTGGACGGCGAACAGCGCCGGCGTGCCCGCCCCTTCGACGAACAGCTCGCGCACGCGGTGCCCCGGCGATTTCGGCGCCACCATCGAGACGTCGACGTCGGCGCGCACGGTGACCGTGCCGAAGCGGATGTTGAAGCCGTGGGCGAACATGACCATGTTGCCCGCCTCGAGATTCGGCGCGATCTCGTCGTTGTAGACCTTCGCGGTGCTCGTGTCAGGGATGAGAATCATGATGACATCGGCCCACTTCGACACCTCGGCGACTTCGCCGACAGTCAGACCCGCTTCGACGGCCTTCGCCCGCGACCGGCTCGTCGCCGGCAGACCGACGCGGACGCTGACCCCGCTGTCGCGCAGGTTCAGCGCATGCGCGTGCCCCTGCGATCCGTAGCCAATCACTGCGACCTTCTTGGCTTGAATCAGCGCCAGGTCCGCCGCGTCGTCGTAATACATCTTCGCCATGCCGTCTCCTTCAAAGTGGTCATCTGCCATGACGTCATCCGGCCGCGCCCGGTCATCGGATCGGGCGGTCGGAATGGGCACCGGACCCATCGATGGTTCGGTGCCCATAACCAGAGGACGAAATCCGCTATACCGAACAGTTACTGACGTCGTCCACGATCACATCGCCGGCGGTGGGCGCTGGCGGACGCGGCACCTTGTGGGTGCCGCGTGCCATCGCGATCCGCCCGGTGCGCACCATCTCCTTCACGCCGAACGGCCTGAGCACTTCGAGCAGGCTGTCGATCTTGTCCTCCGTGCCGGTGGTCTCGACGATCAGCGAATCCGGACTGACGTCGACCACGCGCGCGCGATACACGTCGACCAGCTGCATGACGTGCATCCGGGCCTCGCCGGTCGCCGCGACCTTGATGAGCGCGAGGTCCCGCACGATGGACGGCGCCGCGGAGATATCGTCGACGCGCTTGACCGGCACCAGCTTGTAGAGGTTCGCCTCGAGCCTGCGAGCGCCGTAGGCGTCGGTGTCGACCACGACCGTCATCCGCGAGACGCCGGCCTCCTCGGTCCGCCCGACGGTCAGCGACTCGATGTTGAATGCGCGGCGACGGAACAGCGAGGCGACCCGGTTCAGGACGCCCGGCTTGTTGTCGACGTAGACCACAAATGTATGCACCATAATCCAACCTAACCTCGGCCAGGACACCACGCCGTACAACGCAGAGCACGCGGCAGTAATTTCTGTCTCTGCGATCTCTGCGGTCCCTGCGTTGACCGTCGTCGCACTAATCTGCTCCGGTTTCGACCAACGGCGAGGGGCGCCGGATCATCTTGTGCAGGTCGGCGCCGGCGGGCACCATCGGGTAGACCGTATCTTCCTGCTCGACCTTGAAATCAATCACCGCGGTCCGGGCCTGCCGGCGCGCGGCGGTGACCGCGCCGATCACCTCCGACCGGCGCGAGACGGACGCGCCCCAGGCGCCGAAGGCCTCGGCCAGCTTCACAAAATCAGGTCCTGTGATGGGCGTGGCCGCGTAGCGCTTGTTGTAGAAAAATTCCTGCCACTGCCGCACCATGCCCAGGTAGCCGTTGTTGATGATCGCGACGTTGATGTCCAGCTGCTCCTGCATGGCCGTCGCCAGCTCGCACATCGTCATCTGGAAGCCGCCGTCGCCCACCACGACCCAGACTTCGGCGTCCGGACAGGCGACCTTGGCGCCGATCGCCGCCGGCAGCGCGAAGCCCATCGTGCCCAGGCCGCCCGACGTGATGAGCGAGCGCGGCTCGTTGTGCTTGTAGTACTGGGCTTCCCACATCTGGTGCTGGCCGACATCGGTGACCACCACCGCCTTGCCGGAGGTTTCGCGCCACAAATCGTTGATGACGTGCGCCGCGTACAAGTGGCCATCGTCCGGCAGCGTCTGGATGTCGCGGACCGCAGCATCGCCCTTGAGCAGGTCGATTTGCGCGAGCCACTCCGACCGGTCGCCTGCCTCCACGTGCGGCAGCCACTCGGCGAGGGTGGCGCGGAGATCGGCCGCGATTGCCACGTCGACACGCACGTTCTTGTTGAGCTCGGCGCGATCGACGTCGACGTGAATCTTGCGCGCATTGAGCGCGTAGGTCTTGAGGTTCCCCGTCACGCGATCGTCGAACCGCATCCCGAGCGCGAGCAGCAGGTCGGCTTCCTGAATCGCCGTGTTCACCCACGCCTCGCCGTGCATCCCCATCATGCCCATGTTCAACGGATGGGAGGCCGGCACGCCGCCGATGCCGAGCAACGTCATGGCGATGGGAATCTGCGCCCGTTCCGCAAACGCGAGAATTTCCCGTTCGGCGCCCGACAGCGTCACCCCGTGGCCGGCAAGAATCAACGGACGCTTGGCCGCGTTGATTAACGCCAACGCATCGCGATGGTCGCCGTCCCCAGGGAGCGCATCGTCGTAGGCCTCGGCCAGGTGCGGCTCTGCCCCGTCCCAGTCCATCTCGGCCAGCCCCTGCTGGGCGTCCTTGGTGATGTCCACGAGGACCGGGCCAGGGCGGCCGGACTTCGCGACGGCAAACGCCTCGCGAATCGCCGGCGCGACATCGGCAGGGCTGGTCACGAGGTAGTTGTGCTTCGTGATCGGCAGTGTAATACCGGTGATGTCGGTCTCCTGGAACGCGTCGGATCCGATGAGCTTGCTGCCGACCTGTCCGGTGATGCAGACGATCGGTGAGCTGTCCATCATCGCCGTCGCGATGCCGGTGACCATGTTGGTGGCGCCCGGTCCCGACGTCGCAATCGCCACGCCGACCCGGCCGCTCGCCCGCGCGTAACCGTCGGCCATGTGCGTCGCGCCCTGCTCGTGGCGGACGAGGATGTGACGGATCGGAAACTCGAGCATCGCGTCGTAGGCGGGGAGAATCGCCCCGCCCGGATAGCCGAACACATCGGTCACGCCTTCACGCACCAGGCATTCCCAGAGAATCTGTGCCCCTGTTCTCATTGACATCCTCACGGTCCGGCAACGTCCGGACGCACCAACCACAGCCAACCACCGAGAGTCCGCCCCGCGAGCCGACTCCTCGCCGCTCTCGTGGTTAGTGTCCTGCGTCCGACGCTTTAGGACGTCTTCCGGGCGGGGCATCCCGCCTGGCGGCGTTGCTCCTCCCTCAGATACTCCCGGTATCCTCGGTCGTCGCGCCTTGCCATGCGGGCGCCGCGCGCCGGAAGCCGTGTACTAAATCGTCGAACGCAGGACACTAGAGCGCCTTCACAAGCGCTGCAGAATTTCACCAAACGACGGCCGAACGCCACCACATCCCGCCCGCCTCACACAATCATCACCGACGCGCCCAGTCAGTCTAACCCTCTCAGGGAGCTCGGGTGAGGGCCTTTCAGGGACTCCCGGGGCCCTCTTCCTCGCACTTTGCTGCGAGCGGCACCGAGGCGCCTCGCGGGTCCCGCTGCGACGACAGCGGTTCATCACGGCCGTCAGCTCGTGACAGCCCCCATCGACGCCGACGACACCAGCTTCGCGTATTTCGCCATCACCCCAGTCGCGTACCGCGGTGCGGGCGCCTTCCACGATTCCATCCGCCGTGCCAGTTCGGTGCCGCTGAGCTCGACGTCAAGGCGACGATTGGCGACGTCGATGACAATCACGTCACCCTCGTGAACGGCGGCCAGCGGCCCGCCGCGGAAGGCTTCAGGCGCCACGTGGCCGACCATGAATCCACGCGTGGCCCCGGAGAATCGGCCGTCGGTCACGAGTGCCACCGAATCGCCGAGACCGGCGCCCATCAGCGCGCCGGTCACTCCCAACATCTCGCGCATGCCCGGCCCGCCGCTCGGCCCTTCGTACCGGATGACCACGACGTCGCCGGGACGAATGGCTTGAGCCTGCACCGCGGCAAACGCCGCATCCTCGCTGTCGAACACCCTCGCCGGCCCGCGGTGCTCGAGGCGTCCGGCGCCAGACACCTTGATCACGGCGCCTTCCGGCGCGAGGTTGCCATACACGATGACGAGGCCGCCGGTCGGCTTGAGGGGATTGTCGACCGGCCGCACGACTTCCTGCCCGGCCGTCTCGACGGCCAGGGCCGCCTCGTCGCCAATCGTGCGACCCGTCACAGTCGGCGCGTCGCTGGTCAGCACGCCGGCCTCGATCAGCCGCTTCGCGACCAGCGCGGTGCCGCCTGCCGCGTAGAGATCGGTCGCGACGAACCGCCCGGAAGGTTTCAGATCCGCCAGGAGCGGCACCTTGGCGCTGATCTGATCGAACTCGTTCAAGGCCAGATCGACACCGGCTTCATGCGCGATGGCCATCAAGTGCAGCACGGCATTGGTGGAACCGCCCGTGGTGGCGACCGACGCGATTGCGTTGTGGAACGCCGGCCGCGTCATGATGTCGCGCGGGCGAACGCCGTTGCGAACGAGGGTCATCAACCGCTCGCCCGCGAGGTGCGCGACTTCGGCCTTCTTGGGATCGTTGGCCGGCACATTGCCGCTCCCGGCCGCGGCGATGCCCAGGAACTCACAGACCAGGGCCATCGTGTTCGCCGTGAACTGGCCGCCGCACGCGCCCGCGCCCGGACACGCGACGCCCTCGAGCTCATGCAGATCGGCGTCGCTCATCTTGCCTGCGCCGTGCGCGCCCACCGCTTCGAACACCTCTTGAATCGTCACGGCCTTCCCGTGAAACTGCCCGGCCGCAATCGACCCGCCGTAGAGAATCAGGCCGGGGATGTTCAAGCGGGCAAGGGCCATGATGCCGCCCGGAATGGTCTTGTCGCACCCGACCAGCACGATCAGCCCGTCGAACCCGTTACCGCGCGTGACCAGCTCGATCGAATCGGCGATGACCTCGCGGCTGACCAGCGAGGTCTTCATTCCCTCGGTGTTCATCGTGATGCCGTCCGAGATCGACACGGTATTGAACTCCATCGGCGTCCCCCCCGCCTGACGGATGCCGGCTTTCACATGCACGGCCAGCTCGCGCAGATGGTAGTTGCACGGTCCGATTTCAATCCACGTGTTGGCCACGCCAATCAGCGGTTTCTTGAGGTCGGCGTCCGTGAAGCCCACCGCCTTGAGCATCGCCCGTGCGGGCGCACGGCTTGGCCCGGTCGTCAACGGATTCGGCACAAACGTCATCACACCACCTCAAAGGAATGCGGTTGCCGGCTCTCCCGCGTTTTCCAGCTCGCATACGAGCCCAGCGTTCGCAGCGTCGGCGCGAACTCAGCCAGGTGCGCGAGCGCGCGTGCGCACGGGAGATGGTCGGCCGCCGCGGCAACATCCACGTAAAACAGGTACTCCCAGGGCCGGCCGCGCAGGGGCCGCGATTCCAGCTTCGTCAAGTCGAGGCCGCGCAGGGCGAACGCGCTCAAGGCCTTGAACAGCGCCCCTGGCTCATTCGGCAGCGAGAACACGATCGACGTCTTGTCCGGCACGCGGTCACTGAAGGGACGACGGCCGATCACGAGAAAACGGGTCACGTTGTCGCTGTAGTCCTGGATTCCCGAGGCCAGCGGTACCAGGCCGAAAATTTCTCCGGCCCGCGCCGACGCGATCGCGGCGGCGTTCTCGAGCTTCTCGTCAGCCACCATCTTCGCACTGCCGGCGGTATCGTAGGTGGCCACAATTTCCACGCCCGTCAGTGTTCGCAGGAAGCTCTCGCACTGCGCCAGGGCCTGGGGATGCGAGTAGACGCGGGTCAGGCGATCGAGCGAGGCACCGGGCAACGCGAGGAGCTGGTGCACGACCGGCAGCTCGACCTCGGCGACAATCGGCAACTCGTGCGCCAGGAGCAGGTCGTAGTTGCGGTGAATACTGCCGCCGATCGAGTTCTCGATCGGCAGGACCCCATAGTCCGCCGTCCCGCTCTCTACCGCCGCAAACGCCTCCTCGAAGGTCCGGCACGCGAGAAGCTGCGCGTCGGGGGCCGCGCCGCGCGCCGCCGCCTCGCTGAAGGCTCCCGGTTCTCCCTGATAGGCAATCTGCATGATCGGCTCGTTCTACAATCCGCCATCGGCCATAAAAAAAGGCCATCACCCGACTCTCGGATGATGGCCCCGTTTGGCTCTGGCCTCGGTGCTTACATCATCCTGTCGCGTGGCGGCCTCGCGACACCAATCGGCTCAAACCGAACCCGAACACCGACCGCGACGAACGGCCGGTGGTCCGCGCGCGCCGCCGCGACGAACGCACGGCGCCCGGCTGGCCGGCCGGGACGAAATGTCGAGCGCATCTGCCCGGCCTTCGAGAGCGGCGGGCGGTTCGCCATGTCGT
Source organism: Acidobacteriota bacterium (assembly GCA_040007095.1). GTDB lineage: Bacteria > Acidobacteriota > Vicinamibacteria > Vicinamibacterales > CAVVIG01 > JBDTVS01. Next base: position 8,519 of record JBDTVS010000210.1, read on the forward strand.
GGACGCGAGTGGGAGTCGACATCGGTGGTTCGCGTCCTATTACATGACCTGCTGCACTAGAAGTCAAATTGATAATCTTTACCGAATCATAAACGTTCGGAATACCGCCTGCCCTGCTTGAACGACTGAAAGTCGCAGACCGCGCCGCCTGCGTGCGGCAGTCGTTCAATAGTCACGATCGTGGTTCGCACGATGCTCACGTACTCGTTGGTCCGAAACATCTCACGGCCGAACCGGCTGAACGCTGACCGGCTGAAAGCCGGTGGGCTTGAACCTGGCACGTGGGCACTAAAGCTTCGGCAGGGTCACACCTCGCTGGCCCTGATACTTCCCCTTCTTGTCCTTGTAGGAGATCGCGCACGGTTCGTCGCTCTCGAAGAAGAGCACCTGCGCGATGCCCTCGTTCGCGTAGATCTTGGCGGGCAGCGGCGTCGTATTGGAGATCTCGATCGTGACGTGCCCTTCCCACTCGGGCTCGAACGGCGTCACGTTGACGATGATCCCGCAGCGAGCGTAGGTGGATTTGCCGAGGCAGATGGTCAGAATCTGGCGCGGAATCCGAAAATACTCAATCGTACTCGCCAGCGCAAAGGAGTTCGGCGGGATGATGCAGACGTCGGCTTTCATGTCCACGAACGACTTGGGATCGAAGTTCTTCGGATCGACCACCGTGTTGAAGACGTTGGTAAATACCTTGAACTCGTCGCCGACCCGGACGTCGTACCCGTAGGACGACACGCCGTACGAGATCGCGCCGGCACGCACCTGGCCGTCGACGAACGGCTCGATCATCTGGTGCTCGAGCGCCATGCGAGTGATCCAGGTGTCGTTCTTGATGGACATCGGCAGTCAGCGGCGGAAGAGGGCCAGCAGCAGCGTCAGCAAGAGACTCAGCACGATCGAGGTCGCGAGGGGAAAGTAGAAGCTGAAGCTCCCTCGCCGGATGTAGACATCGCCCGGCAAGCGCCCGAACGGGACCCCGAGCATCACCAGCACACCGAGGGCGGCCACGCCAAGACCGATGACGACGAGGGTCTTACCCATCGGTGACCGGAGACACCAAACCAGCGACCAACGATGCGTCGTGTGTCCTTGCGTTCGTGGCTGATCTCGGGCGCCCGCGCAGGCGCCGCCTACACCAGCTCGAGCCCGGCAAAAAAATAGCCGATCTCGTACGCGGCGGTGTCCGGCGCGTCGGACCCGTGCGTGGCGTTGCGCTCGATCGACTCCGCGAACTCCTTACGCAGCGTGCCGGCGTCGGCTTTCGCCGGATCGGTCGCGCCCATCAGCGTCCGCCACTTCTTGATGGCGTCTGGCGCTTCGAGCACCAGGACGACCGCCGGACCCGACGACATGAAGCTCGTCAGGCTGCCGAAGAACGGCCGTTCCCGGTGTACTACATAGAATCCTTCGGCATCGCGCTGGCTGAGGTGCACCCGGCGCAACGCACGAATGTCGAACCCGGCCGCCTCGATGCGTTCGATGATGCGGCCGACGTAGCGACTCGCGACGGCGTCCGGCTTGATGATGGCGAGCGTCCGCTCGGCCATCTATCGCAGGCCTTCCATGATTTCTTCGAGCGCCTCTCTGCCTGGACGCACGCGGCTGAGCGGCAGCGTCGCGAGCGGCTCGTCGACCATGTTCAACTGCGTGAGGAAGTCGTCGCGGTCGGGCTCGATGTAGATCAGCCCGGTGGCGAACTCGCCACGCCGCGCGGTTTCGTGCAGCCGCTTCAGCGCGCTGATCTTGTCGGTCGGGTCGTAGTCCTCCTCGAGCTTCTTCAAGTACATCTTCGACCCGTCGTGCATGGTGACTTCCTGGGTCGAGCCCGGCGCGTAGTCGACGTTGATGTCCTCGAAGAACGGGACGAAACTGACTTCCTCGAGCGGATCGTCGTGATCCTTCACGTACGAATAACTCTTGGTCGAGCCTTCATGATCGTTGAAGGTGACACAGGGCGAGATGACGTCGAGCATCACCGTGCCGCGGTGGGAGAGCGCCGCCTTCAACAGGGAGAGGAGCTGCTTCTTGTCGCCGGAGAAGGAGCGGGCAACAAAGGTGGCCCCCAACTCGACCGCCAGCGCGCACGTGTCGATCGGCGGCAGGTCGTTCACGACGCCGTTCTTCAGCTTGGATCCGAGATCCGCCGTCGGCGAAAACTGCCCCTTGGTGAGCCCGTAGCAGCCGTTGTCTTCGATGATGTAGATGATCGGCAGATTCCGGCGCATCAGATGGACGAACTGGCCGATGCCGATCGCACCGGTATCGCCGTCGCCGCTGACGCCGATCGCGATCAGGTTCTTGTTCGCCAGCATTGCGCCGGTGCCCACCGACGGCATGCGACCGTGCACCGCGTTGAAGCCGTGCGACCCGCCGAGGAAATACGCGGGGCTCTTGCTCGAACAGCCGATGCCCGACAGCTTCACGACGTTGGTGGGATTGATGCCCATCTCGTAGAACGCGTCGATGATGCGCTCGGAAATGGAATTGTGGCCGCAGCCGGCGCACAACGTCGTCTTGCTGCCCTTGTAAACGATTGGTTCAAGTCCGATTCGATTGATTTTACCGGCCATCGCTATTCTCCAACCCTATTCTCCAACGCTATTCTCCAGCGCTATTCTCCACCCGTCATGCCGGACGAGGACCCGGCCGTCCGTAAGGTCTTCTTCGCCACTTCGAAGCCCTCTTGTGCCAGCACGTCGTCGGTGATGCTGCGGGCGTCGATGGGCAGGCCGTTGTAGTGCAGCACGCTGCGCAGCTTCATCTGCCGCTCCGGCGACAGATCGAGCTTCATCAACTGGCGGAGCTGGCCGTCCCGGTTCTGCTCGATCACGTAGACGCGCTCGTGCGCGTCGATGAACGCGTCGAGCTCGGGCGTGAACGGATACGCGCGAAGACGGAAGTACGACGTCTTGACGTCGGTCTCCTCTTGCAATTGGTCGCGGCTCTCGCTGAGCGCCCAGTGCGTGGTGCCAAAGCCGATAAACCCGATCTTGGCGTCGGCGACGGTCTCGACCACGGGTTTGGACACGAGTGTGCGCGCGGTCTCGAACTTGCGCGTCAGACGGTCCATGTTCTCGACGTAGTCGTCGGGCCGCTCGCTGTATTGGCCCTTGGCGTTGTGACCGGACCCGCGCGCGAAATAGACCGGCATGCCATCGCCGGGAATCGTGCGGTAGGGAATTCCGTCGCCGTCCACGTCCTTGTACCGGCCCCACTCACCCAGCGCCGTGAGTTTCTCGCTGGTCAGCATCTTGCCGCGGCTGATCGGCTGGTCGGGATATTTGAACGCGTCGGACATCCAGTTGTTCATGCCCAGATCGAGGTCCATCATCACGAAAATCGGCGTCTGGAGCTGCTCGGCGAGCTCGAACGCTTCCTGCGCCATCGTGTAGCACTCCTCCACGGAGGAGGGAAACAGCATGACGTGCTTGGTATCGCCGTGCGACAGGAAGGCGGCCTGGATCAAATCGCCCTGGGCCGTACGGGTGGGCAGCCCCGTGGACGGCCCGACGCGCTGAACGTCGAAGATCACCGCCGGGGTCTCGGCGTAGTACGCCAGGCCGGCAAACTCGCCCATCAGCGAAATCCCCGGACCGGCCGTTGCCGTCATCGCTCGGGCACCGGCCCAGCTCGCGCCAATCACCATCCCGAGCGACGCGATTTCGTCTTCCGCCTGCACGATCGCAAAGGTGGCCTTCCCGGTCTCTTTGTCGATCCGGTACCGCTTCATGTACGCGATCAGCGACTCGCACAACGACGAGGACGGCGTGATCGGATACCACGCAACGACCGTGACACCGGCCATCATGCAGCCAACCGCGGCTGCGGCATTGCCCTCGATGAGAATCTTCCCCGCCGTCTCGTTCATCGGCGAGAGGACGAACGGATCCTGTTTGGTGAAGTGGGCCTCTGCGTAATCCCATCCCGCTTTCAGCGCGCCGGCGTTCAACGCCACGGCCTTGGCCTTTTTCCCCAATTGCTTGGCGAGGGCCTTTTCCATCAAGGCCGGGTCGATGCCCAGCAACTTGGCGAGCACACCGTCGTAAATCATGTTCCGCACCAGACGCCGAAGCTTGGCGTCGGGGCAGACCGGCGCGACCAGCTTGTCGAACGGGACGGGATAGAAGATCAGGTCGTCGCGGAGGGCATTCAGTTTGAGCGGCTCGTCGTAGACGACCGCCGCGCCCGGATCCAGCGTCAGCACATCTTCTTTGGCCGTCTCCCCGTTCATCGCGACGAGAAAATCGACCTCTTTCTTGCGGGCGACGTAGCCCCGTTGACTGGCCCGGATGGTGTACCAGGTGGGCAGTCCGGCGATATTCGACGGGAACATGTTCTTGCCCGAGACCGGCACCCCCATCAACAGGATCGATCGCAGCAGCACGAGGTTGGCCGTCTGGCTCCCCGAGCCATTGACTGTGGCGACCTGAATGCTGAAATCGTTGACTACTTGGTGGGTACTCTTGGTGTTCTGCGTTTCTTGAACGGCGAGATCGGTCGGTGACATTCGCAAGTCCTTCAAACGTATGAGTATAGGAGCACGTAGATCCGTACAAGTATAACAAGTCTGTCGTGACAAGTGTGAAGTCCACGCCTCAACGGCTGCATCCTCATGGCTCCTCAATCACTCCCCTGCCAGCTTCGCGTTGGCCATTCGGACCGCAGCGGATCGGTTCAGGCGTTGGCGAGCAATTGCTGAATCGCCTTCCCCATGTCGGCGGGACTCTGCACGACCGTGACGCCGGCAGCGGTGAGCGCGGACATTTTTTCCGCGGCGGTGCCGGTGCCGCCGGCGATGATGGCGCCGGCGTGGCCCATGCGGCGTCCGGGAGGCGCCGTTTGACCGGCGATGAAGCCGACCACCGGCTTCTTGAAATTGGCCGCAATCCACGCCGCGGCTTCCTCTTCGGCGGTGCCGCCAATCTCGCCGATCATGATCACGGCGTCGGTCTCGGCATCGTCGGCGAACAGCTTCAAGGCGTCGATGTGACTCGTGCCAATCAGCGGATCGCCACCGATTCCGATGCACGTTGATTGGCCGAGGCCAACCCGTGTGAGCTGGTGGATCGCTTCATAGGTCAGCGTGCCGCTCTTCGACACGATGCCGATACGGCCTTCCTTGCAGATGTTCCCCGGGATGATGCCCGCTTTGGCTTTGCCTGGGGAGATGAGGCCGGGACAGTTCGGGCCCACCAGACGCATCGAGCGTCCCTTCAGGAAGGTGAACGCCCGCATCATGTCCAGCGTCGGCACGCCTTCGGTGATGCAGACCGCCAACTGCAAGCCGCCGTCGGCCGCTTCCATCACCGCGTCGGCCGCAAACGCCGGCGGCACGAAGATGACGGATGCGTTGGCGCCGGTCGCGTTGACCGCATCCTGGACGGTGTTGAAGATCGGCCAGCCTTCGTGCGACCGGCCACCTTTGCCGGGCGTCACGCCGCCGACCACCGTGGTGCCGTACGCGGCGGCCTGCTTGGCGTGGAAAGTCCCTTCACGGCCGGTCAATCCCTGAACCAGAAGACGCGTCGATTTGTCGATCAGAACAGCCATAAGTCTTTACGCCTGAACCGCCAGAATCATTGGAACCACGAAGATCACAAAGGCCACGAAGACTGCCAACACTGCTTGGTGATCTTCGTGTTCTTCGTGGTTGTTTGCTTTTCGGGTTCGCATGTAACCGGTGGTTCTTCGATTCGGCCCTGGATTCCTCAAACAGCCAACTGCACGACCTTCGTGGCGGCTTCGTCCATGCTGTCGGCGGTGGTGAAGTTCATCCCGCTCTCGCGCAGCAGCCGCTTCCCTTCGTCGACGTTGGTACCTTCCATGCGAATGACGATCGGCACCGGCACACCAAGCTCTTTCACCGCGGCGATGACGCCGGCAGCCAGCACATCGCAGCGCAGAATGCCGCCGAAGATGTTGATCAGCACCGCCTTGACGTTGGCGTCCGACATCAGGATCTTGAACGCATTGCGGATCTGCTCGGCGTTGGCGCCGCCGCCGACGTCGAGGAAGTTGGCCGGCTCTCCACCCGACAGCTTGATGATGTCCATCGTCGCCATGGCGAGGCCGGCGCCGTTCACCATGCAG
>JBDTVS010000211.1:0-14023 GCA_040007095.1 Acidobacteriota bacterium
TTGTCCAGCTACTCGCGCCGAGACACCTCCGATAACGCTAACGACTGCTCGTTACTTATTTTGCCCGGCGCTGAGGAATGCGCACACAGGTCCAAGCGACGCTCGCTCCAGCCCGCAACGGCCGTCGCTTTTTGATCGCCCGTTGCGGATTGAGCAGAAGATTCTCCGCCATCACCGCGCGGACCCCACCGCGGCCACAGCTTCGCGACGCTGACGCCCAGGTGCAGCAGCCCGAGCGGCAGTTTTCTGGGCGTCAGCGCTCGACAGATGTCGCGCCGCACAATCGTTGCTCAATATCTGGATCGCGACGGCCATTGGCAATTCGAGCTCACAGCCGGCTGACTTTCGCTTGCAGCCGACCGCCGCCTGCGCGATCATGAGCCGCCGTGGCTGAACGCAGCGTTACCGGCAGAACGCCGCCGACGGAACACGTCTCAACAACAATCCGGAGTCGGCAACATGCGTACTGTCATGATTGCGGTCTGCTTGCTCGTGGGTGTTTGCGCTCTCGCGCAGCAACGGGACGCGGCGATCCTGGGAGCGGTCACCGATCCGGACGGGCGTGGCGTGGCCAGCGCGTCGATCCAGGTCAAGAACACCGAAACCGGGAGGGTGTACGCGGCCCAGACTTCCGCATCTGGTACCTACACGCTGAGCGGGTTGCCGGCCGGGACGTACGCGTTGGTGGTTCCTGCGATTGGGTTCACCTTCGACAGGTTCGAGGGAAAGACCGTGGTGGTTGCGGTCGGGCAAACGCGGCGCGTCGATGTCCTGCTCGAGTGGGGATCGAATCTGGGTACGCCGGGGGACGATCAATCGACATTCAACATCCGCAAGTACGGGACGCAGCGGGGCGTGGCCCCGCGCACCAGGGAGGGCAGGCCTGACTTTTCAGGAGTGTGGATTGGCAATAATGATCCCAATCCGGAAGAGCCTGTCATGCTGCCCTGGGCTGAAGCGGTCACGAAAGAGCGAATCGCGAACGCCGGGCGGGATCACCCTTCGGGATTCTGCCTGCCGAGCTTCGCCGTTCCTGGAGGCGCGCTGGCCTTCGAGTTTGTTCAAACCCCAACGCGCCTAGTCGCTATCTTCGAGACTGCTCCCACCTATCGGAAGGTCTACCTCGATGGCCGCGTCCATCCGAAGAACCTGAACCCGTCCTGGATGGGCCACTCAATCGGCCGATGGCAGGGAGACACACTCGTGATCGACACGGTGGGTTTCAACGACAAGAGTTGGATCGGCCTGTCGCCGCACACCGAAAGGCTGCACGTGATCGAACGCTACCGTCGTCCAGACAAGGGCCACCTCGAGATCATCGTGACGATTGAGGATCCGGGTGCCTATCTGAAACCGTGGACGCAACGGAGCACCTGGGACTTCGCTCCAGAAGAGGATGTCCTCGAATACATTTGCACGGAGAACAACAAGGCGGCACAACACCTCGGCGGGAAATGATGTTGCACGACCCTGGTTGTGCGTGGGGGCAGCGAGAATCTAATGCATTTCAATCGATATGAGCGGCGCTCCGTCGGATCAGGCATGCTTTCCGGCACAAGCCGTGCTCCAACGCACACCCCGCAGCGCGTCAAGTTGTCAGACCGTCCGAGACATCGGCATTGATGCAGGCCGGCGCTAACACGGCCGATGAGCGCCACGCAATCCAAATTGCCGCAGCGTACCTGCCTCCGGCAAACTCGTGGCACTGATCGCGAGCGCCAATCCTCATCACGGTCTCTACACGATGGAACAGCCCACGAAATGGTGGCCGCTCGACGATGGCACGCGTGCTGGGCGGCAGGGCTGCGAAGGCTTCCGCCTAGTAACGAGCAACGGCGTAGCGGCGAATTTGGGAGAAGCTGGCTGGCGCCGGACTGGAAGCCGTCGCCGATGCGCAAGCCCAGCCAAGTCTCGCCGCAGGAAGACGCCGAAGCGGGTTCTCGCACTCCCGGATCTTGCACTCGCGGATCGCGAACAGTCGAAGGCGGCCGTGCTCAGCCGCTTAACCTCGGCCAGCGGCCAGCGCACGTACGACCTGCCATTCGTGAATTTGTCGCTGTGTATCGCTCGAAGACAGACGGATTCGTTGGCAGATCGCGACTACCGGTCACCTTGGTTGTGCCGAGTCCTCGGAGGAAACGTATACGATCTGCCTCAGAGATGCGAACGTACTCCAGCCACCTGATCCTAAGCCTTCTCCTAATGCCGCAGGCTCCGCCGTCGGAGCCGCCGTCGGCGGTCAGCGAGATCGTCACGCTCAACGCAGGCGACCGTACGCTCCATGGGGTGCTCTACCGACCGGTCGGGCCGGGTCCTTTTCCGGGGGTCCTCTACAACCACGGCAGCGCGGCCGGGATGCTGAACAACCAAGCCTTCGAAGCGCTCGGGCCGTTGTTTGCCAGCCGGGGCTGGGTCTTCTTCGCGCCGTACCGCCGCGGGCAGGGTCTCAGCGCCGCGGCCGGCCCCTATATCGGTGACGAAATCGCGGAGGCGCGCCGGCGAGGCCTCTGGCAGGGCGGGGCGCTGGCCGTGCCCATCCTGGCCCTCGTGTGGTTGGGCGTGTTGCGCCGACAGCGCATTGGCATTCGCATCGGCACCGTGGTCGCCGCGGGTCTGTGCGCGGCGTGGGCGATCAATGTCGGGGCCCAACGCGCGGCAGCGTCGACGATGGTGCGCCTGCTCGATACACAGCAATTCGCGGATCAACTGGCGGCGCTCGAATGGCTGCAGCACCAGGCGTTTGTACTACCCGATCGGATTGCCGCCGCCGGCAACTCGTTCGGTGGGGTAGAGGCCGTGCTTGGTGCCGAGCGCGCGCATTACTGCGCGGTGGTCGACGCGGCAGGGGGCGCCGAGAGTTGGGCGGCCGCCCCGGGTCTGCGTGCATTGATGGAGGGCGCCGTGCGCCGCGCACGCGCACCCATCTTCTTCATTCAGGCCGAGAACGACTACGACCTGTCGCCGAGCCGCTCGCTCGCGAAAGTGATGCACGACCTCGGCAAGGATGCCGACGTGAAGATCTACGCCAAGTTTGGCCAGTCGCCAGCTGAGGGCCACAGCTTCGCGTGGCGGGGGGGCGCCATTTGGGGAGAGGATGTATTCGGGTTCTTGTCCACGCATTGCGGAGGGTAGCGGCCGCGATGCCTCCGGGGCCACAGGAAGTCTCACCAGAGCGCCCGCAGGCGTCCTCAGTCAGGCTCGGTGGCCAAAGGTCTGGCGATCCAACCCGCCCGTAGATCCTACACACATGCCGACAAGCGAGGAGTAATCCCGCGAGGGCAAGGGTCAAGGCAAGACCGGCGGGTCTCCATCACCTCGTCGGCACGAGGCGCTTCAGGTCCTCGTCCCAATGTTGGACGAGGATGAGCGCGGGCGGCGCGGCGCCCGCGTCGGTCCCGGGCGCTTTGATCATCAGGAAGCGCTGGTCGTCAGGCGACACGTCGTACATCCGACCAGCACTAGAGCTGCCAGCGCCGGTATAGTAGCGCCCGCCGAGGAGCTTCGTCGGCGTACCGGCGTTCCACATCGCGCCGCTCGCCTCCACCGGCACGCGCAGCAGCGCGCCGTCGGCAGCGACATAGAACAGTTCCTTGCCGCTCCGCGCCCAGAGCGCCTGCCTTCCCCCCGCCGTCGAAACTTGCGAGGCGCCGTCGACGACGTTCGGAAATGGCCGGACGTAGATTTCATACGAGCCCGAAAAATTGGACTCGTACGCCAGCCAGTGGCCGTCGGGCGAGACGATCCCGTTGCGTTCGTCGGACTTCGTTTGCAGCAGTGGTGTCACCCGGCGTGTCCCATCGAGCGTGAGCTCCAGCAGATCGCCGCCCATCGCCGGCGTTGCTTCGGTGAACAGGACTGCGGTCTCATGCGGTGTGATCCCCGTGACAAACTGGGTATGGCTGCTCGTGGTCAGCCGCTCGGCGGCGCCGGTGCCATCAGCCGCCTGCCACCAGAGACTGAATTGGCCGCCGCCGCGGTTCGAGCTAAAGACGATCCGCCCGCCGGCCGGCGGCGTCCACGCGGGAAACCAGTCCTGGCCCGGATCGAGCGTCAGCGGCGTGAGCGTCTGGCGACGCAGGTCCCAGATCCAGAGGTCGTTCTTCTCATCGGCGCTAGCGAGCGCGACGCGCATCCCATCGGGCGAGAGGCGCGGATGCAGGTAGGCGCGCGGCGGCGCCGCGACGGGCTCCTCTTTGCCGCTCCGATCGACCCACACGAGCGTGCGCGCGTTCGCCGCCGCGAGGCCTCCCGGCGCGTCCAGGTACACGAGGGTCCCGTTGGGCGCCACGGCGAAGTCGCCCGTGCCGGTGTCCTTGGTCACGAGCCGTGATAGCACCGGCACCGCCGAGCCGTGCGTCTCTAGCCGCGTCGGATCGAGGGGATCGCGCGCAACGTCCCCGACGCGACGTAGACCAGATGGCCGCTAGGCAGGTAGTGCGCGTGACTTCCGCCGCGCAGCAACACTTTTTGCGTCCCGGAGCGCAGGTCGCGCACCGCCACCTGGGCTGTCTCGAGTCCGCCCGTCTGCGACGTGATCGTGAAAAGGACGGCGTGGCCGCCGGGCAAGATTTCCGGCCAGAGGTGGTCGGCTTCGCCGTGCGCGCGGTCAGGCCACGTCAGCACCTCCGGTGTCCCACTGTCGGCCGACACGCGCTGCAGCCCAGTCGCCGGGTTGGTGGTCGCGAAGATGATCGTGTGGTCGGGGGCCCACGTCGCGCCGCGTGCAGCGGCGTCGAGGATGGCGAGCGTGATCGGCGGGCCACCGGTGATCGCGACCTTCCTCAGCGTGGTGACGCCGTCGAGGAAGCCGACCCACTGACTGTCTGGCGAGACGAACTGCCCCCGCAGGGCGCGGCCTTTGGCGATCGGCACCGGTTCGAGCGCGTCGAGCGCGCGGACGAACAGCTGCGTACCGCTGTTGCCGACGTAGACGACGTGCATCCCGTCGGGTGAGAGAGCCAGGTCGCCACCGAGGCGATCGATCGTCAGGGCCGCTGGGCCGGATAGCGTGATGGTCAAGCGCGTGACGCCCGGCGGCGCCGCCGGGCGCCACGGCGCCCACAGTACGAGCGCCAGCGCCAATCCGGTGGCGAGAGCGCCGACGATGGCCCACGGCAACGCGAGCCGCCAATTCGGCAGGGCACGCGGGAGTGCAAGTGCACCAGCGGCGTCTGGCCCACCGCTGCGCAGATCGTCGATCTGCACTCTCGCCTCGCCGATCGCCTGCAATCGGCGTCTCGGATCTTTCTCCAGACAACGGCGGAGCAGTCGCTGCAGGGCGGCGGGCGTGTCAACGGGCAACGCCTGCCAGTTCGGGTCCATCTTCAGCACCGACGCCAGCACGTCCGAGATCAGCTCCCCCTGGAACGGGTGCTGACCGGTGAGCATCTCAAACATCACGCAGCCGAATGCCCAGATGTCCGCGCGCGTGTCGACGCTCTTGCCGCGGGCCTGCTCCGGGCTCATGTACGCCGCTGTGCCGAGGATTATGCCCGCCTGCGTCCTCGCCGGTGGGGTGATCGTCGGCGACTGCGAGGCGTTCGGCGCGCTGCCGACTTGCTCCATGGCTTTGGCGAGACCAAAGTCCAGCACCTTGACGGTGCCGTCTGTCCGGATCTTGATGTTCGCTGGCTTGAGATCGCGGTGCACGATGTCTTGCTCGTGCGCGGCTTCGAGCGCCTCGGCGATCTGCTTGGCGATCGGTAACGCTTCGTCAAGTGGGATCGGCCCCTGCGCGATCCGCTGCGCGAGATCCTCGCCCTCGACGAGTTCCATCACGAGCGCGGGGACGCCCCCGCCCTCCTCGAGGCCGTGGATATGCGCGATGTTCGGATGGTTCAGCAAGGCGAGGACCTCCGCCTCGCGCTGAAAGCGCGCCAGCCGGTCAGGGTCGGCCGCCAGCGCCGGCGGGAGGATCTTGATGGCGACCTGACGCTTCAGCTTCGTGTCTGTCGCCCGATACACTTCGCCCATGCCGCCCACGCCGATCTGGGCGGTGACTTCGTAGACGCCGAGGCGCGTGCCGGGAGTGAGAGCCAATGGCTTCGCCGTGGATTATACGGGCTGCACGGCAGCTCGGACGGGATTACCCCTGAGTGACGGGCATGTGGCGACCGACTCGTTTTGGGCCGAAGTTCTACACTTGCCGACATAACATTATCCAGACGTGATCCAGCGGCGTGATCGGCACCGCCACCACCATTTCCCGGACCCTCCACCGACAGGCGGTCGGCCATCCCGCGCAGGTATAAACTAGGCGCGAAATGAACCCCGTCCCGGTCATCGGTCGGCTCCCGCCAGGGACAACCCTTGTCCGGCGAGGGCGGCGTTTAGTGGCAGATTAAGGCGATGAGTCCTCGCCCTCTTCTCGCCGTGACCGCTGGCTGCATCCTTCTCGCCCTCGGACTCCGCGCCGCCCAGACGCCCGCGCCAGACACGCCGTTTCACCCGCGCCCGGCGCGCGTGCCTGATGGGGCGAAGGTCGACGGCTCGGCCGTCCTGACGCCCGCGACCTGCGAAGCCGGCGCCGTCGGCGCCTACGTGCTGCGCGTCACGATCGGCCGCGACGGGTTGCCGCCTGGCGGCGCGCTGCTCGTGGGATTTCCGAAAGCCTGGTTCGTCAATCCGTATCCGATCCCGAAGCACCTCCAGACGACCGACCGCGCGAAGCCGCACTTTCTGTCCGTGACCAGCTCCCGTCCGGGCCTCACCTTCGCGCTCACCGTCGATACCACCGGCTTCAGCGGCAAGATCGAGCGATTCAATCAGACGATTGCCGCGAAAACTGCCGGTGCGACGCTTCAACCCGGCGATATAGTGTCGATCGCGCTCGCGAACACGACATGTCCATACATCGCTGACGCTGATGAAGTCAGCGTCGCCGTGGATCGCGACGGCACAGGGCATTTCTCCCGGCTCACGGGCTCTGCTCGATACCAAGTGTCCGCCGGACCTGTGCAGGACTTCACACTGCTTGCGCCGACTGAGGCCGTCGTCGGCCGTCCTGTCCAATTGCAGCTGACGGCATTCGATCGGTTCTGGAATGTCGCGGACACTACCACCGCGCGGGCGGGCATCACAGGCCTCGACGGCCTCATGACGATTCGTCTCACCGCCGATCGCCGAGGTACCACGACGTTCAACTGGAGCCCCGCGCGAGCAAGTTTCTACTTTCCGGAGGCGTCGATCGCACTTCCTGGGCGATCTGAGCGGCTGGCTGTTCACGGCAATCCGATTCGCGCCTTCGCGTTCGAACCCGCCGTCAAGACCTATTGGGGCGAACTGCACAGCCACTCGTCGATCAGCGCCGACGGGATTGGCATCGATCCGTTTCCCTACGCGCGCGACGCGGCTCGCTTGGATTTCTTCGCCGCGACCGAACACGCCGACGATGACGGCAATCCGCGCGGGAATGCGATCCGCCCGGAGGATTGGGCGTGGATCAAGGGCCAGGTCGCGCGGTTCAACCAGCCGGGGCGATTTGTCACGCTGCTCGCCTACGAATCCAGTTTCCCCGCCGGGCATCACAATGTGTTCTTCCGATCGTCCGACGGCGTGCCCTGGCCCGCCGCGACCACCGGCACCGTGCAGAATCTGTGGGCCAGGATAGCCGCCGGCGAGGCCATCACCATTCCGCACCATACCGGGATCTCGTTCATGGGGCCCCCTCCGGGATCGGACAGCGCCGGTCCGGAGCTTCAACCGATCATCACCAACGTGCGCGGCCCGGTTACCGCCACCGGCAACGCCATCACCTGGAGCATTCACGATCCGATTCGGCGGCCACTCCTCGAGATCTACTCACTGCACGGATCGTCCGAGGTCTACGACCCCGCCGATGCGCTGTCGTACGAGAACGCGGGCTTTACGTTTTCGCGAAGCGTACCCGGCGCGCATTACGCGCGCGATGCCTGGGCCTCCGGCCTCGAGCTCGGGGTCGTCGCCGCGACCGACAATCACTCCGCCCAACCAGGGCAGCCGCAAGGCGGCGCGACAGCCGTACGCGCGAGCCGCCTGGAACGCGGCGCCGTGTTCGACGCCTTGGCCGCGAAGCAAACGTACGGCACAACCGGACAGCGCGTGTACCTCGACGTGACGATTGGCGGCATCGCCATGGGCCAGCACGGTCGCGCGCGCGGTCCGCTCGCTGGCACGCTCACCATCGCCGCGCCCTCGGCCATTGCGCGCGTCGAACTCCTCCGCCGCGATCTTCCCGCAGGCGAATTCGTCGTCGCGGCCCACTGGGACAATCAAGGGAAACTGCTGCAGACGAATTTCACTGACGCGCCGGCCAGTGAGCACGTCATGTACTACGTGCGGGTGCAGCTCGCCGACGAGGTGCGCGGCCGAGTGGTGCGCGCGTGGTCGTCGCCGATCTGGGTGGATATCGCATCGTAGCGGCCGGGAGCCTGCGGTCGAAGGCCGCTGACTTGGGGACGCGTCAGAGGACCTTGAGCTCTGGCCAATCCAAGGCGTATCCAAGCGCGCACGCTGCTGGTTGGTGATGCGGGCCCGCCGCCACTCAAGATAACGAGCAACGGGCAAGTGTAGAGCCATCCGCCTGGGCGGACGGAAGGCCGGGCAGCGGCGAGCCGTTCGGTGTCGCGGCATGAAAGAGCGCACCGCAAGATCAGAACGCCGCTCGTCGACCGCCGGTCCAGATTTCTACGGTATGTTCAAGGCCGGCAACAGCGATCACGCCCGGTCGACCGGTTGGCCTGGCGGGTGGCCGCGAGCAAGTCCTCGGGGGCGAGGTCCTCGATGGTCTGGCGGATGTCGCAGCTGCGCACGTGCCGCGCGATCTCGTCGGCGCCGGCGACGAGCCGTGTTGTCCCGCCGAACGGAACGCTTTAGATGTGCCGAGGCTCCTGTGGACGGTAGGGGAGTGGCCAATCAATCGATTGTCGGGCTTGCCGTCCGTGTCGCCCAACAACCCTTTACAGGGGGCTATCAATCTGGCACCTTATAAGGTGCTCAAAAAATTTTCCCCATCCATGTTCAACATCACCACGGACATCCAGCCGATGACCACCTTCCGGCGTCATCCCGGCGATTTTATGCGGCACCTGAAGGCAACCCAGCGACCGCTGATTCTCACCGTCAACGGCAAGGCGGAGGCCGTGATCATGGACGCCGAGAGCTACCAACGGCTTCTCGACATCGCCGCGCAAGCAGACGCGCGGGAAGGTATTCGCCAGGGGCTGGCAGAGTTGGCAAACGGTCTGGGCCGTCCGGCCCGTGAGGTGTTCGACGACATCCGTGCGGACTATGGCATACCGCGTTGATGTGCTCCCCCGCGCCCGCCGCGACGTTCGGGCGATTTACGACTACATCGGCGCGCACGATTCCGCGCAGGCCCACGAGTGGTTCAATGGCCTGGAAGTCCTGATCGCAAGTTTGGACGAACACCCAGGCCGTGGCGCCGCGGTGTCAGAAAACCAGAGCCTCCGGCAGCTGCTGTATGGCAACACGCCGCACCTCTATCGCATCCTCTACGCGATTGATGAAGCCAGGCAGGTTGTGAGCGTCTTGCACGTCCGCCACGGGGCTCAAGCGGCGTGGCCCGGCTGAGTCGGCACAGCGGGGAAGACCGTCGAGGAAGCAGGCGCGGGCGGGGAAGTGGCCTGTGAGCGTCTCATGGGCGGTCCAGGAGGCGCCGCCGGGCCGACTCAGACGCGCCACACGGCGGAATTCAGGCCCGTGGGACGTCGCAGAGACGCTGACGTGATGCTGCGCGGATCATCGCGCACATGAACGTAAGATAATCCCCTTTATCTTACGTACTTTGGTTTCACGCGGGAACCGGCATTTGAGAAGAGCTTCTATCAACGTAAGACAGTAGGGAAGGGAATATGGTACACTCCAACCGCTCAGAAGTGAAGGACTTGCGGTGATTTGAGATGCCCATCGCCCCCAACTGGTATCCCCGGATTCTCGACGCCGTCGCGCAGCTTGAGACGCTCGACCGCGATCTGCTCACGCGCACCGATCTCGAAGTGTTGCTGGGCGTGTCCCGCCCCCGCGCCTCGCAGCTCCTGCACCGGTTCCACGCCCGACCCGTGGGATCGCAACTCGTCCTCGACCGCGCGGGCCTGATCCGATCGCTGCGGGCGATCCGCCGCGGACGCCCGGCCAAAGCGGCCGCCGTCCGGCGGACGAACGTGGTCACCACCCTCCGGCAGGCCCGCCTCGAGGCCGTTCGCGTGCCGGTGGCGCGCGAGGTCCTGCAAACGCAGGTCGCCGGCTTGCCCGCCGGTATCGCGCTCGGTCCCGGCCACATCGATCTCCGATTCGCGTCGGTGGACGAAGCCCTCCAAAAGCTCTTCACCCTCGCGCAGGCCATCACCAACGATTACGATCGGTTCGCCGCGATGGTGCGCCTCGATCCGAGCCAGACAGTGGGGGAGTCGACCGCATGAGCGACGACGTCGTGACGCACACGGCCCTCGTCCGGTTCGACCAAGGGGGGATCGTGATCCCGGCGCTGCTCGCCGACGCCGGCGAGGAGACCGCGCGCCAAACCGTCGACTTCTTCACCGTCAAGATTCGTAACAAGCACACCCGGCGCGCCTACGCGGCCGCCATCGCGCAATTTTGCACCTGGTGCGAACGGCGCGGGATCAGTCTTGCCCAACTCCAGCCGGTGATCGTCGCGGCCTACATCGAACAGCACCCGGGCTCGGCGCCGACGGTGAAGCAACACCTCGCGGCCATTCGCATGCTCGGCGACTACCTGGTCGTCCATGGCGTCCTGCGCATGAACCCGGCCGCCGCCGTCAAAGGGCCCAAGTACAGCGCGAAGCGCGGCAAGACGCCGGTCCTGAGCGGTGCCGAGGCGCGCGGCTTCCTCGAAGCCATCGAGACCAAGACTCTCATCGGCCTGCGCGATCGGGCGCTGGTCGCCGTGATGGTCTACACCTTCGGCCGCGTCGGCGCCGTCACCCACATGCGCGTCGAGGATTTCTACCCGCAAGGGAAGCGCTGGTGGTTTCGGCTCCACGAAAAGGGCGGCAAGCGTCACGAAGTCCCCGCGCACCATCTCGCCGAGGCCTACGTCGACGCCTACCTCGACAGGGCGGGCCTGCGCGACGATCGGAAGGGCTGGCTGTTTCGGGCCGTGAATCGCAAGCGCCAACTCACCATCCGCCGGCTACACGAAGTCGACGTGTTTCGGATGATCAAGCGGCGGGCGAGCGCCGGCGGCGTGCCCGACAGCACCTGCTGCCACACGTTTCGCGCGACGGGGATCACGGCGTACTTGCAGAACGGCGGCACACTCGAAAAAGCGCAGCAGATTGCCTGTCATGAATCGCCGCGGACCACGAAGCTGTACGACCGGAGCAACGACACACTGACGCTCGACGAGATCGAGCGCATCATGTTGTAAGCGAGAATCGCACGGGGGGGAACGCGATCCGGGCACGGGGTCGGTGATGAAGGGCCGACCGCCCAAGGGCGGTCACGAAGCGCGGCTCCTACTCGGCCTTCTCTCCGCACTGGAGGGGAAGGCACCAAAAGGCCCGACGATGGTGCCTGCGAGTGAGGGGATCGGTCGAGTGCGTAGAATCCTGGTGGCCTGATGAGTCCGAACATCTCCGTCGATCCGCAGCGAGTGGCCGAGTTCTGTCGGCAGAACGGGATTCGTCGGCTCGCCGTCTTCGGGTCCGCGTTGCGCAACGACTTCGGCCCGGAGAGCGACATCGACGTGCTGGTCGAGTTCGAGGCCGGCCGGACCCCCGGGTTCCGGTTCTTCTCGATGCAGGACGAGCTCAGCCGGCTTTTTGACCGGCCCGTGGATCTGCACACGCCTGCGTCGTTGAGCCGCTATTTCCGCAACCAGGTACTGGCGGAGGCCGAGGATCAGTATGTCGCGGCGTGATCCCGCGGTGAGCCTTCGACAGATGCGGGACCATGCCCACGAAATCGTCGAACTCGTGCGCGGGCGGAGTCGTCGCGATTTGGATACCGATCGCCTGCTGGCTCTTGCGGTGGTGAGGTTGCTCGAAATCATTGGCGAAGCGGCCGGCCGTGTGCCACCCGAGGAACAAATGCGCAGACCGGGTGTGCCGTGGTCGGCCATCGTCGGTCTGCGCAACCGGCTGATCCACGGCTACGACGACATCGACCACGACATTGTGTGGCAGATCGTGACGAGCGACCTCCCGGGGCTCGTCGTGGAGCTGTCTGGCTCACTTCCCGATCCGGGACGAACCGACGGCGAGGGTCCAGCGTAGCGTGGTCTCGGCACCTTCTCTGCTCGACGTCGCCGTTGTGGCAAGGCGCGCGAGGCGGTGGCGGCCGTGACGGTAATGCTGTGAGTCTCGGGACGATCGATGTTGATCCCACCTGACGAGGCCGCGTGGTTTCACACCCTCTACCCATCGGTGATCGGCTTCGTGTGCGCCCAGATCGGCGGTGTCGAGGGCGTGGTCGACGCCGAGACCTTCCGCGAGGCGCCGCTGCCGCGCAAGATGCAGGCGCGAGATCTGCTGCTCGAGCACAGCGGCCTCGTCAGCGCCTACGTGGACGCCAACCCCGACGACGTTCGCGAAGTGGACCTCGGGCTGGTGTTGGACTGGACGCGGTTTTTACGTGGCCGGTTCACCATTGAGCGCGACTTACGCCAGTACACGGTGTTCATGACCGAGGGCGATCCCCCGCGTGCGTTCGGCGTGCTCGGCCTGACCAACGAGATCCTCGACATGGTCGCGCCGCCCCTGCCGGCGATGGTTGACGCGGTGCTCTTGCCGTGGAAAGGCCGGATCATCTGTGATGGCCTTCTGAGCCGCTTCAACGTCATGTTCGGCCCGGGTGTTCGGCGGCGCCTCACCGAGACGTACAAGGCGGCCAAAGCCTCCGGCATCGTCACGTCGTTCGATCCCGACTGGCGACCGTCACCGCCGACAATCGCCAGGCAGCCGAAGACCCTAGCGATCAGCCGGTTCCTGAAGCGGTGCCCGCAGTCTCTCGACGATTTCACACGTCAGTTTGGTCCGCCGCAGGCGGAGGTCGAGGCGGACAGCGTTGGCGACTATTGTTTGTGGCAGCTTGGCGACGAGTCGGTGAGCCGGTGCGACAGGGTGCTCATCTATCCGAACATCATCGCTGGCCATGACCTGCATGTGTTTGTGCGAGGCCGCAGGATTACGCAGGTGGCTGCGCCGCCGCGCCGCCAGTGGACGAAGGCCCAGCTTCGCCCACCCGAAGGCTGGAGGCTCCTTCGTTGACAGGCATTCCACGATGTGGGGACGCGCGGACGGAAGGGCGGGGACCGCGTGTTTATCGACGTGCATCACGTGCGCGCCGACAATCTTGTGAATCTCTCCGTCCAACACGGGCTCGGCACGCCCACAAGGCCTTGGAAAACTGCAGAACAGTTTTCCACGAGCTTCCACAGGCACTCTCTTCTTCATTCAGAAGGGGACATTTCTATCGAGTTAAGAACGGGGACATTTCTAACGAGTCTTGACATCAGGCTTTTCCACTACTTGACAGACACGACCTGTTCCTCGACAGTTAAAGTTTAAATGCGTCGTGAAGCTGATGAAGGACGAGCAGACCCGCCGGCTACTTGACCAGATTGGCGTGCTTCGGGATCCGTGTGATCTCGATCTGCTGGTGTTCTTCGTCCGCCATCCGCGCGTGTTGCTCACAAGCGATCAGATTGCCGCTTTCCTCGGCTACGAGGTGAAACGGCTTGGTGAATCGCTCGACGTCTTGGTGACGGCTGCACTCCTGACGCGCATGCAGACACCGACCAGCGCCGCGCGAATGCATGTGTTCGCGGTCGGTGGGCCGCACGATGGCTGGTTGCCCTCGCTCGTCGAGGTGGCGTCGACCCGCGAAGGACGATTGGCGCTGCGCGCCGCTCTCATCGATCAGAGGAACGAGCAGGCCCCCGGCCCGGTGGCAGGGCGCGACCGCGACTAGACGACCCAAACGCACTGACAGACCTCCCCCGAAGGAGCCTGGAGACGTTCATGCCCACACGAGACGTAGTGAAGACTGGAATCACCGGCCTCGA
>JBDTVS010000212.1:0-17676 GCA_040007095.1 Acidobacteriota bacterium
GGAGGAGGGATGCCCCGCCCGGAAGACGTCCTAAAGCGTCGGACGCAGGACACTATTCCTTCACCGCGCCTCGAGGTGTTGCGGCATCGTCCTGATCTGTGGCTCGACGCCCCGGGCCACTCTTCAATAATCGTATTGCGTCAGGATGAAGAGCGCGTAAGATCGAGCGGTGCACGGACTGTAGAACTATGAGGGTTTGGGTGTCTTTTTTCGCTGTGTGCATCGGGATCGGGCTGGCCCCCAGCGTTCCCAATGCTGCGCAAGGTCCATCGGCAGGCTCGTCGTCTGTTTCCGCGCACGGAACGCTGCTCCAACAGTACTGCCTCACTTGCCATAACCAGCGTACCAAGACCGGGGGCCTGACACTCGACACCCTGGATCTCTCGAACATCCCCGCCAACGCGGAGGTCTGGGAGAAGGTGGCGCGGAAGCTCAGGACCGGCACGATGCCGCCGCTTGGCGCCCGGCGTCCGGAGCAAGCGGATTATGACGGGATGATCGCGTGGTTGGAGGCCGAGCTCGATCGCGGGGCCGCCGCCCGACCGAATCCGGGCCGGCCGTTGATTCACCGCCTCAACCGGACCGAGTACGCCAACGCGATCCGCGACCTGCTCGCACTCGACATCGGCGACGTGACGACGCTCCTGCCCGCCGACGACTCCTCCTACGGTTTCGACAACATCGCCGACGTCCTGGGTGTGTCGCCGCTGCTGCAGGAGCGGTACCTGGCTGTGGCGGATCGGATCAGCGCTCTTGCGGTTGGCGACATTGAGATCACCCCCGGTTCCGACACCTTCCGCGTTCGACAGGACGTGTCGCAAGACGGCCACATCGAGGGTTTGCCGCTTGGAACCGTCGGCGGCCTCGTGGTGCATTACACCTTCCCGCTCGACGGCGAGTACACCTTCGAGGTGAAGCTGTATCGCAACAACCAGAACGCCACCAAGGGGATCGACTACCTGAATCGACTCGAGATCGCTGTCGATGGCCAACGTGTTCATCTGGCGTCCCTCGGTGGAAACGAGGATCTCGCCGAGTACTACGACAAGGTGATTGCCACCTCTGACGCCGTGGATGCACGCTTACGGGTGCGCGTGCCGGTGCGAGCGGGTCCGCGGACGGTGACCGCGGCCTTCTTGGAGAAGCCTCCGGTCGAGGACACGAAGCGCCTGGAGCCGTATCTCCGAACCAGCATCGCCGTGCAGGATCACACGGGAAGGCCGCACATCGAAACCCTCGCGATCGGCGGTCCATTCAACCCGACGGGGCCTGGTGATACGCCAAGTCGGCGGAAGCTGTTCGTCTGCCGTCCGACGACGCGCGCAGCGGAACCGTCGTGCGCGCGCCGGGTGATTGCCACGCTTGCCCGCCGCGCCTACCGCCGGCCGATACCCGAAGCGGAGCTCGGCCAGCTGGTCTCCTTCTACGACAACAACCGGGGACAGCAGAGTTTCGACCAGGCGATCCAGAAGACCGTGCGCCGGATTCTGGCGAGCCCGAAGTTCGTCTTCCGGGTCGAGCCCGATCCGCCAGCACTTGCCGCCGGGAGCGTCTACAAGATCAGCGACCTCGAGCTGGCGTCGCGGCTCTCCTTCTTTCTCTGGAGCACCATTCCCGACGATGAGCTGTTGGATGTGGCCAGTCAGGGAAGGCTGAAGAAAGGGTCGGCCCTCGAGGACCAGGTCCGGCGCATGCTTGCGGATCCCAAAGCCGACGCGCTGGCGACAAGCTTCGCCGGCCAGTGGCTCCAACTGCGGAACCTGCAGAACGTCCTGCCGAACTCGGTGGAGTTTCCGAACTTCGACGACAACCTGCGGCAGGCCCTCGGGCGTGAGACAGAGCTGCTGTTTCAAAGCATCATGCGGGAAGACCGCAGCGTCGTCGACCTGCTGACGGCAGACTACACGTTCGTCAACGAGCGGCTGGCCAAGCACTACGGGATCCCGAACGTGTACGGCAGCCAGTTCCGTCGAGTGGCGATCCGCGACGATGCGCGCCGCGGGCTGCTGGGACAGGGCAGCATCCTGACCGTGACGTCGCATGCCGACAAGACGTCGCCGGTGCTGCGCGGTAAATGGATCCTTGAAACCCTGTTTGGCACCCCACCGCCCGACCCGCCGCCGAACGTGCCGGCGCTCGAAGACAAAGTGGACGGCCGGCCGCGGACGATGCGTGAGCAGATGGAGGCGCACCGCGCGAACCAGCCGTGCGCCGGCTGCCACAGATTGATGGATCCGATCGGCTTCGCGCTCGAGAATTTCGATGCGGTGGGCGCGTGGCGCAATCGCGATGTGGGCGCGCCCATCGACGCGTCTGGGCAGATCGCAGACGGCACACGTGTGGACGGGGTGGTGACGCTGCGCGAGGGCATCCTCAAGCGCCGCGACGTGTTCGTGCGCACGATGACCGAGAAGCTGATGACGTACGCCATCGGTCGCGGGATGACGTTCCACGATATGCCGGTGATTCGCGAGATCCTACGAAAATCGGCGGCTCAGGATTACCGGTTCTCGACGATCGTTCTCGGCATCGTCAACAGCCCACCATTTCAGATGCGGATCAAGCCGACACAGGAACCGGGGCGTCTCGCCGCGAAATAGGGGACCGTCAGAGGCGGGTCACCTTCGAATAAGGAGCTGCGCGATCATGTTTGTTACCAAGATGTTGCTACCCCGCCGGACCTTCCTGCGCGGCGCCGGCGCAGCGGTCGGCCTGCCGTTGCTGGAAGCCATGGTTCCCGCCATGACCGCTTTTGCCAAGACGGCGGCGGCGACGCCGCGCCGCTTCGGCGCGATCTACATCCCGCACGGCGCCATCATGGACCAGTGGACCCCGGCGACGGTCGGACACGGCTTCGAGTTCAAGCCGATTCTGAAGCCGCTCGAGGCGTTCAAGACCCAAACGGTCATCGTGAGCAGCCTCGCCAGACCGGGCGGCGAGAGCACCAATACGCACATTGCGACCGCCGCGGGATGGCTGAGCGGAGCGATTGCGAAGCCGACGGAAGGCGAGGACGTCTACCTGGGCATGACTGCCGATCAGATCGTCGCGAAGAAGATCGGCCAGGATACGCCGTTCCCATCGATTGAGTTGGCCGTGGAAAATTTCACGGGCTACATCGGCGCGTGCGGGACCAACTACAGCTGCGCGTATGGGAACACCCTCGCCTGGTCCTCACCGACCACGCCGCTGCCCACCGAGATCAACCCGCGGGTCGCGTTCGAGCGCATGTTCGGGAGGGCCGGGACCCAGGCCCAGCGCATGGCTCGGCTGAAGGAAGACCGGAGCATTCTCGACGCGATTCGCGAAGACGCGAAGGAGCTGGAACGGGGGCTTGGGGCGCGGGACCTCGCCCGCCTCAGCGATTATCTCGACAACATCCGCGAAATCGAACGGCGGATCCAGCGCACGGAAGAGAAGAACGGCACCGAGGTGACCAACCTCGATGCGCCGCTCGGCATTCCCGCCTCGTATGCGGAGCATGTCGGTCTGCTCTTCGACATCGTGGCGGTCGCCTTCCAGGCGGACCTGACGCGGGTGTTCACGTTGATGATGGGCCGCGAAGGCAGCAACATCACGTACCCGGAGCTTGATATCGCCGAGGGGCATCATCAACTGTCGCATCACGGCGGCAAGCCGGAGCAGATTGCCAAGCACGCCCGGCTGAACAACTTCCACATGCAGCAGTTCGCCAGGTTCATCGGCAAGCTCCAGCAGTCACCCGACGGCGACGGCAGCATTCTGGATCACTCGCTCATCAGCTATGGCAGCGGCATGAGCAACGGCAACGTCCACTCGCCCGATCCGCTGCCGCTCGTGATCATGGGCGGCGTGGCTGGCAAGGGCCACCGCCACATCCAGAATCCGGCGAAGACGCCGGTCGGGAACCTCTGGGTCGCGGTGGCCAACAAATTCGGCTGCGAGACCGAACGCATCGGCACGAGCACCGGACACGTGGATCTCTAGTGTCGTGTCCCAGAAATTCGTTGTCGTTTCCGGGCGGGGCATCCCGCCTCGCTTCGTTGCTCGTCGCTTACATAGTCCCGCTATGCGCGCTCCTCGTGCCTTGCGATCCGGGCGCCGCGCTCCGGAAAATTCGCCAACGAATTTCTGGGACACGACACTAGCGTGTGCTGAGAGGGCGGTGGATCTCGCGGAAAATTACCGCCGATGAGGGGACCGACGATGTGGATGAAACGGCTGGCTGGTGTGTCGCTGGTGGCGCTGTGCTCAATCGCGACGTTGGGCGCCGCCGGCGACGAGGCCCGTCTCATTGATGCGGTCAAGGCCGCCAACTACGACGCCGTCAGGACGCTGCTGAAACAGCCGGGCCTGGCGAACGCGGCGGAAGCGGACGGAACCACGGCGCTTCACTGGGCCGTGCGTGCCGACGACACCAGCTCGGTGCAGGCGCTGCTCCACGCCGGCGCCAACGTCAAGGCGGCGAATCGCTACGGCATCACCCCGCTATCGCTCGCGGTGGTCAACGGGAGCGCCGCGATGGTCGAGACGCTCGTCAAGGCCGGCGCTGATCCGAACACCACGATTACTGAAGGCGAGACGGTGCTCATGAGAGCCTCGCGCACCGGCAGCCCGGAGGCCATCAAGGCGCTGCTGGATCATGGCGCGGACGTCAATCACCAGGACGGTTTTCTGGGAGAGACCGCACTGATGTGGGCCGCGGCGGACAACCACGCCGCCGCCGTACAGATGCTGTTGACACACGGGGCGAACCCCAACGTTCGCTCGAACCTGACCAACTTCCCAAGAATCAAGTCGCAGGACAAGGTCGCCAACGCCCTGGTCTCTGTGGTGATGCCGCGCGGTGGCTGGACCGCCTTGATCTACGCGGCGCGGCGCGGCGCCCTCGACAGCTCGCGGATGTTGATCGAGCATGGCGCGGATTTGAATCTCGTCGACCCTGACGGCGTGAGCGCCCTGAACGAGGCGATCATCAACTTCCACTACGACATGGCCGGCCTGCTGATCGAGAAGGGCGCCGATCCGAACCTTGCGGATGCCAGGGGCATGAGCCCCTTGTACGCGGCGGTGGACATGCACACCGTGCCCTGGATTGGGGCGAGGCCGGAGTTGAAGCGCGAAGACAGGCTCGAGAGCCTGGACGTCGTGAAGATGCTTCTGGCCCACGGAGCCAATCCCAACGCGCCTCTCAAGAACCGCATCATGCAGAAACAATATGAAGGGGGCGATGCGGCCCTGGCAGAGGGAGCCACACCGTTCATGCGCGCGGCCAAATCGGGTGACGTGGCGGTCATGCGGCTGCTGCTCGAGAAGGGCGCCGATCCACATCTCCTCCAGAAGAATCACACGTCCGCGCTCATGATGGCGGCAGGGCTTGGATGGAGGGAAGACGTGGATCGGGGCGCGGAAGCCGCCGCCATCGAGGCCATCAGGCTGTGCCTCGAGCTCGGATTGGATATCAACGCCTACAACGACGCCGGGCTCACGCCGTTGCATATCGCCGTCAATCGTGACGACGCCATCATAAAGTTCCTGGTCGAGCATGGGGCCAAGCTGGACATGAAAGACAAACAGGGACGGACCCCGCTGGATACGGCCCTTCGCGGCACCAGCGAAGAGCTGCGCGGCAGCAACGTCCGGCCAACGACGGCGCCGCTTCTCAGGCAGTTGATGGCGGAAGCCGCAAACAGAAGCGCTGTGCTCGCTCGGTAACGATTCCGCCACGTTCATGCGTGGCGGCAGTCGTGGCCGACCCCGGTAAAGGTCCGGCCTTCGACTGAACGTCAGATCCGGACGCCGCGTCAGCGCACAGCGATCAGAACATCGGCTCCACGCAAGTTCAGGAGAAGACATAACATGCCGGGCAGATCATGCCGAGTGCCGCTCTACGCGCTGGTTCTCACCGTGTCGGCCGCCGCAACCCTCGCCGCCGCCGACGATCAGAAAATATGGACCGGTGTCTACAGCGCTGATCAAGCGGCGGTCGGTAAGACAGTCTTCGATGCCAACTGCGCCACCTGTCACAGAGGCGATCTCTCCGGCGATCGGGGACCGGCGCTGAAGGGAGACCCGTTCTTTTCGAGCTGGGAGAACGGCAGTGTCAGCGGCCTGTTCCTGAAGATCAAAGAGACGATGCCGAAGAATCGGGCCAGCAGCCTGACCGACGACAACTACGTCAGCATCGTCGCGTACCTCCTCCAGGCCAACGCCTTCCCGCCAAGTACGAAGGGCGTCGCCTTGGATACAGACGATCTCGAAGGCATTCAGATCGAGCGCCAGGGCGGGTCGGCGAAAAAAGGCATTCCGAACTTCACCCTGGTCCAGGTCGTGGGCTGCCTGACGCAGGGGCAGGACCAGACCTGGAGATTAACCCGCACCACCGACCCGATCGTCACCAAGGATCAGCGGCCGGACCCACAGGAACTGAAAGAGGGGGCGGCCACGCCGCTCGGGACCGAGACATTCCTGTTACTGAGCGTCAATCATTTCCGGCCGGATGACCATAAAGGTCACAAGATGGAAGGCAAGGGGCTGCTGTACAAGGCGCCCAACGATGCTCGGCTGAGCCTGACGTCGCTCGATGCCGTGGCTTCGACGTGTACGAACTGAGCGCGCGTCGCATCCAGTGCGAATGGAGGCGTGATGGTAACGAAGGACGGCCTGCTGCTCGACTGGAAGACGCTGATAGTGATAGCGCTCAGCCTGGGCGTCTTGACGCTCGTGGCCGTGCAGGCGCAGCAAAGAACCACGAGGACGCCGCCGGTGCCGACCCTCACTGCTGCGGACTACCTGCAGATTCAACAGTTGGTCGCCCGCTACTCCTACGCGTTGGATACCGGGGCGAACGATGGTTTCGATTACGCGGACCTCTTCGCGCCGGGCGGCAGTTTCGGCAGCGCCACGACTCGCGAACAACTGGCCGCGACGGCTCGCCCGGGCGGGGGCCATTACCCGAGGGGGCCGCAGTTTGTCTTTCACTACACGTCGAACCACGTGATCGAAGCGTCGCCCGAAGGAGCGACGGGGAAGGTGTACGTCGTGGAGATCGATGCGGGTGAGAAGGTGTTGATTGAAGATGGCGGCCATTACGAGGATGTGTACGTCAAGACGCCGCAAGGCTGGCGCTTCAAGTCGCGGACCTTCATCAAAACGAAACCGGGCACTCCACCCGTCAATCCGCGGCCTCCACGCTGAAGCGCGTTTTCATTCGGTGGCGCAGACGTTTACTGCCGAGTACTCCGATGTTGTCTCCGCGATCTCGGCCCTGGGACGTGATTGTTTGACCGGCATTCGACTGAGACGATCCCCCCGGAGCCGTGATGCTCTGCATCCGGACGAGGCCGGGGTGACACCACGGGAATTGCCACGGCCTCGTCCCGTCAGAAGTCGAATTGCACGCTGAACTTGTACAGCCGGGCGGGAAGGATCCCTTGCGGCTGCAGCCAGGCGGCGCCGTTCCCCGAGTAGTTCGTATTGATGATGGTGACCGGGTTCGCGTTCAGCACGTTGTACAGGTCGAAATTCACCGACGTGCGCGCCTTGTTCAGCCGGAGCGGCTTCCCGAACCGCAGATCGAGCTGGTTCAGCCGATCGCCGTAGATCGTGCCGGGATCGATGATC
The DNA here is from genome assembly GCA_040007095.1 of Acidobacteriota bacterium. Taxonomy (GTDB): domain Bacteria; phylum Acidobacteriota; class Vicinamibacteria; order Vicinamibacterales; family CAVVIG01; genus JBDTVS01. The sequence continues at coordinate 7,603 of JBDTVS010000212.1, forward strand.
GCCACCGTGGTATTGGCGGCCCCTCCGGAGAGCGGACGGCCAAGCGACGGCTGCACCACGGCGTTGGTGGCGACGTACGCGGCAGTGATAGGCACGCCCGCGCTGCTCTGAAGCGTCCCCGCCACAGTCACCCCGATCCGGGGGATGGTCGACGTCGCCAGGAATTTGACCTGCGTCAGAAAGTTCGTATCCACATGACATTGACTGAGCGATTGAGTACCGAGTATCTCAGGCAACTGCCGTGCGATGTCGCAGCGGTCGGTTGACGTGCGCCCGGTGCTGAGACCGCCCTGTGCGCGCACCCCCGGCAGCCGCAGGTTCATGCTGACATCCACGCCATTCCAGTGCTCGATCTGCGATCCGAAGTTGTTGGCGGCGGTGACGTAGTTGTCAACCTGCCCGACCTTGTTTGGATTCAGGTTGTAGTAGCCGCTCACCGGGTAGCCACCGCCGCCCGGCAGGCGGGCATCGACCGGCGCCGCAAACCCGAACGCCGTGTAGTCTTCCGGCCCGACGGCGCGGTTGTCGGTGACGATGAAGTTTCTATACGCGCGGCGGAAGTAGCCGACGTTGAGGCCGACTCGCGGCACCAGTTGGTGCTGGACGCCGGCCGAGATCTCCCAGTTCGCCACGCGAGAGTTCCACCCCGTCAGGATTGCCGGGTCGTACACGGTGCTGGGCCTCGTGCTGCCAAAGGTCAGGTCAGAGATGATCCCGCACTCGCCGTTCTGCTGCGGATTCAGGAGATTGCAGTCTGGCACGTAGTCCCGGTTGGCGTCGGTCCACGTACGGGTCACCTGCGACGCCAGATTGGTCACCGGGTGGCCGTCGGTCGGGACGATGCCGACGGTGTACCGGCTGATCGCTCCCTTGAGCGCCGTGCGTCCGTTGCCGAACAGATCGTAGGCGACGCCGAGGCGCGGCGACAGATCCCGGAAGTTGTAGAAGGGCGTCTCCGGGAATGTGAGATTGCGGGTGGGCACGAGCGTTCCCGGACCGAGATGCGCCTCGGGGAACGTGGTGGTGAAGTAGTCGAAGCGGAGGCCGGCATTGGCCGTCAGTCTGCCAATCGTCCACTTGTCCTGGGCGTAGATGCCGAGCTCGTTGAGCCGCCACACCCGTTCGTACGGCGTGGCGAACTCGGTGATGAGATTCGGGACGCCGTTATTGAAGCGGTACTGGACCGCGGCGTCGACGGCAGTGTTGGGATTGGTATGGGTCCCGCCGAGATAGTCATAACCAACCTTGAACGCGTGGGCGCCGGTCACGTAGGACAGAGCGGACTGCGCCTGAATGATGGCGGGCGCCGACTGCTTCGCGTAGACGCCGCTCAGCGAGCGATACGACAGTCCGGGGATGGCGCCGCCCTGTTCGGAGACACCGATGAGCTGGCGGTTGTTGCTCTGCAGCTCGTCCCCACCGATGTTCATCCAGACCTCGCCGTGATAGGAACCGCGCACCTCGAGCAACAGGCGGTTGGAAAGCGGCGATGTCCAGCTGGCCAGCAGGATCTGGTTCGTCGGAAAACGGTAGCGCACGAACGCCTCCGGCGACACGGCCTGTCGTCCGTCGTCCCACGTCCGCCACTGCTTCTCGAAGAACACCGCCAGCTTGTTCTTCGGGTTGATCTGGTAGGTGATGCGCCCGTTCGCGCTCTTTTGCAGGATATTGAAGACACCCCGCTTGCTCGCGTCGGGCAGATAGGTCCAGGCGTTGACGTTGCCGGCGTTGAGGTTCTCGAAGATGCCCGCCACATAGTTCTGGTTGTTCTGGAACCGCCCCGCGGCGTAGAACCAGAGCTTATCCCGGGCAATCGGGCCGCCGACCGTGGGGTTGATGTCAAATGTCTGCTTGAGCGAATTCGGCGTCGTCAGGCCGAGTGTCTGGATCTCCTGGGTATAGTTGTCTCCCTGAAACGAGGAGTTGGCGCCGGTGGCGAAGAGCGACGCGCTGAAGGCGTTGCCGCCTTCCCGTGGAATGTAGTTCACGCGGACGCCGCCCGAGATCTGCTCGGCCGTGCCGGCGGAGTAGTCGATCGTCACTTCCTGAGTGCTGCCCATATCGGCGGTGAAGTTGGTGCTGTTCCCGGTCCCCAGGATGTTCCGGATGGATATTCCGTCGATCGACGTCCGCTGATCTTCCGGGCGGCCGCCGTGAATCGAGACGAACGTGTTCTGCAGATTGTCCGTTCCGCCGACGTCGCTCAGCCCGCGCGGGCTGAACGCCACCATCCCGGGGATGAGGATCGACAGGTTGACGAGGCTGCGTCCGCTCGGAATGGCCGCAACGATGTCGGCGGTGATCGAGCGCTGCTCTTTCGTGCTCTGGATGTCAACGACCGGAGACTCGCCAGTGACCGTGATCGTCTCGGTGACGTCGCCAACCCGGAGGTCGGCGTTCACCGTGGCCACGAACGTCCCGGCCAGCTCGATGCCTTCCCGCTTGCTGGTATTGAACCCGGCAAGCGAAAACGTCACGGCGTAGGTGCCGGGACGAAGGTCCACGATCTTGTACTGCCCGGTCGCGTCGGTCACAACCGATCGAACGCGTTCAATCAACGCCGGGCTTGCGGCCTCGACCGTCACACCGGGCAATATGGCGCCCGACGTGTCCTTGACCAGGCCGGCAATCGACGCCTGCCCATGCGCGACGGCGGGAAGCATCAAGAGCAGGCCGAGTGCGACTGGAATCTGACAACGGCGCATGACATGACTCCTTTCAGACCGGACGCTCCTCGTTGGGAGCGACATTGAGAGTCCGGGCTGTGGATGAACGAAACGCATGACCGAACACACACATGTCTGAGCCGACGCCAGTGCACGCATTCCGGAGCGACCGCTGCAATGGCGCGAGACCGTCTCAGCCCTTGAATCTCACGATCCTTCGCAGCCCGACACGTCAGTCCCCAACGGTCTGTCCACGCGTCGGTCAGCTGCTGCGCGATGGCGGGTGAACGGCACGGGCACTTTTCGGCGCATTCTATCTGGTCTTCGCTGGTTTTCAACGGTGAAAACCGCTGCGCTGCCGAAATGTCCAGACTGAGATACGGCCGGGCGTAGTCGCGTGATTCTTCGGAAGAGGGTATGGCTTGGGTGTCCACTCAATGGCTCGTCAGACCTGACGCTCCGGGCAAATCCGCACCTGTGTTCGATGTTGAACACACGGATGCGGACGGAACAAGTAGCCTGAAGGCTCGGAGTCAGAAGGAGTTCCCGCCAGGCCGAAACGCCGGTTCGCGCCGATGCGATTCAACAAGAGGAACGCGACGATGGACGCAGCTGATGTCGGCTCGGTGTCAGGGGTAACAGCCGTTGACGCAAGCCGGGTTCCAGCGACCACCCCAGTATCGCCGGTCGAACTGTTCAGCGCCACCAACGAACAATTGATGACCCTGGCGGCCAGAGGGAACAGACAGGCCGCTCTCGAATTGGAGAATCGAGACGCTGGCTCGGAGGCGAAGCCGCCGCTGATGCCAGAGGAGAATCAGACGGCGTCTGCGGTCATCTTGGACGCGCCGGACATTCTCGGATTGGAGAAGCCAGATGCGGCCCAGGCGGCGAAGCTGTTGGCGAGCGCAGACCAGACCGCATTTGAGGCCGCCGAAGAGGCGGTTGGAAACGTCGTTGACAAGTTTGCATGACCCCAGGCTCGCGTTGCCCTTGGGTGACAATTCACTCGCAATCGTCCCGCAGGCTACGACCGGGGCCGGCCGGCGTTCTTCGGACTCTTTGAGGACAACGCCCCCAAGAAGCGCATGATGGCCATCGTGAACTACAACACCGATGTGTCGGACGTCTGGGAATTCTCCGCGCCCGGTTTCCGGCCGACGAACGAATCCAATGAGGCGTACAAGCTGGGCGTCAACTACATCATGTATGGAATGACTCACTAGTCCCTGATTCCTGGCTCCCAAGCGACGCTGGCGCAGACCAGGCCTGATCGCTGCCGACGGCTCTCCTGGCGGTTCACGGTATCATGGCCGCGCCGAACCAATCGCCAGAGAATACGTGGGTCAACAAACCACCACCAGTCTCGTACTGCACCAGGACCCACCCATTTGGATCGCCTTGGGTTTCTTGGAACCCTCACGCACGATATCGGCTATCGCAAAAGCATGCTGTACCAGCTTCCTGCCGACTGTGCGTTGAATGACGAATCATCCACCCGTCATAACCTGTCGGAGTGATCGACCTCCATCAGAAGCCACCGTTCGCCGCACAGGCTCCTGAAACCGTCTCTCGCATCGGGACTCTCGTATCGGGACGGTAGACCTTGGATGTCCCTCGGGGTAGCATGGGAAGCATTTCGGAGGCACACGATGACACGCACTCTTCTGATGATGATCGGGAAACGCGTCGTCTTGATAAGCGCGGTGGCGGCGGCACTGACGGGCACGATTGACGCGCAGAACCGGTCCGTGGACTGGACGCAGTGGAGGGGGCCCAACCGGGACGGTGCCGTCGCGTCGTTTGTGGAACCGAAGGCCTGGCCGGCCATGCTGAATCGCACGTGGAAGGTCGAGGTCGGCCTCGGGTATGCCTCGCCGCTCGTCGTCGGCAACCGGCTGTACATGTTCGCCCGCCAGGGACAAGACGAAGTCATGCTGGCGCTCGACGCCGCTTCAGGCAAGGTGCTGTGGCGGACCGGCTATCCCGCGCCGTTCAAGATGAACCCCGCGGCGGCTCCTCACAATGAGGGTCCCAAGTCGACGCCGGCGTTCGCCAACGGGAAGCTCTACACCATTGGCATGACCGGGATCGTCACCGCTTTCAACGCGGCCGATGGCAAGCAGCTCTGGCAGAAGCCACCGTCGAAGGTCGCGACCCTGTATACCACCCACTCGTTCTCACCCATCATCGATCGCGGGCTCGCAGTCTTTCATGTCGGTGGGCACGACCAGGGAGCGCTGACGGCCTTCAACGCCGAGACCGGAGAAGTGAAGTGGCATTGGGACGGCGACGGCCCGGCGTACGCGTCGCCGATCATCGCGGAATTCGAGGGCACGCGGCAAGTCATCACGTTTACCCAGAACAACTTGATTGGCGTCGCCGCCGAGTCCGGGGAGCTCCTGTGGAAGCGGCCCTACGCGGTCCCCTATACCCAGAACAACATCACGCCCATCCTCTACAACCAGACGCTCATCATCTCCGGATTGGAGCAGCCGGTGGTGGCGCTGAACGTGGTGAAGCGCAACGGCAAGTGGGACACGGTGAGCGTCTGGGAGAACAGCAGCGTGTCGCTCGCCATGAGCAACGCGGTCGTCGCGCGAGACACGCTCTTCGGCATGTCGTCCAAGAACATGGGACAGTTCTTTGCGCTCGACGCGAAGACCGGAAAGACGTTGTGGACCAGTGCGCCCCGTCAGGGCACCAATGCCGCGATCATCCGGGGCGGGGACGTGCTGTTCATCCTCAAGGACGATGGCCAGATGATCGTGGCCCGAGCGAATCCGGCCCGTTACGAAACCCTGCAGACGTATCAGGTCGCCGACAGCGCCACCTGGGCACAGCCCACCATCTCGGGCGATCGCCTGTTCGTCAAGGACGTGAGTTCGCTGACGTTGTGGGGACTGAACTGATCTGGCGTCGCGCTGGAGATGGCTGTCGCGATGCCGCTGCGCCCGGTGCCGCCGACCGATACGCGACGCTTCTTCCGCCCTGTGGCGGCGGAACTGGTCACGCTTCTCCGCGGCTTGCCCGCGGAGGCGTTCGACAGCCCAACCGTCGCCGGATCCTGGCGCGTCCGCGACGTCGTCGCCCATCTTGTCGACATCAGCCTGCGCCGTCTGTCGTTCCATCGGGACGGGCACCCGCCGCCGCTACCGGCGCAGCCGCCGCGCTCGGAGCGTGATTTCGTCGCCTTTATCAACGGCCTCAACGGCCAGTGGGTCGAAGCCGCAAGGCGGATCAGTCCGCGCCTGCTGACTGATCTTTACGAATTCGCCGGCGCGGCGCTGGCAGATTTCATGGAGTCTTTTCCCGACCAGGGACCGGCGCTGTTCGCCGTGTCGTGGGCCGGTGAGGAGCGGTCCGAGGGGTGGTTCGATCTCGGGCGCGAGTTCACGGAGCACTGGCACCATCAGGCCCAGGTGCGCAGCGCCGTCGCAGCACCACCGCTGCGCGATCCGGCCTGGCTGCATGCGGTACTGCTGATTGCGTGGCGCGGGCTGCCGCACGCCTATCGAGATACCGCCGCGGCGGTTGGACAGACGCTCAGGATCGACATCTCCGGCGCCGCTGGCGGGGTCTGGACGCTACGGCGAGATGACGACGGCTGGAGTCTCTGGGCCGGAGAGGAGAGCGGCGAATCCGCACGCATCGCCATGTCGGACGACACGGCCTGGCGGCTGCTCTTCAATGCGCTGCCGCTTGGCAGCGGAGACGACGCAGACGACGCCCTTTTCACCAGAAGCGGAGACGCGGCCCTGTTCAGTCCGTTACTGCGGGCGCGGTCCGTGATCGTGTAGTAGCGACATCCCTCCAGTTTTCCTTAGGGGGAGTCTGCGAAGATTGGATACCATTCCCACTGCGTCACCCAGAGGATATCGACACGCAGAAGCTTCTCTGCCGTCCGCCAACCATATCGGTGTGGCGAGCCGGATCGGTTGGCAGCGAAGTACCGCTTTACGAAGCGGGTAGAATACAGCTATGAAACGAGCGGAGCGTCACCACCTCAAGGAAAACGAGCTGCAACGGTTTGCCGCCGGGACGCGGCGCCTGTACACCGAACGACCGCGCGAAGCCACCTGGGTGTTCGCCGGGGTCGGGGTGTTGGCGATCGTGGCGATTGGCTATTTCTTCTGGACCGAGCACGTGCAATCGCGGGCGCACGAGTTGCTGGCCCAGGCGACGACGGTGCAGGATTCCCGGATTGCCGTGCCGGGCACGACCGATACGAAGGGGACGTTCCCGACCGAGCGCGCGCGGCTCCAGGCTGCCGTCCTCAAGTTCAAGGCCGCCGCCGATGCGTATCCGTCGACTGACGCCGGCCTGTTCGCGCGGTCTCAAGAAGCGGCCGGACAGCTCTCCCTCGGCAACCCGGCGCTTGCGGTCACTGCCTACCAGGACGTCGTCAAACACGCGGGCAGCAGTATTTACGCTCAAACGGCGCAGCTCGGGCTCGCTGAGGCTCAAGCGCGTGCCGGCCAGTACGATCAGGCGATCAGCACGTTTCGGGATCTCGCGCAGCGCAAGGACGGACCGCTGCCGGTGGACGGCATTCTGATGCAGCTCGGTCGCACCTACCGCGATGCGGGAAAGCGGAGCGACGCACAGCAGACCTTCAATCGGATCGTCCAGGAGTTCCCCGATTCACCCTTCAGCCAGGAAGCCAAACGCGAGCTCGACTCGCTGAACAAAGCGTGAAAGGACACCAAGCCCGCAAAGGCTGTCGTGTCCCGCCTGGAGAACAGCTTTCCGCCTTTGTGCTCTTCGTAGCTCGGACCCAACCCGCGACAGCGTTGTAAAAGCGCTTCTCTAGCGCGCCGCTTGGTGGTCCGGACCGGCGCGGGCCACATCCTTCAGGAACAGGAAGTCCGCCGCCGGGCGAAGGCTGATGCCAGTCAGCGTCCGTTGGGCAACGACGTAGTTGGTCTTGTTCCACAGACTGATGTAGGGCACGTCCTTCGACAGGATTCTCTGAACCTCGCTGAACAGCCGTTGCCGCTGCTCGGGATCGGTCGAGACCGTCGCGCGGTCGATCAGCTGGTCGACGTGCGGGTCGCTGAAGTAGCCGCGGTTGAAGCCGGACGGCGGGGTCTGCTGCGAGTGAAACACGCGGCGGATGATGTCCGGGTCGGCCGCGTAGCCCCCGGTCCATTGCAGCGTGTACAACTGGAAGTTCCCCTTCAGGACGTCCGCGTAGAGGGTGGCGAACTCGTACATTCGAACGTCGAGGTGGATGCCAACCTCCTGCAGACTCTGTTGAATCACGGTTGACTGCAGCCGGCTGAACTCGATGCTCTGTACTTTGATCGACAGCGTGAATCGCGTCGCCGGACCGTCGCCGTCAGGGTCCGGGTAGCCGGCCTCGTCGAGCAGCTGCTTGGCGCGTCCCGGATCGTGCGTGAAGCGGAACACATCCGGCTCGAACGCCCAGGCGATGGGTGGCATGATCCCGACCGCCGGCGTGGCCAGACCGCGGCGAAGATATTTGACAATCGCGTCGCGGTCCACCGCGTAGGCCAGCGCCCGGCGCACGCGCACGTCCTGCAGGATCGGGTCCCGCAGGTTCACACCGATGTATTGATAGTCGGTGCCGGGCGACTGAACGGTCTGCAGCGTCGGCGATTCTGCGAGCTGGTGCACGATGTCCGGTCCGATGTCGTTCACCACCAGATCCATCGTCCCCTTGCGCAGCTCGAGGCCGCGCATGATCTCGTCGGGCACGAAGCGAAAGACGAGTCCGTCGTTGGCCGGCCGGCCGCCGTAGTAGCCGTCAAACGCCTCCAGCTCCAGGCGGTCGTCGACTGCATAGGAGACGAACCTGTAGGGCCCGGTGCCGATCGGATGTTCGCGAAACAACGGCCCGGCGCCGTCGGGCGCGATCGGCGGCACCACCAGATTCGCTGGAAACGTCGCGAAGGGCTCCTTCAGGCTGAACACGACCGTGTAGCGATCGCGCGCGTCAATCGATCGGACCATGCGATACGCGCCCTTGAGCGGCGACACGAATCCGGGCGCGAGCAGACTGCTGAAGGTGTAGACGACGTCGGCGGACGTCAGCTCGTGTCCGTCGTGAAACATCACGCCGCGCCGCAGGGTGATCACCCAGGTGCTCGGATCCGGGCTGTCGATTCGCTCGGCGAGCTGCGGCACCGCACGGAGATGATCGTCGAGCGTCATCAGGCTGCTGAAGATCAACTGTCCGAGCTTTTGCGAGGTATCGTCGGAGGCGATTCTCGGGTCGAGATTGTTGGGGCCGCTCGTGATGCCCATGACGATGATGTTGGGGTTCTCGACCGGCCGGTGAATGCAGGCCGCGAGGGCACCGACGAGAATCACGACAGAGAGCGCGCCGACGTGCTTCATGCGTCGACTTCTTTTTTCAGCCCGGCGAGAACGGTCAGCGCCTCGAGTGGAGTCAGACGATCGATATCGATGGCGGCCAGTTTTCGACGCAGTTCGTCATCCGGCGTCTGCGGCGGTTGAAAGAGTCCGAGTTGCCGCTGCGGATCGGTTCGTGTGCCGCTGACTGACGGGCGTCCACCGCGCGCGAGCTCGTCGTGCTCGAGCGCCGACAGGATTTCACGCGCGCGGTCGGTCACCGACCGGGGCAGGCCGGCCAGCCGGGCGACTTGAATGCCGTAGCTGCGATCCGATCGCCCCGGCACGATCTTGTGGAGGAAGACGATATCGTCCTTCCACTCGCGGGCCGCGACGTGAAAATTGACGACGCCCGGCGTCGCGTCCGCCAGATCGGTCAGCTCGTGATAGTGCGTGGCGAAGAGCGTCTTGGGGCGGACCTTCGGGTTGGTGGCCAGATGCTCGGCGACCGCCCAGGCAATGCTCAAGCCGTCGAAGGTCGCCGTGCCGCGACCGATCTCGTCGAGCACGACCAGGCTGCGCGAGGTGGCAGTGTGCAGGATGTGCGCGGTCTCCTGCATCTCCACCATGAAGGTGGACTGGCCGCGCGCGATGTTGTCCGACGCCCCGACGCGCGCGAAAATACGATCGACGAGCGGCACTTTCGCCTCTCGCGCCGGGATGAAGGAGCCGGCCTGCGCCATCAGGCAGGCGAGTGCGGTCTGTCGAAGGTAGGTCGATTTCCCCCCCATGTTCGGCCCGGTCAGGATGACCAGCTGGCAGGTCGAGCCGTTCAGGCTGATGTCGTTGGGCACGAACGCGTCACCCGACGATCCGGCCCGACGTTCGACGACCGGATGCCGCGCATCGATGACGCTGAGGTCGTCGCCATCGTGGACGTGAGGCTTGATGTAATTGTTGACCGCCGCGCACTCGCCGAGCGCCGCGAGCACGTCGAGGGCGGCGAGCGCCCTCGCGGAGGCCTGAATCCGCCGTGCTTCGGCGGCCACGGCCAGACGGAGCCTGGCGAAGATCTCGAGCTCGCGCTCCA
>JBDTVS010000213.1:0-14582 GCA_040007095.1 Acidobacteriota bacterium
AGGCAGTGGAAATTAATTAAGTACCAATATTTCCTAGGATGTACTACGCTGTCTCTGCGTGACGAATCTCGCCCAGCTGATCGACAAGTTTCAGGCCGTATGGCCGTTGCTGGATGAACGGGCGCGCCGACTGATGGCGGCGGGGGAAGCGACCGCGCTCGGCCGAGGTGGCGTCAGTGCGGTGAGTCGCGCCTGTGGGCTCTCGCGTCGGGCGATTAGCAAGGGAATCCAAGAGATTCGCGCAGGCGTCGTGCTGGCGCCCGGCCGGATCCGTCGGCCGGGCGCGGGCCGCAAAGCGGTCGGCGTGACGGATCCCGGCCTGGTCGACGCGCTGACCGATCTCATCGCCGATGACACGCACGGGACGCCGATGTCGCCGCTCCGGTGGATCAACAAGAGCACCCGCACGCTGGCCGCCGCGTTGACCCAGCGGCGGCATCCCGTGAGTCACACCAAGGTCGGCCACCTGTTGCACGACCTCGGCTACGGGCTGCAGCGCAACCGGAAGACGACGGAGGGCGCCGACCATGCCGATCGTGACGCCCAATTCCGCCACATCAACGCCACGGTGACGCGGGCGTTGGCGAGGGGCGCCCCGGTGATCTCGGTGGATACCAAGAAGAAGGAGCTCTTGGGTGCCTACCGCAACGCCGGCGAACGCTGGCGTCCGGCGAAACAGCCCACGCGCGTCCGCGTGCACGACTTTCCATCGCCGACGGTCCCGCGCGCGTATCCCTACGGCATCTACGACATCGGCCGCAACACCGGCTTCGTCAATCTGGGCACCGATCACGACACGGGCGCGTTCGCGGTCGCCTCGATTCGCGGCTGGTGGCGGCACGAGGGCCGGCGCCTGTATCCGTCGACGCGCACGCTCCTCATCACCGCAGACGGGGGCGGCAGCAACGGCTGGCGCTTGCGCCTCTGGAAGCTGGAACTGCAGGCGCTCGCCGATGAGACCGGCCTGCAGCTGGCCGTCTGCCACTTTCCGCCGGGCACCAGCAAGTGGAACAAGGTCGAGCATCGCCTCTTCTCGTTCATCTCCTCGAATTGGCGCGGGGAACCGCTGCGGGACTACGAGACCGTCGTCCACCTCATTGCCAACACCACGACGGCGAAAGGCTTGACGGTCACGTGCCGGCTCGATCGACGCCGATACGCGACGGGGCGCCGCGTCACCAATGACGAGATGAAACAAGTGAATCTTCGCCGAGAGGCCTTTCATGGCGAGTGGAACTATGTCATCCGCCCTCGTCAGTCACCATCGACTAAGTCGGATTGACATATTCATTTATTTCCACTGCCTAAGTATCGGGCGCCGATAGATCCCGGCTGGCGATCAATTCGCCGTGAACGGGAGTCAACGCGGGCGGTGCGAACTGGAGAAGCCGCAGCGTGCCTCGAGGCTCAGGAATCTGGGATCCGCCCGATACGGGTCCCATTTGGCATCCACGGGCAGAAACGCCAGATGGACGTCGTGAGCGGCGAACCCCTTCTCGAGCCACTCGAACACCGCGTCTCGATCGCCCAGCCCCGCATAGACGAGCGCCGTCGCGGAGGGCGGCATGTAGCGATCGCGGGAGGCGGTTTCCAAAGCGGTAAGTAGTTCGTGAGCGGCGTCCACATTCCCTGATCTGGCGAGAATGTATCCAGGAGAGACCCATTTCTTCAGCAGTCTCCTCTACCGTCAGCCCACCGAAATACCTGAGGACGACCAGGTCGGCGAGCCGCTGATCGATCGTCGCGAGCTTTTCGAGAGCGGTGTTGAGGTCCAGGAGTTCCACGTCCCGTGGCTCCGTGGTTTGGACCGGATCCGGCAGGGGCACAGTCCATTCGGCGCCGCCGCGTTTACCGGCGGACCGCACGCGTGCATGGTCCACCAACACCCGACGCATCAGGCGCGCGGCGATCGCAAAAAAATGGGCGCGGTTCTGCCAGCGCACCCGCCGCAGGGTGACGAGGCGCATGTAAGTCTCGTGCACGAGCGCCGTCGGGACCAGTGAATGGTCGGCGCGCTCGGCGCGCAAACGCCGCCGGGCGACCCCCCGGAGGTCCTTGTAGACGACCGTCATGGGCCGCTCGTCGGCCGACGCATCGCCGCGTCCCCACGCTGCGAGCAGCCCCGTGACGTTGTCCTCTTCTGCCCCGCCGCCCATGCGCAGTGGATTCTACAGCCGCTCAGACGCCGTGAGCCTCTTTTTACGCGGGCTGCGCTTCTATCCCATGCGCGGGGGCGAGCAGTGAATCGCCGAATGCGAGCGCATCCGGTCACAGCAGGTCAAACTTATCAGGGAGATGCCATGAACATGAAACTCGTACTCGCGTTGGTGACTGCAGGCGCGGTCAGCACCGCCGCGATCGCAGCGAGGGCCGAACGGCCCGAAAACCACGGTTCCCGTGGGTGCAGCGAGGAGACGCTTCGCGGCGCCTATGGATTTCAATTCCAGGGCACTCGGCCGGTCCATCCGCCATTCCCCGCAGGTGTGGAGTCGTTCGCCGCCATCGCGATTCGGACATACGATGGAGCCGGGTCGTTCACGCAGGTCACGACGACCAGAGGCACCGTAGTCGGTGTCGATCAGAATGTCACAACGGGCGGCACCTACGCGGTCAACGAAGGACTGCGCCGGTTCCGCCGCGGCCCAAACGCCCGCCGGCGTCAGCATCGACCAGTTTGTCATCGTCGATGACGGCAACTCGGTCCGGAACGTGGTGTTGAGTCCGCCAAGCGTCATGGTGACCGGGACCGCCCAGAAGATTCACACCAGGTAACAGCCCCTGCTGAGTTGCCCTTCCCGCATCTACAGGAGGATGCTTACGGATCGGCTCGAATCGTGCGGCCTCTGGCCTGCGCGATCGCGGAAAGCACGACTTTGTCTCTTGGGCTCAACAACGCGGGTCAGGAGGCGCGCCCTACTGAAGCCTGCGACAACACGCGTCGTGGACCTGGTGTCCACGTTCACCACTCGATTCGCGACGACGGAGGAAATCCCCGTGCCTTTTACGATCTCCTACAACGGCAACGGCAGCGATGGCGGCACTCCGCCCGTCGATCCGCACGGCCCCTACAACCCGGGCGAAACGGTGCCGATCCAACTACCCGGCTCCTTGACCAAGTCTGGCGCCAAGTTCGCCTATTGGAACACCCAACCTAACGGCAGCGGCACATTCTATGGCTGGCCGCTCGTGGCCCCGCTCCTGATGCCCGGAAACAACGTCACGCTCTACGCCCAGTGGTTCGTCACCACGGGCCTGACCAACGGCGGCAGGACGAAGCACTATGCGTTCTTCTATGACAGCTCGCTGCGGGCCAGCGGGCTGGAGCCGGGACGCACCAATGCGTTGATCAAGGCGGCGGAAGGTGACTTCGCCATCATGGCGGCGTGGTTCCCCGGAGTCACCGCCTCGGGACCGTCGCCGCATCCGGTCTTTGTCACGCGCCTGACCGGTGGAGCGAACAACACCGGCGACATACGGCTCAAGCCGAGCAGCAACGACGTCAACGAACTGCGCGCCTATCTGGTGTCGGAGATCACCGAGAGTTTCATGCAGGGCCAGAACAAGGGCTGGGGGTTCCTGCCGGGCATCGACAACGAGGAGAGCTGCGGCGAAGCGCTGTCGCTGTTCCTCACGCAGCGATTCGAGCAGTCGCAGGGCATTGCCGGGCCCTACACGGCCTTCACCGCCAACGGCTGGCTGAACACGTCGCTGCCCGCCGGTCATCCCAACTCCACCCGGATTGTCAAGAATGCCGACGGGTCGACCACCGATTTCGGATCCCGCTTCGACTATGTGAATTCGGTGCTGCCGTACCCCGGCAACGGACCCGGAACCGGCTGCTCGATGTTGTTTCTCTACTACCTGGTGTCCCAGCTGGGGTACTCGATCGAGGAAATCATCTCCGCGGCACCCGGATACAAGAATGGTGTGCTGGATGCCATCGCTCCGCTGCGCGGGGTCTATCAGAACCTCACCGGGGACCACGGCGACCCTTTTCCGGCCTTCAAGCAGCTGTTGGACAATGCGTTTCCGCCGGACAAAGTGTCCACGATTCCCGGCACCACGACCGGCGATCCCGACAATCCGTTCCCTCTCGGCGTTCTTCCGATGGTCAAGACGGTGTTCTCCGGCGGCGACGGGATCGTCTATGCCGTGCTGGACAACGGCGACCTGCTCTGGTACCGGCACGACGGCAAGGACGACGGCAGCTTCCGGTGGGTCCACAGCCACGGACGAAAGGTCGGGGTCGGCTGGGACTTCAAAACCGTCTTTTCCGGGGGAGACGGGGTGATCTATGGCGTGACCCATACCGGGGACCTGATGTGGTTTCGCCATGACGGGCGGGGCGACGGCACCTTCCGATGGACCGATAACACTGGCAGGAAAGTCGGTGTGGGCTGGGCCTACAAAACGGTCTTTTCCGGAGGGGATGGCGTGATCTACGGCATTACGCACACCGGGGAGCTGATGTGGTTTCGGCATGACGGACGCGGCGACGGCACCTTCCGATGGACCAACACCAAGGGACGAAAGGTCGGCGTGGGCTGGAGCATGCCGCAAGTGTTTTTCGGCTGATGGCGAGGCGCTCGTCAAAGAGGGTGGCTTCTCGACCCACCTCGAGGCCTTCGCACTCGGGAATGGAGCCATCCTCTACAAGACGATGAGCCCACGCCGAACTGCGCGCCGGACCGCCTCGGTACGATTGGCCGCGCCCAGCTTGCCAGAAATGGATCCCAGGTGAAACTTGACCGTCTGATCGCTGATGCCCAACTGGCCGGCGATCGCCTTGTTGGACAATCCCTCCGCCACGAGCGCCAGCACTTCGGTCTCTCGTGGCGTGAGGGGTTCGGTCAAGGCCTCGTCCGTCCCGCTCTCGATGTCGCTTGCCATGAGGATCGCGTCCGCGCCGGTCTCCACCCGCCGGGCGGCGGCATTCGTGGAGAACTCAGCGACGATCTGGATCGAGGTGCCCTCGAGCTGCGTTCGCAGCCGCATCCGCTGACGGCTCGTGCCCACGAGAACCACGCGCATGATCGATCGTCCCCCGAGTCGCCTGGAGCACGTCGCGAAACTAGAAAATGAAACCACAAAGAGCACGAAGGAGACCTGGAGCAACGCGTTCTTAGGCCTTGGGACCCTGGCGGGCCCTTAGTGGCGCTTAATGCTGCCCCGGGCGTTCGCCGACTGTCACCGGCACCTCGACGACGGCCCCGCCGCGCAGGACCCGCGCGACGACGGCCTTTCCGATTTCGGCGCGATACAACACGTCCAGCAGATCCTCTGGCGACGCGATGGCCTGTCCATTGATGGCGAGCAGCACATCTCCAACGAGGATACCGGCCGCTGCGGCCGGACTGCCATCCGTGACGCCGACGACGAGCACGGCGCTCTTGGTGGCGTCGCCGGACTCGGTTGAGACGCCGGCCGCGCGTTGATTTTCCGGGAGCACCACGGCTTGTCCCGCCACGCCGAGATAGCCGCGCGTGATCTGCCCATGTTCGAGCAGCGCGGCCGCGGCCTTCCACGCAATCGGCGCCGGGATGATTACGCCGAGACCCCGGATGGCCGCGGACGTGGCGATTCCGAGCAGCCCGCCCGCCGTATCGATGAACGCGCCGCCGGCAAAGCCGTCGTGCATCGGCGCCGTGGTGCGAATCACTTGAGCAATCGCACGATGACGCCCGGTTGGCAGCGGTCCGCCGATCACCGAGACGATGCCGGCGCTCGCCGTGACGGCGTTGCTCCAGGAACGCGCGATGGCGAGCGCGAGATGCCCCACACGTGGAGCGGTCGCCGCTGGCGCAATCGGGGTGCCCGCAAGGTTCGCGACCCGAAGAATCGCGAGGTTGGTCGTCGGATCCCAGCCCGCGAGCTCGGCGTCGAAGGTCTGGTCGTCGTGTGCCCGAACGTGCAAGCCGTTTTCGCGGCCGAGCGCATGCGCCGTGGTGACGACGACGCCGTCCGCGTAGACCAGGCCGCTCGCCGGGCGCCGTCGGCCTTGTACCTGGACGACCGAGGGGGCCACCGCCGCGACGGCGTCGGCCAGTTGGTTCGAGAATTCATTCAGCATGCGGTGATTCTGACAACCAACGCCAGCGTCCACATCACCCGAATGGGCAGCTGTCACACCGTACCGTCTCGATTGGCCATCACCACCGGGTACACCGAGTTGTTCGTGTCTGTGTGGTTCAGGATTTCAATTCTGCAACGCGTTCCAAAATGCTCCGGCCTGGCTGTTCAGGCAAATGCGTGGTAGTAGCCGTCCGCTTCCTGCAGCGAGATGCTCGCGCCGTACACCGCCGTCAGGTGGGCGCTGGTGAGCACACCGCGCTTGGGTCCGCTGAAGGCCACGCCCCCCTGCTTCAATAGCACGACGTACTCGATCTCCGGGATGATCTCCTCCACGTGATGCGTCACGAGGATGATGGTGGTGCCGCGCTGGGCGACCTTGCTGACCATCTCGAGAAAGCGCTGGCGCGCGACCATGTCGAGCCCGGTCGTCGGCTCGTCGAGCACCAGTGCGACCGGGGCGGTGACAAGGGCCCGCGCGATCAGCACGCGCCGCGCCTCACCCGTGGACATCTCATCGAGCGCCTTATGGGCCAGATGGGAGGCCTCCATGCGGTCGAGCGCGTCGCTGACCGTGCGCCGCATGTCGGCCGTCACCATCCGCTCGTCGACAATCCCGTAGGTCGCGAAGAATCCCGAAAGCACGGCGCCCTCGCCGCTGATGTTGCCCCTGCTGTTGCCGTTGACGAAAATCTGATGAAGATCCGAGGAGACGATCCCGAGCCGCGACCGCAGTTCGAAGAGGTTCCCGAGCGTGGCGCCGAAGACGCGGACCGGCGGCGTGCCATCGTCGTGGGCGAGGGCGTGATCCTGCTGGGTCAGCACGTTGATGAGCGTCGTTTTCCCGGCGCCGTTTGGGCCGACAATGGCGGTGTGCTCGCCGGTGCGGATCGTCAGCGTCAGCGCGTCAAGGATCCGGACGCCGTTCTTGACCACGGTGGCGTCACTCAGCTCGAGAACTGGTTCATCCTGCATCATCTCTCCACTCGCGAAGGGCCGTGGCAAGCACGAGGGATGCCCGTGTTTCCTCCGCCGGCCCCAATGACTCTGTTACATTCTACGGAGCAGAGGAGCAGTCCCATGATCCGTGGGTTCCAGGTATCGTTGTGCACCGCTCTCGTTTGCGCGATGCTGGTTGCCGTGTCACATACACAGTCGCTCGATTATCCCAGGCCGAAGAAGGTCGACGTCGTCGACGACTACTTCGGCACGAAGGTCGCGGATCCGTACCGGTGGATGGAGGATCTCAACGCGGCCGAGGTCACCAAGTGGGTGGAGGCGCAGAACGCCGTCACCTTCAAGTACCTTGACACGCTCCCGATGCGCGAGGGGCTGCGCAAGCGGATCACCGAGCTCTGGAACTACGCGCGCGTCTCTGCACCGTACTACAAGGGCGGGCGGTGGTTCTACTCGCGCAACACCGGTCTGCAGCGGCAGGCGGTGGTGTTCACGCGCGTCAGCCTGACATCGGCCGAGACGGTCGCGCTGGATCCGAACACGCTGTCGCCCGACGGCTCGATTGCACTGGCGGACTTCGTGCCGTCGCCGGACGGGACGAGATTCGCGTATGGCCTGTCGGAAGGCGGGTCGGATTGGTCCACGTTTCACGTGCGGGAGTTGCAAGGCGGCAAGGAGCTGACCGACACGATTCGCTGGGTGAAGTTCAGTACCCTGGCGTGGACGAAGGACGGCAAGGGGTTCTTCTACGGACGGTATCCGGAGCCTCCGGCGGGCAAGGCGATCGAGACCGCCGTCCGCGACAAGAAGATCTATTACCACGTGCTCGGCACCAACCAGTCGGCCGATCGGCTCATCTACGAACGGACCGACGAGCCGATGCTGTTCATCGACGCCGACCTGGACGAAACGTCCCGCTATCTGTTCATCCAGACGAACAAGGGCACGAGCAACAAGAACGAGCTCTTCGTGAAGGATCTGGGCGACGCGTCGGTCCCGAAACTGGATGCGCCGGTCACTCCGCTCTATCCCGGCCACACGGCCGCTTACCTGCCCCTCGGCGTCGTCAACGGCACGCTGTATCTGCAGACCGATCGTGAGGCGCCGCTCAAGAAGATCGTCAGCGTGCCGATCGCGCGTCCGGATGCGGCGAACTGGAAGACGATCGTGCCGGAGGGGAAGGACTCGATCGAGTTCTCGGGGCTCGTGGCCGGTCAGGTTGCCGTCAGCGCTCTGCAGGATGTCGCGAGCACGCTGCGCTTTTATCGGCTGGACGGCACGCCGGCAGCGACCGCCAGGACGCCGGACCTGGGCACCATCAACGGCCTGTCCGGCCGCTTCGATCGCTCCGAGATCTTCTATACCTTCACCTCGCCGTTGTATCCCTCCACGGTGTTCCGATTCGACCCTGGCACGGGCGCCAGCACGGCCTTCGAACCACCGAAGGTGAGCTTCGATCCCGCGCAATACGAGACCGAGCGGGTGTTCTTCGCGTCGAAGGACGGCACGCGCGTGCCGATGTTCATCACGCACAAGAAGGGCCTCAAGAAGGACGGGACGAACCCGACCATGTTGTACGCGTACGGCGGGTTCGACATCGCCATCCAGCCGACCTACCGGCAGGATGTGCCGGCCTGGCTCGAGCGCGGCGGCGTCTGGGCGACGGCAAGCCTGCGCGGCGGCAGTGAGTACGGCGAGGTGTGGCACGAGGCCGGCATGTTCGGGAAGAAGCAGAACGTGTTCGACGATTTCATTGCCGCGGCCGAGTACCTCGTGCGGGAGCGCTACGCGAGCCCGCAGACGCTCGGGATCATGGGCGGGTCGAACGGAGGCCTGCTGGTTGGCGCGGTGATGGAACAACGGCCTGATTTGTTTGCCGTGGCATTGCCCGCCGTCGGGGTGATGGACATGCTCCGCTACCACAAGTTCAGCGGCGGATCGGCGTGGGCCACCGAGTACGGCTCGTCGGAGGATCAGAAGGCGTTCGACTACCTGTTCAGGTACTCACCGCTGCACAACGTGAAGGCCGGCGTCTGCTATCCCGCGACGCTGGTGACGACGGCCGACCACGACGATCGCGTCGTGCCGAGCCATTCGTTCAAGTTCGCGGCGACCCTCCAGGCGGCGCAGGGGTGCGCGAAGCCGGTCCTCATCCGGGTCGAGACGCAGGCGTCGCACGGCTACCGGCCGACCGACAAGCGGATCGCCGAACTGGCCGACGAATGGGCCTTCGCCGAGGCGAACATGAAGCGGTGACGGCCGAGATCGCAGAACAAGACTGGGAACCACGAAGATCACAAAGGTCACAAAGAAACGCTATTTGGAAACTCGGTCCAGCTAAGCGGCCTCAGCTAAACCTACGCCGGTTGGCCGAAGCCTTTGCAAAGGCGGAAGCCGCACGCTATGTACAACTTGAAACGCGTCGCTTCGGGATCCTTCGTGTTCTTTGTGTCCTTTGTGGTTCAGAATAGTCCGCTCTCTTGGCGGGCGTTGAGCGTCGTTCTCCCGGTTCACTGCTGCTGATAGTGCCGGCGGTTGGCTTCCGTCCACGCGGCGAGGCGCTGGCGCAGGCGGGCGCTGCGCACGGGCTCGGCGGCGGCGAGATTGTGCTGCTCGTCAGGATCGTGCTGCAGATCGTAGAGCTCTTCGATGCCCTCGCGTAGATCGTAGATGTATTTCCAGCGATCCTCCCGCACGCCGAGCCTGAAGCGGTCTTCGGCGACGTAGAAATACGCGCGCGGCGGATGCCCGGGGTCGAGGAGGCTTCGGCCCTGCCAGTCCGCGGCGGGCGCGAGCCCAGCCAACTCGGCAATCGTTGGCGCCAGATCGACGTGACCGCCGATCGTCTTCGAGCGCATCGCCGATTTGTAGAGCCGCGGATACCAGAGCATCAGCGGCACGTTCCCGTCTTCCTGGTAGATTGTTCGGCCCTGCATGTAGCTCCCCGCGTGGGGAAACCCGAACGCCTGGCCGTGATCTCCAACCACGACCACGAGCGTGCGCTGGTCCAGGCCGGCGCGGCGAATGCCCTCCAGCATCCTTCCGAGATGCGCATCGGTTTCGTGCAGCACGTTCAGATAGCGGTTCAAGTCGTATTCATCGGCTACCGGCTCGCGCACCAGATCGAGCAGCGGCACACCCGGCGTCGGCTCGTACGGATGGTGCGTCTGCTGCGTCCAGCCCATGATGAAGAATGGCCGCCTGGGCTCCTGCGCGATGTAGGACAGGATCCCCTCGAACATGCAGCGGTCCTCCACGCCCCACGACGAGAGCGGCTCCGTACACGCCAACTGGTGATCGTCACGGATCTCGCCGAAGCCGCGGCCCTCGAGAAATGTCGACCACCCGGCCCAGCTCATGTCGCTCGGCGTGATGAACGCCGTCCGATAGCCGCGTCTCTCGAACGTGGTGGCCAGCGACGTGCCGGCCAGACGCGGGTACTCGTCGGTGATGTCGCGGAAATCGAGTTTGGGATAGATCGAGAGAAGAATCGCGGCGAGCGAATTCGAGCTGCGGCCGATGTGCGCGTAGAAGTTGTCGAACACCAGGCCGTGCGCCGACTCGGCGACGAGCGACGGTGTGGTGTTGTCGTAGACGCGGCTGTTCAGGCTGGTCCATCGGGCCCCAACCGATTCCAGCACGATCAGGATGACGTTCAACGGCGGTCCCGCGGCTGCGTGCGTCGGCGCGAGGGGCCGCGCACGCGCGCCGAGCGGTTCAAAATCGGCGAGATCCGCCGGATCGAAGCGATCGCTCATCTCGACGCCGCCGCCGCTCCTGACGGCTCTCCACCACGACGACACGAACACCCATTCGGGATTCTCCGCGATCGCGCGATCCGCCCTCGTCGTCCACCGGCTTGAGTATGCGTCCGCGCCGACGGCGATCCACGCCAGCGCCACCGCCCCGGCGGTCGCCGCGCGCACATAGGACCCGCTTCCAGCGCGGCTGAGCAGTTGACGCCGGCGTGCGAAACGAGTGCGGTCCGTGGATGGAAATTCGTGGGTGGGGTCCGGCTGGGGGTGGACCGCGGGACTGCCGCTATGGCGGCGGCCCGCTTCAGAGTGACCGTGACGCCCACCTCGCGCCGATATCCACACCAGGGCAACGTAGGCGAGGGGCAGACACACGAGGCCCGCGATGAAGCCGGGCCGAAGGTACGTCGTGACCGACGACCGCAACATCCGGACGTCGCCAACCAGTGCCAGGAGCGGATAGGTCAGGAAGCCGCCGAAAAGCGGGAACATGACGACGTTCAGGACGGCATAGAGACACAGCAGCGTCGCGCAGGCGGTGAACGCGACGACGACCACGAGCCGCGCGGTCCGTCGACGCGCGCACAAGGCGAGCATCGCGCGAGCGACGGACCAGAACAGCACCACGAACACCACGTCGGCATACGAGATGGCGGCCAGCGCCCGGAGGTAGAGCTGACCGACTTCCCGCGCGGGCGTGCCGGCGAGGCCCAGGTGGAACCCCTTGATCGCGACGAGCGCAAACGCGAGCCACACACTCGCCCAGAACAGCCACCGCTCGAGCCCAAGGGCTGATGGCTGACGGCTGATGGCCGACGGGTGATCGTCAATGGATGATGGCTTCAATAGACTCACGCCGCTAGAATTCCTCGACCAGCGCAAACCTCGGATCGGCGGCGAGGCACGGCGCTTCGGCAAGCCCCAGCTCCTTCCGGACGATGTTCGTGCCGCGGACGATGGCGACCATCTTGTAAAAGGCAATGCGACGGCTCATGCCCTCGCGGCCGAACCCGCAGTCGCTCGACAAGGCCAACCGTTCCACGGGGATGTACTTCAGCGCGCGGCGAATCAGGTCCGCCACCTGCTCGGGACGCTCTACCTGCAGGTTGCGATGGTCCACCACCCCGATGGCGATCTTCTTGTCGGTGATCGCCTGGCCGATGGCTTCGAGATCCATTCCGCCGCTCGTGGCGCACTCGAAGGTCAGCAGATCGACGTCGAGCTTGTTCAGGTAGGGCAGTGCGTCTTTGTAGGACTGGTTGGTGGCGAAGAGACGCTGCTGGGCTGGATTGCCCCAGCAGGTGTGGGCCCACACCTCGGTGAGATCGCGGAGGCCCTTGACGGTGTCGTTGAACACCTCGATGAAGAACTCCACGCCCAGCTGTGGGCCGCCACCGCGCTGGATGCCGACCAGGTGGATGTTCGGCTCTTCCATTTGAATGATCGAGCAGCCGGCCCCCGCCAGTTCGAGCAGTTCTTCGCGCATCGCGGCGCTGACGCCGCGAATCAGCTCCTCCTGTGTCGCGTAGTGATCGTTGCCGACCGACGTGCCGATCAGCTCCGGCGTAATCGTGCCGAACTTCACCGGCCTCGTCGTCATGCCCTGGGCCATCTTCCACAGCGACGTGTACTGCAGCGGTCCCCGCTCGATCGTGTCGGTGCAGCGGGGCATCGCGCGGCTCTCCATCACCTCGAAGATGATGTCGCCCTTCACGGTGCCGCCGTAGCCTTTGCGCACGCGCTGGTAGTCGCCCCCGGACAGGCCCTTGAACCGTCTGGCCGGGTACTGAAACCAGCTCATGCCGCCGACGTCGGTATCGAACCTGGCGTCGCCGTCGGTGACGATGTCGAGGCCGGCGCGCTCCTGATCGCGAAGATAGGTCGAGACCGCGTCGGTGTACTGCTCGCGGAAGCGCGCATCCGCCAGTGCGTCGCGGAAGGGGCGCATGGCGAGGTTTTCGGTATACCAGGCCGGCCGCGGCAGGGAGCCTGTGATGGTGGTGGGCAGCGTCAACTCTTTCGTGG
The DNA here is from genome assembly GCA_040007095.1 of Acidobacteriota bacterium. Lineage (GTDB taxonomy): Bacteria > Acidobacteriota > Vicinamibacteria > Vicinamibacterales > CAVVIG01 > JBDTVS01. The sequence goes on from JBDTVS010000213.1 coordinate 12,807, forward strand.
CTTTCAGCATTGGAAAGAACTATATAGTCTTCTATCGGTTGCGCTCGCTGCCCATGACACGGCGCTTGGCTTTCGTCACCGTTCTCGCGCTCACGCTTGGCGTCAGCCTCGGATCGCCGCGGCCGGCGGCGCGCGAGGAGCTGCCCTCGCGGCTGACCGACCGCGAGTTCTGGCGGCTGGCCGTCGAGTCGTCCGAAGCCGACGGTTTCTTCCGATCCGATACCCTGACCTCGAACGAACTGCTGTATCAGCGAGTGATTCCCGAGTTGCTCGAGCGGACACCGCGCGGCGCGGTGTATCTCGGCGTCGGTCCGGAACAGAACTTCACCTACATCGCCGCGGTGCGGCCGCGGATGGCGATCATCTTCGACATCCGGCGCGGCAACATGCTGGTGCAGTTGATGTACAAGGCGCTCTTCGAACTGGCCAGGGACCGGGCCGACTTCGTATCGCTGCTGTTTTCGAGACCTCGACCGGCGGGATTGGGTCCGGCCTCCACTGCCGCCGATCTCTTTTCGGCCTTCGGCGCCATCCAGGGCGACGAAGCACTCTATGCGCGGAACCTGGCAGCCGTCGAGACGCGGTTGACGAAGACCCACGGCCTGTCGTTGTCGCCGAAGGATATCGACGGGGTCGAGTACGCCTACCACGCGTTCTTTTCGCGGGGCTTTCGCGTCCGTGCGTCGCCCAGCTATGCGGACCTGATGACGCAAACCGACAATCGAGGCCGGCCGCTCAGCTATCTGCAGACTGAAGACAATTTCCTGTTCCTCAAGGACCTCGAGTCGAGGAATCTGGTCGTGCCCGTGATCGGCGATTTCGCCGGTCCAAAGGCGATCCGCGCGGTGGCAGAGTACTTGAGGGCGCACGATGCAACCGTCGGGGCGTTCTACCTCTCGAACGTCGAGCAGTATCTGAATCAGGATGGCAAGTGGGACGCATTCTGTCGCAATTTCTCGACGCTGCCGATCGTGCCCTCGAGCACGTTCATTCGCTCGTCCACGGGGCGCGGCGTCGGCTTTGGCGTGGGGTTTGTCAACAGTCTCGGTTCGATGGTGGCTGAGGCCCGCGAGTGCCGGTGACGGAACATTTCTGCAGGCTTCACGCGGGGAGTACCAGGCTGATGTCTCGATGGTTCGCGGCGATCGCCGCCATGGCGATCGTCTCGGGGTCCGTGGTCTGGGCGCAGAGCGACATGTTCAAGGCGCGTCTGTCGCCGGTGCCTGTGGCGAACTCCAACGCGGGCATTACCGGGCTGGGATCGGCGACGGCGACATTGATGGGCCGTAGCCTGGCGGTTCGGGGCACATTCGAGGGGATGCGCTCGGCCGCCACCATCGCGCAGATTCACCTGGGGCAGCGCGGCGTCCGCGGTCCGGTGATGTTCGATCTGACGGTGACCAAAGCAACGAGCGGTACGCTGACTGGCACCTTCACACTCACGCCGGTGCAGGTGGAGGCGGTCAAGGGCGGCCGGTTCTACATCCAGATTCACAGCGAAAACGCACCAGACGGCAATCTCTGGGGCTGGCTGCTGGCACCCTCTTGAGCAAACCTGAAGATTCTCACCCGGCCCTTTGCATCTGCACGCCCGTGCGTGGCTTCAAGAAGGTTTAGACCTCGACCAGACGACTAGTGTCCTGCGTTCGATGATTTAGTACACGGCTTCCGGCGCGCGGCGGGATGCCCCGCCCGGAAGACGTCCTAAAGCGTCGGACGCAGGACACTAGCCTGGATTCCCACGGAGGGATCTTGGGCTAACGAATCTGCCGGGAT
>JBDTVS010000214.1:0-18271 GCA_040007095.1 Acidobacteriota bacterium
GGCTGGAATCCAAGGTTGAGCGTGAGAAGAAAATCCTGGGACAGCTTCCCGAACTCTCCTTGCGGATCTACGAACTGACGAAAGAGCGCGGACAGGTCAAGGTCGAGGACATCATCCGCGCCACAGGCGCGGCCCGCGGAACGGTCAAGGATCACCTGAATCAGCTCATCAAGAACGGCTATCTCGTGCCGCATGGCAAGAGAAAAGGGACGTGGTATTCCTTGCCCTGACCTCGCCTGTCAGTGCTCACCTGAAACCGCGCAAAGTGGACGGTGGGCGACAGCCGACCTTGCACAGTGCAGAAACTCGTCACGCCGCCAAGACATACTCGAGTACCAGGCCGCCGAGACGTTCACGGCGCTGGACGCGACCATCAAACGAGCCTGCTGTCGACATGCCCGTCGAAGGGGCCGGCTGGCGGCGGCCAGAGCGCACGAATTCCCGCCAGGTCATGCCCCGCCGACGGCCCACGGGACGCTATCACCGTGAACGCAATCACCAGGGTCGGAGCGGTGCAAATTGGGCGAACGCTCGGCGCGGCGAGATCCGCTACGATGGTTCGTGTGCGGCCTGCCACCGCGGCGATCTCGGTGCAACGCTCGTGGGTGACAAGGGGCGCGTCGCCCCTTCGCGGCGAGGCCCTTCGGCTCGTTCATCGAAGGCTGGGAGGCGCGCCGGCTGTTCCGGCGAGATCAAGACCACGATGCCCGCCGACGATCCGTCGGAGCAGATCGACGAGGTCTGCCTGGACATTCTGGCGTACGTGTCTTAAGGCCAAGTATTCCAGTCCACTCTTCACAAAGGGAGCAGGGTCAATGACAAAACCACACGTGTCCTTCAGGTGGCAAGGGCGGCGGCCTCTCCGTACTGTGATCGTGGCCACAGGGCTCGCGCTTGCCGTCGGCGTCGCCATCCCGATGGCGCAGGCGCCAGCCGACGCTCACGTTGCAGCCGCGAAGGCGGCCGCGGGGCAGGATCACGTTTTCATGTTCAACCAGCTGTGCCAGGCGCCCGCCCCCGCCGCGCCGCAGGCGACCGCGCCGGCAGCCGGGCCGCCACAGGGCGCGCCGGATCGATCGCAGTGGCACGTCGAGCCGGTGAAGGTCTTTGACAATCTGTACTTCGTCGGCCAGTCCGAATTCTCCGCCTGGGCGGTGACGACGTCGGCCGGGATCATCCTCGTCGACACTATCTTCGACTACTCGGTCGAAGACGAGGTCGTGGGCGGCCTGAAGAAGCTGGGGCTCGACCCAACGCAGATCAAGTACGCGATTGTGAGCCACGGGCACGGCGACCATTCGGGCGGCGCCAAGTACCTCCAGGATCACTTCGGTACACGGATCATCCTTTCCGCCGCCGACTGGGACCTGCTCGATCGCAGCGCCGGCACGAAGCCGAAGCGGGACATGGTCGCCACCGACGGCCAGAAGCTCACCCTCGGCGACACGACGCTGACGCTCTACATCACGCCTGGCCACACGCTCGGGACGATCTCGACGCTGATTCCGGTCACGGATGGTGGGCGCCCCCACGTGGTCGCCGAATGGGGCGGCACCATGTTCAACTGGACGCGGAACCGTGCCGGTTACATCACGCCGGAGCGGCCGGACAAGTTCTGGTTCGAAACCTACAGCAAATCCGCGGAGCGATTCCGTGGGCTCCTTGCGCAGGCGGGCGCCGACGTCCTGATCTCCAATCACACCAATTTCGACGGATCGAAGACCAAGCTGCCGGCGCTGGCAACGCGCAAGCCCGGCGATCCGCATCCGTACGTGATCGGGAACGACAGCGTGAAGCGGTTCATGGCGATGGTCGACGAGTGCGCGCAGGCGGGCCTCGAGCGCGCCAAATAGACGAGCGAGCCTGTGCCGCAGACCGACGAACATGCTGAACCGGATGCCGCTTCGCTTCACGAGTCACGGTGTTGCGTTTGCCCGCACTCCGCGCAGGCATAGACTCCCGCCCCGAAAGACTCAAGATCGAGCATTCGGGATCCAAGAAGTCTGACGAGCGGTGACAAGAAACGAGGCCGTCGGCCTCGCTCGAACCGTTGGCTAGAGTTGCTCGGAAAAGTGGACGCGGTCATACGTGCCCAACCCACAGCCACCTTGCTGCGGCGAACGCGTGGCTGACAGATCAGAGCGCCTCGCCTAGGCATCGGCAAATCTGCGACGTCCGCCGATATGAAAGCGAAGTGTTCTATCTCGGTGGACCCTGCTTCCAGCGTGTGTAATCGGATTTCAGCAGGTTGCGGGCATCGGTTGGCGCAACATGGTGTCGAACGCCGTTCGCATCCTCCAGACACTCGTCCTCGATGATGCGCGCTCCCGGCTGCTTCACGCGATAGAGCACGGTCCGGAGCGTCCACGGCCTCGTGTAGACGACCGAGTCTTCGATCCTCGCCTCGTACTCGAGCGTGTCGGCTCCGGTCATGTGATAGCGCTCGACGATATGAACCTCGGTGCTGTGGAAGTTGCCGGCCTGATCCAGCCACGCCTCATCCGTCTGCGCGACGACGTCAGCCACGAGCGTGTCGCCCTCCCAGCGGTACCGGGTGTCGCCCATCCACCAGTCGGCGTTGTCAAAGTGCGGCCGCGTATCGGCGTGGAAAACGCGAAAGGCGTGATTCTCCTGGTAGACGATCGCAAAATTGCCGGGACTTTGAAGAATCTGTAGCGGCGTCGCGAGGTACGTCGCGCGCGGCACGCCGGCCTGAAAGCACTTGATCGACGGATCGGCGGTCGCGCGTGTCCTGTAGTGCTCCTGTCTCGTGACAAGGGCTTCTGGCTGATATGGAATCTTCCCGTCCGACGGATCCACGATGATGCTCTTCGAAGCCACGATGCCTCTTTCAGCGGCATGTCCTTCGATGTTCGCGTACGCCGTGTCGCGTACCTGCCAGATGCCGCGGAAATCCGGCGTCTTGCCGTCCCACAGGCGGCCTGGCACAAACCCCTTCGCGCCACCGGGGCTCTGGCCGCCAACCGCGGCGGTCAGCAGGGCAGTTGCGGCGACAGCCACAACGAGCCTCACTGCTTCCTCCGCTTCTTCCCGCCGTCTTCCTCGGTGTAGTGCTGAAGGCTTCGCTCGCCTTCGAGGCAGCTGTACTCGAGGATCTGCTGCTCCGCCGGCACCCGCTTCAACGTGAAGCGCATCTGCACTGGCCTGACGAAAACCGTGGGGTCGGTGATAGTGGCCTCGTACTGGATGGTGTCGTGATCGACGAGGCTGAACCGTTCGACGACGTGTTCGTTCTCGTCGACGAAGTTTGCCGCCATGTCGAGCCAGGTGCGGCCGTTGAAGTTGCTCACGTCGACGACCAGCGTGTCACCGTCCCAGTGTCCACGCGAATCGCCATCCCACGCCCAGTAATTCCGCGGATGCGCGCTGTTGTCCGTGGGGATGATGCGGACGTCGTGCATCGCTTCGTGCAGCAGCGCCACAGACTTCTGGTCCTGAATGATCTGCACAGGATAGAGCCCGCCGGGCTGGTCGAGCGCGCGCGGGACGCCGGGCAGATGGCAGCGTGCCTCGGGATCCTCGTAGCCACGTCTCAGGCGATCGGCCCGCTCGGCAGCGGCCTCTGGCGTGTATGGATACTGCGGTGCGGCCGGACCCCGGCCCGCGCCTCGTCCATCGCCCCGGCCTCCGCGCCCGCCGGCGGCGAAATTCGTTCCGTCAAGGGATCCGATGAACAATCCCTGGAAACCGCCGGCGCTCTTCATCCAGAGTCCCTGGAAATCGGGACGACCGTCGGGCAGTCTGGGCAACACGGACTGAGCTTCCAGCGGACCGGATCCGTGAAGCCACGACAGCAGGCAGAGCGCCCCAGTCACGAACACGGCCACGACGCGCAGCCGACGGCGAATCATGGCGTGCCCGACGAGCCGGCGAACACCTTCCGGCCGTCCGCCAGCGTCACCGTGGCAGCGTTGGCTGTGTTCGACCCGTCCTTCGCCCGGAACGCTTCCACGGTGATCTCATCACCGGACTTCAGCGATCGCTTGCTCCAGCCGAGCCGCATCAGACCGTTCGGGTTCGATGTCTCGATCATCCATTCGGTCGTCTTGCCGTTGGCTCCGGGTACGGCGAGGGTGATCCAGCCGTGTGGGTTGATCATTTCCCACTTCACGACAGTTCCCGTGAGCGTCACCGACTGCTGCGCGTCGAATTCGGCGGCGAACGAGTGATGCGCGGTCGCATGACCGCCCACAAGCAGCGCGGCAGTCAGCGCGATCAGGAACGCCTGCAAGTGCGACGCGACTGCCGCGAGGCCGGCGGCTGTCAGCGCGAGAATCCCTGGTGTACGCATGGTCTCTCCTGCTTGCGCGCCATTGTCTGGCTTCGAGCCGCGCGCTTCCTGGTCCACCCACTGATATCGAGTGTCGGCGGCCATTATGCCGGCGGCGAACACGAAACACCTAACCACTGTTTGGATGCGACGCATCAGCACCGCCGATACGTCACGCGCCGCGGCCCAGCGTGGTGACACGTTTCGCGCGCACCCCGACAATGGCGCGTCGTCACTCGTGTCGGCGTATCCGCGGTTATTCGGGGTGGACGTCTGGTCTGGCTGCGCGGACTCGCGCAGCTGTCGAAGCGACGATCTTGAATCCGCGAATGCTCTGCGCGAGGTCTGCGGCCGGCTGACCTTGTCCGTCGCTGATCGGCCCCTGGCCTGAGCCTCGGCGTCGGTCGGCCGGGGAGCGTGCCCGCCCGACGCGTCAACCATCGGAGAGCCTCATGGCACGCACGCCGCGGGTCCGGCGAGCCGAGCGAGGGTTGCCAGCACGTGCAAGAGAGGGACAGCCAGATCCCGCACCGCGCAATCGTAGCAACGTCCCGCAATTCAAAAACAGTTCAAAAACTCGCATTCGCCATGGACAGGCGAAGAAACGGGACGGCCAGATGCGCATGGGCATCGAACAAGCGCAACACGCTACGGACCTGGGAAATCACGATAGACAGGCAGCGACGAGGCCATCGTGCGACAGCGCCGGGCGCGTAGGCCCCGTTCTCCCTGACGGGCAAATCTGTTCATCTCCGGTGCGCGCATCCCGGGAGATCCTCCCTGCCGTGGCCTTCGACGCAACCGCCAGCCGATGGGAAGTCCGAGTTGACCGCGCACATCCCGGTCCACGCTGGGCCACCTCTACCTCGATTTCACAGACGTCGAGCGTCCTTGAGGCGCGGTGCCCGCGGCCGGGTCAACGGCCGAGGCTGGCTGCGAGTTCGTCGTAGTAGCCCGCGATGCCGCTGAACCACGTCGTCGTGCTGACCGAATTGTCCCATCCCAACTCGGCGAGTTTGAGGCGGGTGCGCGCCTGATCGAGGGTCTTCAGGTCGTCCTTTTTCACACCCTGACGAATCAACTCGCGCATTCGATCGTTCATGGCCTGAAAACGGGCTCGGTAAGCGCGAACATCGTCTCTTCGCAAAGTCCGACCGTGACCGAGTATCACGGTATCGAAATCGAGTGTCAGAATCTTGTCGATGGTCGGGATGAAGTCGAGCGCACTCCCGCCACCTGGATAGTCGATGACCGGCATGGCGTCGATGATGAGATCCCCGGCGTGGATGGTCTTGAGATCGGGGAAATAGATGATGGTGTCGCCGTTGGTGTGGCCTCGTCCGAACCAGTAGGCCTGCACTTCGACTCCACCCAGGTAGATGGCCGCGCGATCCGTAAACGTGATGGAAGGCTCGCCTGGCTGCTTGAGGCGCAGAAAGTTCTCGCGGATGTTCTTGTGCCCGATGATGTCGATTCCGAGTGTCCGGCGGACGTTGGCGTTTCCGCCAGCGTGGTCGCTGTGATGGTGGCTGTTCAGCATGTACTTCACCGGCAGCGGACTCACCACCTTCACCTGCTTCAGCACCTCGGCCGCCTGATCGGGGAACTTGTCGTCGACGAGGATCAGACCTTCAGGCGTCACACGCACCGCCACGTCCCCGGATTCGTGGATCAGGCCGTCTCCGGTCTCGCCGGGTTTGCAGCCGACCATGCACGGCAGGGCCGGACCCCGGATGATGTAGAGGCCTTCTTTGACCTTCTCAGGGTGCATCGGCGCCTGCTTGAGGATTTCCACATCCTGCTTCAGCGGGAACTGCTGTGTGACGGCAGTGACCGCCAGGATCCCGAAAACGGCGGCGAAGGTGATGGCCAGAGTGGTTCGCATACGCGCCATTCTAGTCAACTCCATCCGACCGGGGGGTGTGCCTCGCCAATTTCGTGTCCGGCGCAACTATTGACGTTGGGATGGTAGGCGGCCATTCTACGGGCGATGCGCGAGGTCGGCCGGACCTGTGGGTCTCGGAGCGTCGTGGTCGCCCGGCGGGCGCCCAGCCTGACGCCAAGCGACCGGCTCCTCTGTGGATTCGGGTCGCTGTTCCTCAGTCCCGGACGCATCCGGAAGGTCGGCGTCGCCCTCCCCCTCGACTCTCCTGGCGTTTCATCACGCCCTTGGTGCGCGCAAATACGGTCGGCTGTTTCCATCCACATGCTGCTCATGACGCGCCGGATCAGCGCCACGATTCGGTCGAAGGCGATGCCGAGCTTCTCTTCGTCGACGTTGTAGTCCATGGCGCGGCTCGCCTGGGCCGCGACACGCAAGCCGAGCCCGGCTCGTCGTTGTTCGGCTGCAAAGCTCTCGCGCAGCGCAGCGTTCGGCAGCAGGGGAATGAACACCTCGATTTCATCGAACATCGCTCGCGCGGCGACGTACTGCACCATCAGAACCTTGGCTCCCGCCGGAACCGTGAACGTAAAGATCGGTCTACAGTCGGTCTCCCGCCAGGGTCGGTCGAACTCTTCACGTTGAGCCGCGAAGGGCGAGTTGGCCCGACGTGCACATGAACCCAAGCGTCAAGAGCCCGTTGCGGACATCGTCCAGTCCGGCCCCGGATTGAAAATCCGTCGCTTACGCCAGTAGGCGAATCAGTAGCACGCAAGTCATTGATTTAGTTTTAATTCGCTTTATTGGCTGGCTCCTCAGGCTGGATTCGAACCAGCAACCCTCCGGTTAATAGGTTAATGCAGGTACCCCATCTTGTTGCCTCCTCAGTGGTTTAGCTGCCTGCTGATGGATGGTGTTACCGGGTGTTTGGGCCAGGATTGAACGCGAAGGCGATCTAGATCGCCGGGTGCGGCTCGTAACGCTTGACCTTGATCGCCCGCTCGTGCTGCCGGGCTTGGGCCAGGTCGTACGCGGCCTGGAGACGTAGCCAGTGGTCCGCATGGGACCAGCCGGCCTTTTCCAGCCGGATGGCCATATCGGCCGAGATGCCCGCGTCGCCGTTCAGGAGGCGCGAGAGCGTGGTCCGGCTCACGCGCAGGACCCTGGCCGCTTCTGTGACGGAGAGCGCGAGCGCGTCCAGACAATTCATCCGGACGGACAGGCCGGGATGGGGTGGGTTTTTCATGGGCATGGCGTCACTCTCCTTTTTCGTGCGCGTCAGTGATAATCGATTGGGTCGACGTCGCGTGCGTCTTCAGCGGCGAAGCGGAAGATGATTCGCCAATTGGCGCTAACCGTCACCGACCAGCATCCCTTGAGGTCACCTTTCAGCGCGTGCAGTCTCAAACCCGGCAGACGCATGTCGTCAACGGACCTGGCTGCGTCAAGATGCGCGAGGATGACGCGAATTCTGACCAGCAGATCGGGCCGCACCTTACTCCCGTCGCCTTGCACGTAGAGGCGTTTGAGGCCCCGATGCCGAAAGCTGACGATCACGCCGCACTGTAGCGTGAGGCGCTACGCGCGTCAAGTCTCACGTGCGCGTCTCACGTCCGCGTTCCACACGCGATCGGACGACGACGCGTTATTCGGCGGCGAGCGCGGTCTCACGCGGACGTCCAGTGGGCTGGCCAGGAAGGGCGGCCGCGCCTGGCAGCACGAAGGTCTCGCCGACGTTCGAGAGGGCGAGACGCGTCGGGGACAGGGCGCGCCTGAATCGTTGAATCGGTTCCGCCATCGGCTCCCAGCTGAGGCGAAAGGTCTGATGATGAACCGGCACCACAAACCGGGCGCGTGCTTGCTCGGCCATCTCGACGGCCTGCTCAGGCGTGCAGTGACTCGCAATCCACGGGTCGTAAGCGCCGATCGGTACCACCATCACGTCGGTCGGCTTTCGGCCCACGGCGGCGAAGCTCGTGCGCGCTGTGTCCCCGGCGATGCAGATACGACGTCCCTGGCGTTCCAGCACGTAGCCGTTGAACCCGCGATGCACGTCGGTTCTCATCCGGGCGCCCCAATGTTGAACCCGGAACGCCTCGACCGTGAGAGAGCCCCGATCGGTGTCGAACTGTTTCGCATCGCCCCAGCCCAGTTCGACCACGCGGCGAAACCGCATCGGCGTTAGCAGGTCCGCCGTCGCCGCCGCCGTAATCACCGTGGTGCCGCGCCGCAGGCGGCGCAGCGTGCCGAGGTCCAGATGATCCATATGCGCGTGCGTCAGGAGCACGACATCGAGCGGCGGCAGCTCGTTCGTCTTCAGCGCTGGTGCGAGGTGCCGCTTGGGGCCGAAGGTCAGAGGGCCGACGCGAACGCCGACGCGCGCCCGCAACGCGGGATCGGTCAGGATCCAGACGCCATAAAAATTGATCAGGACCGTCGCATGGCCAAGCCAGGCGAGTGTCAGTTGATCGTCCCGCCAATGCCGAGGGTCGGGTTTGTGAGGTGCCGGAGGAATCGTCCGGAAATATCCCTCGCCGAGGCGCCGCAGGTGCTTGAGATCGCCGACCGAGATGTTCATATGAGCGGATGGGAAGTAGCGCCACTCAGTTGGACGCGTGTCTCGGAACGGGCGTTCCCGCGTCCACAACCAGGTCCGGGCTGTCGATGTGACCCGCAGGCCGCCTGTCCGTCTCGAATGGCCAATGCTCGCGCCGATCCAAGGATTGGGCCACGTGGCGCCGCGCCCGACATCTGCCGCGACGCTACGACCGCCTGAGGGACATTCTCCTCGCGTGGCCACACGTGGCCGTCATGACCGCGGCCCGGTGTCGCCGTCGTGGCGCGCGCGTTGATCGCGGAGACCTCAGAGCCGCAACGCACAGGCGCGCGCCTGGAATCACCGTACGACAACGGGTGAAGAAGAATGCCAGCAGCGTCGGCCGGCATCTGATTTTATCGGCCCGGTTGGGCCGCACCCGGGCGTGCGGTGAGCAGCTTGAGGCGCACGGCTTGCGCACACTCGTCTTCGATCTTGAAGTAGCGCGCCACGGCCGCCGCGCCGACGTCGAGGGGATGCGCTTCGCCGGCGCGCCGCTCGGTTAGCGTCCTCAGCTTGGACGCCGCACTGTCAAACTGTGACTGGTTACCCAGGATGACCGTGGCGCCAGCGGCGGCCGCAATGGCTGCAAATCTCCGCTCCGAGGCGAGACAGGTGTCAAAGTGCCGCACGTCGTTCACGAAATTGAATTCGGTACCGCCAGAGTACGCGACGGTCAGTGGCTTCCCCTGATCATGCACCTCGAAGATGCCGGAAATCGTCCCCGGCGTATGGCCGGGCATCAGATAGATCGTGACCGTTCTGTCCCCGAGCGTGATCGTCATGCCGTCGGTGGCGACGATGTCACGCGTGGGCTTACCGTTCGGAAATCCATTGAGGGATTGGTCGACCATCTCCCAATCTCCCGCTCCCATGACAATTCGCGCACCGTAGCGCGCTTGCATCAGCTTCGCGCCGCCGACCTGGTTTTCATGAGCGTGGGACACGATGACGTACTTGATGGTGGCAGGATCAAAACCAAGCTTTCTGAGTCCACTCAGAATGACATCCTCCGTGTCATACACGCCCTGTGTGTCGTACAAGATGATGCCCTCGCTGGTCGCCAGCGCCCAGGTTGAACGTGACGGCGTGCCCATCCAATACAAGTCGTCGAACGCCTTCTTCCGCTCGAGGTATGCACGTGCCCGGTCGGGGTTCATCCTCGGTGCGGGAGCGTCTGGCCGAGCGGGCGCGTTCAGCGGAGCCACACAAACGGCGGTGACCAGGCCGTAGAAATCAGGCGTGTCGTCGCGGCCCCCAGCCGCGTTCTTGCCAGCCGCAAGATGCGCGTCGATCGAATCCGGCGCATTCTGTGCCTGCGCAGCGATCATCACGGCCCAAAGCGCCAGCGACCAAGCCAGCAGTCTTGTCATCGGTCGTTCTCCTTGGGCGCGGACGTGGCGGTCGTCGCACTCCCGGAAAGCTGACGCCGTTCACCGATCAGCCGTTGTGCCCGAAGGCGGGTTTCTCCGGGAAGTGCACAATAAGGGGATCACACGAGGCGACACGCTTCCGGGCATGTGGCCGCGCAGGCGGGGCAGGAATACTCGAGGTGCGCAGCGCGCTGATCGTATCCGTCTCGAATTGCGAATTCTCGCGCGGAATCCACGATTGGGCAACGTTGCGTCGCGCCCGGTGCCTCTTCCGTGGCCCCCACATCACCCAGACCTCAAGTCGATCCGATGGTTGTCCTGGATGGCGCCAGCACAACTGGAAGAACACCTGGAGGTGGTCCACGCCACGGCCGACGCGCCGTCACGCTTGCAAAAGTGGAGTCGAGCTGGTTTTGGCGAAGGACACAATGCCGGAAGGCATCTTCGAGACCTTGCCTCTGGCGTTCGGCGTAAGGAATGCGTTAGTTCGCGTCAGGACGTCGTGCGGGTATTCAATTGGTTGCAGGATTCGCGTTCCGGGCGCAATATCTGACGAAGACTCCCAGGCGCCCGGCGTCTTGAGCCGCGAATCGAATGAATCGGTTAACGCTCGAAGGGCGGAGACGGCGGCAGAACGTCGCCGACGTCCGCGCAGGATTCGAAACCGTTACGCCCAGGATTCAAGCCGCGCGGCCGCGCTCGGTTTTCAAGGTCCGAGCTGGCTGGTGGACGAGGCGACCGCCTCTGCGACACGCTCGTCGGCGGCACAACTGAAGTCTTGGCACGGAGGGTGTGAATGGTGGCCAACCCGAACAAGCGATTGATTGCGATGGTGTGTGGATCCGCGTTGGCGGTGGCGTCGGGCGTTCTGCATCGACCCCTGCTCGCTGGTCAATGCGTCGACTTCTCCAAGGACCCGGCCGGCTGCCAGCCGAGCACCTTCGATACGCCGATTGGCGACATGCCGTCGGTGCGCATCGGTCGCACCGGTAATCTGGATCCGAAGTCCTCGGAGGCGGACGCCAGGGCGGGCGCCGCGCTGCTCGAGAAAGACCTCCATCTGTTCCGGAACATGGAGCATCTGCACTGGGTGCTCACCGTGCCGTCGGTCAAGGACGAAGCGACCGGCAACTGGAAGGACGGCGATCTGGAGGCGGCCGGAGACGGACGGGGTCTCGGTGTCGCCGGCAACTGCATCTTCGTCGGCCACGGCAATGGCGCCGGCAAGCGGCACGCGATCAACATCTTCAAGATCCAGCCGAATGCGGAAAAGGACCCACCGGTGCAGGTCGGCGAGATTCCTGCGAACGTCGAGGGCAATCGCGGCAACGACGATCGCGAACTGCGGTCGCTGGTCTACAAGACCTCGGGCGGTGAGGATCGTTACATCCTGGTGCGCAACGGCGGCGGCAACAACACCGGCCGGCTGGAAGCGTACCGCATCGACATGAATACCTGCCTGCCGGTGGCACACAGCACTCCCAGCGACTACAGCATTCAGACGCACGAGTTCTTCCTCTGGCACGATCCGTCCAACGCCAATCGCATTCTCGCCTACGTCACGAACTGGACCGGAGGCGTACCCGACGCCGAGCGTCCGGGGCTCAAGGTGCCCGACGCGCTGGTGATGGCGATGACCGACGAAAAGACGGGCGAGATGCTGCCTAAGGCGAAGTTCCTGGCGGGCTTCAGTCTCCAAGAAGTCGGTGGCCCGCCCATCAACGAAAAGGCCGATGCCACCGGGCTGTTCTCCGACGGCCGCTTCCTCGACTTCAGCCAATTGAAGAATCGGTCGGGCCGCGGCGGCAACTTCCAGAATCAGGAGCAGAACCGCCTGCACTCGCTGTCGATTAGCGACGACGGCGAGCGGGTGTACGTGGCCGGAACGACGGCGGGTTTTTACATCCTCAATTCGGAAGCCATCGCCCATCACACCGACGCCGCGCTGGCCGCAGGCACGGGCGGATGCAACCAGCGATCGACGATTGTGAGTGGGGACACCGGGGCAATCGATCCGGCCAAGCTGTCGGCTCTGGCCAACGATTGCGTACACATGGTGATCAACGACGACCCGGGGCTCAAAGCGTTTCTCGCCTCCGGTGCCTCCGCGCAGGCCAAGGCCGAGCGCTATCTCGTTCTGATGACCCGCTCGCGCTTCGACGTGTATCCACCGGTCAACGCGACGCCGACGGGCACGCACAGCGCCGTGATCGTGCCGAACCGGCCAGCCCAGGTCCGAGGGAACACCAAGAACCGGCCGGCGTATGTCTGGATCACAGACGAGAACGGCGGCTGCCCGCTCAACTACGCCCGGATGTTGTCGGTTGAATCCGAAATCGTGCCGATCATGGTCGGCGCCTTCGCTATTCCTGACAACCGCCTGGACGATTGCCTCGACCAGGCGAACACCGAGCCGAACGGGCAGCCGCGCCGCGCGGTGGCGCAGCAGAACCACAACCCGACGGTGTTCAAGAACCTGGTGTTCAACGGCTGGTATGGCCATGGCATCCGCGTCATCGACATCTCCAATCCGCACACGCCGCGCGAAGTGGGATATGCGATTACGGTCCCGCACGGCATCGCGCGGACCTATCCGGTCTTCCGTGACGGCTTGATCTATTGGGTGGATAATCGGACCGGGCTCCACGTCGGCAGGTACACGGGGCCGCGCGCCAGCGAGCTGCCAGGTCCGGGCGCGGGCATCTTCGAGGGGAACGCCACCAGCCCCCATCGCTGACGAGCAGCCAGCAGGACACCAGCATGCTGAGGCGCCTTGTTCTGATTTCGGCGACGTTGCTGAGCGCGACTACCTTCGTCAGCACCAGGCAGGCGGCCGTTCCTCCTGCTGCCGCGGCGGCCGATGAAGCGACCGCCTGGGTCTGTCCGATGCATTCGGACTTCACGGCCGAGGCCGAGGGAAAGTGTCCGCGTTGCGGTATGGCGCTCGTGCACGCCTCGCCCTTTGACGTTCGCGACTACCAACTCGACTTCCACACCGTGCCGGCGGTCGTCAGGCCCGGACAGAAGACGTCGCTGCGTTTCAGGATCAGCCATCCCGCCACCGGCGAGGTCACCAAGCAGTTCGAGCGCGTGCACGAGCGGCAGTACCACCTGTTCCTGATCAGCCAGGACATGGAGTACTTTCAGCACATTCATCCGCAGGAGCTCACCGACGGAACGTGGACGATCGACGTCACGCTGCCGAAGGCCGGCTATTACAAGGTGCTGTCGGACTTTCTTCCCGCCGGCGGCTCGTCGCAGTTCCTGGCTCGTCCGCTCGTCACCGCTGGATACGAGGGCGACCTTGTCGGCGACAGCGCGCATCTCGTACCTGACACGGTCATGACCAAGACCGACGGCGACATCACCGCGACGCTCACCTACGATCCACAGCCGTTCATGGTCGGCCTCTACGGACACCTCACCTATCACCTCAAAGACACGTCTACCGGCCGGCCGATTACCGACCTGCAGACCTACCTCGGCGCCTTCGGGCACACGCTGATCATGAGCGAGGACATGGCCGAGTACGTCCACTCGCACCCGCTCGACATTCTCGCCATGCCGGACGACGATGGCGGGCCACCGGTGTTTCTGATTCCGCCCGATGCGGATCTCGAGAAGCTGCGCGGCGGACCGGACGTGACATTCGAAGGTCTCATGCCGAAGCCCGGCCGCTACCGCGCCTGGACGCAGTTCCGTCGTCACGATCAGCTGCACACCTTCGCCTTTACCTTCAACGTCGTCCCGCCCGCCAACTGAGGCGCGATGCAGCGAGTGGTTCTGTCCGCGGGTGTCGCGCTGGTGACCGCGGTCGTCATCTGCTGGCCGCGGGCGTTGCTGTCTCACGAAACGGTGACGACGACGGTGCTCTTCGACCGTGAGATCGTGCGCATCCTGAACAGCCATTGCGTGATGTGCCACATCGACGGCGGGCCGTCCTTTCCGCTCGCGACCTACGAAGAAGTGTGGCTGCAGAAGCGGAAGATCAGCGCCGCCGTCCTCGCCCGTCACATGCCGCCATGGCCGGCCTTTTCTGGATATGGGCGGTTTGCGAACGCGAACACGATCACGCTGCGCGAATCGCAGTTCATCGTGTCGTGGATGGAAGGGCTCGGACCGAGAAACGGCGGTGCCGTCTTCACGAACACGTCGGATCCCAGCACCCCGAAGCCGCAGACGGTACGGGCATCTGCCGACTTGACGGCCTGGCCGCTCGGCGAGCCGACGCTGTCGCGCACACTCCAGCCGATCACGATCGCACCCAAACAGCCGAACGACATCAAGCGTGTTGTCGTCGATCTCGGATTGGCGACGGAGCGGCGGGTCAGCGCCATCGAGTACAAGCCCGGCGACCGCCGCGTGGTGCGCGCGGCGTTCTTGACGATCCAGGAGACCGGGCAATGGGTCGGCAGCTGGACGCCGTGGTATGGCTTCACGAAGCTCCCTGCGGGCGCGGCGTTCAAACTTGCGGCTGGCACTCATATCGCCGTCGAGGTTCATTACCAGCACGTGAACCAGACGGTTGTCGAGCGCGGGGCGGTGGGCCTCATCTTCGCGGATGCGGATAGTCCGTCTTCGCAGGCTCCGACAGACATCGTGCTCGAGGCGAGAGGCGACGTGCCGGCAGGCGCCACGGCGAAGCGCTTCCGTGCTCAGATGGTGCTGGCGTCGGACACCGCCCTGCTGGCCATGCGCCCCGAGGTGGTGCCAGGGGTTACGTCCGTCGAAGTTTCGGCGAGACGGCCGGACGGCGGCACGGACGTCCTGCTGTTCGAGAAGGACATCCCGCTCGACTGGCCGACCCCGTTCGTTTTTGCGGATCCGGTGATCGTGCGTCGGGGCACGACGTTGTCGACGACCGCGTACTACGCAAACGCCGGCACCGCACTCGCGCCAGGCGGCGTGCGCTTGACGGTCAGCGGCTATTCTCCGGTGCTCGCGAAGGCGAAGCCGAAGTAGTTCGCGGTTCCCGAAGGTCGGGCCGACTCTGAATTGCAAAGGAGAGGGCAGTCATGAAAATGGGGCGCGTGTTGGTGTTGGTGATGGCGTGCCTGGGCGCGGCGACGGCAGCACAGGCGCAAAGCGGCTCGATCCAGGGTACGGTCAGTGATCCCTCGGGTGCCGTGCTTCCGGGCGTGACGGTCGAAGCTTCGAGCTCGGCGCTGATCGAGCAATCTCGCAGCACCGTGACCGACGGGGAGGGCCGCTATACCTTTCTCGAGCTGCGGCCAGGGTCTTACCTCCTGAGCTTCACGCTGAGCGGCTTTCAGGTGCTGAAGCGCGACAACATCGTCCTGACCACCGGTTTCACGGCCGGCGTGAACGTGACGCTTCAACTTGGCGCGCTCGGCGAGACGGTCACGGTGACCAGCGAATCGCCCATTGTCGACACGGTGAATACCCGTGTGCAGACCGTGGTGAATCAAGCGCTGATCGAAGCGTTGCCGCTGCCCAAGAATGCCGGCGCGTTCGCGAACCTCATCCCCGGCGCCCTCGGCACGCAGGATGTCGGCGGCAGCGCCAGCGAGACCGGCCAAGCCTTCTCGATTCACGGCGGCAGCAGCGCCGACTTTCAGCAGTTTCGCGATGGCATGAATGCGAACAGCCTGCTGGCGTCGGGCAACATCCTGTCGAGCGAGAACCCGTCGATGCTTCAGGAAGTGGTGGTCGAGACCGGCGGCTTCGATCCGACCGCGCAAACCGGCGGCGGCCATATCAACTTGGTCACGAAGGACGGCGGCAACCAGTTCGGCGGTACCTTGCGGCTGGACTTCTCCAATGCGGGCATGCAGGCCAACAACCTGAACGACGCGCTGCGCGCGCGCGGCGCCACGGTGCCAGGCGACATTCGCGACCGTCACGACTACAACGGCTCGCTTGGCGGGCCTCTCATCCAGAACAAGCTCTGGTTCATCGCCGGTTTCCGGAATTGGGTGACGTCCGACTACCAGCCCGGCAACTACTACAACCTGACGCAGGGCACCATGCTCTACACGCCCGACCCGAGCCGCCCCGCGTATACGCTGAATACGTACAAGACGACCGACGCGCGCGTCACCTGGCAGGTCTCGCCGAAGAACAAGTTCACGACCATGGTGTCCTCCGAGAGCAACTGCAGCTGCTTCTTCGCCTTGAGCGGTAATATCTCACCCGAAGCGGCGGGAAGCCATCATCTGTTCCCCGAATATCGGGTGATGAGCACGTGGACCTACACCATCTCGCCGAATCTGCTGTTGTGGGCCGGCGGCACCTACCAGTACACCGATCTCGAGCGCGCGGCGGAAGGCACGGGTAGCTTCGCCGATCGATCGATTCTCGAGTCGTCCACCAACTATCGCTACGGGGCGGCCGGCGGTCAGCTGCAGACGCCCGGCGGCTCGTGGGGCAACCAGAAGAGCAAACAGATCAACCAGAACGTCACGTTGTCGTATGTGCGCGGCAAGCACGCCTTCCAGTTCGGCCTCCAGACCATGCAGGGCATTCAGACCAAGGAGTCGTTCATCGTCGCCGACGCGCTGACCTATACCTTCAACAACCAGAAGCCGTCGTCGGTGACCGAGTGGGCGACGCCGTACAACTGGGCGCAGCGCGTGGACTATTACGCGGCGTTCGTCGGCGATCAATGGAAGGTGCATCGGCTGGCGCTCAATCTCGGCCTGCGCTACGACGGCGAGGTGGGAAGCGTCCCGGTGCAGCATCTGCCGGCAGGTCCGTTCGTGCCGGAGCGCGATTTCCCGGCGCAGAACAACATTCCGAACTTCAAGGACATCAACCCGCGCATTGGCATCGCGTACGACCTGTCGGGCGACGGCCGGACGGCGATCAAAGCCTCTTTCTCGCGCAACCTGGCGTTCGACCCGCCGGGCGGCATCGTGCAGCTCAACAATCCGGTGAATCTGATGGTCATCAGCACGACCAGGACGTGGAGCGATCCAGCCTTCTCAGCGACTGACGCCGCCAATGCCAATTTCGTGCCCGGCTGCAACCTCCAGAATCCAGCCGCCAACACCGCGAATGGTCAGACGTGCGGAGCGATCAACAGCAGCACGTTCGGCACCGTGGTGAGGACGACGAACTATTCACCCGACACGATCAATGGCTGGTACAAACGCCAGTACAACTGGACGGCGTCCGCGTCCATCCAGCGCGAGCTCCGCTCCGGCCTTTCTGCGAATGTCGGGTACTTCCGCACCTGGTACGGAAACTTCACGCTCACCGACAACCTTTCGGTCACGCCGGCCGATTACAGTCCCTACTGCATCACCGAGCCGGCGAACTCCGGCTTGCCGAACGGCGGCGGCAGTCCGATCTGCGGTCTGTATGATGCCAACGCAAACCGGTTCGGACAGATCAACAACCTGATCGTGCCGGCAGCCAATTTCGGCAGCCGGACGCAGGTCTTCAACGGCATCGACGCGACGGCGAACTACAGACGGAGAGGATTCGTCCTCGCCGGCGGCTTGAGCACGGGCTCCACCGTCACCGACCAGTGCTTCACTGTCGACTCGCCGCAGCAGTTGTATCAGTGCCATGTCGCCCAGCCCTGGTCGGCAAACACCCAGCTGAAGTTTCAAGGCGTGGCGCCGCTGCCGCGCGGGTTCCAGCTGAGCGCCAATTTCCAGATGCTGCCGTCGATCGCCCAGGCCGCCAATTACGCGGCGAGCAATACGATCATCGCGCCGTCACTCGGTCGGAGCCTTTCAGCCTGCCCAGCGAGCGGCACGTGCACCGCGACGGTGACGATTCCGTTGATCACGCCGAATTCGGTCTACAACGAAGGGTGGAACCGGCAGTTCGACTTCCGCGTCAGCCGAGCGTTCAAGTTCGGTCACGTGCGTGCCCTGCCCGCTGTCGACGTCTACAACCTGTTCAATGCGAGCCCCGTGCTGGCCGTTAACAGCGCCTACGGCCCGGCATGGCAGAACGTGACATCGCTGCTCGGCGCACGCGTCGCGAAGCTCGGCGTCCAAGTGAGTTTCTGAAGCGTGTGCATGGCGAAATATTGATTTCGCGAACGTTTTCGGGGATTGCGGGATGTTGCTACGATTGCGCGGTGCGCGATCTCGAAGTGTCCATTTGTCGCGTGGCACTCGCATCGAGAGCGGTAAAACCTGGGGGCCGCTAGC
>JBDTVS010000215.1:0-9928 GCA_040007095.1 Acidobacteriota bacterium
CATGCCGCATACGGTACGCCCCTCCGATCACTTTGTACAGGGTGAACTGTTACGGACAGGCCAATCCGAATCCAACCCGGGCGGGCTGTCCATCGCAGGAAGAGCTGTCAGTTCTCGCGCGACGAGGGCGTCCGATCGATGATCCCGCCTACGACCATCTCGCCGAGTGTTCGCCGTGCTACGGGCACGTGCGGGAGTTGCAGCAAATCAGTCAACGGCGCGCCATCGACTGGTCGAAGAAGGCGAGGTGGCTCGCTGCGGCGGCGGCGCTGCTCATGCTGGTGGTCGGGAGCGCGTGGCTCTACGTCGGGACACGCGGCACCTCACGTCAATCTGCGGAAACGATGCCGCCACAAGTCGCGGTCGCGACGCTGCCCGTCGAACTCGACATTCGCCGGTTCCGCGTGTTCCGCAGCCCGCAGGAGCAGAACGAACCCGCGCCTCTCGTGTTGCCACGGGGATCGCTCAGGCTGACGCTGTTGCTCCCCGTGGGGTCCGAACCAGGTGCGTATGACGTGCAGCTGCTCGACGGGGCCTCTCGCCCCGTCGCTTCGGCCTCTGGGCAGGCGGCTATTCGCAACTTCATCACCGAACTGGAGGCCACGATCGACCTGCGTCTTGTGTCACCGGGGTCATATCAGCTCGCCCTGCGCCGACCTGGCGAGGACTGGCATGTGTTCCCCGCGACCGTGAAGTAGTGCGAGATGTCGACCGGCGGCGAAATTGAACAGAGGCCCAGGGCGCGATCGAGCGACGACCCGCTTGGACGTCCTCGCGGAACACCGCCGCAAGGGTCCGCGCTCACGCCATCCACGGATGGCACGGCACGGACGGTAGGCAATCAGCCAGTTTCGACCTGTCACGGCCGCGGAGCCGTTGGGTCCCGTACACGCCACCCATTCTGAGGACCAACATGAATCGTTTTCTCGCCGTGGGATTACTCGCCATGACCATGCGCAGCGCGCTCGTGATCGCACAGGGGGTTCAGACCGGCACGATTACAGGCGTCGTCCAATCGGGCGATCACGTGCCCGTGGCCGGGGTCAGCGTGGCCGCGACGTCGCCGGCGCTGTTGGGACGCCACACGGCCACCACCGACGTAAATGGGGTGTATGTTATCAAGGGATTGCCCCCGGGCACGTATCGAGTCGCGTTCGAGCATCCCAACCTCGAGCCGGTCAGCCGCGAAGACCTCGAGCTGAGCGTTGGCGCCACCGCTGACGCGAGTGGGACGATTCGGCTGGCGGGCCGGACGGAGACAGTGACCGTGACCGCGCCGGTCTCGTCAACGCTGGGGACGGTCGCGGTCAGCCAGGCCTACACGAAACGCGACGTCGACCTGATGCCCGTGGGCCGGCGACCGCAGGACATCGCGGAGTTGGCGCCGGGCCTGACGAACGTGACACCGAACGTAAGCCAGGTGACGATCTCGGGCGCGACGGCGTTCGACAATGTGTTCATGGTGAACGGCGTCGACATCAACGACAACCTGTTTGGGAGTCCGAATGGGCTCTACATCGAAGACGCCATTGTCGGGACCACCATCCTGACCGGCGGCGTCTCCGCGGAGTACGGCCGGTTCACCGGTGGCGTGATCAACGTCATCACCAAGAGCGGCGGGAACATCTTCAGCGGCAGCGTGCGCGAGAACTTCAGCAATCCCACGTGGATCCGGCAAACGCCTCGCGAGCAGGCCAGCAACATCACCCATGCGGATGTGCTGAGCAAGACGTCGGAGGGCACCTTTGGCGGACCGCTCGTGAAGGACCGGCTCTGGTTCTTTGCGGCCGGTCGCTACGTGGCGGCAGACACGCCGCAGACATTTATCTTGAGCGACGCGTCCACAACGCGTCACGACATCAACAAACGCGGCGAGCTGAAGTTCACGGGGAGTGTCGCAAACGGGCACATTGTCTCGGCCGACTATACGAACAACAGCCTCGTGCAAACGAACGTGTTCAGCCTGAACAGCAACGCCCTGGATCCGTCGGCGCTCGTCAACCCGACGACGCCGAACGCGCTGTTCGTGAGCAACTACAACGGCGTGATCGCGGGGCGGTACTTCGCCATGGTGCGGTACTCGCAAAAGGAGAATGCGTTCGAGAACGCGGGTGGCACCAACACCGCGCTGAGCGCGTCTCCCTTCCGCACGCGCGGCGTGACGCCTGGCATCGCCGCCAATCTGCTGTACGCCGCGCCGTTCTTCAGCGCGCTCGATCCCGAACAGCGGAACAATCGCCAGTTCACCGGGAGCGTCTCGCGGACCCTGTCGAGCAAGAAGAGGGGCACGCACGATATCAAAGCCGGTGGTGAGTACTATCGCAGCCAGCGCACCGGTGGGAATTCACAAAGCGCCACGGGCTACGTGTTCCAGGCCGACTATCTCCAGTCAGGCGGCAAGCCCGTCTACGATGCAGTAGGCGTACCGATTCCAAACTTCGTGCCGGGACAATCGCGCCTGCAGAACTGGATGGCGACGGCAGGGGCCGTGATTGACATCAACACCACGTCGCTGTTCGTCCAGGATCATTGGAGGCTCACTCCGCGACTGTCGGTCGATCTTGGCACCCGCTTCGAAGCCGTTCGCAGCCACGCCACCGGCGACATCGTCACCGCGGACACGTCAAGCCTTGTTCCGCGCTTTGGTGTCTCCTACGACCTGCAGGGGAACGGCAAAACGGTGGTTCAAGCCACCTACGGGCACTACGCCGGCAAATACACCGAACGGCAGTTCGGCGTAAACACCGACATCGGCACGCCGAGCTTGGTGACGTACGCTTACACGGGTCCTGCTGGCCAAGGTCGCGATTTCGCACCCGGGTTCGCCCTGTCGAACTACACCTCGATTGTCGCTGCCGCATTCCCGACCGCGAACATTGTGGTGGCTCCCGGCCTCTCGTCGCCAATCGTGCGCGAGTTCACGCTCGGCGTTGGCCGCGAGCTCAATGAGCGAGGCTACGCGAAGGTCACGTACCAGTTTCGGCGCTGGTACGGCTTCGTCGACGACTTCATCCAGCTGTCGAACGGGCTCGTGAACGTCAACCGCAGCGGGGTCAACATCGGCAACCTGACGAAGGTGCTGTTCGACAACGCGTCGAACGACCCCAATAACGGCGTCTTTCGAGAGTACCAGGCGCTCGTGTTGCAGAGCAGCTATCGATACGGCGGCCACCTGTCCGTGGGCGGGCACTACACCCTGCAGATTGAGAACAACGGCAACAACAACGGGGAAGCGCCGAATCAGACCGGCAATCCGTCCGTTTTCGGCGATTTTCCGGAGATCCTCGGTCCTGCGCTCGACCGGTACCTCCCGAGCGGACGGCTGGCCGACTTCCAGCGCCATAAGCTGCGGCTGTACGGCACCTACAGCCAGGGCATGGGCCGATTCGGCACCGTCGACATCTCGCCGATTTGGCGCGTCGACTCCGGCCAGGTGTTCAGCTACACGGCGGCATCCGTGCCGTTGACGCCGATCGAACTCGCTCGGAATCCTGGATATCCCATCAACGACATCAATCCGAGCACGGCGCTGCCGCTGTTTTTCGGCGACCGGGGCGCTGGCGATTTTCGCGGCTCCGGTCTGCTCGACCTGGCCGCCACTTACACCGTGCCGGTTTGGCGATCCGCGAAGCCCTGGATCAAGGTCGAGCTCTACAATGTGCTCGACAACGACAAGCTCGTGAGGTGGGATACGACCGTCACCGCCGATCCTAACAGCCCGAAAGATGGCAACGGGTTGCCCACCGGGTACATTCCAGGTCCCAACTTCGGCAAAGCCGTCCAGGATAATCAATTCCCCCAGCCGGTTCCCGGCACCAATGGCGGGCGATTATTCCGCATGGCGTTTGGATTCCGCTTCTAACCTGACGTCTGTCTGAAAGAGGAGGCGCCCGCAGCGCCTTCTCATTACTCAAATCCCGCTCCCGCAACCACATTCCCCCATATTTATTGACGTTTATGAGCATCGTGGATTCCGTCTCCACGATGTCTCCCAGGTACGGTCCGGGGCCCGCGCTGATTGAGCAGCCGAATCGTCCCTTTGATCGCCGCGGGACTGAGATGCATGTACCGCTGCCTCGTCGTCAGATCTTGATGCCCGGCCAACTCCTGAATCGCCCGTGCCGCCCCGCCGCGCATGGACAGGTGCGAACAGACGCCACGTCGCACGACGCAGTGACCCGATCGACGACTACGTCCTTGGCCCGGCGAAGCCGGTGTTGTGGATTATGCTCGCGGGCGCGGCGTTGGTAGTGTCTCTGTTCGCTTGAGCGAAGTACGCTCAGGCGCTCGAGCATATTGCGCGAGTCAATAACTGCGAGTTCATTGCCGAGCAGCGCTCCACTCATAGTACGCACGAAGTGGTTCTCCAGAGCTGACCTGCACCGACCTCACATCTTCAGCCGTCAGCGCCAGGCCGTCACCGGAAAAGCGTCCCGACACATGACCCTCAGCGCGGCCGTCCCCACAAGAGGTCCTTCCACTGATACTCGGAATAGCCGCGGTTAAGACGCCGTCCACGACTGTGCCGTCGTATTCACCCAAGTTATCTGAAGGATCATCAGCCTCAGAAACGCTCAAGTGGATCGACTCGCCGGACCTCTGGATGATCATTACCCAGGAGAAGGACTGCCCGATGGTCATCCGGGCCGCGTCCGAAATGCAGAAGTCGGGCGCCGTGATGGATCTCAAGGTTGCGGTCAGATTCCAACGCTCCTGCGCGACGCGAGCGGACGACGGTTGCGGCGCTGCTGGCGATGGTGTCGGAGAAGACAGCGTTGACGAATTGTTGCAGGCCGCCATTGCCAGCGCGAGCATTAGAACGATCGCCATCGGTCGTCGTCTTGTCATTGCGGTCCCTCCTTAGTCGAGTTGAGCAGGTGAGCCAGCTCGTCGAGTTAAGGGCGACTCGACACCGGCTGTAGCGATCACTGTCCGCGTATGAAGGGGGACACTACGTCCGACTGGGGAATCAATTCTCGCGCACCCGATTGAAGGCGTTCTCCAGCACAGCGCGCCCGATCATGGCGCCGAGCGCCTGACCCACTTCAGTGGCCGTTCTGAAGTGAATGCCCGCGAAGACGCGCGCGTCCTTCACGTCGTCGAGCGCCGCGGAGAAGCTGCGGAAGGAGCGCGTCACGCCGAGCAAGACGTCGGACTCCATGCGGAAAGGTGTTTTCTCACCGAACTCGTGCGCGAGGATGGCTGCTGCCGCCCCGCTGACGCACGAATGGCCGGAGGGATACTCTGGAAATGGGGGAGTGGCGAACAAGGGTGTCCACGCCGGATCTGGCGCCGTCGCCGCGTTCCCGTCGTCGGCCGTCTCGCGAATCGCCGTGATCGGCCGCCAGTAGTTATAGGCGTACTTCGCGTCCCAGCAGCCGATGGCCGCATCCGCCATCGCCACGTCGAGCGTGCCTAGGATTCGCGCGTTGTGCAGCAGCGATGAGCGATGACGATGGTGATCGGCCTCGTGGTTCGGACCGCGATCATCGCGATCGCCGTCCTCCTTGTCACGCGCCTCGATCAGCGAGAGTGCGAGCTGATTCCATAAGTAGCTCGCTGTGCTTGCATTCCAGAAGAATGCGCCAGTGGTCTGGTTGCTCGTCCGCGTGGAACTGGACAAGCTGCCCATCGATTTCGTTTCGTTGTAGTCCCGGGCGTACAGCGCGCTCATCAACGGCGGCGGCGGCCCGGGTCGAAATTGGGAAGGAGCGACGATGACCCACGGTGTCATGAAGACAACCTGTGGGTAGCCGGCGCCGTTGGCGGACGTACCAGGATAAGGCGCGTTCGGGGTCGGACGCCACTGGCCGATCGTCGTGTCGCCGGGCCAGGACGGCGTCGTGTTGGCGATGCCGTCGGTCAAGCGCCACGCCCAGATCAGATTCGCGACATTTTCGCCCCAAGCGATCCCGCTGGCGATCGCCCCGCCGCTTTCATCAGCCGCGATCGACGCGAGCGAAATCACCCGCCTTGCATCGAGCGCCGCCACTTGAGCGGGATACAGCTTGACGAGGGCGACGTAGGCCGCCTGGACGACCGCGGCGCGCCGCGACGCATGCGCAGGTCCTGTCGCCGGCACGTGGATGGGTGCGTACCGTTGCTCGATGCCATTCACGGCATCGAAGACCGAGGCTTGAACAATCGCTGAAATGCGGTACATGGCGAGCGGCGTCGACCCGGCCACGAGCGAGGCGCGCAGCATGGTCTGGTTCCAGTCTGTGACTTCGTCCGCGTGGGCCGCGGCGGCGAAGAGCCCAATGGCCACCAAACCGGCAACTATGCGAAGCATCCCTTTCATCGTCATCACCATTCCTTTCAACATCACCACGTCGCACACATTCGATTTCATCCTCGACACGCTTGGCCTCCGTGCACTGGCAGGGTTGACGGTTGGCGGATCTCGGCAACCGAAGCGCTCTCTTTTCCGTTGATCCGCCGGACGGTGCGAAGCCAACAGCTACTACTCTCCTGTTGCATGCTCTCGACGGACGACGTCGATAAACTTCCGCGCGGCATTGGTGTACCTGAACGAACACCGAAAGCCCGATGCCGGTCCCGATTTGGTCGAGATGATTTCCTCTGCTGTCTCTAGAAGCGAAAAGCAGGGGCGAAAACGTGAAAGGGGCGAAAACGGCTTAGAAATGGCGCATTTCTGAGAACACCACGAGGATCACCGGGCTCTTTCCCAAATGGTGGCGGGAGGATGTGCCCTCGAGCGGTTGATTCCGCTCGTAGGCGATGAACTGCACCGAATCGCGCAGCTCTGCACGGCGGGGGGAGCGCGGTGGCCAGAGTCTCAGGCAACGGTACTCGTCAGCGAGGCGTATCTCTGGCTGGTCGGAGCGAAAGACGTCGGTGGCAGGACCGTGCGCATTTCCTCGCCGTGGCGGCGCGCTCAGAAGCGCGGCCTCCCGCGACGAGAGTGACGTTCGACGAGGCGATCGGCATCACCAACGAGCCGCCAGAGCACTTCGTGACGCTCGACGACGCGCTGGAGGCGCTGGCGACATTCGACGAGCGGACAAGCCGAGCAGCACGAAAGCGATCGGGGACGCTGGACGAGAACTTCAACGACAGTGAGGATCCGTCAGGAAGCGCCGTTGTGGGTGGGCTAAACCACGGGGCGCGCAGAGCACGTCGAGATCGATGCCGGTACTTGTCTCGGCAAACTCTGCAGGCTCTGCGATTGACGTTGTCAGTCCGCTCTCGCCCCAATCAGCGAACGCGAGCTCACGCGGACGACCGAACCGGGCAGGATGCCGCCCTGATCGTCCCTGACCGTTCCGATGAGGGAACCTGTCAACCCCTGCGGAATAACGAGCCGGCGGAGGAGCAGCCACATGACGGCGACGAGGAGTTAGAAGAGAGCCGCGCTTGAGTGGCGAAGGCAACAGCATTCGCTGTCCCTATGACCGCTTCCGTTGGATAGCCGATCGCACGCCGGAAGTCCGACCGCGAAGCGACTCCCAAATGAAGCCGTCCGGCCGAGTCTACGCCACTTGCGTGCCCGCACCCCCAGGATCTACGGAGACGCAGCGGCACTAACGCGTACAGGGCTTCGCGCCACATCAATGAAGCCGTCATCCAGCATGTATCGGAACTCGTACTCGCCCGGCTGAGCCGGCGCGCTGAGCGTCAGCGTACCGGAGGCGCCGCCGTGTGCGTAATCCCACCAACCGTTCTGGTAGCTCGTGCTTGGGACCCCTACCTTGAAGAGCCCGATCCAGTCCAGGGCTGACCACCCACGTGCCGCCGACCAGCTCACAGTCAATTGGTCTCCGGACGTGACAAGACTTGGACTGGCACTCAGTGAAATGGCAACCACCTCAAAAGTGTAACTGCCCGTCAGCGCAGCGCGCTGTCCGCCGGGGTTGGTCACGACGACGTCCACCGTCCCGGCCGCATGGACTGGGGTTGTGGCCCAGATTCGCGTGCTGTTCATGCTGGTGACCGTGGCCGCAAGGCCATCCAGCGTCAGGGTCGCGCCAGACAGGAATCCAGTGCCGGCGACATTTATTTGGGAGGCAAAGTTGGCGGCCCCAGTGGTCGGGGACACAGCGGTCACCGTGAGCGCACCGAGAGCCGGCGACGTGGGAGAGGTGGGAGGGGTGGGTCCGGAGAGCGACTTGTCGCATCCGAGGTTCATTGCCGCCAGAGCCATGACACCAGCGATGATGGCGGTTCCGAAAAAGTGATTGGACATCCGTTCTCTCCTCAAACGTTTCTTTGGCATTGTTGAAGCGAGCAGTGCCGGCGGCACCGCCGCGAGCGTTCCCTGGGCGAGTACCGAAAGAACGACACCTGTTCGCTTTCTGGGCGTGATAGCTGTTTCCCCTCGTCTTCGTAAGCGGAAAACGGCGGCGAAAACTTGAAAAGGGCCAAAAAGGGCCTAGAATGTCGACATTCCTGATCAGCTCACGAAGGTCACCGGGCTGCTTCTCAAATGGGGGCAAGGCGACGAGGCGGCCCTCGAGCGATTGATTCCGCTCGTGCACCGGGAACTCCACCAGATCGCGCGACGCTGCATGGCGGGCGAGCGCGCGGGTCACAGCTTCCAGGCGACGGCGCTCGTCAACGAGGCCTATCTGCGGCTGGTCGACGCGAAGAACGTCGCGTGGCATGACCGCGCCCATTTCCTGGCCGTGTCGGCTCGCGTGATGCGCCGCATCCTCGTGGACCACGCGCGGGCACGGCGCTCGCGGAAGCGTGGGGGCTTGGCGACGAGGGTCACCTTCGACGAAGCACTCTTCGTCGCCAACGAGCCGGCTCAGGACTTCGTGGCGCTCGACGACGCGCTGGCGGCGTTGGCGATGTTCGACGAGCGGAAAAGCCGCGTCATCGAGCTGCGGTTCTTTGGCGGGTTGAGCGTGGAGGAAACGGCCTCGGTGCTGAAGGTTTCGCCAGCGACAGTCATGGGCGACTGGCGGCTGGGGAAAGCCTGGCTGCAGCGCGAGATGCGCAGGGATGGCCGACATGACCCCTGACCGTTGGAAGCGGATTGAGGAGCTGTATCACGCGGCGCGCACCTGGCCCCAGGGCGACCGCGCGGCGTTTCTCTCCGAGGCCTGTCGGGACGACGAGGCGCTGCAGCGCGACGTCGAATCACTGCTGAACGAGTCGGTCTCCGACGATGGGTTCCTGGGCGGACCCGCGGGCGTCATGGCCGCGCGCAGTGCGATGGATGTGGCCCCCGCGGTCATGACGGGCCGATCGATCGGTGGGTATCACCTGCAGATGCTGCTCGGTGCGGGCGGCATGGGTGAGGTGTACCGCTCCCGCGACGTGAAGCTCGAGCGCGACGTCGCGGTCAAGATCCTGCCGCGCGCGTTCACGAGCGATCCGGATCGCCTCGCCCGGTTCGAACGCGAAGCGCGCATGCTCGCCGCGCTGAACCATCCCAACATCTGCGCGATCTACGGCCTCGAAGAGGCGGACGGCCTGCGGTTCCTGATTCTTGAGCTCGTGGACGGCGAGACCCTGGCGCAGACGCTTGAAGCCAAGGGCGGGGCACTGCCAATCGCCGACGCTCTCGCGATCGCGCGGCAGATCGCCGACGCGTTGGAGGCGGCGCACGAGAAAGGGATCATCCACCGCGACCTGAAGCCGGCCAACATCACGATCTCCCCGGACGGCGCGGTGAAGGTGCTCGACTTCGGTCTGGCGAAGGCGGACCGCGGGGACGGCCGGGGTCCGTCGCCCACGGTCACGATAGGCGGCACGCAGAAAGGCCTGATTCTCGGCACGGCGGCCTATATGAGCCCGGAGCAGGCGCGCGGAAAAGGGGTCGACAAGCGCGCCGATATCTGGGCGTTCGGCTGCGTCCTCTACGAAATGTTGACGGGGCGCACCCCGTTTCCTGGCGAGACGGTTTCGGACACGATCGGGAAGATTCTCGAGCGCGAGCCCGAGTGGTCGGCCCTCCCCG
>JBDTVS010000216.1:0-57773 GCA_040007095.1 Acidobacteriota bacterium
GTGATGTGCACGATGCCGCCGGGCGACGCGAACGCGTTGACGCCGTCGGTGTCGAGCACGACGAACGTCCAGGCCAGGGTCGGCCGTTCGGACTGCTGCGCGAGCGTCGAACCCACGAGGGTGACGTACTTGTGAATCGCTGGATCCTGCACGACGCCGAAGCGCTGCCGGATCTTCGCGCTGACGTCTTCGCCAATCTTCCGCTCTTCCTCGTCGCTGACGTTCAAGTCGTCGAGCTTATTCTTCGCTTCCTGAATCTTCTGCGCCTTGCCGAGCAGGTCGCCCAGCTGCGCGTGTACGGGCGATACCAACGCCAGCATCGCCAGCATTGCCGGCAGTGCGACGACAGCCATCGATTGCTTCATATACTCGCCTCGTTTGCTTCCCTGATCTTGGCTTGACCGGCCGCGGGGCCGACCACCTCGAAAATGGCTACCGGGTGCGTCTTGCCTTTGACGACGACGTCGCCGAGCGAGCGAAGCTGGTAGTGCCCTCGCAGCTGCCTGCGGGTGGCTTCGCTGATGATAATCCGAGTGCCGTACTGTTTGTTGAGCGACTCGAGCCGCGCGCCGAGGTTTACGGCGTCGCCGATCACCGTGTAGCTCATGATCGCCTCGCTGCCGATGTTGCCGGCGATCATCGGGCCGGTATTGATCCCGATCCCGATATCGAGTCCGGCAAAGCGCCCCTCGTCCTTCCACTTCGCGTTCAACCGTCCGAGCTCCTCGACCATGGCGAGCGCCGTCTCGACGGCGTGGTCGGCGTGCTCGGCATCGTCCAGCGGCGCGCCGAACAACGCCATCACCATGTCGCCGACGAACTTGTCGAGCGTCCCGCGGTGCTGAAACACCAGCTCCACCATCCGCGAGAAATACTCGTTCAGCATCCCGACGACGGCGTCCGCCTGCGCTTGCTCGGTCAGGGCGGTGAAGCCGCGGATGTCCGAGAACAGCACGGTCATGTCGCGGCGCTGCCCGCCGAGACGCGCCAGCGCCGGGTCGTTGACCAACTGAGCGTACACGTCCCTGGACACGTACTGACCGAAGAGCTTCTTCATCTTCCGCTTTTCGCGATCCTCGAAAAAATACTGGTAGCCGATGCCGGCCAGCAGGGCGAACCAGCAGGACAGCACCGGCTGAGACAGATTGACCCAGACACCGGCCGCGAACAGGCGCGTCGCCCCCCACCCGATCGAGGTCACGATGCCGACCGTCGCCACCGCCGACCACCACGCCGGCAGCAGCGTCGCGGCGAGTCCGACGAGGAGCGCCACGACGATGACCGAGCCGATGCGGAACCAGGCCGGCGGCCGATCGATGAAGTGATTCGACAAGATGTCGTCAGCGACCGCGGCATGGATCTGGATCCCCGGCATCTTGCCGTGCGCGAATGGCGTTTCGAACACGTCGAGGAGCCCGGACGCCGTCGTGCCGACAAACACAATCTTGTCGCGGAAGACCGCGGGATCGACCTTCGGCGTCATCTTCGCGAGCAGTTGCTCTTCGGAGTACTCCAGATCGAAAAACGAGTAGGTCGGATAGGTCCGGGTCTTCAGGTCATCGAGCAGCGTGGGCCCGCGAAACGCGATGAGCGACCACAGATAGCTGATCGGACCCTCGGAGGTCGCCACCCGCCGGGGGGACGTCGGCAGGACGCGGTCGCCGATGGTCAGGCGCTCGCGATCGAGCGTGACCGCTGAGGGCGGGATTCCGCTCGCGCGCATGGCGGCGGCCACGCCCAGCAGAGGGATGGCGCGCTGGCCGTTGCGGACGAACGGCACGCTGTGGCGTATCGGGCCGTCGGGATCGAGGACAAACAGGTTGTGACCGAATCCCGCGGCGGCGCCGGCAATTGCCGGGAACGGGAGAAACACCGTCCGACGCTCCGCCAGCGCCGCCGACTGGAGCCGGAAGCCGAGGTCCGGCAAAGGCGGCGTGTCCTTGGCTTCGCCATCGAAGGTGGCGTCCGCGAGGAGCAGCACGTTGCCGGCGGCCTTGATCGAGTCGGCGAACGCCTTGTCCGACTCCGCTCCAGACCAGGTCGCATCGCCAAAATCGAAGCCGCGCCGCGTGTCGGCTTCCGCGAAGTCGACATCGTAGGCGATGACCTTTGCCGGTGCGCGGGCGAGAAAGTCGATGAGCATCGAATGCACCGCCCGCGGCCAGGGCCAGCGTCCCGCGTTCGGCTGCAGGTTGCGGAGGGAGTATTCGTCGATCTCGACCAGGGCGATATCGGTCCGGGCGGTCGCCGGGCGCGCCGTGTGCGACAGCCGCCAGTCGTAGGTCTTGAGCTCGACGGTTTCCAGCGGATTTGTGCCGCCGGCGCTGAACACCGTGAACAGCAGGTCGGCCGCCAGGACGAGGGCCGCCGCAGCGCCGCCGACAAGCAGTCCGGCGACGGCTTTACGCGGGTGGAACGACCACATGTGCGGCAGGGCTCACAGGTGAACGGTACACCCGTCCGACCCGATTGACGACGAATAGAGGAGCCACGACAGGCCGGGCAGTGGAACCCTGTCGATTCGGCGAGACCCGACTAATGGATCGTTCTCTGGTGCTATCCTCGCCGGAAGGGGATTGACACCATGCGCATCGACGGCCGCGTGTTCATCGTCACCGGAGCCTCCGCGGGAATCGGTCTTGCTACCGCCCGCACCCTCGCCGCACGGGGCGGACGAATTGCCCTCCTCGCCCGCAGCAGGCAAGCGCTGGAAGATCTTGCCACGACCCTGCCCGGAAGCCTCGCCGTCACCGCCGACATGACCGACTTTGACGGCATCCGGCGTGCGGTCGCCGATATCGACCGCCACTACGGGCGCATTGACGGTCTCGTGAACAACGCGGGACGGAGCTACGCCGCCTCGGTCGAAGAGATCGACCCGGCCCTGTTCGATGAGATCTTCCACCTCAACGTCCTCGGGCCGATCGTCGCGATGCAATCCGTCATTCCGATCCTTCGCCGTCAAGGCGGCGGGAGCATCGTCAACATCAACTCCGGCACGGCGTTCATGACCATTCCGCAGTACGGCGTCTACTCGTCCTCGAAGCGCGCGCTGTTGGGCTTCAGCCTGACCGCCCGAGCGGAGTTGGCCGGGGACGGTATCGTCGTCAGCGAGGTCTACCCCTTTATCACGGCGACCAACTTTGGCAAGAATCGGATGGGCAACGCGGCCGGCGGCGGCCCGAGCGCCCAATACGCCGAGGGCGACACGCCGGAGTTCGTGGCAGAGATCGTCGTCAAGGCGATCGAGGAAGGCGGAGCCCAGTATTTTGCCAACGACCGTTTGCGCCAACTTGCGGGCGCGTGATCGACAGCGTCGCGCCTTCGCCCCAGACAAGGCCAACAGCGAATGGCAGCGCGACCACGAGTCCCAGTTCTGGATGTCCGGTCTTAATTAACCAGGGCTGTCACAATGCCCAGTGCTGCGCTCGCCAGCAAGAACGCGCGAGAACGGCCGTTTCGTGCGCAAAGTCTCAAGTTTCTTTCAAGTGGCCGCGACGCTTCCCAGAACGACCAACGTGCTCGACCTTGCCGGGTCGAACCCTCTCAAGTGCCGCGAGGATTTCCGGAACAAGTAGCCGCAGGTCTGGCATGCGATTGGATGGAGCACCAACAACCACGACGCCAAACGGAAGAACGGAGATGTCGTGCTGCTGTTCGAGTTTGCTGTCCATCGTCACGAAACCATCGGTGACGCCGCTTGCGTACTTCGGCAGATCGCCGTTTTTCGTCCCCGCCCAGCCGAGGCCTTGCACGGTGGATACGGAGTGCCCAACCAGGGCGGCGATCAG
The DNA here is from genome assembly GCA_040007095.1 of Acidobacteriota bacterium. Lineage (GTDB taxonomy): Bacteria > Acidobacteriota > Vicinamibacteria > Vicinamibacterales > CAVVIG01 > JBDTVS01. The sequence continues at coordinate 3,792 of JBDTVS010000216.1, forward strand.
GTCGTGCGGGAGGTTCTCGTCAAGCAGTACGCGCACGTGTCAGCAGGGTCTCGCGTGCAAGCTCGAGTGCCGCGATGGCCTGTTCGCGACGAACGGATGGAAATTGCCTGAGAAATTCGTCCAGCGTGTCGCCGCCTTCGATGTAGTCGAAGAGCGACTGAACGGGGACCCTTGTACCGACGAACACGGGCGTTCCGCTCAGAACCTCAGGGTCGCTGTGAAGGACTCTCGTTTCGTCGGACACGACTGAACGTCAGTATAGCGCCCCAAGGGAATACATTGACGGTCCTTCCGGCTCGATTCCACGGACCAGGCTCATCATCGTCGGCGAATTGGTGAGGTCGTGCGCATCCGCCCCACCTGCCCCGAATTTCGCTAGTCCGAAGTCGAGCACCTTCACGCCAGCAGCACTTTCAAGTGGGCCCCTGGACGCTTCGCCGCCAGGTGCTCACGCGCATGATCGATCAGGACGCGCCGCATCATCTGAGCGGCGATGGCGAAAAAGTGGGCGCGATTCTGCCAGGCCACGCGATCCTGAGCCGTCAGACGTAGGTACGCCTCATGCACCAGCGCCGTCGGCTGCAGGGTGTGATCGGAGCGCTCACGGCGTAAATACGCCCCGGCCCTTCGGCGCAGCTCGCGGTAGACGACCGGCACCAACGCATCCCGCGCCTGAAGATCGCCGCGGCCCCACGCGCGCAGTAGATGGCTGACGGAGCCGGTTCGCTCGTCCATGTGGGGTTGGGCCTCTGATGAGCTACTGACAGGTCCCTTTATGGAGGCATCGAACCGATCGGTCAACCGGCGTGTCGTCGTTCCAACACAGCCCACGTCGAAGTTCTCGATCCGGTTCGACGCGAAACAACACGCGGCTGCGGTCCCGGCTCCACACGGGCGTCACATCATCGGTTGGACCGCTGGTCAACCTCGTCAGCCCGGGCGTTGGAGGTTCCAGACCCAGATGTCCCGATTGGCGCCGGGAATGTTGAGGGCCACGCGGGTGCCATTCGATGAGATGCGCGAGTATCGGGGGATCTCGTCTCGACGGCAGAAGCGCGCTCGCGCGACTCGGCGAAGGCGGAAGTCAGCGCTTCGCCGGGCGCGAAGACCCCGCCGGGGAATCCTCAAGAAGTCACTGACCAGTTGTTGGTTGGAAGCTTGGTAGCGGTACGGGGAATCGAACCCCGGTCCCGTGGCTGAGAACCACGTGTCCTGACCCCTAGACGATACCGCCACGTCCCTGCCGTTCGCAGGAATCTCACATTTTAGCGGGCGGCAACGGCCCCGTCAATTGTGGTCCCGGTCCGATCGAGAGGATGTTCGAGTGGTTGTCTTCGTTGGCTCGGACTGCCCAGTGATCGCCACTCCGATCACAGAGCCGCGGGTACGGCATCGCGAACGCGCCGGACTATACCCTAAGGGACCCGAAGGGCCCGCGGCAGAATCAGGTGTGCATTGCGGGCGGCGAGGTGCACCTCATTTTGCCGCAGGCCCTAAGTTGGGCCGAGGGTGGCACTCGAGGTTGGGCGCGCGATCGCCGGCAGACTATGTATGATCGTTTCGTGGTTCGCTTTCTGCTCGTCCTGCTCCTCGTCGCTGCCGCTGCGTTTGGCGGAGCTTACTTCGTGGCCGGCCGCGGCGCGCCGCCGCGCGTCACCATCGACAAACCCGATCGCCTCGTCGGCCAGACCGGCGCGCTCGAGGTGACCGTCGAGGTGCCGGGCGGCCGGTTGTCCTCCCTGACGATCGCGCTCGAGCAGAACGGCCAGACGACCCCGCTCTTCGCGCTGGATGCCACGCAGGACGCCACCGTCACACAACTCGACGCGAGCCACCTGCGGGTGTCTCGCCAGATCGGCAAGGTGGCGGTGCCGGCCTTGCGGGCGGGGCCCGCCCGCATCCTGGTGTCGGCCTCCCGGCCGTCACTGCTGAAGCTGAAGACACTGTCCAGCGCGGCCAGCAAAGACGTCCAGGTACGGCTCGATCCGCCGCGCGTGGCCGTGCTTTCGATGAAGCACTACGTCAACCACGGCGGCGCCGAATTCGTGATCTACCGCGCCACACCGCCCGACGTGCGGTCGGGCGTCAGGGTTGGCGCGATCGAGTATCCGGGGTTTTCACTCGGAGGGGACACGAAGGCTGCGTTCTTTGCCCTCCTGCACGATCAGCCCTTGCACGCGCCGATCGCGGTGTTTGCGCGCGACGAGGCCGACAACCAGGCGCGGGCGGCGTTCGTGGACAGCGTGTTCGAAAAGCCGTTCAAGAAGAGCCGGATCGAGCTCGACGACCGGTTCCTCGGTCGGGTCGTCCCGGAGATCCTGACGAATTCGCCGGCCTTGAACACGCCGCCGCCGCCGGAAGACGGCGACATGGTCGCGCCGTTCCTGAAAATCAACGGCGAGCTTCGCGCGATGAACAACAACGAGATCGCCGCCCTCGCCCTGAAAACGGCCACGACCCGTCTATGGAACGGACCATTCGTCCAACTCGGTAACTCGCAAGTCGAAGCGTCGTTCGCGGACCGCCGGACCTATCTGTACAAAGGCCGTGAGGTGGATCAGCAGTTCCACCTCGGCTTCGATCTCGCCGTCACCGCGAACGTCCCGGTCGTTGCAGCAAACGCGGGCGTCGTGCTCAACGCCAGCTGGCTTGGCATCTTCGGCAACTGCGTCGTCATCGACCACGGCATGGGGGTGCAGTCGTTGTACGGACACTTGTCGTCGTTGGACGTCAAGGTCGGCGACAGCGTGACCAAAGGCCAGATCCTCGGCCGGAGCGGGATGACCGGACTCGCCGGGGGCGATCACCTGCATTTCACGATGCTGGTCGGCGGGCATCCGGTGAATCCGGTCGAATGGTGGGACGCGCACTGGGTGCAGGATCGGGTCGATCGGAAGCTGCGCGAGGTTGGCCAGTAGCTCCCACGGGTTGTTAGGGTAATATTGACGGTCGGTCCGTCCTGTTCTAATCAGATTCAAGATTAATTCGCCTAGGAGAATTCAATGCATCTACGAAACATGTGGGTTGGCACGCTCGGCTTGGCGCTGGCTGCGTCGCTCGCGTGCGGCGGCAGCAAGGCGCCCGAGACGGCGGCGCCGGCGTCATCGGCCTCAGGTGGTCAGAAGGTCGACCCGGCGACGGCGGGCGACGTCAAGGGCGTCATCTCCCTCGAGGGCGCGGCGCCGAAGAACGAGCCGATCAAGATGAACGCCGACCCGGTGTGCGTAAAAGCCAACTCGACGCCTCAGTTCCAGGAAACCTATGAAGTCGCAGACGGGAAACTGGCCAACGTGTTCGTCTACGTCAAGGACGGCCTGGGCAATTACTCGTTCGATACCCCGACTGAAATGGCGAGGATCGACCAGATGAGCTGCCGCTACCATCCTCATGTGTTTGGTGTCCGCGTGGGTCAGCCGATTGAGATCCTCAACAGCGACGATACGCTGCACAACATCCACGCCTTGCCGAAGGCCAACAGCGAGTTCAACAACGGCCAGCCCATCAAGGGCATGAAGATGAATCACACCTTCACCTCGAAAGAAGTGATGGTGCCCTTCAAGTGCGACGTGCACGGTTGGATGAATGCGTATGTCGGCGTGATGGATAATCCGTATTTCGTCACGACCGGCAAGGACGGCTCATTCGAACTCAAGGGGCTCCCTCCCGGGACCTACACCCTCGAAGCGTGGCACGAAAAGCTCGGCCCGATGACGCAGAGCGTCACGATTGGCGCGAAGGAAACCAAGGAAGTCAATTTCGCGTTCAAAGCCCCGGCTGGTGCGGCCGACTAAACGCCAGTGGTCCGGCAGGTCGAGTGGGGCCAGGTGAGTCTCCTCGGTTCCCGAGAGACAGACTCGCCTGGCCTCACCCGGGCTGCCGGACCTTCCTGTTCGTCACATTGATGCTTCACAGGTTCGCGCGGCTCGTCGCCGGCTGCACGGTGCTCCTGGTGCTCGCCGGGAGTCTCGTGACCAGCACGGGTTCGGGATTGTCCGTCCCGGACTGGCCGACGTCGTACGGCTGGAACATGTTCACGTTTCCTCCATCCAAGTGGGTGGGTGGCATCGTCTACGAGCATGGGCACCGGCTGATCGCCAGCTCGGTCGGGTGCCTGACTATCGTGCTCGCGGCATGGCTCTGGGTCTCAGAACCGCGGCGCTGGTTGAAGTGGTTGGGTGTCGCCGCCCTCGGCGCCGTCGTCGCGCAGGGGGTGCTCGGCGGACTGACCGTGCTCTTCTTCCTGCCCGCGGCTATCTCGACCGCCCACGCGGCCCTCGCCGAAATTTTTCTCTGCCTCGTCGTGTCGATCGCGCTGTTCACCTCGCCGGGATGGGTTGACGGATTTTCCTCACGGATTCGAAACCCGGACGTGCCTGGCGATCGTGAGCGGCAGGTACGGGTGTTCGCGACGGCGACAACGGCCCTGATTTACACGCAGATTCTGCTGGGCGCGACGATGAGGCATACGGGGGCGGGGCTGGCGATCCCCGACTTTCCGCTGATGCTCGGCCATTACATCCCACCGTACTGGGATCCAAAGATCGCCATTCACTTCTCGCATCGCGTCGGTGCGATCGTGGTCGTCGCCGCCGTGCTCACGACAGCCGGACGCGTCTGGACGCGGATGCGGGATCGGTTGGAACTGGTGCGCCCGGCCACGTTGTTGGTGGCGCTCGTCAGCGCGCAGGCGACGCTCGGGCCTCTGACCGTGCTCAGCCGCCTCAACGTCTGGGTCAACAGCATCCACGTCGTCTGCGGAGCGCTGGTGCTCGCGACCTCGCTGGTGCTGACGCTACGGGCATGGCGCGGGAGTTTCGCCGACACGACGCCGGTGCGACTACAGGCGGAGCGTACTCCCGTCTCACGCGCTGCGGCGGTGGCCCACGCCGCGCCGACCGTCCTCGGCGCGTCCAACGGGATTGCTGCCGACCGACTCCGGGTCCGATTTCCGCCTTCGCACGAAGGTGCGGCGGACCGAGATCGCCTTGACAGAGGCGGTCAGCCTGAAGGTGGTACCCAGACGTGAAAGACGTGCGCGTCGATGCCGTGCCGGTGGCGCTCGACACATCGCGGACGCCGACGCGAGTGGCCGACTATGTCGCGCTCGCCAAACCGCGGCTGAACGTCCTCGTGGTCGCGACGAGCGCCGCCGGATACTACCTTGGGAGTCCTGGGACACCGGACGTGTGGAAGATGGCCGTGGCCGTCGCCGGCACGGCGCTGGTCGCCGGCGGCGCGGCGGCACTGAACCAGGTCTACGAACGCGACACCGATGCGCTGATGCGGCGTACGCGGTCGCGCCCGGTGCCCGACGGGCGCGTGCCGCCCCACGACGCTCGGATGTTCGGCATCGCGCTATCAGCCATCGGCATGGGACTGCTCGCGGCGAGGACCAACGGTCTCGCGACGGCGCTCGCCGCAGCGACGCTCCTCGTCTATTTGCTCGTCTACACCCCGATGAAGCGCCGCTCGTCGATCGCGACGCTGGTCGGGGCGATTCCGGGCGCGCTGCCACCGGTCATCGGATGGACCGCGTCGCACGGCTCAATTTCGAGCGGCGGCGCGGCGCTCTTCGCCATTGTCTTTCTCTGGCAGATTCCTCACTTCATGGCCATCGCGTGGCTCTATCGCGACGATTATCGGCTGGCCGGGTTCCCGATGCTGCCGGTGATCGAACGCGACGGCCGCAGGACGGGGCGGCAGGCGGTGATTTACGCGGCGGCATTGTTGCCGGCCAGCCTGATGCCGACGCTGATTGGGCTGAGCGGCACCGCCTACTTGATCACGGCGGCGGCGCTCGGCGCGGTCTTACTCGGCTTGTCGATACGCTTCGCGCGATCGCGCAACGATCGCTTCGCGCGCGCGCTGTTTCTTGCGTCGATCGTCTACCTGCCGCTCATCTGGCTCGCGATGATTTTGGACAAATCGTGATCCGGGATACGACCAAGAGACGTCGAGCGGGGAGGGACGCTGCGTCACGAAGTGGCCGTCTCGAGTTGACGTATTGACTCTGCATGACCTGCCCGCCGTCAATGCCACGCTCAACGGCATCTCCGCGATCCTGCTGGTCATCGCCTATCTGCTAATTCGGGCGCGGCGAATCGAGCAGCACCGGCGCGTGATGTTGGCGGCGTTTTCAACCTCGACGCTGTTCCTGATCTGCTATCTCGTCTATCACGCGCAGGTCGGGTCTGTTCGCTTTACCCGCCAGGGATTTGTCCGACCGCTGTACTACTCGATTCTCGTGACGCACGTCGTCCTCGCCGCCGCCACGCTCCCCCTCGCCATCATCACCCTGTCGCGAGGTCTCAAAAGGCGGTACGCACGCCATCGCGCGATCGCCCGATGGACGTTTCCCATCTGGCTCTACGTCTCCGTCACCGGGGTACTCGTCTACGTCCTGCTGTATCAGCCGAGCTGGCTCCTCTGAATTCAGGGGGGCACCCGGCTATTCACGCTATACTGAACGACGCAAATGTGAGGCTTTACTCGGAATTTTGCGTACATCGAGGCGAAACGACCATGAACCGATCGGTTGATTGCTTCCGTACCCTGTTCGCGATCGCTCTGGTCCTTGGCTGCGCGGCATCATCGGCGGCGCAGGTGGCCCGCGTGGCCGGGCTCGTGAAGGATGAGAGCGGCCAGCCGATCAAAGGCGCGACGATACGGGCCGAGAATCCCGATGCGCCGCTCGGGTCGCTGACGGCGGCCACGGACGACAAAGGCCGGTTCGCGATCATCGGCCTGGCGCGCGGCGAATGGATGTTCACTGCGGAGGCTCCGGGATTTCAGCCGCAGTTCACCGAATTGAACATTGTCCGAACGGGAACGCCGCTGCCTCCCCTGGTGTTTGCGATGCCCAAAGCGATCGTCCGGCCACCGGCCGGCGTTGAGGGGCTGACCGCAAAAGACCTCCAGCAGCAGCTCGGGGCCGCCGATGCGCTCTTTCAACAGCAGAAGTTCGAGGAGGCCGTCGGGATCTACCGTTCGATTCTGCGCGGCGCGCCCTCGCTCGGCGTCGTCAACCTGCAGATCGGCGCGGCGTACCGCAACCTGAAGGACTACGACAAGGCGATCGCGGCCTATAACGACCTGTTGAAAGCCGAGCCCGAAAACGCCAAAGCGCAGATTGGCGCCGCCATGGCGAGCATGGAGAAGGGCGACTCGCAGGGCGCTGAACAAGGACTGGCGCGCGCGGCCGCGGGTCCCGGCTCGAACCGCGACGTGTTCTACAGCCTGGGCGAGATCAAGAGCGCGAAAAATCAGAACGACGAAGCGATTGGCTGGTATCAGAAGGCCGTCGCCGCCGACAATTCATGGGGCAAGCCGCTCTACAGGCTGGGCACGCTCGCCATGAACAAGGGCGACAAGGACGGGGCGCTCAAGGCCATGTCGCAGGTACTGGCCGTGGATCCCACGTCACCTGAGGCTGAACAGGCAAGGACCGCCATCGAACAGTTGAAAAAGTAGGGGGTGACGTGCCCTGAGCCCGACGCACAGCGCACGTCATATCAGATTCCTGTGGCGCGGTCCTTTCGATTCACGATCATTCTTGTGCTTGCGGCGCTCGGTACCGTCCTGGCCGCATTCGGCGGCTGGCGCTTCGCGCGCGCGTCGGCTCCGGTCAACGGCCCGATCATTCTGATTTCGATCGACACCCTGCGGGCCGATCATTTGCCGGCGTACGGGTACACGCGCGTGCGGACGCCGGCGATCGATGCGCTCGCAGCCGACGGCATCGTGTTCGAGCGCGCGTATGCGCACGCCCCGCAAACCCTGCCGGCGCACGCGTCCATTCTGTCGGGACGTCTACCGTTCGAAACCGGCGTGCGGGACGATATCGGCGTCGTGAGGCCCAACGAGCGCCTCCTTCCGCAGATGCTGGGGGAACGCGGGTTCGCCACCGGCGGCGTCGTCTCCGCGTATCTGTTGCGGAAGGAGACCGGCATCAATCAGGGGTTCGACTTCTTCGACGGAGAGATGCCGACGACGTCCGCGGATAGGTCCGTCGAGCTGATCAAGCGCGACGGCGCCGAGTCCGAGGCGGTGGCGGAGCGGTGGCTCGATCAGCAGCGATCTCAGCGGGTGTTCTTGTTCCTGCACCTCTACGAGCCGCACCGGCCCTACTCGCCTCCCGCGCAATTCGCCGAGTACGATCCGTACGATGGCGAGATCGCGTCCGTCGACGCGATCGTCGGCCGGCTGGTGAGCCATTTGAAAGCCCAGCAGCTCTACGAGCGCTCGACGATCGTCCTCCTGTCGGACCATGGAGAGGGTCTCGGCGACCATGGGGAACAGGAGCACGGTCTGTTTGCATACGACGAGGTGCTCCACGTGCCGCTCATCGTCAAGCAGGCCGGTGGCGTCGGCGCAGGTCGTCGAGTTGCCGACGTCGTGCAGCACGCGGATCTGGCGCCGACGATTCTCGACCTCGCCAAGGCGCCGATTCCCGGCAATCTTCGCGGCCGATCGCTGACGCCGATCCTCGACGGCACCGGCACGCTGCGCGAGCAGCCGGTGTATTCGGAAGCGTGGTACGCGCGAACGCACTTCGGATGGAGCGAGCTGACCACGCTCACGACCGGGCGTCATCGATACATCCGGGCGCCCGAGGAGGAGCTGTACGATCTGCGGCGCGACCCGGGCGAGCGCGAGAACATCGGCGCGGGCGAGCCGAAAGAGCGGCAGGCGCTGAGGGCGGCTCTCGATGCGATGAACCCGGCCTCGCCACAGGAGTCGGCGGTCGATCCGAAAGACAAGCGCGAGGTCGTCGAGCAATATCGCAGGGCCACCGCACTGGCCGACGAAGCACACTGGACGGAGGCGATCGCGCTGCTCGAGGGGATCGTTCACGATGAACCTCAGTTGATCGAGGTATGGCAGCAGCTTGCCCGAATTGCGGATCGCCTCGATCGATTCGGCGTGGCCGTCGATGCCTACAAGCACATGGCCGAGCTCACGCCAGCCGATCCGTTGCCGTTGTTCGGAGCGGCTGGAGCGTTGCTCAAACTCAACAAGCTCGACGAGGCGCGGCTGCAGGCGGAGGCGGCCGCCGAGCGCGTGCCGGACGGCGCGACGCACGCGACGGTGCACGAGCTTCTCGCTCGAATTGCCCTGGCGCGCCGCGACGCGGAAGGCGCCAGACACGAAGCCGAACTGGCTGTCCAGGCCGATCCGAACCTGCCGATGACCGCCTTCGTCGAAGGGCGGCTGCTGTACGATCACGGCAGGTTCTCGGAGGCCTTGCCGCTGTTCGAGCAGGCGCTCGCGGCGCTCCGGAAGAATTCCGGCGCCCTCATCGAAGACCTGCCGTTCTACGCCGGGGATACGCTGAGCAGAATGGAACGTTTCTCGGAAGCCGAGTTCGAGTTCGACGAGCAACTGCGCGCCGTCCCACACCATGCGCGGGCCGGCGCCGGCCTGGCGATGGTGTACGTCAAGACAGGGCGGACGGACGAGGCGGAACAAGCCGCCCTTGAACTGATTCGGCTCTCGCCGACGCCGGATGCCTACGGACTCGCCGCCAAAATCTGGACGGCGCTCGGCAAACCCCGGCAGGCGGACGCACTGCGCCTCGAGGCGCGCAAGATCTTCGGCAAGCCAAAACGCTAACAGGGCTGCTGAAAACACCCAGCCCGAACTGAAAACTCAAAAGTTAGAACTCAGAAGGCCTGCGAGAAACCAACAGCGACGCCAGGCGCGCCCTCTCGTGCTTTTGTGCTGCGGGGACGGCGCCGATTCGAGCTCAAAAGCGGAATCCGACCGCCACCTGGAATGTTCGGCCGCCAGCCGCGGCGCCGCTGAATGCGACCGGATACGCGTTGATCGTCGACACGTTCAAGTTCGTCACCGTATTCCCGGTCGCCGTGCCGAAGGTTGGACCTTTGACGTAGCCCGTCGCGTACCCCAGGCTGTCTTTGGGGCTTGCCGGATCCTGGCTCACTGTCGTGTTCCAGGCAATCAGCTTCTGGTTGTTGAACACGTTGTAGACGTCGAACTTCACCCATGGACGCAACGAACGAAAGACCGGGACGTTGTAGTTGAACGACACATCCAACACGCCGTAGCCGGCGAACTCCTCGGAGCCACGGTCGCCGAAGAAGACATTGACGGGAGCGGGACCATCCGGATAGCCCGCCGTGGCAAGGATCGCTCGTTGCGCCGCCGTGAGCCCCTGATTTCGAGCGGCCAGGGAATACACGCGACCGGAATCCAGTCGCCACAGACCCGACACGGCCGCGTCGCCTGCCCGGCCCATGTCCACGTCGTAAATGCTCCAGAGACGAAGCCGATGGCGCTGGAAATTCTGCAGCCTTCCGTCGGGATAGTTCCGAGCCGCATTGAACGTCGGGGGATAGTCGCCGATCGCCGAGGTCGCGCCCGGGGTGCCGCTGACCTCGCCTTCGTAGTTGCCGCTGTTCTTGATTTGCAGCGTGTAGTGCCCGTTGACGTTCCATCGGCGCGTCAACTCCAGCCGCGACTGAAACACCATCGCCTGGTAGTCGCGGTGGGCCTCGTCGGAATTCCGAATCACGATATTGGAAAAGATTCCGACATCCACACCGTTTGCGACGATATGCGTCGAGCCATCGGCGATGGTCGAAAACGACTCGATCAGATTGTTGGTGTGCCGGGCGACGTAGCTCACTTCACCGTATCCGCGCCGTTCGCCGAAAGTCAGGCCGTAGGACACGCTCGTCTCGTGTGTGAGCGGCGACTTGAGTCCTGGGTCCATGAACACGTTGGCCAGCGGCACGTTGGCCGCGGCGTTCGCGCTCGTGATCGGATAGTTCCGCAGGTCGAACCCGGGCGCGAAGGCGTAGCCCTGGCCGGAGGGCCCCTGATAGGTTGGTGTGAAATCGGCGGGGTGTCCGACCGGGCTGTTCGCGCCAATCTGCGCTTCATTGTAGCGGCCCGCATACTGCGCATACGTCGCGTGCACCACGTGCCGGCCGTTCCCTTGGATGTCATAGCCCACGGCGAGCCGCGGCACGATACGGTTCGTGCTCACGCTCACGATATCGCCCGTCGAAATGGCGCGCACGTTCTCGTAACGTGCACCCAGGTCGGCGGACCAACGGCCATTCACGGCCCAGTGGTCTTGTACGTAGAACGAGTTATTGTCTACGTTCAGCGTGGCACCTTTGATCGCCGGGTAGTAGTCCAGGAACGATTGGCCAGGGACAAACACGGGAATCGGCCGACCGGCGGCATCGAGCACCGGAGCGCCGGCTGAGTTCGTGAGAAAGTCGGCGCTGAACACGTAGGAGGTCGAGGATTGTGAGCCTCCTCCCGTCAGCTGGCTGCGGAAAAACTCGTAGCCGCCCTTGGTCTGATGACGTCCCGCTCCCAACCAGAAGCTCGTCACGCTCCCAGTCACCTGTCGGTTGTTGCGGCTCTGCGGGTCGGTCGCGTCCAGGTACGGGGCGTTGTACAGGCAGGCGCAGCTCAGCGAGAAGAACGGCGAGTCCACGATATTGGTGCTGGTACCGCCGTCGTTGTCAGACCGAAAGCGCCGCTCTGAGTATTGGGCTTCGACGATCAGCGTGTTCTTGAGCAGCCCGTGGTAATTCGTGTAGAAGTACCAATTCGGGATGGTGCGATCGACCTCGCTGTGGGGATCGATGATGAAGCTTTGCACCCCGGAGTTGTTGGTCCGCGTGCTGGGGTCGGTCAGGAAACCGCCCTGGATCGAATGACTTTTCAGCGGCCTGCCGGTGAGCTTGATCTCGCCGCGCTTGTTGAGCGAGTTGGTCGGGAGCACGATGCCGGTCTGCGGAAGCGAGACCGTGCCGTCGAGCGAGGCGTAGCGGCCCGACAGGAAAAACCACAATCGATCCTTCGCCAGCGGACCGCCAAATGTTCCCTCGTAGGTCTTCGACAGCGTGTCGGGGTGCGCGGTCTTATCGGTGCCCCGGGTCACCTCGAAAGGCGTCGCCGTCGACCATGAGGGGCTCACGAAATTGATTCGGCCGCTGCCGGAGAAGGTGTTCCCGCCGCTCTTCGTGATCGCGTTCACCACTCCCCCGCCGAACCTGCCGTACTCCGCCGAGATTCCGGAGGTCAGAATCTGAGTTTCCTGGATGGCATCCTCGACGAAGAGATTCTGCGGCGTGGAAAAAATATTGTCGCTGATGTCGACGCCATTGACCATGAACACGTTGTCGAAGGCGAAATTGCCGCTGATGACGACTTGACCGACGTTTGGAGAATTCTCGGTCAGGGCCGGCGCGAACTGCGCAATGCCCGGGATCGTGCGCGGCGTCGCCAGTTGCTGGATCTCGTCGTGCGTGAAGTTCGCGCCGACGACCGGCGTAGCAATGGGCGCCGGCATTTCCGCGACCACAGTCACGGCAGCGGTAACGCCGGCCGGCCGGAGCGAGACACTCTGTTCAACGGTCAGACCGAGCAAGACACGGGTCGACTGCGTCACCGTGCTGAAGCCGCTCAATTCGAAGGTCAACCGATAGTCGCCCGGGGGCAAGTTCGACAATGTGTAGCCGCCCTGCGCATCGGTCGTCGCCGTGAGCGTCCCTTGAAACACGGACGCGGTGCCCGCGACGCTCACTCCCGGCACGGCCAAGCCGTCAGAATCGCGCACCGTTCCCCGAATGGTGCCGGTCTGTACCCCTTGTGCGAAGCCACTCGCCGATCCGCCGAACGCCAGGAGCAACGCGAGGGAAATCCTGGTTCGCATCATCGGCTACCCCCATCCAGCCTTCGATGCTGGCAGCCGTGGCAAGTCTCTTTCTGACTCATGGGGACATTCTAGGCCTCCAAAGCCAGGCACCTTTCACGGTTCCAGGGCCTGGTCCCTCCAGCACGGCCGTTCATCCCAGAATTCTTCGCGCTCGGCGCCGGGCACGTCGTCCAATGTCACACAGAAAAGGGGCAGAAAAAGCAGAGGGGAGAAGCCGGGCTCCTCCCCTCAGAAGTACTCGCGTATCCCAACTAGAACCTGTGAGAACCCGAACTTGACCGAACAGGTCAAGTTTCGGGGCTCACAAATGACCTATAGCGGGCCCAGGCCCTTGCTGGGCCTGAGGGGCCTGCTAGAAGATGAACTTGACGCTGAGCTGACCTTGCGTGCCGGTCTGCCACAGGTCGGCCTGACCGTAGCGCGGATCGTAGGCATTCGCGCCGTCCGAAGTGGCAAGAATCGCTTTGGTGACATCGAAACCCTGCGCCAGGTCGACCTTCGAAAGATCGATGGCCGACGATGCCCGCGCAGTCCCGGCGCCTCGGTTGAGGTTGTTGAAGAGGTGGGTCGCCGTCTTCTGGTTGAAGAGATTGATCACGTTCAACTCGAGACGGAGCTTCTTCGACTGCATCATCGAGAACTCGTGCGAGATCAGCAGGTCCGTGCGCGTCAGCACCGGGGTCCGGCCCATATCGCCGCGGCCATACACGAACATCGGAATCGTATTCGTCGTGTTGACGTAGGTGCTGATCGGCGTCCCGCTCCCGCCGTAGAAGAAAAGGCCCAGTTGCGTGCCCATCGGGAACGAATACGCGCCGTAAAGCTTGACGACGTTCGGACGATCCGTCGCGAGACGTCCAACCACGCCGTCGAGGTTACCGCGGGAATCCGCGAGCACCTCGTCGAGGTCCCACGCGCGGCCAGCGTTTCCGCCCTGACGGGAGATGCTTCCTGCTTGCTGTTGTGTCGTCGTCGAGCTCGTGCCGGTGGTCGGGGTCAGGATCTCGTCAGAATTGGCCAGTCCGGCATAGTTGCCGTAGAGGCGACTCAGGGTGTAGCTCGCGCTGGCGAACCAGTTGTTCGAGAAGCGGCGGCTGTAGGTCAACTCCATCGCGTCGTACTGACGGATCGGCTTTGGCGTCGCGAACGGTTTGGTGAGCCCGGTGGTGGGTGTGAGCACCCCAAGTCCCTCACCAGGATTACCGATGATGTAGGTTTCGTTGCCCTTGGCGTCGAGACCACCCATATCTTCAATGGTGCGGTCGAGATAGTTGTGCACAAAATGTATGCCGACGACAGAAGTTTGATTCGCCTGGAACTCGATGCCGAAGTTCGTGCTGGTCTGATACATCGGCTTGATGTTGGGGTCGGTAGAGTCGAAATTGGGCACACGCCGGTCGCGGAAAGAGTTCGGCGTCGCCGGGTCCCACAGGTCCCGACCGGGCTTGTTGTTTATGTTCAGACTGTTGATGTCCAGCGTATCCAACGAACGGTAGTACACCTGATAGATGTCGCCACCGTATGAGCCGCGGGGCAGATCGTACTTCGTCCAATCGAAGTACTTGCCCCAGCTGCCGTATAGCTTGATCTTGCCGTCGCCGCGCACGTCGTAGGTCGCGCCGAGACGCGGCGCGACTTTCTGGCCGAACCCGAACTCGAAGGCGTTGATCCCATCCCTGAACGAGGGCACTACCTCGTGCTCACTGCGCACGCCGAGGTTCAGCGTCAGGCGGGGAGTCGGCGTCCAGGAATCCTGAACAAAGAGAGAGTTGATGTTCGACCCGGCTTGTCCGACTGTGCCTCGGTTGTCGAGCTCGTAGTATCCGTAAGTGCCCGTGCCGCCCCCTCCGGCGACCAGGCTCGTGAACGTGCGGCCCCAATTCAACAGGATGAAGCCGCCAGGGTACGCAGAGTCCACGTCGTTGAGGGTGTGCTGGTAGCCGTACCCGCCCTTCAGCTGGTGCGTGCCTGCAGCGTTGAAGGTGTGGTTGTAGTCCAGCTGCATGAAACCACGCTTGGTCGTGTCGAAATTCGTGATCAAGGACCGCGGCGTATTCTGGGTTCCAAGCGGCAACTGCAAGGCAGCGGGGACGCCGGGCACGCCGACGGCTGACGTGTTGTACGTCACGCTGGTCGTCGTCGGGATGCCGGTGTCGCCGAAGTTATCGTAGAAATAGCCGCCGCGCACACTGAGGTAGGCCGTACTGGACAGCCAGATATCGACGTTGCCGGCCACGTTGTTCTGGTCCTGCTTCCAGCCTCTGACCGCTTGCGAAGCGTTGCTCGCCAGCGAGCTCGAGATGCCGTTCACCGTCGCGCCGTTGAACGCAGACAGCGTGCCGGTGGACCGCGTCGGCGTCATCAGGCCGCTGATGTTGGCCTGCACGTGGCTGCTGGTGTAGCTGACCTTGCCGAAATACTGACCAAGGGTCTGGCTCTGGTCGATAGAACCGGGCTCGGTGCCGCTCGAAAACCCGTAGTTGTTCGTCCGGCGGATGATACGCGGCGAGACGGACCCGAAGAAGAACAGACGGTCCTTGGCGATAGGACCTCCGATCGAGCCACCCACCTCGTTCCGGATGTTGCGTTGTTTGTCGTCCTGAACGAAGCTCACCGTCTTGTCGTCGGTCGGGCTGAGCACCAGGCGCTGAATCTGGGCAGCGCTGACGGGGCTGCCATCGAAGTAATAGTGACCCTCGCCGTGGAAAACGTTGCCGCCGGATTTGGTGACAGCGCTGATCACGCCCCCGAGCGCGCCGCCGAACTCGGCATTGGCCCCGCCCGTCTTGACCTGCACCTCCTGGAGGTACTCGAATACCGTGTCCTGCCGCGATTTGCCGTTCACCAGGCTGTTGGTCACGACGCCATCAACCGTGAAGGAGTTCTCGGCGCCGCTGGCGCCATTCACCTGCAGACCGCCTTCGATGTCCCCTTGATTGACCGAAGGAGATGTCAACGCGATGCCCGTGAAGGAACGGGCCTTCGGCAAGCGATCCAACTCTTCCGATGTGACGTTGTGGGAGATCGTGACGCTCTTCAGGTCGATCTGCTTCTCAGCAGCCGTGACATTGACCGTTTCGCTGACGTTGCCCACTGTCAGCTGGGCGTTGACGGTAAATGTCCTGCCGAGGAGTACGAGGACATCGTCATTCGAGACTTTCTGGAAACCGCTCAGCTCGATGACGACGGTGTAACGGCCGGGCTCGAGGTCCGGGACTGAATAGGCCCCCTCCGCTCCACTCACCGCCGAGCGCACGGCGCCAGACTGCTTGTTGGTGATCGTAATCGTCGCGCCAGGAACCGCCGCCTGGCTCGAATCTGTCACGACCCCGGATAGACCGCCAAATCGCTCCTGCGCATGCCCGAGGCGTGCGCTCGCGAGCAGCAGTGCTAGTAACGCCGCTATTTTGTAAAAACGCATGGCATTGGGCTCCTTTGAACAATACAGACACTCGCTGTATCAGTTACGACTTCCAGATCGTCAATCTTCACCAAAGAGTCGTTGGTCATCAAATTAATGGAATCCGTCACAGAAAATCTTACATCCGTCACACACGTACCGCCGATTTCAATTTGATGAGCTATCTCGGAGTCTTTACAGATTGATCCAAAAAATGGGAGGCGCCATCGTCTTCGACGTTTGTTCGCTTCGCCAGGGGACTCCCGCGAGGGCCTATAATCCGCGCGATGCTCGAGACGTTCCTGCTGTTGGTTCTGGGACTTTCGCAATTCGGCGCCAGCCGGACCGCCCTGGCGACAGTGGCCGACGCCCGCGGCCGCGCGATCGTGGACATCGAGGCCGACGACTTCGTGGTGCGCGAAACCGGCCGGCCTCGCGACGTGCTCTCGGTGCGCGTGGCCGACTACCCGGTTGCGGTTGTCTTGGACAGCAGTGCTGGCGCGGCCGGCGACTTCGTGATGGTGCGCGAGGCGGCGGCGCGCTTCATCGCGCGGATCGGCCACCGGCCGATCGCGGTCGCACTGTCCGATCCGGCGCGGCTCATCTCCACCTTCGACGACGACCGCTCGGTGGTTGTGGAGAGTCTCGGGAAGGCGACGCCGGGCGGCTCGAGCGAGGGTCTCTTCCAAGGCATTATCGACGCCGCGCATGCCATTACCGAGAACGGCTCACACTTTTCCGCGATCGTCGTGGTGTCGGCCAGACCTCTCGCCAACGTGCCAAGCGAACTGCTCAAGCCCATTCTCGACAGCGGGGCCACGGTCCACGTGATCGCCGCCATCGGGGACCAGGCCCAGGCGGCAAACCGATCGGCGGAGATGCTGCGCGCGCTCGCCGACGAGACGCGGGGCCAATTCACCACGATCTACTCGTCCGCGTCGTATCAAGTGGCGCTCGATCGCCTCGCCGACCGGCTGGCACCTCAGTTGATGGTCGAATACGTCGTTCCGGTAGGGTCCGTGAGCGGCAACGACGTGCAGCTCGGCGTCCGGATCCCCGGAGCGCGAGTCATCGGATTGGGTGTGAAATAGGGGCCTGCCCGGATCGTGTCAGTGCTTGCGCGCGTCCATTTGCGTGAGCGCGTCTTCGATCAGCCGATCGTTGTCTTCCTTCGACAGATTGCGCTGAATCAGCTTCGACGCAATCAGTACCGACAGATCGGCGGCTTCATGGCGAATCTGCTGCAGCGCGCGGCCGGTCTCGAGCTGAATCTGGCGTTCGGCGTTGCGGACGATGGTGTCCGACTCGGCCTTCGCCTTCTGCCTCATCTCTTCCCGGAGCCGTTCGGCATCGGCCCGGCTCTGGGCGATGATCGTCTCCGCCTGCACGCGCGATTCCTTCAGGATCTGGGCGGACTCCTGACTGACGCGCTCCAACTCGCGGCGCGCCTGCTGCGCCTCCTCCAACGACTTCCGGATCAGCTCCTGACGCGCCTCGAGCGCCTGCAGCAGCGGCCGCCAAGCGAACTTCGCGAGCAGCCCAAGCAGGACGAGGAACGTCAGGATCGTCCAGATAAACAACCCGGGATCGGGCTGGACGAGTGGGTTGTCCATCGACCTACCGTCCCAAGAACAGCACGAGCAGCGCGAACACTTCGGCCAGAATCGCGACGCCTTCCAACAGGAAGAGAGGCAGGTTGACGGCGCCGGTGATCTTGTCGGCGGCCGCTGGCTGGCGGGCGATTCCTTCCGCGGCGGCGGCGGCGAGCTTGCCGATGCCCAGTCCGGCCCCGATCACGATCATGCCGAGCCCGATCGAAATCCCAAAAAACTGCACAATTCCTGTCATTAACATCTCCTCCGTGTGTAACGACGCTTCGCTTCGTTACTAATGATGAACGTGAATGGCCATGCCGATGAAGACTGCGGTCAGTAGCGTGAACACGTAGGCCTGAATCAGGACCACAAGGATCTCGAGGCCGGAAATGCCCACTGCCAGTGGTATCGAAACCGCGAGGCCGACGCCGATACCGGCAATCGCGCGGCCGAAGAGCTCGGTGAACAGGAATACGAACGACAGGATCGCCAGGATGGCGATGTGGCCGCCCGTCATGTTCGCCGCAAGTCGCATCGTCAGCGCAAAGGGACGAACGAACATCCCCATGATTTCGATCGGAATGAGAATCGGGTAGACGAACTTCGAGACGCCGCCCGGCACCAGGTTCTTCCAGTGCGTGACGAAGCCGTGCGCCTTGGAGCCCGCCACGATGATTGCGCCGAAGGTAATGGTCGCGAGCGCCGCGGTCACGTTGAAGTTGGCGGTTGTCGTCGTGCCGCCGTGCATCACCTGTTTGACGAACGACCCTTCCGCGGTATGCAACACGAAGTGGTCGAGCACGCCCAGCAGTTCGAAGACCGGAATCAGGCCGACCGCATTCGAGCACAGGATGAACACGAAGAAGGTCAGGAGCAGCGGCGCCCAGGTGTTCACCCACTTCTTGCCCACGTTCGGCAAGACGATCGAATCACGAATCCATTCGACCAGAAACTCGAGTGCGTTGGCGAAGCCGGAAGGAATCGGCCGGTCCTGCTTGGTGTATCGCCGGACCGTCCACGACAGCAGGATGAACACGAACGCGGAGACCAGCCACAGCATCAGGACGTGCTTAGTCACGGAGAAATTGATGCCGGCAATCGTCGGCAGGTGGAGCAATGGATGGTCGAGTCCGCTGTTCGAGACGTGCTCGATGATCGTCTTGCCGGCGTCGAATTTCTCCGCCGCCTCGGACGCGTGCTCCTGAAGATGCTCTTGCAGCGCGAACAACATCATGGTGTGTGCGACGTCCGTGTCTACTTCATCCCCGCGAACAGGCGTTTCAAGTACAGCGCCTCGACCAGATACAACCCGACGAAATACACCGTGAAGCTGGCGGCGAACGGCGCCGGCCGCACTGAGAGCCCCTTCAAGACGATGACGACGTACGCGCCGAACAGCACCATCTTGCCGACGAATCCGCCCATCATCACGGCCGTCACGCCGGCGGGATTCGTCCGATGGGTACGTTCGACCGCAATCCATGTCCCCACGGCGATCACCAGCGGCGCAATCATCCCGAGGAACAGCTCACGGCCCATCCCGAAGAGGGCGATGGCCGCGAGGCAGGACGCCACACTCGCGCCAACCATCCACTCGACGGGCTTCATTTCTTCCAAACCACTCTGGCCAGATCCACGAAGCCGACGAGGATGCCGAATACCAACCCCGTCAGGAGGAACCCGTGCCCGGCGCCGCGCCAGGAATCCACGGCATACCCAATTCCGCCCAGCAGCAAAATCGCGCCGATGAGCGTGTAACTCGCGCCTGCCGCCGGCCCCGAGCGCTCCGCGTTCTCTTGAAACGATTTGGCCGTCCGGGCAATCAGCGACTCGCGGTCATCGTCTGGCATGGCGGTCGCTCATAGTGCCCGAATATCCGCCGACCCGGCTGAGGAGTATAGCGTACCTTGTGAAAAACTTCACGCAATCGTCGGAGTGGGTGGCAGTCAGTGCGAACGCTACGTGATATCGCCTGGTCTCTTGCGGCTAAAGAACCAAACCACCCGGAACAGCAGGATGACGGTGACGATGCCGCCGAGCGCCAAAATTCCCAATGTCTGCTCCTTCACGCGTGGGTCCTGTGACCGACCACTTCTCTACGGTTCCTACTCGGCCGTTACTCCAGCCTCGCGTTCTCGTCGTTCTTCAGGCCTGGTCGCCGCGGCGGCTGCCTGCCGACCACACGACATGATGCCAGCTCCGACGGCTTCCTCGCGTACCGCCAACGCGGTTTGCACAGAAAGAATTTTTGGCCTGGCGTGCTGGATGTTCGAAGCCCGTGACGCGCCGAAATGCGTTACCGGATCGCGGCCGAGAGTGCCGCCGCACCCAAGGTTCGCGCCGACGCTTCAGCCAGCGCGAACAGCCGGTCCGGGTACACGCCGAACAGGAGCGTCGCGACGACGGCCAATCCGATCGCGAACGCCATCGCCGGAGTCGCCTTCGGCTCGGAACCGCCGCCTGGCGGCTTCAAATACATGAACACCACGAGGCGGAGGTAGTAGTACAACGAGATGGCGCTGTTCAGCACGCCGATCACCGCCAGCCACACGTAGCCGGCGTCCATTGCGGCGCCAAAGAGCCAGAACTTGCCCATGAAGCCTGCCGTCGGCGGAATGCCCCCGAGCGACAACATGAAGAAGAGCATGGCAAACGCCGCCAGCGGATGACGCAGGTAGAGGCCCGCGAAGTCCTTGAGCTCGTCGCCGACCACGTCCTCGCGCCGCATCATGACGATGACCATGAAGGCGCCCAGCTGCATGAACGTGTAGATCAGGAGATAGATCAGCATCGCCGTCACGCCGCGCGGCGTGCCTGCGACGACGCCCATCAACAGGTAGCCGGCGTGCGCGATCGAAGAATACGCAAGCATCCGCTTGAGATTGGTTTGGGTCAGCGCGGCAA
Organism: Acidobacteriota bacterium; assembly: GCA_040007095.1. Lineage (GTDB taxonomy): Bacteria > Acidobacteriota > Vicinamibacteria > Vicinamibacterales > CAVVIG01 > JBDTVS01. The sequence goes on from JBDTVS010000216.1 coordinate 24,391, forward strand.
GGTTCCCGACCGTCATCGTGACGACTGCCAGCGCCTCGAACAGGACCCGCCAGTCGGCGCTCATCGACGGCAGCCCCTCCAGGAAAATCCTGAGGAGCATGGCAAACGACGCCGCTTTCGACCCCACCGACAGAAACGCGGTCACCGGCGTCGGCGCACCTTCATAGACGTCCGGAGCCCACATATGAAAGGGCACGGCGGCGATCTTGAAGCCGACGCCGGCCACGACCAGCATCACCGCAAGCACCAGACGCGGGTCGCGCTCCTGCCCGACGAACGCCGTCGCCATGGTCCGCAGATTGGTCGTTCCCGACAGACCGTACATCAGCGACATACCGTAGAGCAGAATCCCGAGCGAGAAGGCGCCGAGCAGGAAGTACTTGACCGCGGCCTCGTTCGATCGCTGATTCGGCTTGATGAACCCGGCCAGGATGTAGAACGACACCGCCATCGTCTCGAGGCCGATGAAGATGGTAATGAGATCGATCCCGCCGGCCATGATCATCATGCCGAGGGTCGCGCAGAGGATCAGAAAGTAGTACTCACCCGGGCTCGCGCCTTCGATCTCCAGATAGCGGACCGACATCAACACCGTGAACGCCGCGGAGCCGAGGAATACGACCTTGAAGAACAGCGCGAACCGATCGACGGCAATCAACCCGTGCGCCACCTCGACGTGCGTATTGGCGAACGGCAGCAGGGAGACCAGCGTTGCACCAATCGCCAACAGCGTGACGGCCGGCAGCAGCTTGCTACCGCGCGCCACCAGGACATCGACAATGAGAACGAGAAGGGCGCCCGCCGTCATGACCAGTTCCGGCAGGATGTAATAGAAATCGCTCGAGGAAATGCCGGGCGGCATTAGCGCCGTCCCTCGGCAGCGTTCAGGGGCTTGCCGTCGGGACCGCACGGCAGCGCGTCGAGAAACTTCGCCGCCGGATTCGACGACGCCGCCACCAGCGCTGGCGACGCGTTGCAGTTCGCCGCGGTCACTCCCGCGTACTGCGGATTGACGCGCTCGATGATGTGCTGGACCGACGTTTCGAGGCGGTGCAGGAAGGGCGCCGGATAGAGCCCCATCCAGACCGCGAGGATCAACAGCGGCGCAAACGTCGCGAACTCCCGGTGACTGATGTCGAGCAGATGCTCGTTCTTCGGGTTTTCAATCTTCCCGAACATCGTCCGTTGATAGAGATACAGCATGTAGGCCGCGCCGAGGACGACACCGCTCGCCGCGAAGGCCGCCCAGACCTTGCTCGCCACGAAGACACCCTGCAGGATCAGGAACTCGCCGATGAAGCCGTTCAGCGCCGGCAAGCCAATCGACGACATCGTCATCACCAGGAAAATGGCCGCGTAGACCGGCATCACTTTCGACAGGCCGCCGTACTCCGAAATCTCCCGCGTATGGCGGCGCTCGTAGACCACGCCCACGAGCAGGAAGAGCGCGCCGGTCGAAATCCCGTGATTGAGCTGCTGGATGATGCTGCCGGTAATGCCGACGGGATTGAGCGCGAACATGCCGAGCATGACCATCGCCATGTGGCTGACCGACGAATACGCCACCAGCCGCTTCCAGTCCTTCTGCGCGAGCGCCACCAGCGCACCGTAGACAATGCCGATGATGCAGAGGAGCGCGACCATCGGCACGAAATGGCGGGTGGCGTCCGGCAGGATGGGCAGGCTGAACCGGAGGAACCCGTAGGTGCCCATCTTCAGGAGAACGGCCGCCAGAATCACCGAGCCGGCCGTCGGCGCGTCGGTATGCGCATCGGGCAGCCAGGTGTGGAACGGGAACATCGGCACCTTGATGGCGAAGCCGAGAAAGAACGCCAGGAACACCCACCACTGCAGCTCGTAGGGCAGGCTGAGCTTGTGGAACTGGGTCACGTCGAACGTATACACGCCGGTCGCGGTGTGGTTGTAGAAGTAGATCGCCAGAATGCCGAGCAGCATGACCACGCTGCCGACCAGGGTGTAGAGGAAGAACTTGATCGCCGAGTACAACCGGTTCGAGCTGCCCCAGATGCCGATCAAGAAGTACATCGGCACCAACATGACTTCCCAGAACAGGAAGAAGAGCAGGAAGTCGAGCGACATGAAGGCGCCGAGCATCCCGGTCTGGAGGACCAGTAGAAAGACGTAGTACTCCTTGGTCCGCTCGGTGATCGCGTTCCACGACGAGATCATCGCAATCGAGCCCATCATCGTGGTCAGCAGGATCAACAGCACGCTGAAACCGTCGACGCCGAGGAAATAATCGGCGCCGACTGAGGGGATCCACGGCGCCCGCTCGACGAACTGGAACGCCGTGCTCGAGGAGTCGTACCAGAACCAGAGCGGCACGGAGATGACGAAGCCGAGAAACGCCGTGGCATTCGCGATCCAGCGGATGACATTCTCCTGCCGCTTGTTCACGAGCAGCACGATGAACGCGCCAAAGAGCGGCGTGAAGAGAATGATCGAAAGGTAGTGAGTCATAAGAATTTAACCGCAGGGCGCGTCGAGCACGCAGAGAGCGCTGTTCCCGGCATCCTCCGCGGTGAGCGTGATCATGCGATCACCTCGAGAACAGATACACCGTCACGAACGCAAAGACGCCGAACAGCATCAGCAGCGCGTAATTCTGGACCAGGCCGCTCTGCACCTTGCGGAACCAGAAACTGGCTTCTTCGCAGATGCGGCCCACGAGGTTGACCAGGCCGTCGACGATCGTCCGATCGGTCAGGCTGGAGAACCAGGCGCTGATCACCGTCACCCAACTCGTGCCGTTGACGGCGCCGTCGACCACGCGGCGATCGAATGTCCACAGGCCGCGGCCGCTCGCGAACGTGCCCGCGACGACGGTCGCATTGTAGACCTCGTCGACGTAGTACTTGTTCGACAGCGTCCGATGCGCGCCCGCCCACTGGTTCTTCAGGCCTTCTGAGATCTCCGGGCTGGTCACGTAGAACTTGTTCGCGAGCCAGATGCCGAAAGCGGCAATGAAGACCGACAGCGCCATCAGCCCCAGTTCGAGGCCGCGTGAGCCGTGTTCGGTCTCTTCCGCGGCCGCGCCGGCGTGCTCCCCGGCTTCGGTGCCGGCAGGGCTCGCGGCCGCCGCGACGTGCGACTCCGACGCGGTAAAGCTCGGCTCCAGGAAGTGCTCGATCGCGTTGCCGCCGCCAAGCGCCCCCGGAATGCCGAAAAGGCCGACGAAGACTGCGCCAATCGCCAGCACGATGAGGGGGAACGTCATTGGCCTCGGCGATTCGTGCGGTCCGTGCCACGGGCCGTGACCGTGACCGTGACCCCCATGAGCGTCGTGATGATCATCGTGCGCCGCGCCGTGGACGGCCGCGACGTGCGTGTCCCCGGCAGACGCCATGGCCGGCATCGAGACGCTGGCGTGCCCAGCGGTTTCCCATGCCGGACCGCGGTACGCGCCAAGAAACGTCATCGCCACCAGGCGGAACATATAGAACGCCGTCATCAGCGCCGTCGCGACGGCCAGGACCCAGATGACGTGGTTGTGCTGGAAGGCGCGATAAAGGATCTCGTCCTTGCTGAAGAACCCGGCGAAGGGCGGAATGCCGGCGATCGCCAGCGTGCCGACGAACATGGTCGCGTAGGTCACCGGCAGGTATTTCCTGAGGCCACCCATGTGGCGCATGTCCTGTTCGCCCCCCATCGCGTGGATCACCGAACCGCTGCCGAGGAACAACAGCGCCTTGAAGAACGCGTGCGTCATCAGATGGAACGCCCCGGCCGAAAACGCCCCCACGCCCATCGCGGTGAACATGTAGCCGAGCTGCGATACCGTCGAATAGGCGAGCACCCGCTTGATGTCGTACTGCACCAGGCCGATCGAGGCCGCCATCAGCGCCGTCAGCACGCCAACCACGGCGATGATCGCCATGACCTGCGGCGCGTGCGAAAACAGCACCGCGTTGCGGCCGACCATGTACACGCCGGCCGTCACCATGGTCGCCGCGTGAATCAGCGCGGAAACAGGCGTCGGGCCTTCCATCGCGTCTGGCAGCCAGACATACAGCGGAATCTGCGCGCTCTTCCCGGTCGCGCCGACGAACAGAAACAGGCAGATGAAGGACAGCACGCCGAAGTGCGCCGTCTCGACGGGCATCGTGGCGGCCGCGTTCTGCACGGCGCGGAAATCGAGCGTACCAAACGTGGAATAGATGAGAAAGACGCCGAGCACGAATCCCCAGTCGCCGACCCGGTTGGTGATGAACGCCTTCTTGCCTGCATCCGAGGCGCTCTTCTTTTCGTACCAGTAGCCAATCAGCAGGTACGAGCACAGACCAACGCCTTCCCACCCGACGAACATCACCAGGAAGTTGTTGCCCAGCACCAGCATGAGCATGAAGAAACAGAACAGATTCAGGTAGCAGAAGAAGCGCGCGACACCGCCGCGAGGCTCGTCCGCCATATAGGCCGTCGAATAGACGTGGATGAGCGTGCCGATACCGGTCACGACGAGCAGCATCATCGCCGACAGCGGATCGAGCCGGAATCCCCAGGGCACCTGGAAGCCGCCCATCCCGCCGTTGCCCAACTGCAGCGGAATCGTCGGGATCCACTGCGCGACGGTGACATCGAACGCGCGTTCGGCCGAGGGGAGCGCCAGCAACTGGAAGAACGCCACGAGCGACAGCCCAAGCGCCGCCGCCATCATCACGCAGGCGACAACCCCCGCGGTGCGGCGCGAGAACGAACGAATGCCGATGAAACCGTTGACGGCGGCCCCGATGCCAGGAAGAAGCGGAATCAACCAGATGTAACGCATGTTTGTGTGTGGGCTGGTGGGTCTTCCCCCCTTGGCCCGCCGACCTACCCGCCTAGGTCCCCACCCGTCCTAATGCCCGCGACCGTCCCACCTGCCCTACCCGTGCCCAGCCCGCCTGTCCTACCACCGCATCAAGTTCATCTCGTCGATGTTGACGGTCTCTTTGTTCCGGTAGAAGGCCAGGATGATTCCGAGTCCCACGGCGGCTTCCGCCGCGGCGACCGCGATGACGAAGACCGCGAACACCTGTCCCACCACGTGGTGCAACTGATTCGAGAACGCGACCAGGTTGATGTTCACCGCGTTCAAGATCAGCTCGATCGACATGAAGATGATGATGATGTTGCGGCGTACCATGACGCCGACCACACCGATCATGAACAGGGCCGCGGACAGCAGCAGGTAGTGAGTAGGAGTAATCATCAAAGTTCCCGTTTCGCCAGCACGATGGCGCCGATCATCGCCACCAGCAGGAGCATCGAGGCGATCTCGAACGGAATCAAATAGCTCGTGTACAGCAGCCAACCCACCTGCTCGGTGTTGCCGCTGACCGGCATAGGCACCGCCGCCACCGCGGCCGTCACTGGTCGCCCGGTCTCGTTGACCCCGATGAGCCCGACCGCTACCAGTTCCATCAGCACAGCGACTGATAGCCCGAATCCGAGCTTCGAGCGCCGGCGCGGGTCCTGATGTGCCTCGGGCGGCCGCTTCAAGTTCACCAGCATGACGACGAACAGATACAGCACGACGATGCCGCCGGCGTAGACCAGCACCTGGATGACCGCGAGAAACGGCGCCGACAGCAGCACGTACAGGGCCGCGACGAACAGGAAATCGAGCACCAGGAACAGCACGCTGTGGACGGTGTCCTTGGTGGTGACTACCAGCACCGCGAACCCGAGAATGAATGCCGCCAGGGTGTAGAACGCGATCGCCTCGCCCATTACCACATCACCATCAGGACCTTGACGATACCGGTGACCACGAGATTGCAGATCGCCAATGGAATCAGCACCTTCCAGCCCAGGCGCATCAACTGGTCGTAGCGATAGCGCGGCAACGTGGCGCGCACCCAGATGAAGAGGTACAGGAAGACGAACGTCTTGAGCAGAAACCAGGTCCAGCTCGGGATCAGATCCAGAAACCCGAGGAACGCGATGTTGGGGAACGGCCGCAGCCAGCCGCCGAAAAACAACGTCGTCGCCACCGACGCGACGACGATCATGTTGGCGTACTCGGCGAGGAAGAACAGCGCGAAGCGCATCCCGCTGTACTCGGTATGAAAGCCCCCGGTCAGCTCCTGTTCGGCCTCCGGCATGTCGAACGGCGCGCGGTTGGTCTCGGCCAGGCCGCCGATGAAGAAAATGACGAACGCCACCGGCTGGACGAACGCGAACCACACGTTCTGGTTGTACTGCGCGTTGACGATCTCGACCATGCTGAGCGAGCCGGACATCAGAATCACGCTGACCAGGGTCAACGTCACGGCAACTTCATAGCTGATGAGCTGTGCCGACGCGCGCAGGCTCGCGAGCAGCGGGTATTTGCTGTTCGACGCGTAGCCCGCGAGGATGATCCCGTAGACGCCGACCGAGGCCACCGACACCACGTAGAGCAGGCCGACGTTCACATCGGTGATGAAGAGCGAGACGCGCCGGCCGAACAGGCTGACCTCCGGTCCGAACGGGATCACCGCGTACACGATCAGCGCGGGTACCATCGAGATGATCGGCGCCGCCGTGAACACCCACTTGTCGGCCCGCACCGGCGTGATGTCCTCTTTGATCATCAGCTTGACGGCGTCGGCGACCGGCTGGAGGATGCCGTAGGGTCCGACCCGCATCGGACCGAGCCGCGACTGGGTCCACGCGATGACTTTGCGCTCGAGGAGCACCATGTAGGTGACGCCCACGAGCGTGGCGTTGAGGACAATCAGGATCTTGAGCAACGGCACGACGAACGAATCGATCATCGGTCGACCTCGCCGAGCACGACGTCGAGCGACCCGATCAGCGCGACCACATCGGCGACGAGGTGGCCTTTGATCAACGTCCGCAGCCCCTGGAGGTTGCAGAACGAGGGCGGTCTGACGCGGAAGCGGTACGGGTTGGTTGATTTCCCGTCGCTGACAATGAAGTAGCCCAGCTCGCCTTTGGGCGACTCGATCGCATGGTAGGTTTCGCCGGCCGGCGGCTTGATGAGGCGTGGGACTTTCCCCACGATCGGCCCTTCCGGAATCCCTTCGGTCGCCTGGCGGACGATCCGCACCGACTGCTTGAACTCCTCCATCCGGACCAGATAGCGATCGTAGGTGTCACCGACCGTGCCCAGAGGCACGTCGAACTCGACCTCGTCGTACGCGGCGTAGGGCTCGTCCTTGCGGACGTCGCGCGGGACGCCCGAACCGCGCAGCGGCGGTCCGCACAGCCCCAGCCCAACCGCGTTCGGGCCCGAGATCACGCCGATGCCTTTGGTCCGCTCGAGCCAGATGCGGTTGTGCGTCAGCAGCTCTTCGTACTCGTAGAGCTTGCCGTCCATGATGCGGCAGAACTCGAGCACCTTCTTGTCCCAGCCCGGAGGAATGTCGAGGGGCAGTCCGCCGATCCGCATCGAGTTGTAGGTCAGACGCGCGCCGCAGAACTCCTCGAACAGGTCGAGAATCAGCTCCCGTTCGCGGAACGCGTAGAGAAACACGGTCATTGCCCCGATGTCCATCGCGTGGGTGCCCACCCACAGGCAATGGCTGGCGATGCGCTGCAGCTCGCACAGAATCGTGCGGACATAACGCGCGCGGCGCGGCACCTCGATCTGCAGCATCTTCTCGACCGTCTCGCAGTAGCCGACGTTGCTGGTCGCGGCGGCAACGTAGTCCATCCGATCGGTGAGCAGAATAATCTGCGTCCAGTTGCGGTTCTCGCTGAGCTTCTCTATCCCGCGGTGCAGATAGCCGATCACGGTGTCGGCATCGACCACCGTCTCGCCATCGAGCCGGAGCACCACCCGCAGCACGCCGTGCGTGCTTGGATGCTGCGGGCCCATGTTCAGCACGAGCTCGTTGGTGTCGAACATCGCGCCGCGAACGGTTTCTGTCGCCATAGTCAATCGAATGGCCGCAAGGCCGGACGGCGGGATGACCGATAGGACAGGGAGCGCGCACTCATTCGATGTCCGCCTCTTCGCGCGCCTGCCGCAGCTTCAGCCAGTCGAGCGGATTTTCCATGAGCAGTTCGCCGGGACCCTCGAGCGGGTAGTCCTTCCGCTGCGGAAAGCCCTGCCAGTCTTCCGGCATGAGAATGCGACGACGATCCGGGTGGCCGGTGATGTTCAACCCGAACATGTCGAACATTTCGCGCTCCAGCCAATCGGCCGCCAGCCAAATGCCCGTGACCGACGCCATCGGCTGGTGCTCCGAGACCTTGATCTTCACGCGCACGCGATGCCGGTGCCGAATCGAATACAGCATGTAGATCACGTCGAAGCGCTCGGCACGCGGCGGCCAATCCGTCGCCGTGATGTCGGAACAGTAGTCGAACAGCGCGTCCGGCGCGTCGCGTAGATGCCGCGCGACCGACAGCAACAGTGCCACCGGCACGATGATCGTCCAGTCGCCAAGATAGTAGCTGACCTGCGACACCGAGTCCGGAATCGCGGCCTGCAGCGAGGCAATGAACGGCGGCAGCGCGACACCAGCGGGCGGTGGCGGATCGGGCGGGCCCGATGGCGGCGCAGCCTTGGGCGGTTCATGCGCCGCCGCCTTCGCTGGAGGCTTGGCGGCCGATGCGTGGGCCGGTTTGGGCGTCGCGGCAGCGGCCGGCCGAGCAGCAGGCGCGGGCGTTTTCGCCGGTGGCGTCGGGGGCGCCGCGACAGTCGCAGGCGCCGATGCGTGGGCCGTCTCGTCAGCAGAGGGCGACGACCCCGCTGCGGCCGGGGTCGCAGATCGAGCGTCGGATGCCGCGGACGGGTCCTGCGCAACAGCCGGCGGCGTTGCCGGGGGCAACGGATTCTGCGAATCGTCAGCCATCTAGTGTGATGTCTCCGACGGCGGCGACGCGATCACGGCCCGCTGCCGGGATCGCCAGGCGCGGAGCCCGCCCTTCCTGGAAACACGGCCGAATCGCGCCACACCGCGACTCGAGCTTCCCGGCCCGGAACAAGGCCACGCACGTCGGAGCCTGGACACTATGCCCACTCCAGCGCGCCCTTCTGCCAGGCGTAGTAGTAGCCGACGATCAGGATGAAGATGAAGACGACCATCTCGATCAGACCGAACAGCAGCAACTTGTCGAAGATCACCGCCCACGGAAACATGAAGACGGTCTCGACATCGAAGATGACGAACAGCATCGCCACGAGGTAGTAGCGGATGCTGTAGCGGTCGCGCGCCCCGGTCATCGGCTCGATCCCACACTCGTACGGTTCGAGCTTGACCTTGTTGTATTTTTCCGAATGCAACAAGCTCGAAAACACGAGCGTGAACAGCGCGAATCCGGTCGCGACCACCACGAAGATGGCTATGGGGATATAGGCTGAAATCATGAAGATGATGTGCCGCGAGACACTCCCGCGGCGATTGGAAAAGCGTTGGGTTTATAACATGCGACCTCTGGGGTGTCAAGAAACAGCCTGACGGAGGCCGTGAGAATGGCTCTCTGCAACCTACACATTTCAAACCAGTTCGAGCCATCGATTTTCTTGACGCTGCCGAAAACGCGGACCTATACTCATGGGGTGACTACACGAGCCTCGCTCGCTGCGCTGCTGCTCGTCGCGGCTGCGCTTCTTTCGCCGGCCACGTCCCACGCGCAGGCCATCCCGCGCTCGATGTACGTGAGCGCCCTCGACGACGCGGGCGCTCCGGTGGCGGACCTCGGACCATCGGACTTTCTCGTGCGCGAAGACAAGGCGCCGCGCGAAGTCCTGCGCGTCGGGACCGCCGACGAACCGATCCAGCTGGCCATCCTTGTCGACAACAGCCAGGCCGCGCGCAACTACATCGCCGACATCCGGAACGGCCTCGAAAGCTTCGTGACCGAGATGACCAACGGCGCCAAGAACGAATTGTCGATCACCGCCCTCGCCGAGCGGCCGACGGCGCTCTCACCCCCCTCGACGGATCGCGACCAGATCATGAAGGGCGTCTTTCGGATCTTCGAGCAGCGCCAGAGCGGCAGCTACCTGCTCGACGCCCTGATCGAGGTCAGCAAGGGGTACGCAAAGCGCGAGGCCCAGCGACCGGTCATCGTCGTCATCACGACCGAAGGCCCTGAATTCAGCTCGCGGCGTTACGAGGACGTCCTGAAGCCGCTGCACGAGGTCGGCGCCGCGCTGCACGTCTTGGTCCTCGGCCCGCCATCGAACAGCATCGATGAAGACGCGCGCAACCGCGCCGCCGTGCTCGACCAGGGGCCTGCCACGACCGGCGGCCGCCGCGAGTCGCTCCTGGCCAGTTCCGCGCTGCCCGGGGCGCTGAAAAAGCTCGCCACCGAGCTGAAGCGGCAGTATCGCGTGACCTACGCGAGGCCGCAGACGCTCATTCCCCCCGAAAGCGTGACCGTCAGCGCTGCGCGTCCGGGATTCACGGCCCGAGGCACGCTCATTCAGGAAAAGCGGGAGCCGCGCCGTCAGTGACACCGTCCGTGACGCTTCACAGTCGCGCGTACTTTGCCGCGATGCTGCTGGCTGGAGCGGCGTCGTACGGGGTGATCGCCGCCTCGCCGTCACCGGCCGGTCCGCAGACGGTGGTGTCGAAGCCGGCGGAAACCGGTGCCGCACCAACCACCCAGGCGGGCGTCGCGCCGCCGCAAGGTCCCGCATTCCGGGCCGGCGTCGACCTCGTGTCGCTCAACGTCACGGTGGCCGACGCGAGCGGGCACTTCTTGACCGACCTGTCGCAGGAGGACTTCAGCGTTTTCGAGGACGGCGCCAAGCAGGACGTCACTTTTTTCAGCAGGACCAACCTGCCGGTTGCCCTCTCGCTGATGCTCGACACCAGCGCCAGCATGGACACCAAGCTGCCGACGGCCCAGGAAGCGGCAATCGGTTTCGTGCGCAGGCTGCGGTCGCAGGATCTCGCCGAGATCATCGACTTCGACAGCCGCGTGACCATCGGGGCGCCGTTCAGCAACAATGGTCCCGAGCTCGAACAGGCGATTCGGAAGACGTCGGCCGGCGGCTCCACGTCGCTCTACAACGCAATCTACATCGCGCTGAAGGATCTCAAGAAGATCGTCGCCAGAAACGTGGAAGAGATTCGCCGCCGCGCGATCGTGGTCCTCTCGGATGGCGAAGACACCTCCAGCCTGTTGCCGTTCGAAGAAGTGCTCGACCTGGCCAAGCGTTCGGAAACCGCGATCTACGCGATCGGCCTTCGCAGCGCCGACGCGACCGAAAGCAAGGGCTTCAAAGAGGCCGAGTTCGCCTTGCGGCAGCTTGCGCAGGAAACTGGCGGGCGGGCCTTCTTCCCCAATCAAGTGCTCGACCTCGCCAAGATCTACGGCGAGATCTCCGACGAACTGTCGAGCCAGTACACCGTCGGCTACACGTCGCGCAATCCGCGGCGCGACGGCGGTTGGCGTCGCGTCGTGGTCCGAGTCAACGGACGCCAGTTGACGCCGCGAACCAAACTCGGGTACTTCGCGCCGACGGCGACACGATAAACACCCATGCTGAACCTCGGTCCCCTGGCGCTCTACGGCGCCGCGCTCGTCGCCTACATCTGGCACTTCGTCAGGCGGAGCGCCTCGGCCGGCCGAGCGGCCACCACCGTGCTCGTCTTCGCGGCGCTGAGCCACACGTTTGTCATCGGCATGCAGACCGTCGAATATGGTCACGTGCCGATGGCCGGACCCACTTCGTACATCTCGACCTTCGTGTGGCTGCTGGCCCTCGCCTATCTCTATACCGAGATGACCAGCGACGAACGCGGCATGGGCATCTTCATCCTTCCGCTGCTGGTGGCGCTGCAGGTAATCCCTGCGTCGGTCCCCGGCGTCGAAAGCCGATCGGCGGTGCTCGAGGGACCGCTGTTCGGCATCCACGTCTCCTCGCTGCTGTTCGCCTACGCGAGCTTCGCGCTGGCGTGCGTGATCGGGATTACCTACGTGCTGCTGTTCAAAGAGATCAAGGCGAAACACCTCGGGGTTTTCTACGCCAGGCTGCCGTCGCTGCAGGTTCTCGATCGGATGAATCAGCGTGCCATAGCGATTGGCTGGGTGTTTCTCACCATCGGCATGGTCGTCGGCGTGGTGTGGGCGGCACAGGCGCGCGCCTACGATCCGGCCACCCCCCAGTTCCAGGCGATGTCGTTGGAGGATCCCAAGATCTTCGTGGCGCTCGTCTGCTGGGCGGTCTACTCGTTCGAGGTGTTCGCGGCGCGGCGGATCGGTTGGGGCGGGCGGCGCGCGGCGTACCTGTCGGCGGTCGGCTTCGCGATCGTCCTGCTCAATTTCGTCCCGATCAGCTACTTCGTGACGAACAGCCACAAATTCTGACGGCCGCACTGCTCATTTTCTGACATGCACCTGCTGCTCGTTGGCATCAGTCACAAGACCGCGCCGGTCGAGTTGCGCGAGCGGGTGGACTTCCAGGTGCACGGGCTCGCCCGCACGCTGGCGGCGCTCGCCGCCCGCGGGTCGACGCGCGAGGCGGTCGTGCTCTCGACGTGCAATCGCGCCGAGCTTTACGTCGCGTGCGACGATGTGGCGGCGACACGCGCGGATCTGGTGAGCTTCGTCGGCGAGTTCAACGGCATCGATCGTCCGACGGTCGCGCCGCACGTCTACGACATCGTCGACCTCGACGCCGCCCGACATCTCTTCCGGGTCGCCGCCGGGCTCGATTCACTGGTCGTCGGGGAGCCGCAGATTCTCGGCCAGGTCAAACAGGCGCACACCGCCGCCCACGACGTGCAGGTGGTCGGACCGGTCCTCAATCGGCTCTTCCACTCGTCGTTTGCGGTCGGCAAGCGCGTGCGGACCGAGACCAGCCTCGGCGCGGGCGCCGTCTCGATCGGGTTCGCGGCGGCGTCGCTGGCACGCAAGATTTTCGGCGATCTCCGCGGCCGCACCGTTGTCGTCATCGGCGCCGGCGAGATGGGCAAGCTGACGGCCCGGCACATGAAGTCGCAGGGGGTGCACCAGATCATCATCGTCAGCCGCACCATGGCCCACGCCGCCCGCACCGCCGAGGCGATCGGCGGCGCGACCGCCGCGCCCTGGGACGAGATGGACGCCGCGCTCTCCGGCGGCGACATCGTCATCACGGCGACCGGCGCGGCTGCGCCAATCCTGACCAAAGCGCGCGTCGAAGCGATCATGCGGTCGCGGCGCAACCGCCCGCTGTTCATCATCGACATCGCGCTGCCGCGCGACGTCGAGCCGGCCGCCGGCGAAATCGAACAGGTCTTCCTCTACAACATCGACGACCTGCAGGCGACAGTCCGCGAAAATCTGGCGCGCCGTGGCAGCGAGGTTGCACGCGCCGAGGCGATTGTCACGGAAGAGCTCGACAGGTTCGGCGCGTGGCTCAGGTCGCGCGGCGCGGTCCCGACCATCGTTGCGCTGCGGCAGCACTGCGAGAACATCCGGCGCGCCGAGCTCGAACGCCTGGACTACAAGCTCGCCAGCCTCCCGCAGGCGGACGAGGCGCGCGCGCGAGTGGACGAAATCACCCGTCTGATCATGGAAAAGCTCCTGCTCGCACCGACCGAGCAGCTCAAATCGCTCGGCGACGCGGAGACCGTCGGCGCATACAGCGAAGCGCTCACCCGCCTTTTCCGTCTTGGCGATGATGACGAACAGGAGCGCGGTGAAGGGGGCGACCGGCGGATCGCGCCGTTCACCCGTTCGAAGCACCGCGGGTCGCGCTGATGCTGCGGATCGGCACACGAGGCAGCCAGCTCGCCCTATGGCAGGCGAATACGGTCGCTGCCCATATCGCCGCCGTCGGCGGCCCCCCCTGCTCGATCGTCACCATCAAGACCTCCGGCGATCGCCTCCAGGAGGCGCCCCTCTCCGAGATCGGCGGCAAGCGGTTGTTCGTCAAGGAAATCGAGGACGCCCTGCTCGGGGGCGACATCGACCTCGCCGTTCACAGCAGCAAGGACATGTCGGTCGTGCTGCCCGAAGGCTTGCAGATCGCCGCGGTGCTGCCGCGCGAAGACCCGTTGGATGCGATCGTGTTCCCGCTCACGGCCGTGGCCGCCTTGCCCTCGGTGGACCATCTCGTGGCCGAGCTCGGCCACTCACCCGTGGTCGGTACAGGGAGCGTGCGCCGGATCGCGCAGCTCAGGCGGCTCATTCCCGGCGCCCATTTCACGCCAATCCGCGGCAATCTCGACACGCGTCTACGCAAGCTGGACCGACGCGAATACGATGTCCTGGTTCTGGCGGCCGCCGGCCTTTTGCGGCTCGGGTTGGCGGCGCGCATCTCGATGAGGCTGCCGGCGACGGCGTGTCTTCCCGCACCGGGACAGGGGACCGTCGCGATTGAAATCCGCGAGGGCGACGAAGAAGTGCGCCTGCTGCTGGCACGTATCGACGACCCGCAGACCGCCGCGACACTGAGCGCCGAGCGAGCACTGATCGCCGCGCTGGGAGGCGGCTGTCAGACGCCGATTGGCGCGCTGGCTACACCCATCGACGGCCACGAGCTCGAGCTCATCGCCGTCGTCGTATCGCCCGACGGCAGCCGCGCCGTACGGGGCGAGGCGCGCGGACCAGCGGACCAGGCGGCCGAGCTGGGTCAACGGGTTGCGGCCCAGCTCGTCGACCAGGGCGCCGACCTGATCCTCGCGGAGGTTCGTGCTCACCAGAGCGGTGAGGAGCCGATCGGCGGGAGTAGTTAGCGAGTTTCGTGGTACGTGGTGTCCGCCTTCAGCGGCCCGTCGCGGTCCGTTCGGGCTTTCGCCACCTGTTAGACTATCCACGCACGAACGGCCGACGATCAACGACAACCTCATGCAACCAAGATGCGAAGCATCGTTTACCTGATCGGCGCGGGTCCCGGCGATCCAGGGCTGATCACGGTTCGCGGTCTGCGATATCTCGAGTCGGCCGACGTCGTGTTGTACGACCATCTGGTTCACGCCCGGCTGCTGCGCCACGCCAAGCCCGGCGCCGAAATGATCGACGTCGGCAATGCGGCCCCCCAACCGCTCGAACAGGAAGCGATCTGTTATCTCCTGGCGGAAAAGGCTCGCGAGGGGCGAACAGTCGCGCGGCTCAAATGGGGCGACCCGTTTTTCTTCGACAGCGGTGGCGCTGAAGCCCTGTTCCTGCGCGATCAGGGCCTGCGGTTCGAAGTCGTCCCCGGCATCCCGGCCGGTGTGGCCGCGCCGTGCTACGCGGGCCTGCCGATCACGTATCCCGGCGGCCCCGACACCCTGTCCTTCGTCCGCGGTCACGAGGACGACGGCAAGATGGAGGCGTCGGTCGATTGGACCAGCCTCGCCCGCCTCGGGGGCACGATCGTCTGCTATGCGGGGCCGGAGCGGCTCCCGGAAATCGTCCACGCCCTGCTGTCGCACGGGCGGCCCGCCGACGATCCGGCGGCGTTGGTGTATGCCGGCACCCTGCCGACACAGGAAACACAAACAGGTACGCTGGAAGAAATCGGACGGAGGACGAAGCAGTCCGACGACCGTCGTCCGGCAGTGCTCGTCGTCGGCCGCGTGGTGGCCCTGCGCGAAAACCTGCGGTGGTTCGACACCAGGCCGCTCTTCGGCAAGCGGGTCCTGGTCACGCGGCCGCGCGATGAGGCGGCCGAGCTCGTCGAACAACTCGAGGCGATGGGTGCCGAAGCGGTCGAAGCGCCCATGATCCGAATCCTGCCGCCGGAGGACTACGGTCCGTTGGACGCCGCCTGCCGCACCATTGCGACATTCGACGCCATCGTATTCGCCAGTTCACGGGCGGTGGATGCGTTCATCCCGCGTCTGCTCGACGGCCCGCTCGACCTTCGGGAACTGAAGGGCGTGAAGCTGTGCGCCGTCGGGTCGGCCACGGCCGAACGACTCTTGCGTTACGGTCTCAAGGTGGACGTGACACCGTCCGAGTTCCGCGCGGAGTCGCTCGTGCGCGCCGTCTCGGACGCGGGCGATGTGCGCGGCCGGCGATTTCTCCTGCCGCGCGCCGATATCGGCCGGGAGATCATCGCCGATGAATTGCGGCGCCTCGGCGGGGAAGTCAGCGAGGTCATAGCATATCGAACCGTCGCCGCCGAACCCGAGCGCGAGGGCGAACCCGATATTTTCAAGATGCTGCTCGAGCGGCGTCTCGACGTCGTGACGTTCACGAGCGCGTCCGCGGTCCGCAACTTCGTGAACCTGCTCGGCGCCGATCCGGCCGCCGACCTGCTGAGCACGACCCTGGTCGCGTCGATCGGTCCGGTCACGGCCGAAGCGGCCGGCCGGCACGGGATCCAGACGACGATCATGCCGGCGCAATATACGGTGCCGGCGTTGGTCGAGGCGATTGCGAAGCACTTCGAGGAGCAAGCGGCTGCCGAGCGGCGCAACGCGAACTGAGAGCCGACGATTTTCCTGTATTCCCGGAGGTGGCTTCGGTGAGCTGCGAGGTAATTGTCGGTGCAAGCGTCTCGTTCGGCTGAAGAGCGCGTGAAGAAGTACGGCATTCAACGCGGAGACCGCAGAGAAGAACTTTAGGAAGCTCGGCGAGCTCTGCGTTAACGTTTTGAGCGCCTGCACCCACGTTTTCCTGCGACGGGGTGGCCCCGACCATGACGACTCGGTGGTGAAGCGAGCGCCAACGAATTCAGGAGACCGATGATGCCAGTGCAGATCCGGACTACCGCGCTGACGCTCACCAAGCGTCTGCGCCGCCTGCGCACGTCGCCCGCCATGCGGGCGCTGGTGCAGGAAACCCGCTTGTCGCCGGACATGCTGATGATGCCACTCTTCATCTGCGAGGGCGAGGGCGTACGGCGGGAAGTGGCGTCGATGCCCGGCGTGTTCAATTTGTCGGTCGATGAAGCGGTCCTCGAAGTGACCGCCGCAAAGGCCGAGGGTGTTCGCGGCGTGCTGCTCTTCGGCCTGCCCGAGAAGAAGGACGACATCGGGTCGGCGGCCTACGATCCGGAGGCGCCGGTGCAGAGCGCGATCCGCGCCATCAAGCGCGAAGTCTCCGGCGTGCTGGTGGCGACCGACGTGTGCCTGTGCGAGTACACCGACCACGGCCACTGCGGCATCGTGGTGGACGGCGAGATCGTGAACGATGCCAGCGTCGAGCAGCTCGTGAGGGCGGCCGTATCGCACGCGGTGGCCGGTGCGGACATCATCGCGCCGTCGGACATGATGGACGGTCGCGTCGGCGCGATCCGGCGTGCGCTCGACGAGCGCGGCTTCGAACACGCCGCGATCATGGCGTATTCGGCGAAGTACTGCTCGGCGTTTTATGGGCCGTTCCGGGATGCCGCGGCGTCGGCGCCGCAGTTCGGCGATCGCAAGACGCACCAGATGGATCCGGCCAACGTCCGCGAGGCGCTGCGCGAGGTCGAGCAGGACATCGAGGAAGGCGCCGACATCGTGATGGTGAAGCCGGCGGTCCCCTACCTCGACGTCATCACCCGCGTAAAGGACACGTTTGGCTACCCGACTGCCGCCTACCACGTGAGCGGCGAGTATGCGATGTTGAAGGCCGCCGGTCGCAACGGCTGGATCGACGAGCCGCGGGCGATGCTGGAAACGCTGACTGGCATCCGACGCGCGGGCGCGGACATCATCATCACCTACTACGCCCGCGAGGCGGCGCGGGTCCTCGCCTGATGCGCACGCGACGATCGCGACAGCTCTTCGCGCGTGCGCAGCGTATCCTGCCGGGCGGCGTCGACAGCCCGGTACGAGCCTTCAAGGCGGTCGGCGCGTCGCCGCTGTTCATCGCGCGTGCGCGCGGGGCCCGGCTCGTGGACGTCGACGGCAACACCTTCATCGACTACGTGATGTCGTGGGGGCCCCTCATCCATGGCCACGCTCCGCGCGGCCTGGTCGCTGCCCTGAAGTCGGCGGTCGGCAACGGCACGAGCTACGGCGCGCCGAGTCCCCTGGAGGTCGAGCTCGGTGAACGCGTCAGGCGGCTGATGCCCTCGCTCGAGCGGGTGCGGTTCGTGAACTCCGGAACTGAAGCGGCGATGAGCGCGATTCGAGTCGCGCGAGCCGCGACCGGACGTGAGCGGTTGATCAAATTCGAAGGTTGCTACCACGGACACGCCGATCCGTTCCTGGTGAAGGCGGGATCAGGCGCCCTGACACTCGGCGTGCCTACCAGCCCGGGCGTGACGCGCGCCGCGGTCGCCGACACGCTCGTCGCGACCTACAACGACCTCGAATCGGTGCAGCGGCTGTTCGATGCGAATCGCGGACAGATTGCCGCACTGATCGTGGAGCCGATCGCCGGGAACATGGGCCTCGTGCCGCCCGCCGACGGCTTCCTGCGCGGCCTGCGAGATGCCTGCACCGCCAACGGGGCATTGCTGATCTTCGACGAAGTGATTTCGGGTTTCCGCGCCGCGACCGGGGGCGCGCAGGCGGTGTACGGCATCCGGCCGGATCTGACCTGCCTGGGCAAAATCATCGGCGGAGGCTTGCCTGTCGGTGCGTACGGCGGCCGCGCCGACCTGATGGAGATGGTGGCGCCCGCTGGTCCCGTCTATCAGGCGGGTACATTGTCGGGTAACCCCCTGGCGATGGCGGCGGGGCTCTGGAGCCTTGGCGGCCTGACGACGGCGCTGTACAACCGCCTGCGGATGCTCGGCGGGCGGCTGGCCGCCGGACTGGCGCAAGGGGCGCGTGATGCCGACCTGCCGCTGCAGGTCAATGCCGTGGGATCGCTCTTGACGCCGTTCTTCACCGACCGACCGGTTCGCGACTTCCAGTCGGCGACCAGCGCGAACACGGCGCGATACGCGGCGTTCTTTCGCGAAATGCTCGCGCGAGGCGTCTATTGCCCGCCGTCACAATTCGAAGCGTGGTTCCTCTCGGCCGCGCATACCGCGAAGGACGTCGATCGGACCGTCGAAGCCGCCGCACACGCGCTACGAGCCGCCGCGCGTATTTAGAGCGCAGGAAACCCTTTGTGGCCTTCGTGCCCTTTGTGGTTCACCGAAATCCCCGACAGCATTCTCTGGACTGCGTGGTTCTAGTTGCGGGTTTCGAGCGCGACCTGCGCGGTGCTCGCGTCGAAGAACCTCCGCTTCACGTCGCGGAAGGTCATCTTGAGCTCCCCCGTCTGACCTGGATCGAGAGAGCCGCCGTAGGTAATCTCGGTCGCCGCGACCAGTGAGCCCCGGTCGTCGAACAGCGCGATGGCTACCGCCAGCTTCATTTTGTGATCTGACGTGTTCTTCACCGGCATGAACGCCTGCGGCCCCTTTCCGGCCCGCAGCGGGTTGAAATTCACGCCCCCTTCGACCTGAAACTTGATCTCCTTGATCTCGACCCCTTCCGACGCGAGGTTGAGAGGAATCCATTTCTCGTTCTCCCACTTGATCGTCTTGGCCACGGTCTGCTCCCGACGCGCGGCACTGGTCGAGTCGGCGGCCCTCGTTTCGGTCGTCTTTGTTTCGATGGTTTTTTCGCTGCTCTTCGTGTCGCCGCCCCTGGTCTCAGTGGTCTCTGTCACGACGGTCTTCGTCTCAGTGACCTGTGGCTTGCTGTCCGGAGTGCCGTTCGAACAGGCGGTGCTTCCCGCCAGCGCCAACCCGGCCACCAGAACCGCAGTGGGTGTCATGTTCATCGCGTTCCTTTTCAGTGCACCCGTCGCATCACGAGCGCCGCATTGTTGCCGCCAAACGCCAATGAAATCGAGAGACCGCACGAGATCGGCAGCTCGCGCGCCTCGTTGGACACGATGTCCACGTCGCATTCCGGATCGCGCTCGCGATAGTGGATCGTCGGCGGGACCACACCGCGATCGAGCGACATCGCCAGCACCGCGGCTTCGATGGCGCCTGCGGCGGAGAGACAGTGACCCACCATCGACTTGATCGAGGTCACGGGTATTCGCCGCGCACGCTCGCCGAATACCTGCCGTAGACCACGGGCTTCGGCCTGATCGTTCTGCGGCGTGGCCGTGCCGTGCGCGTTGACGTGATCCACCTGGTCGCTGCCGATCTGCGCCGCACGCAGTGCCGCGGTGACCAGCGCAGCGACCGCGCGTCCCTCCGGCTCTGGGGCGGTCGGGTGGTGCGCTTCGCAGCGGATGCCGTAGCCCAGGATCTCGGCATAAATCCTCGCGCCGCGACGCTCGGCCCGTGAGTACTCCTCGAGCACGAGGATGGCCGCGGCTTCGCCGATATTCATGCCCTTCCGGGTGCGGCAGAATGGGCGGCACGGTTCGGTATCGACCAGTCGCAAGGCGTTGAATCCGCTGAGGGTCAGCCGGCACAACACGTCGCTGGCGCCCGCCAGCGCGGCGTCGAGACGCCCCCCGGCGATCGCATCAGCCGCATAGCCAATCGCGACCGTGCTCGACGAGCACGCGGACAGCACCGACGCTTTCGCGCCCTCGAAACCGAAATGTGAGGCGAGCGTGTCGCTCGGCGTGCTCGGAAAGTGATTGAAGATCTTGGACGGCGGCGCGCGCCGCAGGCCGACGCGCTGCGCCTCCTCGAACCATTCCTCGTTGCGCATCAGGTCGGCCGTGCCCGACCCGAGCATCACCCCGGCCCGCGTGAGGTTCACACCGCTGTCGAGCAGTCCCGAGTCTGCGAGCGCCTCGCGCGACGCGATGATAGCCGTCTGATCGGCGCGCGACAGCCGGCCCCAGGCATGGGGTGAGAGCTCCGGGTCGCGGGCGTAGGGACGCATCTCTGCCGCCTTCGAACTGCGGTAGCCGCTCGCATCGAAGAGCGACACATCGCCGATACCGCAGCGGCCCTCGAGCAGCCCTCGCCACACGTCGTCTCGCGTCGAGCCCAAGGCGCTCATCAACCCGATCCCCGTGACGGCAACCCTGCGGCGGCTCATCGCGACGCCAACTCCACGTGCCCCGCGGGCTCCGGCGGTCCCTGGGTCCGCGGTCCCACCGAGGCGGCCTTCGCGCCGACGCCCGCGCCGACGCCCGCACCGCCCCACTCCCGCCGGAAGCGATCGATGCGGCGCCGTTCACCGGCCTTGCCGATCACCGCGACCAGCGCCGGGGTGAACTCGGCAGGCAACGAGAGCGTCGAGAAGCCGAGGCCAACCGCACGGCGTCGCCACGACAACTCCTGGCGCCCGAGTCCCAGGAGCGACGCCCAATAGCGGCCGACCACGCCGTAGATTTCACGCATCACGCGAGCGGTGCCGCCGTGGCGTCCGCCGACGCTGCTCAAACCGGCACGGAGGTTCTGCAGGAACTCGTCGCGATTGCGGGCGCGCACTTCGGTGTAGGTGGTGCCCACACCCGCCAGCGTATGCGCATCGCTGCCTCCAACTGCAATCGCGGCCTGCCCTGTTCGCGCGCGCTCGCCAACGATCTCTTCGATCAGCGTGTTGTGCGCCTCGAGCATGGTGCCGTTGCGCACCTCGAAGGCGGCGAACAGCGGGAGGAGCGCGTGCAAGTATGCGTCGAGGGTCATCTGTCGCCGCAGGAAGAAGAAGAGATGATTGAGCGTAAAGAACACGCCCTGCTCGCGCAGATAGGCCGTCGCCTCGTAGACGTTCGCTCGCAGCGGTTGGATTTCCCGGTGGATCCGTTCGTCGATGCCGTAGGCGCCGATGTGGACCTTCAGCGGCGGCCCGCCGGTTGGCACGCCCGGCCACGGTGGAACCAGACACTCGATCTCTTCGCTGATCAGGAAGTCGTCGGCGTCGGGATGGCGTTCGAGAAACTCCAGACAACCGTCGATGCTGTCGTGATCGGTCAGCGTGACGATGTCCATGCCGCGCGACTTCGCGACGCGATAGACCTCCTCCGGCTCCGAATAGCAGTCGCGAGCCCGCAGAAATCGCAGGTGGCTGGCGTAGCCGGAATGGTAGGAGTGGACGTGCAGGTCCGCCCGCATGACGCGCCCGGGGGCGGCGCTTCGCGTGACGCCCCCGGGCGACAGATCGCCCGGCCGGAGAGACGCATCTTCGATGCTGGGTGGATGTCTCGTCATAGCGGCTCGAGCCACTAGTGTAGCTCCGAGGAAACAGTCCACGAGATCTGGCTCAGGATTGCACTGGTCTCAGGATTGTAGCCCGAGCACGTCGCCCATGGGCGCGAACTCCGCGCCGCGCAGCACGACCTCCAGCCTCGAGGCGAACCCTTCGAGCCGGAAGTAGTGCACAAATCGCTTGGCCGGCGGCAGCGGCACGCGGGGCGGGTCGGGGTCGATCTCCCATGGATGGACGAAGAGCGCGACCGGCGCGCCCTGGCGATTGCGCGCCTCGATGGTCGCGAGCACGCGGCCTGGCGCGGTCATTCGCAGCCCCCAGCCGCCACCGAGCGGAAACGCCTGTCCGAAGCGGCGCTCCACCAGCGGCGGGAACTCCAGCAGATCCCCCGCGGCGGTCGAACGCGTGTGCGGCACCCAGGGATAGTCGGGATTCCCGACGATTCTGAGCGGCGTGAGACTAGAGTCGAAACGGAACCCCTTCCGCGACAGCACTTCGAGCGCCCACATCGATCGGTCGTTGATCGACCATTGCGGCGCGCGAAAACCCAGGACCGAGGCCGCGCCAGCCGCCTTCAGTGCCGCGACACTGCGGTCGAGCTCGTCGGCAAAGGTCTCCGGCGTCAGCTCATACACCGGATCGTGAAACTGACCATGCGAGGCAATCTCGTGACCGGCGGAGACGATCTCTTCGACCAGACGGGGATATCGCTCCGCCACCCACCCGAGCACGAAGAACGTCCCGCGGACCTGGTGGCGATCGAGCAACCCCAGAAGGTGTCGCGTATTGGCCACGACGCGGCTCGGAAGACTATCCCACCGTTCTCGACTGAGCGGGCCGCCCACGCCGCAGATGTGAAACCACTCCTCGACGTCTACCGTCAGGCAATTGCGGACCACGTTAGGAACGGCGAAAACGGGCGGACGCGCGAAGCCAGGTCACCACGGGCTGTTACCCGCCCGGCGATGGCACGCGGGCCGATTCGACGAAGTCCACGATGGTGCGCATGCTGCGCAGGACGCGCTGTCCCATCTGCTCGTCGCTCACCACCACGCCAAAGGTTCGTTGGAGCTCCAACACAATCTCGAGCGCATCGATCGAATCGAGACCGAGGCCTTCGCCAAAGAGCGGCAGGTCCAGATCAATCTCACCCGGGTCCATCGGCATTCTCAAGCATCTGACGATGGCGGCCTTCACCTGATCTTCGAGCGTCCCCCGTGCGTCCATCCCTACAGCCTATAACATCTGGTCTTCGACTCAACTTGTCGCCGGTGCCAGGGAGCCGGCGCGAGCCACCAGGGAGTAGTTCGTCCCGCCGCTTGCAACCGCGTTCACCAGGAACGTGCGGCCGCGAACCGACCGCGCGTCGCTGCTCACGTTCACTGCACAGTCCGGATCTGCCGTTGAGAAGCCCACCGTAGCCGGCAGCACGCCATTCGCCATCGTCAGCAGGGCGGCGGCGAGGGCGACCGCGCCCGCCGCGCCCGATTCGCCGACGGCGCCCTTGAGCGAAACCACCGGCACCTCGTATGCGCGGAACACCGTGCCAATCGCCTCCGCCTCAATGGCATCCAGCCGTTTCGACCCGTTCGCCGCCGCGAACACCGCGCCGACGTCCGCCGCGGCGACGCCCGCTTCATCGAGCGCGATTTGCATCGCGCGCGCCGTGCCCGACGCCTCGAGGGGCCAACCGTTGAGCTCCGCGCGGGACGCCGTCATGCCGACGCCCAGGAGCTCGCCGTAGACCTGCGCGCCGCGTGCCGCCGCCGCCTCGGCCGCCTCGAAGAGCAGCAGGACGCCGGCTTCTCCGAGCACAAAACCGCCGCGATGCCGATCGAAAGGACGACTCGTCTCATCACGTGCGAATGGACCGAAACGCTCCTGAACCTTGAAGAAGGTCTCTTCCAACCGGTCGGCGCCGCCGCTGAGCATCGCGGTCACGCGGCGGTCGCGAATCAACCCGGACGCGTACGCAATCGCGGCGAGGCTGGAAGCCTCGCGCTGATTGAAGGTGACGTTGGGCCCCCGCAGACCGTGCTCGATGGCGCAGAGGCTCGCGGGCGCGTTCGACACGGTGTTGCTGAACAGCAACGCGGGCGCACCGGCGGGCCCGTACTTGGTCAGCCCCTGCAGATACTCGATGGTGCTGTCCATCCCGGCCGTCAACGTCCCGAGCGCCACGCCGATCTCGTCGCTGCCGCCAGGCTCCACGACCATTGACGCATCGTCGAGCAGCAGACGCGCGCACGCGAGCGCAAGCCGGCCGACGCCGTCCACGCGGCGAAGCTTGAGGGGCGAGATGAAGGAGGCCGGATCGAAGCCGTCGAGCGTCGCGGCAGCATGCGAACGGCACGAGGAGGTATCGAACGCCGTGATCGGACGGATGCCGCAACGGCCAGCCGCGAGCGCGTCGACCAACGCGCGCGGTCCGATGCCAAAGGGAGAAATGCAGCCGATTCCGGTGATCACAACGCGTTGGCGCATCGGCGCGTACGCTACCATGGCGAATCGTCGCCTCCAAACTGCCGGGACCACGATGACACCGCAGATGGCAGATGGCTCACTGCTGTGGGAACCACGAAGAACACGAAGAGCCATCGTGTCGGTCAGTCTGCCATCAGCCATGTTCTCGCCATCGTCTCGCGGACGACTGACTGAGCGCGACCTCGATCGCTTTCCCGGCGGCACGCTGTTCCATCGCGTGGCGCGCGCCGTCTGTCGCGCGGGATGTCTGCCGCGCAAGGAACTCTACGAAGCGTGGGAAGTAGCGCGCCGGGTGCGGCGGATTTTTCGCGGAGGGCGCGTCATCGATCTGGGCGGCGGACATGGCCTGCTCGGACAGCTCATGCTGCTGCTCGACGATTCCTCAGCCACGGCGCTGGTCGTCGACAAGAGGTTGCCACCGTCGAGCGCGACGCTGCACAGCGCCCTGCTCGAGACCTGGCCCCGGTTGTCCGGACGCATTGGATTCGTCACCGCGGGCATCGAGGATGTCGAAATTCAGGGCACCGACACGGTCGTCTCGAGCCATGCCTGCGGCCGCCTCACGGATCTGGTCCTCGAACGCGCGGTTGCCGCGCGGGCACGCGTTGCCGTGCTGCCCTGCTGTCACGATCTCGCTGCCTGCGATACCGGCACGCTGTCGGCCTGGATCGACGGCCCGATGGCCGTGGACGTCCTGCGGGCCATTCGCCTCGAACAGCGCGGCTATCGCATCTGGACGCAGGCCATTCCAGCCGCGATTACGCCGAAAAACCGTCTGTTGATTGGCGCGCCCGATGCTGGACGGTATGCTGGACGGTGAGCGCCGTAAAGGTCAGGAAGTCGAGCGCGTCCCTGGCCCGCAAAGAATCCGCCGCACTGCCATGCGCCGTGGGCCGTGCGCCGCCGATCTGGCGAAGACCCGGGCCACGCAGTAGTTGGCAGGCTGCTGAAAACCGCAATCTGCGTTCTAAGTTCTGAGTTCTAAGTTTCCAGTTCGGGTTGTCGCGTTTCAGCAACCCGTCAGTACGCCCAGTACGGACCGAAGCCGAGCGGTGTGTTCTGCGACTCGATGGCGGTCAATACATTCCGTCCAAAGAAGAAGGGCAAGCCCCAGTCGAAGCTGCCAGGGTTGGGTCCGGCCAGCAGGCTGAACACGGAAAATGACAGGTTCCCGAGGAGTGTATCGGCGTTCGCCACACCGAAGGGCACGGCGCCGGTGGTGCCGTTCGCGCCGCGGTGGGTCGCTGAGAAAGACTGCGAAGAGGCGGGACAATAGAAGTCCGCGGTGTCGGGACAGAGCGGCAGTCCCGAGGTGCGGCTATCCAGGAAGTACAACGCGTTCGACCCTGTATCCAGGAAGCTTCCGCCGTACGATTGCCCCTGGTAAACGGTCGTGAAGGTGCCCTGACCGTCGACCGTGAACACGGCCGCGCTGCCCGGGGCGTTGTTGGCCTGGGTCCCGATGCCAAAGACGAGCGAGCCGTTCACGGTTGCGGCGCCCAACGGGGAGACCGCAGGCAGCTCGACGATGACGCCGTTGTTGTCCTTGGCGAACAACCATACGGGATTCTGAAGCTGTTGAGCGATGCCTTCAGCCGTCGGTTGGCAGCTTGATCCCGAGCAGGTGAAATACAGGCCGGGATTCGAAGCGCCCGCCACCGCACAACCAGGGCCGCAGTCCTGCCGAAACAGGCCGATTCCCAGCACGCCGTTTGCGCCCAGGGTATCGAGGGTGTCTTCGGAAGGCCCGGTACTCGTGCAACTCGCCGGAATCGTCGAGAACCCTGACGCCCCAATCACCTGGATCGGTACGGCGCCAGCCCGCTCTCCAGCCATCGCGATATCCGCCACCTGCACGGGTCCCCACGTAAAACCGTCCACGAACTGATTGCATTCAACAACCGGACTTCCATTCGCGGTCTGCTGCGGCAGGTTCAGCGTCAGCGCAGACGAGAGGATCCGCAGGCCGATCGAACCGGTATCAACGAGCACGCCGTCGATCGTCTGGCAGTTGGACGCGCTGCCCGGCATGCACACCGTGACGCTGGTAAACAGCCCGTTGGCGTAGTTGTTCGCAGGCCCGGAATTCACGGTGATCGGCTGCACGTTTTGCGCCGGCGCCGCGACCACATTGGTGCTGGCCGGTGTGGTGCCACACTCGGGATTCATGACCAGCGTGCCGAACACAGCCAGGGCGAAGAATTTGAGCGCCATCAATGCGTCTAACGGACGAGCTCCGTGCCGATGCCGGTCGGCACGAATTGAGGCACGTAGGCCCGGCCCACAAAAGCCCGCGGGTGTCCGCTCTGCTCCACGATAAAAGTCGGTGCTTCGATCCGAATCGGCCCGTGGCCGAGCCGCTTTTTCTGAGCCGCCTGCGCGGCCTCGATATACGCCGGAAAATAGTCCCCAAGCACCTGCCGGAGATCCGGAACCGTCGGACCGTCCCACGCGACGCCAAACACCTTTCCAGACGACGAGACATACTCCCGGACGGTCGTGCCCGTGGACGCTCGCATTTCATGTACGGTGAAGGTGTCGCTGCTGGTCACTCGCATCACGGCGCCCTGGAGGCGTACCTGATCGGTCTGGATCGAGCCCAGATCGCCGCCGAGCGATGCCGCGGCTTGAGTCGAAAATCCCAGCACCGCCAGAATCACGGCAACGGCCCATCTGCTGGTCTGGTCCCACAACAACGACGGACTAGGCTTTGCGATCATTCGACACCGAGGGCTTTGCCGCCGTGGGTTCATCGCCCTCTTTGACCGCGTCTTTGAAGCCGCGAATCGCCTGGCCGAGACCGCGTGCGAGATCGGGGAGTCTCTTTGCACCGAAGACAAGAAACACTATCGCCAGAATGACGACAGTTTCGGGAAAACCGATTCCCATCACTCACCTCTTCTACTCGACGATCAGCTGCCCGATAGTCCATGGGTGGTCCGTGCAGACGTACTCGTAGCTTCCAGGTTTCGTGACCGTAACGGTCGCGGACTCCCCCGGCTTGATCGGCCCGACCTTCCAGGATCCGTCGCGGGCAGCGATACTGTGGCCGACTTTCGAGGTGTTCGTGAACGTCAGCGGCGTGCCCGCCCTGGTCCGCAGACGCGACGGACTCAGGCCGTTGTCGTCGGCCCAATCGATCTTGCGGCCCGCCGACGCAATGGTAAAGGTCGTGACGGTGCCGAGTTGAATCGGTCCGGCATCGGCGATGCGTCCGGCCCACTCGCGCGTGATCGCGGGCGGCGCCGGCGCTTCGCGCGGCGGCACGGTTCCGCCGACTTTGAATGCCCAGACCGCCCTGTTGTTCGCCAGCGCGACGAACTGCTCGCCCCGGCTTTCGTAGGTCATCGCGGCCGCGGCACTCGGCCCGGCCCCGCCGCCCAGTCCAAGCTGCCCGGTCTGAAAGCGCCACAATTCGTCGCCGGTTTTCGCATCGTAGGCGTGAAAGACGCCGTCCGCCTCCGCGTGAAACATCAAGCCGCCCGACGTGGTCAACGGGCCGCCGCTGCCCTCGCACTCGGAATAGAGCAGACGCTTCTGCCACGCAATCTTCGCGGTCCGAGCGTCGAGCGCCGCAAGCACGCCGTACTGCTTCTGACCGGGAAGACGCGTGGGCTGAATGAACTCCCAGCCGGTGTTGGCCCGCTTCATCCAGGCGGGGTTGACGCACGCGACGGCGTACAGGTAATTGGTCTGCGGGCTGTAGGCCATCGGCGTCTGACGCATGTTCATGTGCGGCAGGTACTGATTGGGACGATCGGTGGAGATGGGATCGAAGTAGCAGCCGGCAATGAAGCCGGGGGGGATCATGTCCTTCTCCACGCACTCCGGGCCGACGCGATCTCCGCCGACGGTGAACGGCTGTGTCGGCGACGTTTTCAAGAAGGCGTCCTGCCTGACGGGGCGCTCTTCAACGGGAACGATCGGCTTCCCCGTTTCACGGTCGAGGATGAACATGATCCCGTCGGTCCGCATCGCCGCCAGGGCCTTGCGGGTTCGGCCCGCGAAGGTCGTGTCGTAGAGCACGAGGGGCGTGCTGAGATCGTGTTCCCAGATATCGTGATGGACGGCCTGAAAATACCAGCGCATCTTCCCCGTCTTGAGGTCGAGCGCCACCACGGAATTGTCGAAGAGATTGTTGCCTGGCCTCAGCTCGCCGCCGTACTGGGGCACCGCGTTCCCCGTCGGCAGGTACACGAGGCCGAGCTCGGTGTCGACCGAGGGCGTGGTCCAGATCGCGCCGCCGCCGTACTTCCAGATGTCGCTATCCTGAGGCCAGCTCTCGTGCCCCGGCTCGCCGGGTCCGGGCACGACGTCGAAGCTCCAGAGAAACTTTCCAGTCTTCGACTCGTAGGCAATCGCACGGCCGTGCAGGAAGTTGTCGCCAAGCGACACGACGCCGACCACCACGCCGTTGCCGTACGCCGGAGCGGTGGCCATCCCTTGAGAGGGAATCTCCTTGGGATGCTCGGAGGTCCAGACGAGCTTTCCGGTCTCCTGGCTGATCGCCATCACGTTCGAGTTACGCAGACCGGCAAACAGCAACCCGTCGCCGATGCCGATGCCCCGCTTGCCGCTGAACGGCATCTCCGGTTTGAACGTCCAGAGCGTCGCGCCCGTCGCCGGGTCGAGCGCCATGATGACGCCGGCCGTCGTGACGACGAACATCCGTCCGTCCTTCACCATCGGAGTCGCTTCGGCGCGGTCCGGCGTCTCGACCACCCAGGCGCCGCCCAGCTGTTTAATGTTCCGCGTACTAATCTGGCCGAGCGTCGAGTAGCGGGTGCCGGCCCAATCGCCCCCCGGCGCATCCCATTCCTTCCCCGGATACGGCTGTCCTTGTCCGGCCGACCGCATCGGACACATCGAGGACAGGACCAGGGCGCTGATGGACAGCACGACATTCCGCCAACGACCGCGTCGCATCAGACCTCCTCTGCCTCGATGACCGCAATCTATCACGCTTGCCGGAGAATTATCGGCGCACCACTGGTTCCTTTAGGACGTCCTTACGCCACGCGCCGGCGGTGACCGCAGGCGCGTGCGCTCACGGTCACAGCGGCTTGAGCAACATGATCTGCACCACCGTCGATCCCGCGCCGCGATACGCGTCGGGCAACAACGATTTCCCCAGATCCACGCGCAAGACGGTGCTGCGCGGCGTCCGCAGATTCAGTCCCAGCCCGAATCCGGTCACCGGCAGCCAGGTGTTGTCGCGCGACGTATCCTTGCCTCGGGCGTGGTCGACGAAGAGGTCCACGCGGTACTGGTTGAAGAGGTTGAACGAGTACGACCCGCGAAACATCGCGAGCTCGCCGAACCTGACGGCCGACGGCACACCGTGCATGCGTGCGGCGTCGAAAAAACCGAACTGGTACATGCTGAACCGATCGAGCCGGTCCCCGCCGAAGTAGGCCCCGTTGAGGTGAATCGTGTGAAATGTCGCGAAAATAAAATCCTTCGAGCCGCCGAGATCGTAGGTGGTGAACGAGGCGGGCGACGGTTGGAGGTTCCCGGCAGGGCCCCATGACTCTGCGCTCGTGCGGCGATGCGCCATCAGGTTGCCGACCAGCGAGTAGCCGCCCCGGCGATATTCGTATCCCGCGCCGACACCATGGGTGCCGGTGCTGGCGGGGATGGTGAAATCCTGGGACGTCTTCTCGTCGCGGAAATACAGGTCGTACTTCAGCTCGTAGTGAGCGGTGAGCTTCTGAAACGCCGTGGCCTGGAAGCCCACGTTGAAACCGGTCGACACCGGCACGCGGTCGACCCGTTGCCCCGCCTGCTCCCCCTGCGCATCGAACAGCGAATCGTTCGACTTCACCGCCAGGCCGAAGAAATCGACGCTGGCGTCGAACCGTCCGCCCCACAAATTCGCCCGCTGGACGTTGCCCGCAGCGAAAACGCCGGCAAAGAGCAACGCCAACTGCATGTCCTTGTTCAGGAAATTGAAGTCGATCACGTCGAGGCCACCAAGCGGCAACGGCTGGTCGAACGAGGGATCGATCTGCGCGCCGAACGCCAGCGCTTTGGTCGACGAGGTCATCTGTTCGCTGACCACCCGCGTCTCGCCGCGCTTCACCAGGTACCGCAATCCCTGCGCGGTGTCGCGGTACATGATCCGGCTGCCGGCGCGGGCCTCCGTCCGTTCACCCTCGAAATCCGGCGGGTTCAGCACCACGTCGGCCACCCGCGCCTCGCGCTCGACCAGCAGCGTCCGGCCGGCCACCAGAAACATCTGCTTGCTGGTCTGGCGCTCGAGCAGCCAGATCGATTTGCCATCGATCACACCGACGCGGCTGAAGGTGTGCGTCTCGTCGTTGGAGACGACCACTCCCGTCAGATGCGTTTCCACCGCCTGCACCTTCAGCCGGACAAATTCCTGCCGATCGATCCAGACGGTCCCTCGAAAGAGCGCGCGGCCCGTGCCGACCGGATCGAAATGGACCACGTACGCCGGCCGGCCGGCCACCGTCTCGAGTCCGTCGAGTCGATACTTGTAGTCCTGGCCCAGCCGGAGATCGAGCGGCAGCGACAGGACTTTTTCGGGCTGCACGAGCGGAAACGTCGGACGATTCGCCGTCCACGTCGCGCCGTTCAGGGAAAAGCTCAACTCTTCCCATTCGACGACGCCCTTTTCAAAGAACACACGGTTTTCCGTGACGATGTTCCAGGCCGGCTCGCTGGGCGACGGATGGAAGTGCTGCGCCAGCCGCATGTGCGCCGTGTAGTGCACGAGCGCCGCATCCTGCGCGGCCTGGGTCCGCTGATGGCGCGCGATGATTTCCTCGACCGATGGCAGCGCGTCCTTCTTCACCTCCGCACTCTCGGTGAAGCGGTCGACGGCAGCTCCGTTGAAATCAAGAACCAGCCAGTGCGCGGCTGCGGGGACCGTCAGGCTGATGGGCGCGCCTTCCGGTGTCTGGACGCGCACCGGCTTGATCGATGCGCCGGCCAGAAGATCCCGCACTTGCGGCGCGGTCGCATCCCTGATGCTGACGACGACATCGAACGGCGTCGGGTTCCGGCCGCTGTCGTAGAACAGGAACGTCGCGAAGGTCGACGTGCTGAAAAGCAGCCGGTGCGGCGTGCTGGCCGTCACGTCTACGCCGCCGCGCGACAATCGCAGGCCGGCCGCACGTTCATCGACCGTGACGAGGTTGCCGCCAAAGAGATCGGCGCCGCGCGCCGCAACGGTCAGCACCGCCCCGAGACTGGTCGCGCTGCCGGTGTAGCTGATCACTCGCACCGCCGTCGCCAGCGACTGCATCTGGGTGTCCAGGAACCGTGAAGACGCCGCGTCCGCAGCATCGGGCAGCGCAATCGGACCCAGCACGACGACCGCCGTGGGGTCCTGGCGCTCGACTACCTGCGTCATTCGCTCCACGCTCGCTCGCGACGCCGGCTCGGTGAGGGCGATTCCGTCGATATACGGTGCGGCGCCCGCCGCGTACAAGCGCACCTGCCAGTCGTCCAACGACGAAGGTACACTCCCTTCGAGAACGAGGGCATCGGCATCCACAGAGCGGAGTTGCACCGAAGCGAGCTTCAAAAGAAAGAGATAGCGATCGATCGCGGGGGCCGCGTCGGCGGCGCCAAGCGCCCCGATCTGATAAGCCGCGACTTTGCCCCTGGCGCGCTCTGCAACGGCGCGGATCGCCTGCTGCCACGCGTCGACCTGGTCGTCACGGCCCGGAAGACCGCCGAGGTTCACGACCACCGACACTTGCCGATCCTTGTACGCGGACAGACGATTGTCGAGATCGGCGAGCGACGATCCACGCGTCGTAATGGAGTTCAGATCGAACCCGATGCGCGCCACAAGCGGCGGCATCACCGCCGGGGAGCGAGGCAGCGCCGCCAACAGATTCGAGGGGGCGTCGAGCGTTTCGTCAACCGCGATGCCTGCCAGTGACGCACGCGCCGCCGCGGGAGCCTGAGCGCTCTCGGCTGCCGACGCAGCCGGGGCGGAAGCGAGAACGGTCGCCAAGCCGAGCAGGATGAGCCGTCGCCACATCATGGTCGCGCCGGCTTCAACACCATCTCGAGCGCGCCGATCGAATCCAGCCCGAAGCCATCGCCAAAGAGCGGCATGTCGGTGTGGAGCTCGTCAGCCGTGATCGACATCCGCAAGCATTTGACGATCGCGACCTTCACCTGGCCTTCGAGCGCCCCACGTGGGTCCATCAAGACAGCCTACAACATCTACCTCGTCGTCGAGGCCCTGTGCTGGCAGGCTGTGGCGAGCCGGTGTCTATACGAACGACCGGACGCCACCGAATGACCGTGAGGCGTCGTACGCTACCATGGCAAACTGGAGCGCTCAATGTCACCAGTCGATCTGTTCGCCCACCTGCTCGTGCTGTTGTCGTTTGCGGCGCCTCAGGGCTCCGCCGGCGCGCCGCGGCGACCCGGCGATCTGTTTACCGAAATCTATCAGCGCGGAATCGTCAAGCAGCGGACCATGAAATCCATCCGGGCCACCTTCACGGAAACCACCGAGTCGACGCTGCTGGTGAAACCGATCGTGGCCCGGGGCACGGTGATCGCTGCGCCGCCGCTGATGGTGAAGATGAGCTACACCGAGCCCGAGATGAAGACCGTCACCATCGACGGCCGTTCGCTCGTCGTCGCCTGGCCCGGGAGGGCCGAGCGTCAGCAGATCGACATCACGCAGACCAAGCAGCGCATCGATAAGTACTTTACGAACGCGAGCGTCGACGAGCTGCGGAAGCTGTTCGAGATAACCGCGGAACCCGACCCCGTCCTGCGCCGCGCCGACCGGGTCACGATGACGTCAAAGCGTCGGCAGCTCAAAGCAGGGCTGCAGGAGCTCGAGCTGTGGATCGATCGAGAGCGCGATGTCCTCGTCCAGATGCGGCTGTCGTTCCCCGACGGGGACAAAAAGACGATCGTGCTCGACGACATCGCCGTCAATGTGCCCCTCAGCGACGACACGTTCCGGCCCTAGTCCCAGTACAAGCGCGTTTGCGACACGGCGGTAAGCAAAAAGCTCGAAAT
>JBDTVS010000217.1:0-11000 GCA_040007095.1 Acidobacteriota bacterium
GAGCTCCAGCAGGCCCAGAAGGCGGAAAGCCTGGCGCGAATGGCCGGCGCCATCGCCCACCATTTCAATAACCAACTCGCCGTGGTGATGAGCAGCCTCGAGCTCTCCATGGGCGAGCCAGCGTTGAGTGGAGACTGCCTGGCCAATGCCATGTTGGCCGCGCGGAAGGCCGCGGAGGTGAGCGGGCTGCTGCTCACCTATCTTGGGCAAAGTCACGGCAACCACGCGCCCCTGGACCTGTCCGAGGTGTGCGGTCGAAGTCTGCCCATGCTGCAGGCGGCCATGCCCACACGTGTGGTGCTGGACACCGATCTGCCCACACCGGGACCGGCAGTGAACGGGAATGCGAAGCAGCTGCAGCTGATGGTGATCAACCTGGTCACCAATGCCTGGGAGGCGGTCGGGAACCGTGAGGGCACGATTCACCTGACGGTCCGAACAGTGCCTGCCTCAAAGATTCTGACATCCCGGCGTCTCCCTGCAGGATGGAAGCCCAGGGACGGGACGTACGCGTGCGTGGAAGTGACCGACACCGGGTGCGGGATTGAGAACGAGGAGATCGAGAAGATCTTCGATCCGTTTTTTACCAGCAAGTTCACGGGCCGGGGCCTGGGTCTTCCCGTGGTCCTGGGAATTGTCCACGCCCACAGCGGCGGCCTCGTGGTGCAGAGCCGGAGGGGCCACGAAAGCGGGAGTGCCTTTCGGGTCTACCTGCCGGTCTCTGCGGAACACGTCGACGTTCCCTCGGCCGTCGCGGTGGACGTCGAGGAACGAGACGAGACGCACTGGTCCGGCACCGTGCTTGTGGCTGAAGACGAGGAGACGCTGCGCTGGACGCTGAAAACGACCCTGACACGGCTGGGTTTTTCGGTGCTGGACGCGAAAGACGGGATCGAGGCCATGGACGTGTTTCGACGGCACAGGGACACGATCCGTTTGGTCTTGTGCGATCTGACCATGCCGCACATGGATGGCTGGGAGACGTTGGCGGCCCTGCGGAAGCTTTCGCCAGACATTCCGATCGTCTTGACCAGCGGGTACGATGAGGCCGACGTGATGGACGACGACCGTGGCGAACAGCCGCAGGCCTTCCTGGCGAAGCCCTATTCGCTCGACGCGCTCCGACGGGCGATTCGGCGAGCCTTGGGCGCCGGGAGGCCATGACAGCCTCCAAGGAAGAACTCGCGGGGCGATAGTGACCGAGACGCCAAGCGTCTAACGCTTCTTCACGCGTTTTGCGGCCCGTTTCACCGTCTTCCTGGCGCTGGTGGCGGCTTTCCCCGCGCGCCTCACTGCTTTTTCAACCGTCCGCGTCACACGGACCGTCCCACGCTTGCTCTTCGTTCGAGCACGCGTCACGGCCTTCTTCGTTCGACGCGCCACGGCCTTGACCCTTTTGACTATCGCGGCGGCCTGAGCCCCTGCGTTGGCGGCGGCAGCCGACAAGGCTTCCTGCCCGGTGGCCAGCGCTTCGTCCACCGGATGCGGATGCTCCGCCTGGAACGACTCGATCGTGTCCGCGACGCTTCCGATCGCGCGGCCGACCACCTGGGCCGCCCGGTCGACAGCGCCGCTACGCTTACTCTTGCCTTTTGCCATAATCCTCCCGAGGTTGACGAGAGCCGAGTATAACCCCCGGCGTTGATGTTTCGGCGGATTGAAGAGATGTCCCCACGATGTCGGCGTTGTTGTCCGCCCTCCTTGTTCGCGGCCCATGTCTGCTGACGGATCATCACGCCGCCGCCCAGGTTGCCCGTGAGCCAGAGGATCAACAGTGATCGATCGCGTGGAGCATCCGACCGAGAACTGACCTGGATGACCGGGCGCGCGAGACGACGCGTGGGCACGATCAGCGCCGGCTCACTCTTGATTCCCGAACGGCAGACCTAGGGAAAACCGGATTGCCATCGCGGACTCGATCCGCGAGACCGCGAGGGCTCTGGCGTTCAGTCGCGTATGCAGACGCCGAAGACCAAGGCAATTCCCACAGCAAGAACGGCCATATACGCGTGAGATCGGAGGGATAGTACAAACCACAATCCCAGCCCAGCGAAGAGAAACGCCACGAGTAACGGTTTCGCCACCATACTCGTTTTAGTGCTCCACCAACGCGGGCACCAGCTTAAACGGGATTCTCCGGCTCGGGTCCGCAGTCGTTCGTAGCCAACAAGGAGCACGGCGACGATGGTCGTGAGCAACACCGACAGGAGAGAAGGTGCCTGAGCCAGAGGATCTATGTCGGAGGAGACACGATACGGTTGGCGAGCGGCATAATTCTCATGTCCCGGTGTTCGAGTCATGTGGCGGCCCGCGTCCGGAACACCGAGCGAGCCGAGCGGCCGTTCGCCGCTGCGATAATGCCAAAATCGTTTCCGCGACTTATCCTGTGGAAATCGCATGAGCGCCCCCGGTCCTACGTGGCACGCTGATCATGTGTCGGAACGATGGCCTCGGACCTCGCCGAATACCCGAATATCTGTGAGTGAAGATGGCTGGGATCGCGTCGGTGCCACTGCCAAAGTGCATTCTGAGATCCTGCGGAGACGAATGGACCCGAGTCGCACCGAACGAGCGACAGATGACAACAGGCGGCGATCCCATGAGGGTGACGGTAATCGCGAGCGGCCAACGAGTGGTATCGAGTCGAGACCGTATTTTGTGGGATTCTCGGCCCTACCCGCGATATCCCCTGCCCTGACCTCTCCGCACGAGACAGGACTCGCGACTCGCTCAATAGCCACTGTCAGCTCGTCCGTTGCGTTGGCTCCCTGCCGGTATTCGGCGTGGCGCAGCCAGAGCCGTCGCCGGCGGGAACTCCGACCCATATGAGAGGCCAACACCAACGCGCCAGCCCTCGGCCTCAATAGCGCCGGCAGGTCACGAACATGAGATGGTTGTTTCGTTCGACTTGAAGGACGATGTTGCCGTCTTGTTTCAACCCACTCAACAGGACGCGTAATCCGTCGATGCTCCTGACGGCGAATCCGTTGACGGCGTGAATGACGTCGCCAACCAGCAGCTTCGCGTCACGGTCGTGGCGACGCACGTCTTCGGCCTTGGCAGCGACCGCAACCCCCGACGCGATCCGAAGCTTCGGCAAGAGTTCCAGCATGCTCGCCGTGACGTCCGCGCCGACGATACCCAACTCTTGAATCGAATTCTTCGCCGGATCGGCCAGGTCGGCGAGCTGATCCACGTCTTCCGGCCGGTCCACGACGGGAATCGTCACCGTGAGCGTCTCGGTTCCTCGCTCAAGTCCGAGTTTCACCGTGTCGCCGGGGCCGATCGTGTTCAGCGCCAATCCGAATGCGGGAACACTGGGCACTGGTCTGCCGTCGACCGACACCACGACGTCCTGCACCAGTACTCCCGCACCATCGGCGGGACCTTCAGGCGTCACGTCCGCCACGACGACGCCCGGCGTCTTCGAAAGATCGAGACCGGCTGCGAGTGCCGGCGTGATGGCCTGCACACTGATGCCGATGAACCCGCGATGCAGGCGACCGTGTTCTCGCAGCTCTGGATAGGCTGAAGCAAGGA
Organism: Acidobacteriota bacterium; assembly: GCA_040007095.1. GTDB lineage: Bacteria > Acidobacteriota > Vicinamibacteria > Vicinamibacterales > CAVVIG01 > JBDTVS01. The sequence continues at coordinate 3,541 of JBDTVS010000217.1, forward strand.
TGGAGCTGGGGATCGCAAAACCCAACCCCTGATTTCCTCCCGAGTTCGAGATGATGAAGGTGTTCAGTCCGACGAGTTCGCCATCGATATTGACGAGCGGCCCTCCACTGCTGCCGGGATTGATAGCGGCGTCGGTCTGAATGTAGACATTTGGACTGTTGGGGTCCGTCTGCCGTGCCACGGCACTCACCACGCCCATCGTGATCGAATTGCGCAGCCCCTCTGGGCTGCCAATCGCGAACACCAGTTCTCCTTGGCGGACCTTGTTGTAGTCGGCGATGGGAAGCGCCCGCAAGCCCGGCGTGTCGATCTTGAGGAGTGCGAGATCGAGGTCGCGCGCCGTCCCCACAATCATCGCATCCACGGTCTGGCCCCTCTCTGCCGCAACCGACGCGATGGGCCCGTCGTCGGTCGCCGCGCCGTGGAGCACCACTTGGACGCGCTCCGCCCCGGCAACGACGTGTGCGTTGGTCACGATGTAGCCGTCGGCGTCAACGATGACTCCCGATGCGCTGCCGTGCCGGCGACCGAGGACGAGGTTGGTCTCGCCAGTGTCATGACTGTCGACTGGACCGTACCCGGTAACCTGCACTTGCACTACGCTCTGGGACACCTGCTTCGTCAACCGCTCGACCGACGCACTCAGCTCGCGAAGACCAGTCGCGGACGCCCCCGTGTCATCGGGGCGCTGCGCCACGAGCGATCGGGCTGGCAGGATGACCGCGAAGGCCACCAGCACCCAAGCGATCCTCGGCTTTCTCCAAGTCCGGCCGCGGTGTGACCGCGGACCAGTATCGCGTCTCCATGCGGCGCTTTCTCGAGCAACACGAAATGTCAGGCTCACATGACTCCGCGTGTTGAACGCAATGAGAGTGGGAGTCCGAGCAACCATCGATGTGTTCGATGACGGTCGATAAACCGCTCCGGATCGCGTCGGTGGTGACATCAGAGGCTCAAGCGGGTTCGGTCCGATGAACTGCGGGCCCGCCGCACCGTGAACATCAGCACGACCAGGACCACGACCCCGAGGACAACAGCCCACTGGGCCGATGAGTTGAATCGCCAGCATGACTACACGACGACTGAACGTTCCCGCGACCCGCCCAGACATCGCTTCGCCGAGGGAGTGTCTGACCTTGGACGTGGCGCGCGGCAGCGCGAAGTGCATAGTGGCCTCGAGTTGCCAGTGAAGCCTCGACCTCGGACGCCTGCACAGTCGGCATCAGGCGTCCACCAACGTAGCAAGTACGCCCGACACCTGGGTATCCGGACGGGACAGTATTACTTCAGCGGAAAGACCGCAGACGCCGTATCAGACTGGATTCGCCGAGCTGTGTAGGACGAACGCACGGAGCGCGCCGATTGCGCTGGCGGCGACATGGTCGGGGTAGTGATCGGCTCGCGCAGTTGGCGCCGAATCCGAACCACGCGATATTCGGAGGGCTGCTAACTGATGGCGCGAATGGCTCACGTCGATCCCAAATGGATTCGTGGAAACCATCACCTTGTTGCCACTCGTCGGGATCGCGGGGGCAGAGCCGGGCCGTGTGGAAATCGTTAGTTTCGCCCGCCAGCCGGATAGGTGGCGATGGCAGGCGACACTCTCGACCGTTTGGCTACGCTGCTGCCGCGGGTGCGCGCCATCTGATCATCACGACCTTCACGGCATCGTTCACGACCAGGCACGAGACGCTCGAATAGATAAGAACCGCGAAGGTCTGAGACCACGGCAATGGCAGGAGTCCCGGAAGACCCACACGCGTGAAGAGGGTGCCCGCGAGTGCATCCGCCGTGAGGGCGGCCATCAGGGTTGCGCTGGGCCTCGTCGACCAGAACGCGCGGCGCTCCCGGGCGGACACCACGGAGAACACGGCAAAGTAGAGCAGCATCAAGAAGCTGAACGTATAGACGGCGTTGTCGTTGGTCGCCAAACCGAAGCGCGACCAGCCGATCCACAGGAGGAGGAGCGTCTCCGCGACCATCGCGATGCCGAGGACCACGGACACGGTGATGAAGCCTCCGATATTCCATGTCTCTGGTCTCCTGGACGACCGCACGTGGTCCGTCGCCAGCGCGATTTTGGCGAAGTCCGTCATGAACGTCAGCAGCAACATCGCGAACGCGGAGACCACGAACTTGCCGGTGACCAAGTAGGCGACGGCCACGAAGCCGGCCTTCAGAATGGTCCGGCTGATCTTGTTGACGATCCACGTGAGAATGCGCTGGTAGATGGTTCGGCCCTCCTCGACCAGGGCGATGATGTTGGTCAACCCCGGCGTGGTCAGCACCACGCTCGCGGCACCTTTCGCCACGTCGGTCGCGGTGCTGACGGCAATGCCGACCTCGGCCTGGCGCAGCGCGGGCGCATCGTTGACCCCATCACCCGTCATGCCGGTGACATGTCCCGCGGCCTGTAGGTGCTGCACCACGATGTATTTGTCTTCGGGAAAGACTTCGGCGAACCCATCGGCGCCCGCGAAGAGGTCAACCGTCTTGTTGCTGTCCGGCCCGCTCGCGGCCTTCAGGTCCGCCATGGGCCGGATGTTGGGCAACCCGATGCCGCGAGCGATTTCGCTCGCGACCGCCAGTGCGTCGCCGGTGAGCATCTTCACGGCCACGCCAAGTTCCATGAGCGTAGCGATCAGTTGCTTGGCATCCGGCCGAGGTGGGTCGTACAACGACACCAGTCCGATCAATGCCGGCGGGCCCGTTTCGGGACCGCGTGCCACCGCCAGCGTCCGATAGCCGTTTGCGGCAGACGCGCTGACCCGCGCTTCCAATGTTGCGATCACCGCGGGCTGCTGTCCACAGGCTTCGGCGATGGTGCGCACGGCGCCTTTCATCACGCGCAGCCGCTGTCCGTCTTCCACGACCACCGCTTCAGTCCGACGGTTGCTCGCATCGAACGGCGTAAAGGACACCCGCGTGACCGCGGCCAGTTGTTCGACGAGATGCCGCTCCTTGGCGGCGGCCAGGAACGCGAGGTCAATCGGATCCTGGTTGGCCTCCTGCGATGCGAGCGCGCCGGCCATCAACGCGTCGGCGTCCGTCGCGGGCTCGATCGGGGTCACGCCCGTGACGGCCAGTTGGTTCATCGTAATCGTGCCGGTCTTATCCACGCAGAGCACGTCCATCGTCGCCGCGTCCTCGGCGGCGCTCAAACGCGTGACCAGCACGCCGCGCTTGGCCAGCTCCTTCGACCCAAAGGCCATGCTCACGGTAAACATGACGGGAAGGGCGACCGGCACGGCGCTCATCAGCAGCACGAGGAGGAGAGGCACCATCTCCAGGAGCGGCGCGCCGCGGACCAGCGACAGGACGACGACCACGCCCAGCAACGCGCCGACGATCACGAACAGCCAGCGGACGACCTTGGTCACCAGCGCTTCAATGTGAAGCGTCGGTCGGGCTTGCTGTACAAGCTCCGTGGTGCGGCCGAAATACGTCTTCGCGCCGGTGAGGATGACGATTCCGTTGCCCTCGCCCCGGCGGACGACCGAGCCCGACGCCACCACGTCGCCGGCGGCTTTGTCCGCGTCCCTGGATTCGCCGGTGAGTGCCGACTGATCCACGGTCAACGCACCATTGAGAAGTTTCACGTCCGCCGGCACGATGTCCCCGGCGCGCACGCGCACGATGTCGCCTGGGACCAACTCCCTGGCGGGGATCACCTCCCAGCTCGACTCGCGCCGGACGCGCGCATTGACCTGCAACCGTTGCCGCAGAGCCGCCACGACGCCGGCGGCCCGCCGCTCCTGCGCGAAGCTCAACGCGGCGTTGATCACCAGCAGCGCGCTCACGACGACGAGATCCGAATATTTTCCGAGTACGGCTGACAGCAACATGATCAGTTCGAGCATCCAGGCCGAGATGCCCCAGAACTTCCGGAGGAACTGGAGGACCGGGTGCTCTTTCTGCTCGGCGACTTCGTTGTAGCCGTGCGCCCTGCGGCGGACGTCCACCTCTGCGCGCATGAGTCCAGCGTCGGGGTTGACGTTCAAGGCCCTGAGCGCGTCGGGCACCGACGCGGCGGCAATATCGGGAGCCCTGGCCTGCGCGGACTTCACGGGTCCGGGTTTCGATTCGGATGTTCTGGAGGTGGCTGGCATCGCAGAATATCCGCTCTGGCATCGGCGCGGTCTGATAGTCCGGCCTTCAGTTCCCGACGCAAGCCTTATGAGGAGTCACCGTGATCGGACACGACACCGATGTCACAGGTTCAGTCGAGCTTGCGTCCCCCAGCAAGACGTGGCCGAGAGAAGGCGTGTTGGAACGACACCTGTCTTGAGAGCGGCAGGAAGAAGCGCAGGTTCGACAACGCACTTCGTGGACTCACAGAGTCGATGTCAGTGTTACTAACGGACAGCCAGCCGTGGGCGATCAGCCTTCAATACCGCCGCCAGGTCATGAACATGAGACGGCTGTTTCGGTCGATCTGTAAGGACGATATCACGGTCTTGTTTTCAGGCGGTTCAAGAAGACGCGGGCACCGTCGATGCTCCGGACGGCGAATCCATTGACGGCGTGCGTGACGTCGCCAGTCAGCAGGCTCGTGTCGTTGGTCGTGGCGCCGTGAGTCCTCGGCCTTGGCAGCGACCGCTCCCCCCCTCGAGCCGGTTAATCGAGGAGGCATGCGGCGCATGCGAAGGCGATCCACGCAAAAAGCAAGGTGACGATTTCGTGCGTCGGGAGCCCAGCCACGCCCACGATCCAGGCACTCACTCCGCTGGCAACGGCCGCCAGGAGCAGCAACTTGACCACCATCCGCACTTCGCACCCGCGAAAAGCAGAAGGCGAGTGTAATCGATAGCTCCATCGCGCGAAACCCACACTGATCGCTTTCATGACTGGCACGAGGGCCATGACGACGAGACCGCCAGGGGCCGCCGGATTCAATCCGGCCGATCCTGACACCCACCGGCTGGTATTGAACGTTCCCACGACTCGCTTGTACATTGATACGTCGAGTCGGTGTCTGACCGTGGACGTGGCGCGCGGCAGCGGGAAGCGCATAAAGGCCTCGATTCGCCGTGTGCAGTTTCGACCTCACAAGTCCACACGATCGGCTCGTCAGCGTCCACTAGCTTAACCAGGACGCCCGATCCCTGGGTATCCGGGCGGGACGGTATTCCTTCGGTGAAAAAGCCGCAGACAGTCCGCGGCGGCGAACTGTGAGGCGGCGTCTCTGGAGGCTCGTCTCGCGGCAACATCCGCGTCAATCCTGAGCGCTTGGGCCACGAGGCGGCCGCCATCAGCGGCGGGCGGCGCCGGAAGTGGCTCGTCCTGAAGCTCGTACACGGCCGGCTGAGTCGCGCCCATCACGCCGTCAACGCCGCGAGTGCCGCTTGGACATCGTTGGTCACCTGGACCCATAACAGCTGCGCTTGTGACAGAGTGACCTTCGCAAAACTCGCATCCACGGACATCATCAGGCCGCCGATGATCGCCCGCTCCAACGGCGGTCGTGTCCCGCGATGCCGCCCATTTCGAGATGACACGATGCCACCATGAGCTTGCCAGTTTTCCACGCGCAGGGTAAGGTGCGTCGAAACCGAGAGGGCCGCGTCATGACAGACCGTCGATTGTCGACGTGGCAGGTGCATGGATTGGTGCTGCTGTTCTATACGGTGGTGACCCTTTTCTTCACCTGGCCATTGGTACTCAATCTCAATGATCAACTCACAGGTGAGATCGGGGGCGACACTGGGGCGTACGTCTGGAACCTGTGGGTGTTCCGGCACGAAGTGATCGCACACGGACGATTCCCGCTGCTCACCAACGAAGTCCTGTCGTTGTCGCCGCCGGTGGACTTGAGCCTGCACAACTACACGGTGTTCGCGGACGTCCTCGCGTTTCCAATGATTCCGTGGCTCGGCGTCACCGCGACATTCAACGTCATCTATCTCGCCTTTTCGGTGTTTACGGCGTGGTCGACGTTCCTGCTCGCCAGAACGGTCGTGAGAGGACGCGCCGAGGCTTGCCTGGTGGGCCTGCTCTTCGGATTCTCGCCAATCCTGATCGCCCGCGGGTCCGAGCATTTCAGCCTGGCGGAGGCTGCGCCACTCCCCCTCTTTCTGCTCGCACTGAGGCGCGTCGAACAGCATCGAGACGCACGGTCTGCGGCGGCGGCCGGAGCGGTGACCGCGTGGGCGGCCATGTGCGACCCGTACTACGGCATCTTCTGCATCCTGATCGCGCTTTGCCACTTCGCGACCCGGTATGTCCGTCTTGGTCCGGCGGCTGACGACCAATCGCGGTACTCAGGTTGGACGAGAGCCGTCGACGCGCTCATACTCCTGGACGTCGTCGTCGTCGCCGTCATCCTGGGCTCCGGTGGCCGCGACATCTTGTGGCTGGGTCACACGATCGGGCTCCGTTCGTTGTTCACGCCCGTCCTCCTGCTGACGACGCTCTTCATGGCACGAGTCTGGCTGTGGCGTCGCCCGACGTGCATGCTGCAGTTGCCTCGGATGCGAGCGCTGTTTCCGATCGTGCTCGTCGCTGGAGCGGCATGCGGCGTACTGCTCCTACCCGTGCTCATCGCGTTCGGCCTTCATCTCAGAGACGGCAGCGAACTGCATGGACACACCTATTGGAGGAGCGGTCCGCCCGGTATCGATCTGCTCGCGCTGCTGGCGCCGAATCCGAACCACCCACTATTCGGGAGCGCGTGGCGCGCATGGCTCACCGCGCTCCCGAATGGATTCGTGGAAAACGTCGCCTCGCTGCCGCTCGTCGGGACGGCGGTGCTGACCTGGGCCATGTGGAAATATCGGTTTCGCCCGCCAGGCAGGTGGGTGGCGATGGCGGTGTTCTTCGGGGCACTCGCTCTGGGTCCGTTCGTCCAAGTCGCCGGTGTGAACACCTTCATTCCCGGTCCATGGGCGTTGCTTCGATACGTCCCGATCATCACCGGTACCCGCATGCCCACCCGCTTCGCGATCCCGCTGACCATGGTCTTTTCGCTGCTGTTCGGGCTCGCGCTCCGTGCGATTGCGGAGCGCCGGCCTGGAGGGCGGCGCGCACTCCTCGTGGCGGTCGGCGCCGTGCTGCTGTTCGAGTTGATGCCGTTTCCGCGTCGGCTGCACCCAGCAACGGTGCCAGAGGTGTACCGGACGATTGCCAGCGATCCCCGCGACGTGCGCGTGTTAGAGCTACCCTTTGGGTTTCGATCCGGAGAGTGGTCGCAAGGCGATTTCAGTGCGGCTTCACAGTTCTACCAAACGGTGCACCAGAAGCAACTCATCGGTGGATATTTGTCGAGGATCTCGCGCCAGGAACTCGAGCGTCAACGGCAGTCGATCACGGTGCGCCGGTTGATTCGCCTGAGCGAAGGCGAACACGTTCCACGCGAGAAACTCGAAGAGATGAAGAGACGTGCGCCCGGCTTTGTCGAACGTACGCACCTGGGGTATGTGGTGATCGATACCGGGCGGGTCTCAGCGGCGGTTCGGGACTTC